>JANRLC010000105.1:0-63690 GCA_033762955.1 Verrucomicrobiota bacterium | reverse complement strand
AATGCACCGTTGATCGCAAATAGGCGGACAAGAATGTCCGCCCTCCGTTGGTATAACAGCGGACAAGAATGTCCGCCCTCCGTTGGGTGTTTGAAGCAAACGGAGAGCGGGTTTTCTAACCCGCTCCCCAGGTTAAAACCTGGGGCTAAGATGCATACTGTCCCTCCGGGACGGCTGCGACCCCGCTAAGCTTACGAATAAAAGCGATTGCACGGCGTTGCATGGGGGTCTCGTCCATGTTCGGGCTCTGTGATGATCGCTGGAAGACACACCTGCAAGTTGCCCGTACCACTTGAAACAGCGGATGACATCGAGAAACAGCTCGGAGTCGGAACTGCGTCACCTAATGCTTGCAGTGCGAGGGAATATACGCTTCATTCAACCCCAGAACACGCAGTTCCGGTGCTCATGCTGTAATTTCTGCTTTACCCCGACTACTACGAAGCTCAACGTATTACTATGAAAAGCCTCGCCTTGCGCTATCAGCAGCATGGCGTCCCACTGGACGTTCTGTCGCTTGAAGAAATCGCTTTGCCCGATCCTGGACCGGGACAGGCGCTCGTTAAACTATTAATGGCATCCATTAACCCGTCGGACTTTGGCATGGTGCTGGGAAACTACGGGAAGCTAAAGACGCTGCCTGCTGTGGCGGGACGCGAAGCGGTGGGAGAAGTAGTGGCCGTGGGTTCAGGGGTGACGGATGTCAAGCCCGGGCAGCGGGTGCGCTTCCCGGAAGACGCCGGGTGCTGGCAGACCTACTGCATTGCCCAGGTTGCGGAATTGTGGCCCATCCCACAAGATGTACCTACAGAACTGGCTGCAATGGCGTGGGTAAACCCGCCGACTGCGTGGCGGTTGCTGCGAGATGGGCATTTGGGGATTGGGGACTGGGTAATCCAGAATGCGGCGAATAGTGCGGTAGGCGTATTCGTCATCCAGATGGCGAAGCACTTGGGCCTTCGAACCGTGAATGTGGTGCGCCGGGAGGACTTGATTGCTCCTTTGAAGAAACTCGGGGCCGATGTAGTGGTGCTGGATAATGATGAATACCCCAAGAATATACACAAGCTGACCGGCGGGAGCGCAGTGCATCTCGCTCTGAACTCGGTCGGTGGTGAAAGTGCCATCCGGCTGGTAAAGTCCCTAAGTGAAGAAGGAAAACTGGTGACTTTTGGGGCAATGAGCTTCGAAGCGGTACGTTTTCCCACTCGGCACTTGATTTTTAGCGATATTTCGTTAAGCGGTTTCTGGATGGATCGCTGGTTGCGCGTTCACTCGCGTCCGCGTGCTCAGATTATGTTTGATAAAATCTTCACCCTCATGCGCACAGGCGCGCTGACTGCGCCGGTGGAAAAAGTGTACCCGCTGGCCGGGTATAAGGAAGCGCTGGCTCATGCAGCCAAGCCTCGCTTGGGGAAAATCTTGTTTCGTGGCGAAGCCTAGACTATGGAAGAAGCGCCTCAACCTCCACAACTCTCGAAGCAGGATTTAGTCAACATGGGTGGCTGGGCCGTCCATCGTGAAGCTGTGGAGATGCTGGAGTTACAGGCGGTGAAAAAGCTGGAATGGGCTCCACCCGTATTAACTGGGTTGATTAAACTCGGTGGGCAGGAATATCGACCACGGATAAATCTCCGCTCCCTGGTATTCCCGGAGAATAAGTGTTCCTGTTTCAAGGGTCGCCAGGGCTTTATTTGCGCGCATGCCGTGGCCATCTGTATGCAAGTGGGTAAGCCACTGCCTCCAGAACCACCGCCGGAAGTCGTGGTAGAGGTCACTCCAGTCAAGCCCAAGCGTGGCCGCAAGAAAAAGGCGGACATCGAGGCGGAAGCGGCAGCACTGGAAGCGGCTAAACTTGAGGCGGAGAAGGCTGCGGAAGCCGCCGCTAAAGCCGCAGAAGAGGCAGCAAAGGCAAAAGAAGCCGCGCGTGCCGCAGCAGCGGAGAAACTCGCCAAACAACCTAAACTGGTTTCCCTGCGCCTGCATCCGACGAAGGGTATGCGCCTCTCGTTCCGCCTGTTCCTGCCACCCAATATCGCGAAGGCTGCCGAGAACGATAAAATCATGGTGAAGCTGGATGCGCTTGTTGAAGGTGTAGCCACGCTACCGGAGAAGATAGACCGTAGTAAGCTCTATGCCCTCGAACAAGCGATGGGGGAAACGGCATTTCTTGTAGAGTCTTGGTGCGGGGGAAAGCTTCTCGGGTTCATGCAGCTAAAGCGTGCCCAGGTACAGGCGCTCTTGAACATAATGAAGGGCGTGCCGTGTGTGTTCTGGATTAATAAGCCCAATGAGCCACTCAAGTGGACTGATGGACAAATAGCCGGTGTCTCTCAACACCTCGTTGAGGCCAGCAGCTTTGTCAGCCAGGGTCCGCGCAAGGAAATCGTAGAAGCTCCAAAGCCACCCCCACCGAAGGAAGAACCCTTCCCCCCCTACCCCAAGCCGTTCCGGTATGACCGCCCGATGCTTGATGGCTCCACGCAGTTCCTTTCCGTAACCTCGCCGAACCGTGATGACGTACTGTACGATGAGTTTACTGCACTACTACGCGCGAGCCACTTTGTGCATGAGCCCTCCAATGGGAAGTGGTGGATACGCGATCAACATAAAGTCCTTAACTTCCTTGCCAAGGAATTCGGGAAGATTGGTCGCCGCTATCAGGTGACGTATTCAGATAACTTTAAGAAACGGACGGCCCACCTGCGCCGCCTGCGAGTCCATACAATTATCCGACAAAAGGCTGGCATCCACTCGCTCGAGATGACCCTGAAAGCAGAGAACGTCCCCTCAGAGACGATCATGCAGAACGTGGCCATAGGGCGCTACTATGTGATCAAGGAAGACACCATAGTGCTCCTCGATCCAGAGAAGATCGACGCCATCCTCCAGGCCCAGCGAGCGATCATCGGCCAACACGATGCGCCGCTCAATCCCATACTCAAGACTGCTCTCGGCAGGCGCGACCTGATCGATGTACACAACGAGCTGCGCCCAGTCAGCGAAGAGTATAATGTGCCCAATGACTGGACGGTCCGCGTGAAGGCGATTCGCGAGCTTACGAATCTTCAGCCAGCGCCGATAAATGAAACCTTTGCCAAACTCCTGCGCCCGTACCAGCTTCTCGGCGTCTCCTGGCTTTACTACCTCTATCAGGAAGGGCTCGGAGCCATACTTGCTGATGAAATGGGCTTGGGGAAAACAATCGAAGCCCTGGGGCTGATGCTCGCCATTCGCGGCGATGCGCTGGCGAAGAAGCCAGACGCTCGCCCCGCACCCACTCTCGTTGTCTGCCCGGCCAGTTTGGTGGAAAACTGGCGCCGGGAAGCCGCACGCTTCGCGCCGGAGCTGCGCAGCTTCGTCCACCACCGAGACCGCCGCATCACTTCCGTAGCAGATGCGACGAACTACGACCTCGTCATCACCTCATACACCACGATGGCGAGAGACAGCGAACTCTTCCGCGCCTGTGACTGGAAACTGCTCATCGCCGACGAAGCCCAGCACATTAAGAACCGAAAGACCCAGCACGCCATCGCCCTGCGCTCCATTATGGCAGAGGGCCGCTTCGTACTCACCGGCACGCCGGTGGAAAACAGCCTAGACGACCTTCGCAGCATCTTCGACTTTATCATGCCCGGCCTGCTCCTGAAAATCCCTGAAGGCGTGAAGAACGATGACCGTGGGTGGTTCGACGAGCGGCATCGCCGCCAGGCAGCACCCTACATCCTGCGCCGTACAAAGCAGGCCGTGGCTCCCGAACTGCCGGACAAGATTACCCAGATTGTTTACTGCGAACTCAGCCCGAAGCAGCGCCAACTCTACGAGAGCTACCGCATTAAGTCCGAGAAAGAAATCTTCCAGATGGAGATGGCTGGAGTATCGGAGCAGAAGGTGCGCTTTGCCGCCTTTACGCAGCTTCTCAGGTTGCGGCAGATTTGCGCCGAGCCCCGCATACTCGACGACAAACTCAGCCCGGATGACTCGGCCAAGCTCGAAGCCCTCGATGAGTTGATCGACGAATCCATCGACGGCGACCACCGTCTACTGGTCTTCTCGCAGTTCGTCTCCGTTCTCGGATTCCTGCGCACCTATCTGGAAACCCGCGGCGTGAACTACTGCTACCTCGACGGCTCCACCAGCAATCGGCAAGCCGTGGTGGACCGCTTTAACAACGACGCCAGCAACACCGTTTTCCTTATCTCGCTGAAGGCCGGCGGCGTGGGGCTAAACCTCACTGGTGCAGATACCGTTGTCCATTTCGATCCCTGGTGGAATCCCGCCGTGGAAGCACAGGCCACCGACCGCGCCCACCGTATTGGCCAGACCAAGGTGGTGACCAGCGTGAAGCTCATCACCGCAGGCACCATCGAGGAGAAAGTTGTGGAACTCCAGAAGTCCAAGCTAGGCTTGCTCGAAGCCCTATTCGAGGAAAGCGCCGAAGCCTCCAGCAAGATTAGTTTAGCCGAGATCAAGGAACTGTTTAAGGCGTAGGTCTGTGGTCTAGGTGCTATGGACGTCGCTTCTACAGCTGTCTGAAGTTCAGACATCCTGAAGTCATGGAAAGTGAGATGAACCCTGTTTGCCTTCAAGAGCGCCAACGGCGCGCACTAGCCATAGCCTGGGCCAACGGCCCAGGTTTAGACCAAAACAATACCCTGAGCGCTGAAGGCGCGACCTAAGGAGATGTCCTACAATCCGCTGGGGTCGCGCTTTCAGCGCTTTCGATCCTGTATATATATCGTTTTACCTGGGCCGTTGGCCCAGGCTGTCTTAAGGTCGCGCCGTTGGCGCTGCATTGAGAACACAGCACCTCTACCACAGTCCTCCAGTGTTCATCCTACTTCACGCAACCCGCCGGGAATCCCTTTCATTTCGTCCAGACTTCAGCTATCTGAAGTTAGTGATACAACGGACCGAGCTCTCGGATCTGTTTAATGAGCTGTTCCTGATTGCATTTCTGACACGCAATCCAGCGCGTCATAATCAAGCCATTGCCTCCAGCAGCAAGGAGCGCATTTTTAAAACCGGTCACTTGCGCGGCATCCTTCCACCCGGGAGCACCCCAGAGTTCCAATCCCTGGTTTGTGATCTGCTGCATGGTGGCCGCCGGCTGCGCCCAATAGTTCCAGAGTATCCGGATACAATCCTTAGGCAGACGCGTTTCTGCGAGTTCAGATTTCTCCCGATAGATTTGCCCGGATGGGTAATCAAGAGAGCTGTCACTCCAGGCAACCGTACGCAACTGTCGCTTCGTCAATCCTTCATGTAGCACCAGTAGTGCATCCACAAACTGGGTGTAGGAACGGTCATGATCCTCATCCATGCCCACATGGAAATAGTGCTTGGGCTGGCAAACTCCTATCAGTTCATCAATCACCTCAAATGCAGTAGCCCAGTAGTGGGGATCATCAAAATGTACATGCCATTCCTGCCCGGGAGCACGCATCCAGTGGTTGTGACAGTTGATCGCACTCCGGGAGAAATTCAACTTGGGAATAATATCCAGCCCCTTGCCACGGGCATAGGCACACAACTCATTGAGTTGCTCCATCGGCACCGAGTAATGGCGCTTAAACTCGGGGTGCGACTTGTACTCCACCCCATCAGACACTCCTACCACGAGTGTATTAAAACCTACCTTCACGAGTTCATCCACCAGCGACAAGGCTACAGGCAATTCAAATGGTTGTTCCTTGCTCTTGTCCGCACTCCAGGGTGGATCATAGTGAGTAAGATGCAGCAGATAGCTACGGATTTTGATCGATGGATTTGAAGCAATTGAATTATTCATTGGGTGATTCTAAAAAGTTGTTCTATTATAAAGACCGGCTTCATTCTTAACCATTGCATAAGCGACTAACTTTTTAACAAATTCGCAGAAGTCCTGCGAGGCTCGTGCAACAGAATCTATTTTACCCCGCGCGGATTCTGCCGATTATTAAGGTATCGAGTCGTTTTGTTGAACAGTTGTCTGCTGTCTTTTCCATTATTCGTAACCCAAAGGAGGCTCCTGTCGTCATGAAAATCCGCTGTCGCTACTGTCTGTTCACGTTGATATCGCTACTTATCCTTGGTCAAGCACTGCTGCTTCCGAGTCTTGCCCATGCCATTCCCTATCTCGTTCTGGCGGTGCATAGCGAGCAACCCACGAGTGGCACTACGCCGGCCACGCCGAATTTTACCACTGCCAGTGCGGTAACCTACGGCACATGGCGATCCGGCATACTGGAGTTTGCCAATCTCTGCGAGACTCGGGCTATCCCGTGGTGTTTCCAGTCCGACTGGAACTTCCTCGAGGGTGTGAGACGCTTCGAGACTGCGTCTGGTGCCAACTATAACAGCAGTCTTTTGCTCAACGGGCTTAATCTCATCCAATACTTTCAGCAGGTAAAGCATGTAGAGGTAGACCCGCATTCACATGAGAATAACCCATCCTACAACTATGCGGACATTGCCTGGCTCCTGGATATTGGACTCAGTGCAGAAACGAGCGGAGTAGTCGGTGGGCATGTGTATTCCCCAGACGAAGCAGGTTACCAAAACTGGCCAAAGTTTACCTCAACGAACGGGCTTCTCGCTGCCACACACGATAATACCGATGGCACCGATTACTACTGGAAACCTTATCTGCTGATGGGAGCTGGCTCGGGTAACCACCGCAAGGACCCGCATAACACGGGAATGTGGCGTCCACTGGATGCCAATCATTACTTCGAAGATAATCCCAATGGCACAATCGCGACGGTCGGCGCCTGGCACAACGATCTCATGGAGATGGACAGGCTGCTCCGGCGGATTGAATCCGGGGAATTGGTCATCCCCTCTGACCAGATCGTGACAATGACGCGTGTGCTCAACCATCGCGATCTGCAATTGCCCACTTATCGCAATGGCGTGGGCACGAGCGTGCTTGATACCCTCAAGGCTTGGAGCGATGCCGGACGGATACAAATCGTAACCTTCGAGCAGCTTTACAACATTTGGAATAGTCCACCCTATAGCCATAAGGCACACATTCTCTCCAGACCGATCGACAATGTTTCGTTCTCCCTGAACTGGCAGGACCGGGGGTATCCCGAGAAGAGCATAGCCGAACTGGACCGCCTCCTCACCTACCATGAGAGCGCACGGGTACCGGTCGATGTGTTTCTGACAACATGGCAAACAGAAGTGTTAGAGGATTACGCGCCCCAGCTTCTCGGTCGGCTCTTGAGTTCTTCCTTCGTTAACCTCGCCTACCATGTGCGCGCCCCCAAGCCCTACGCCAACAACTACGTCTGGGGTGCAACGACGACGTCGACCACACTCGACAACTACGAATCTTCCCACTTGGACTTGGTCAATGGGACCCCGGTTACCACGGAGCCCGGCGGCTACAACTACTTAAAGACACTTAACGGCGGTAGCACCTACCCGCCCGTAATCGTCGGAGCAAATGCAGACAGCACGGTCCAGCAAACCGTACACAGTTGGTTCAAGAACAATGGCGCCTCGATGGTCGTACTGCACAAAGAGAATGCGCAAGGCGAGGGATTACCGGTGAACCTTGGCGATGTATCCACCCTTCCCGCCGGAGCATCCATCTACCTGCGGCCCGAGCACTACGACTGGAAACTGATCGAAACCTACGAAGCCACCGCTGGTGCGGTGTATAACCTCGACGATGCCCTCGCTGCTGCCCAGTCCAGTGCGAGTGTTGGTGGTGAATCCCCATGGTTTGTCGGCATCAAGCTCCACGACAACGATCTCTTCGCTGCTCAGTCTTGGTGGACGTATGTGTATAACCCCGCAGGCAGACCAAAGAACCAGTGGACAGTCCCACCGTGGGTTCCGGAGGTTAGCCAACCTCCGCTGGATGCCAACCCGACAACGAATGCCGCTCTCGGCGACAGCCGTCGCTCTGTCTATACGGCGCAGGTGGATGCGGTTGCCAGTCGCAGGGCCACACTGAATGCCATGGATGCGCGAGACATGGTCAGCCTGTTATCGGATGCCCCACCCCTGCGGCCCGTCGGGCTCTCCAAGACGGCGATCGTCGAGGAGCAAGCGATAAACACACCACTCGCTGAGATTAGCGGAGGCGGGCAAATAGCCGGCGCAGAAGTGAGCTATACTCTAGTCAACGGCGAGGGCGATACCGACAACGCTGCCTTCACTCTCTCGGGGAAATGGCTGCAAGCCACCGCCCGCTTGGATTACGAAACAGCGTCCATCAAGCATCTCCGCATCCGCTGGGCAGACCTCGCTGGTGGCTACGGCGAGCGCGCATTGACATTAGTACTGGTTGATAGCGTAACCGATGACGACGACGGTGACGGCATGACACAGGAACAGGAAACCCAGGCTGGTACCAACCCACTGGATGCAAACTCCGTCTTCCGTGTAGAGGGCATCGCCGCGACTGGCAATACCATCAGCATCTCCTTTCAGAGTGTGATTGGCCGCAGCTATTCCGTGGAAACATCCACTAATTTACAGACATGGAGCGATGCCGGTGTGCCACCAGTGACCGCTACCAGCATATCTACGACTTTCAATTTGAGTGCCAATCCCACCACAACTACCAGTATCTTTTTCCGGGTGAAGGTGGCATTATAGAAAAGGCAGTATGCGACGTATAGGACTTTTAAGACCTATGTGACGTATGAGACTTAGGGGACCTAGGGGCGCTGGCGCGTTGCCTAGCTGTTCTCCAACGGGGGCAGCAGCGATCCCGATACCGACCGGTTCCGTGTTTGGTTGACGCTTTGGTCTTGCCTTAAATACGACATGAATCTACCCATCGCGTTCATGTCGCAAACGCCGGAAATGGATATTGATTATGTGGCGGCTCTCGCCCGACTGGAACTCTCGCCGCAGGAAAGGCAGACGTATGCTGCCCAACTGGGCGATGTACTGGACTATCTTGCGCGGTTAAATAGCGTGGATGTCACCGGGGTGGAGCCCACGGCGCATGCATTTCCCCTTGAGAATGTGTGGGGAGAGGACGTACCGCATGCGGCGCTGACGGCAGCGGAGGTGGTGCGCAATGCACCGAGTGCGAGGGACAACCAGTTGGTCGTGCCCAAGGTCATTGATGAGGCGTAGGTAATCGCCTGTCGCTGTGTTCTATACTCTGTAAATTACAACCTTTTGCCTTTCCTGCCCATGTCGGATACCTTCCAAACCCAGAGCGCAACTGAGCTTTCCCGTCAGCTTCAGAGTGGTGCGCTGACTGCTCTCGACCTCACCCGCGCAGCACTGGCGCGGATTAGTGCCGTGGATGATCGCGTGAAGGCGTATCTCTCAGTTAACACCGAGGATGCCCTCGCTCAAGCCAGGGCGAGTGATGCCCGCCGGGCCGAGGGCAAGTGCCTTGGTCCGCTCGATGGGCTGCCCATCTCGTTGAAGGATGTAATCGCTGTGCGCGACCAGCCGTTGACCTGCGGGAGTCGCATTCTGGAAAAGTTTATCTCGCCCTACGACTCGACGGTTACCGAAAAGCTTAAGGCGAGCGGCGCGGTGCTATTGGGCCGGTTAAACATGGACGAGTTTGCCATGGGATCCAGCACGGAGAACTCCGCCTACCAGGTTACCCGCAATCCGTATGACCTTGAGCGCGTGGCCGGTGGCTCCAGCGGTGGCAGTGCCGCGGCACTGGCAGCCGGCATGGTACCGCTTACTCTTGGAAGTGATACCGGGGGCTCCATCCGGCAACCCGCGGCCTTCTGTGGCGTTGTCGGCATGAAGCCCACGTACGGGCTGGTCTCCCGCTACGGACTCGCGGCCTATGCGTCGTCACTCGACCAGATCGGTCCGCTGGCACGAAGCGTGGAGGATGTAGCGCTGTTGCTCCAGGCGATAGTCGGCCCGGATGATCGCGACTCCACTTCGGTTCACCGGGAAGTGCCTCAATTTAAGGATGCGTTGTCTGATACCACCCCGCGCACACTGGGGGTGCCGAAGGAGTACTTCGGCGAGGGGCTCGACCCCGAGATTCGCGCAAGCGTGGAGCAGGCCATAGCTTTCTATAAAGCGCAGGGGCACAAGATCGTGGAGATTTCCCTGCCGCTGACGGACCTCGCCATCCCCGTTTACTACATCATTGCCACTGCTGAGGCCTCGTCGAACCTCGCCCGGTACGACGGCGTGCGCTATACCTCGCGCAGTGCCCGTGCCACGAATAGCATAGACCTCTACAGCACCTCGCGCGGAGAGTTCTTTGGCGCCGAAGTGAAGCGGCGGATCATTCTCGGCACCTACGTGCTCTCGAGCGGCTACTACGACGCCTACTACCTGCGCGCGCAGAAAGTACGCACGCTCTTGCGGAACGACTTCCTCCGCGCCTTTCAACAAGTGGATGCCATCCTCACCCCAACCACACCGACCCCGTCCTTCAAGGTTGGCGACAAGGCCAATGACCCGCTCGCGATGTATCTGGCCGACATCTACACCATCTCGGTAAACCTCGCGGGGCTCCCCGGCATCTCCCTCCCCTGCGGCATGAGCAGCAACGGACTGCCCATCGGCCTACAGCTCATCGGTAAACCCTTCGGCGAAAGCACGTTGCTGAGTCTCGCCCAATCCTTTGAGCAAGTGCATGGGTTCAAAGATGCCATCGCGAAGCTGTAATAGACGTACAATAGCGGTGGATAGATAGATGAGTTAACGCCTGCATAATACTTTTAAATATGGAATACGAAGCAGTCATCGGTCTCGAAGTACACGTCCAGCTAAAGACGGCGTCGAAGATGTTTACTCGCTCGCCCTACCGCTTCGCGGAGCCGCCGAATACGCAGACCGATGCGGTCATCCTCGCGCTGCCCGGTGTGCTGCCTGTGATGAACAAGGAGGCGCTGAATAAATCCATCAAGGTGGGGCTGCTACTCGGCTGCACCATACCCGAGGTGTGCAAGTGGGACCGAAAGAATTACTGGTACCCGGATAGCCCGAAGAATTACCAGCTCACCCAGTACGACCAGCCGATCTGCCTCGGAGGTACCGTGGAGATTGAGATGCCCGGCCCCTCGCGGAATGTAATGGGGGCGCACCGCCGGGTGCAGCTTACGCGCATCCACCTCGAAGAAGACGTGGGCAAGCTTACGCACTTTGAGAAGGACAGTCTCGTGGACCTGAACCGTGCGGGAGTCCCACTGTTGGAGATTGTGACCGAACCGGACATGCATAATGGCGATGAGTGCTTCGCCTTTCTTACGGCATTGCGGATGATCCTTACCCAGGCAGGTCTCTCCGATTGCGACATGGAGAAGGGACAGATGCGCTGCGATGCCAACATCTCCGTACGCCCTGTCGGCGAGAGTAAGCTTGGGACCAAGGTTGAGCTTAAGAACCTTAACACCATTACCGGCGTGCGTAATGGTGTGGAGTACGAGATCAAGCGCCAGAGCGCGCTCTGCCGCGAAGGCCGCAGACACGAGATTGTGCAGGAGACCCGCCGGTGGAACGCCGACCAAGGCTACACCACTACCATGCGCGGCAAGGAGAAGGCCCACGACTACCGCTACTTCCCCGACCCCGACCTCATGCCGTTGCGAATAGACGCAGCCTGGCGCACTCGCATGCAGGAAGGTCTGCCAGAGCTCCCTTTTGACCGCCAACGCCGGTATCAGGAGGCCTTTGGTTTACCGTACACACTTACCAGCGTACTCGTGCCGGACCGCGAGTTAAGCGAGTTCTTCGAGGCGGCGGTTGCCCTCTGCGGGAAGCCCCGCGAAGTGGCCAACTTTATTGCGAACGACCTGCTCCGCGAACTCACGGCGGCTGGCAAAGCTGCCGATGCCGACGAAGCCTCTGCCCTCGCCGCCTTGGGCGGTGCCTATGGTAGCGGGGAAACGCACAATGCCGTGGGCAGCGGCCCACTGCCACTTAACCAGTGCAAACTCACGCCGAACCACATTGCGGAGCTGGTTAAACTGGTGGATGAGAGCATCATCTCCAGCCAGATAGCGCGCGAGGTTTTCAACGAATGCTTCCAGACCGGCGAGATGCCTCAAAGCCTGGTGGATCGCAAGGGACTGCGCCAGTCGAACGACACCGGCGAGATCGAGCGCCTCTGCGCGGAAGCCATCGCAGGGAACCCCAAGGCCGTCGCCGAGTATAAGGCTGGCTCCGAGAAAGCCATCAACGCGCTCAAAGGCCCGGTGATGAAAGCCACCAAAGGCAAAGGGAACCCCAAGGTAATCGACGACGTGTTGCGGAAGCTGCTGGGGTGAGTGGTGAGAGGGCGGGTGATAGGCGATGGCGGTGGGTGGTGGTTAAAGGACCTATAGGACATAACAACTAACAGCTAGCAACTAACAACAAACAGCGAACAACTACTCTACCCTTGCCATCGGGGAAAGTGGATTTTTATAGTCTCCAGCCATGTGCCCCTACAAAGACGCAACCCTCTCCATTGACGAACGCCTTGCCGATCTGCTCTCGCGAATGACGCTCGAAGAGAAAGTCGGCCAACTTCTCCAGCTCGATGCGCGTGGGGACTTTACTACTACAATTCAGTCGAAGGTCCCAGGCTCGCTCCTGCATATTAACGGTGAATCGCTGAATGCGGCTATCGATGTTGCAGCGAATACGCGACTGGGCATCCCGATTCTTTTCGCCGATGATGCCATCCATGGGCACTCGTTCTGGCCGGGAGCCACGATATTCCCCACACAGTTGGCGCTCGCTTGCGCGTGGAGCACTGCGCTCGCGGAAAGTGTTGCCCGCGTAACGGCTTGCGAAATGGCGGCCACCGGCCCGAAGTGGACATTCTCCCCCGTGCTCTGTCTGCCCCACGATTTGCGCTGGGGACGGGTGGGTGAAACCTTTGGTGAAGACACTTACCTGATTGGTGAACTCGGTGCTGCCATGATCCGCGGCTACCAGGGCGATGACTGGACTCACCCCGATAGCGTACTCGCCACGGCCAAACACTTTGCCGGATACTCCGAGACCCAGGGTGGACGTGATGCCTCCGAGGCAGACATATCGCGCCGCAAGTTGCGCAGTTATTTCCTGCCTCCGTTCGAGAAAGCTGCACGCTCAGGCTGCATGGCGTTCATGACTGGTTATCAATCCATGGAAGGCGTGCCCACCACGGCGAACCGCTGGCTTCTCAATGACGTTTTAAAGGAAGAATGGGGCTTCGAGGGGATACTGGTTACCGATTGGGACAACGTTGGTCGCATGGTCTGGGAACAGCGCATTTGTGCCACTTTTGAGGACGCTGCCATACTCGCTGTGCGTTCGGGTAATGACCTGATGATGTCCACGCCTGCCTTTTATGAAGGCTGTATCAATGCGGTGAAAGAAGGCCGCCTCTATGAGAGCGAAATTGATGCGGTGTGTACGCGAATACTGCGGCTGAAATTCCGGCTTGGTCTGTTTGAAAATCCCTGCCGCTCCGATGCTGCGAAGCAGAGTCGCGTCATCGGGTGCGCGGAGCACACGGCGATCAATCTCGAAGCCGCACGCCAGTCTCTGGTGCTGCTCCAAAACAATGGCATCCTGCCGCTGCCAACCACGGGAGCAAAGAAGATAGCGGTTATCGGCCCCAATGCCGACGACGACATCGCCCAACTCGGGGACTGGTCCCTCGGCAGCGGCCAGATGGTGACCCACGCAGACCGCCACCCGCGTGAAACCATTACGACTGTGCTCGACGGCATCAGTGAGCTTGCCCCAGAGGGTTGGTCCATCGGTTATGCCAAGGGCTGCTCCATAACGAACAGTGACCCGGTCAAGATTACAGCCGCGGTTGAGCTCGCCAAAGCCAGCGACTACGCGGTGGTCGTAATCGGCGATACCATTAACTTTATTGGTGAGTACAAGAGCACCGCTACACTGGAGCTGCAGGGTGGACAAAAGGCTCTCCTAGAAGCGTTGGCTGCCACGGGCACACCGTTAATTGTTGTACTCATGAGCAGCAAACCACTCGTCCTGCCATCGACAGTGACAAACGCAGCGGCACTCTTCTGCACCTTCAATCCAGGTATGCAGGGCGGTCTTGCACTAGCGGAGGCACTGTGGGGAATGCTCAATCCCTCGGGTAAGCTAACCATCTCCTTTCCCCGCCATGTCGGCCAGCAACCTATCTTCTACAGCCAGGTCCGTGGCCAGCACGGCGATTGCTACGCCGATATGCCACAGACTCCGCAGTTCCCCTTTGGATTCGGGTTGAGCTACACCCAGTTTGCCTACAGCGATCTCCGCATCCTCATGCCAGAGATTCCGCTCTCCGGCACGCTCGATGTATCAATAGTGGTTAAGAATACAGGCGACCGCGCAGGCACGGAGATTGTACAACTCTACACAACGGACCTTGTTACCTCCGCCACTTGGGTACAGAAAGAGTTGAAGCGCTTTGCCCGTGTCCAACTCGCTCCCGGTGAGAGCCAGACCGTACATTTCACGCTGCCAGTCAGCGAGTTATCCCTGGTGAATGCCGAGGGAAAACGCGTAGTAGAGCCCGGCGAATTCAAGCTACGCGTGGGTAGCAGCTCCCGCGATGCCGATTGTTTGGAAGGCGGGTTCCGCGTTACTCAGGACTGATTCCAGCTCTGCGACTAGCTCCGTTTCGATAACATACATGACGTGTCCCAAGCGTCATGCATTGACAACTATCTAATAACAGGTGTAGGGGTGATGAGTATCGCTGTCACATCAATCCCAAAATTACGTATGAATAATTCCCCCACATCTCTGGGTCGCATTACCCGGTTACTGCGTCCATCTACTACCGCATTGCTACTGGCGTTTACACCGTTAACAACAGTGATGGCGGATACGGGAGCACCTACGTTGGCCAAGATTCCCTATAGCAATAACCCCAAGCAGCATGGGTTGGCCGTTCTTGCGATGGCTGGCGATCAGGCGGCAATCCCAACAGCAGACGACTTCAATGCAACTGCGTGGCTTAGTTGGGATGAGGCGGGTATCCACCTGTTGGTGGCTATCACCGATGATATTTACTCCGAGCATCCGGTGACGGCATCCGCCTTCAAGCGGGACTCTGTTGAATTCATGATGAAGCCATCCGAATCAAGTTCCGAGATGGTGCAGATCATAGTCAAACCGCGCCCCACTGGCGCAACTGCGGCTTCCCCCTACTATCTATTTGATTACCGCAAAAGCGAAGACCTGCGTAAGTTGAAAGTCCAAGGTAAAGGCAATGCCTCCGCCATCGATGAGCACCGTTTCCTGGTGGAAGCACTTCTACCCTTTAGCAACTTGGGAATTACACCAAAAGCCGGACAGACTGTCGCGGTGAAACTCTATGTAAATGACAACGACACCACGCTGCCACCTGAGGAGCGCGGTGGGGAAGGTGACCGCTATCGCAGCGGCTGGCCTAGCCCAGGTGAACCGTATGTCACGCTGGAGTTGGCTGCGGATGACAAGCCTGCAATCGCCCAGGATTCAGCGGTGTGGATAGAAAACAATGCGTTCGAAACCATGGTCGTCAACGTCCTGACCACGCCACAGGCAGCGGGCAAAACGTTGACCGTCTCTTACGAGGGTCAAATCCTGGGTTCAACACCCATTACAACCAGTCAAAGCCGTGCCAGCGCGCATCTGGAACTGCCTTGGTCGGTTACGGAAAAGCCTATGACTGGTTGGGTCATCGCCATCGACGACAAACCGGTAACATTGACCTCAGCGCTGCCCAATCTCGAGGCCGAGAAGATGGATGCCTTTCACGCAGGTCTGGGTACGAATCACTGGTTCACCCCACCAGCATGGGCTGTTCTACAATTCAACCCCGGCAAGGTTTTCAAGGGCACCGTATTTCCGACGCTCAAGTATGCAGATGCAAGCAAAGTCGAGCGACTGGCAGGCGCTGTCAGCGTAACTACCCGCTATTTCGACGCCGCCTACAACGAGGTGACTATACCAGCCGGAGTCGGTCGTTATGGGGCAGTCAGCGTGGTCACACCCAGCATCGGAAAACCGGTCACGCTCTATAACACCTTATTCAAACAAACTGCTGACTGGAGGGACTTTAGCATAGACCCAGCGGGCGGTTCGCCCGAAAGCCTTGCCGCACTTTACGAGGCAAAAGGTGGTGCCGTAGCGGTGCCAGACTTTGCCAATGAACACTGGTGGCAGGGGCTTAAGAAGAAGATTGGCGGTGCCACGGTATATCCTTACCTGACCTTTCTGCCAAAGGATTTCAAAACCCAGAAAGACAAACGCTGGCCAGTCTTGCTCTACTTGCATGGCTCCGGTGGCGGACGCTCCCTGGAGCATTTGGAGAAGGAAGAGATGCGCTTTGTACTTCCCAAGGCACAGGAATATCCCTGGATCATCATAGCCCCACAGAGCTTCGGCGGGTGGAATGTCGCCGCCGTACAGGACGTGCTTGACGAGGTGGAGCGCAAGTATCCCGTGGATACAGATCGTATCTACGTGAGTGGATTCAGTATGGGTGGAAGCGGTACCTGGCGCGCAGCGATAGGGCTCACCGGACGCATCGCCGCTGCAGCACCCTCTGCGGGGTGGGTAACCTATGAACTCGCGGATCGTGTCAAGGACCTGCCACTCTACATCATCCATGGCGAGAACGATGAGACCGTCTCCTATAGCTCAGCCCATGCCATGTATGATGCGCTCGCAGCGATTCAAGGCCGGGTACGGATGACTGTATTCAACGGTGCCGGACATGTAGTCTGCCATAATCGCACGTATGTGGACACGGACGTCTTCTACTGGTTTCTCCAGCAACGTCGTGGCCACCCCAGCCAGCCGAAGTTTACAGGAGATGCCGCGAAGGCCATCGAGTATAAGTAAAATATACACCGAGTTACCGGACACATCCGCCACCCAGCGTTACGACGACTGCATAAAGTGTGTCCAATCCTCGTGCACATCCTCACCCGCGGTGAGTGTGACAAAAGGGCGCCACGGTGGCCGCGCCGGTTTGCGGATGAGCCGCATGCCGGCCTCATGGGGCAAGCGATTGGCCTTGCGCGAATTACAGCGGGTACAGGAAGTCGCGATATTCTCCCAAGTGGTCTGCCCTCCCCTATCCCTTGGAATCACATGATCCAGATTTAAGTCGCGCGCAGTAAATATATTCCCACAGTACTGGCAGGTGTAGCCATCGCGCTCGAAGAGGTTCTGCCGATTGAAGCGAATCTCTTGTAGTGGGAGCTTATCGTAAAATGTAAGCAGCAGCACCCGGGGTATGCGAATACTCAGGCGCACCGTATGGACGCAGTCTTCACTGGGATGGGAGGCGGAGAATGCCATCCATTCCTCTGCACTCATTACCTGAAAACTGCCGTCATTGGAGTGGATGACTTTCGCGTGTTCCTGAAAGATCAAAGCGAATGCCCGGGGTACCGTGATGATATTTACGGGTTGCCAGAGGCGATTGAGGACTAGCGCGCGTTGATTAAGACAGCCGTCCATGACGGGATCAGTATCTTTCCCGGATGAACTACTGTGTCAACACCTTCTTGTTGTGATGCCATGATTCCGGAAGATTCGAAGTTGTTGTGCTTGGGAAGAAAAGCCGATTACCGGGTGTGACATTGGGCGTCTCGCCTATGTTCGGGCTCTGTGACGACCTCTGGAAGACACACGGGCATCTTGCCGGCATCTTGCCCGTGTGGAGCGGGTTAGAAAACCCGCTCTCCGTTTGCTTCAAACACCCAACGGAGGGCGGACATTCTTGTCCGCCTATTTGCGATCAACGGTGCATTGATTTATCTAGTCGGAGCCAAACTTCAGACACGGGCAAGATGCCCGTGCCACTTCAATCAGCCCCACAACTTCGAAATACACTAACTCGAAATGCACCAGGCTGTAATGTTTTGAACTGAACATTCTGGACAATACGAACACAGGGTGAGAGTCTCCCAACTCCTTTAATTACCCCATGCCCTACTCAGCGATTCAGCTCCTTCACGGAAGACCCACTTTATTCATATCAGGGAAGCCAGTGGCTCCCCATATCTATGCACTCACCGATGTGCCTGGCGGAAGATGGAGCTGGGAGGAACTGCCGGCTCATGGATTGCGGCAGTTTGCCCGTGCAGGGTTTCGGTTATTCCAAGCAGACTTGGCTATGGACTTTTACTGGACTGCCCCAGGATGCTACGATCTCTCGCTGGCCGTTCGCCAGATTCGAGGCATACAGGATGCATGCCCAACAGCCAGCATTATGCTGCGTCTCCATGTGCGGCCACCCCGTTGGTGGATGTTAGCCCATCCGGAGGAAAACACGGTGTATCTGGATACGAAAGCAGAAGCCGACTACGCGGGTGGCTTGCAACGCATCATCGAGGACGATCCACGCGCACCCAGCCGCACCAGTCTAGCATCCCAGCGCTGGCTGGATGAGGTGGGTCCTGTCGTCCAGCAATTTTGCGAAACACTAAGCGCCACACCCGAGGGGCAAAGTATTTTCGGCATACAGGTGGCCGGCGGTGTATATGGCGAGTGGCACTACTGGGGATTTAACACGCATGAAGTGGATGCTGGAATTCCTATGCGAGATCGTTTTCGTGCCTGGTTGCAGGACAAGTACAAGACGGACTCCAATCTTCAAACCGCGTGGAATGATTCACAAGCCACACTGGCCGCAGCCACAGTGCCCGGCTTCGAAGCCCGTAAAGCCACCAAGGACGGCCTATTCCGTGATCCGCGTAACGAAAGGGTCTTGATTGACTATACCACCTGCCAGCATGAAGCTGTCGCCAGAGCGATCGAATATTTTGCCCGTACAGTAAAGACCGCATGGCCCAATCCCATCATAGCGGGGGCGTTCTATGGTTACTTCTTTTCTGTCTTTGGACGCGAGGTAGCCGGGGGGCATCTTGCTTTACAGAAACTACTGAAATCCCCTTGGATAGATTTCCTTTGCGGGCCAGCCGCGTACTATCCGGGCGCGGTGGAAGTAGGCGATGTCCATCGCTCACGCTCGCTCCTGCTCTCACTCAGACTTAATGGCAAACTCTGGCTGGATGAAATGGATCAGCAGAGCCCCATCGCCGGGCCTACGCATCCCGAGTACCAATCGTGCATCACAGAAAGTATCGCCAAGACCCGGCGCAATTTCATCTCAAGCCATGTACACGGCGCAGGCCTCTGGTTCTATGATTTCGGCCCCTCCGGGTTCTCCATGCGCGCAATCACGCAGCGATTCTTGCGAGGGGATTCTGGCTCTGCTGGCTGGTGGGAGGACCCACAGCTTTTGGCCGATATAGCGAAGACGCGCACGTTGCTCGAATCTTTATTGCGTAAGGATAACGAACCTGTTGCCGATGTCCTTGTGGTGGGCGATACGATCAGCCTACACTACACAGCCAGTCTCATTGGGGCAAACCCTGTTGATCATGCCGGGATAAACTGGACACCGCTTGGTATCTATCGTGCAGGAGTCGCACTCGATACCGTCCATCTGGACGATCTAAACAAGGTAAATCTTGAGCAATACAAGGTCGTCGTATTCCTTAATTGCCATCTCATGCTGCCCGGGCAACGCGCATGGATTCGCGAAAACGTAGCTCAAAACGGACGTCACTTAATCTGGTTCTACGCACCGGGTTATACCGATGGGATTTCTAACCAGGCTGCACATATCGCGGATGTCACCCAGATGGCAGTCTCTCGAATCACACTCGAAGGCAAAGCGGAAATACAAGGTGTGGATAAGCATTTCCCTTCCCTGCGCTACGGTGTGACTGATAGCGTACTTACGCCGATCTTCGCCGTGGACGACAGTACCGCCGAAACCCTGGCCATCTATGTGGGTGACGGCAGAACGGCTTGGGCACGCAAATCATTCTCCTCGCATACCGCCTGGTATGTCGCGCTACCTGCCTGGGATGAGCGGGTAACTACGAATCTTATCATAAAGACGCCAGCCCATCGCTACACCACCGATGGCTCCATTGCCTATGCAGGTGAGGGTCTTCTAGCTATTCATACCAAGACTGGAGGACGTATCGAAGTTACCTTGCGCAATGGCAAAATAATTAAGCTGGAATTACCAGCAGGACCGTACACGGCATTCCTGAATCCGATGACAGGGGAGGAGTTTTAGTCAGACATCCAGTGTCGTGGGAAGCGCGACAACAGCGGGTAGGACATTGCTTGAGTCGCGACGTTGGTGAGCATGCAGCCCCAATGGAGCATCTACAGGCCACACTCCAGTACAGCCCGGTGGGCTGTCGGATATTAGCCGGTGGTGCAAACCACCGGTTGCATCGCACAAAATGAATTGCGCTCCGGCAGGGCCCGGCAGGTGCGCTGGATTATCGGTTATCTATGGCGATTCGACCACACCGACCGCCGCCCCTGCCGGGGCGGATATTATTAGGATATACTCTTTTCCGGTGGTTTTCACCACCGGCTAATATCCGATGGCCCTCTGGGCCAAAAATTGTCCAGGTGAATTTACCTACCTCCGAATGCCCCGGAGGGGCAAAATGTCGGTAGAAAATACAGCCATATAATCCCTGCGTCCCGACGGGACGCAACCCTGCCACGATGGACATTGGTTCGGTAGTGATTGACGTTTTGATTGTTCCGTTGCTACCGACGTTTCGTCCCTACGGGACGTATGTGTTTAGCGTAGAATCGAGTATTTTAAGAATCAGAAATATCCCGAAGGGATTATGCCCCAAAGCGGTTGCGCGCGGAGCGCGCTACCCTGGGTAAGGATGTGAAAGATACATCAACCCCAACGGGGGTGCGACGTCCGTCTTTGCGGCGTATATCCCGCCCACAGCAATACGGACGCAACCCCGTTGGGGTTGTCCGGTTTTCTTACATTTACCCGGGGTAGGCCTGCGGCCAACCCCGGGCTTTGGGACAGAATCCCTTTGGGATTCCGATGCCCCGATGGTGCGACAGAATGCCATGAATTCTACGCTACTAACAGATACGTTGAGACGGCCTTAACCATCACCTCAAGAGTGCGTGAAATGCCTAAGGCATCCTGCAAACAACCTGGATTGGTCATCCGCCATTTTCCTTTTAGGAATTGTCGGCGAACGCATCCGCTGACCGCAGGCGTTGGCACTCATCGTTGGTCAACTGCACTTTGACGGAACCCAGGGAATCCTGCAACTGCTCAACGGTACGTGCTCCTATGATCGAGATAACTGGAAATGATTGATGGCGCATCCATGCGAGTACGATCTGGTTGGGGGTGCAACCGTGCAGGGATGCGAGTTCTCTGGCGATTTCCAATCTACGCCAATTGGTGGCATTTGCGTAGTGAAGCATCACAACGTACTCTCGTGAAGAAGCAGCCTGCATCCCATTTCTATATCGAGCGGAGAAGAATCCCCCAGCCTGTGACTCGTAGGCCACAAGAGGAAAGCCAGTGGTTGCATGCCAGCGCTCATCATCAGCTTGAAGGAAATGGGCATCCGCTGTGTCGAATACATTTGGCGTAAGTGCAGGGAGATTCCATCCACATTGACTGGCTGAGAATCCTGGAATACCCCTTGATAGCGCACGTGCTTGTGCTTCGGCAATGCGTATGGACGTCCAATTGCTCGCACCGTATTGAGCAATTTGTTTATACCTTCGTAATTCTTCCATCCAATCAAGAATCTCATCGACTGGGACAGTCGGGTCGTCTCGGTGAAGCCAGAACATATCCACGTATTCGACACCCAGCCGGTCGAGACTTTCCGCAAGCTCAGCACGCAGGACATCGCGACGAATACGTTTAACAGTGCCTTGAGTGCATCCTGCTTTGGTAGCGATAAGCAGTTTATTACGTGCACCGGAGCGGCTTAACCATTGCCCAATGGTTCGTTCACTGGCACCTGCGCCCCCCGGAATCCACGAGGCGTAATCATAGGCCGTGTCCAGGTGATTACCTCCCATCTCAACATAGGAATCGAGCAACTGGAATGCAGCGTCTGGCTGGATACCGGTTCCATAACCTGCGGTGCCAAGCGCGATGGGAAAAGAGTGCTTCAATGGAAGGGCGGATCTCATGGTAGTTCGGAATGCATGGATGAATTAATAATTGTTGTGTTCTGATACACGGAAAGTCAGCACGGAAACAAAGAGAATGCCAGCGAGTACCGGGAAGTAGAATGAACCCAAGAGAACTGCGGTATAGGTGCTATGCATTCCATGCAGCGCCAACGGCGCGACCCCATACCAGCCTGGGCCATCGGCCCAGGTAAATCGATATATACAGGATCGGGAGCGCTGATAGCGCGTCCCCAGCGGGTTGTAGTCGGACATTTCCTTAGGTCGCGCCTTCAGCGCTCATGGTATTGTTTTGGTCAAAACCTGGGCCGTTGGCCCAGGCTTTAGCTGGTGCGCGCCGTTGGCGCTTTTAAGGCAGTAAGGGTTCATCCCATTGCCCACGACTTGAGGTTGTCTTAATTCACGATGCGTACCTCCACCTTGGTCCGAAAGTCGGCGACAATACCGCCGTTCGGCTTGCGTTCGATTGAAACCTCCACCAACCGACGGTCCGCATCATAGGAGTAGTTCAGAATGCCAAAGTAAGTGGGCATTGCTTTCACAGAAAAGCTGTGGGACATCCATGCCTCAGGAATACCGGTGCCCAGGATCAATGTATCGCCCGATTCCCTGGCAAGGCAATCGCGCTGCAATAGGAACACTTCGGCGGCGGTCCACCCATGCGGGGTCACGAAGTTGATGTCATCCCATCCGCGTGTGCGTTGCCACAGCATGGCGGAGTTCTCGTCGTCCTTGCCTTCGTGGTAGGTGTAGAGACCGGGCGATGTGTGTTTCGTGAGAAACATTTCCAGGGAAACCCAGGCGCGTTCGCGATGACCAGCCAGTAAATAGTTGTGTGCCTGTCCGGCTTCGAAATAGGTCCACAACGGCTCTGGGGTATGAATGCCATTGGGGCAGCGTACCTTGTTCCAGAATTCGTCAAACTTTCCCTGAATGAAGGCATCATCCTTTGACGCCCAGCCCGTGGGCCAGAAACAGCAGTTTGTGTCGCGGTCATTCTGACCGAAGATTTGGGCAGATTTTGCCAGAATCGCCTCCTTGAACGCTGCAGCCCCGTTCTCAAACGCAGTGGCATCCAGCCCAAGCTCACGGGCGCAGAAGGCCGCACGAGTCAAGCCAAGCCATGCAAATGAGTTGATCCACAGGATTGGGAAATGCAAATCCATGCGTCCCTGTATCAACCCGTCTTTTGCAGGTGTGCAAAGCAGATCGTTGTGTGGCTCCAGCATCATCTGCGGTATGCAGAACTCATTGAATAGCTTGACTGGGGTCGCAGTGCTGCGCATGTGCATGAGCAACTCTGCCTTGCGCTTGATGTGAGGATAAACTTCTTCGAGGAAAGCCCTGTCTCTCGTTAGTAGGTAGTGTTCCGAGAGAATCCAGATGACTTCTCCCGGCCCATCGCCTTCACAACCGAACCCACCAAAGGCATCGCGGTGTGCCACGCTCTTGCAGGCTGCTTTGCCAAAGGCATGGGAGCCCCCTTTGTTAAGTGCATTGACCACATAGGCACCGTCACGCAGCCACCAGAGAGGATAGGATACCGGAGAGATGCGCGGGGCGTCACTCACGGTAAACATCAAGAGATGAACGAGTTGAGCCTGAAATGCCTCGGTGAATCGACGGTCCGGCAGGTCTAGCTTTATCGGGAGTAAACGCTCCCATTTTGCCAGGAACGCTGCCTTGAGTGCATCGAAATGGATCGGCTGTTTGAGGGGTTTTAACCAGTTCATCATCCAGTGATTCGACTGTACATGAAACCCGAAATCATAGCGTGCCTGCGCTCCCGGGCTGAGAGTCACGCTATACTCCAGTGCACCGCTTGCCCAAGTGGAGTCATCCTTCACTTCGGTTTTCTCTGGAAAACTGCCCCGCCTAAGCAGCTCTCCAATATCAGTTTTAGTTTCCGCATAGCTAATGGCTCCAAAGCGAGTTGGAGACTGTTCAGGAAATAGCACCGGACCATCATTAATAACTACACGGCCATCTTCATAAACGATGCGGCGAATAGGCCCGCCCGCTGCACCAAAGGAGCGGATGACCAGATACAGCGATACTTCGCGCGGCGTGAGACCACCGTTCTTTATCTCCACAGCCAGGTAGTCTCGGATGTCACTTAACTCGATTTCACCGTCTGTAAAAAGCTGTGAGGTGACGTGGATATCCCCCACACTCCAACGGCTTGTCAACACGGGCAGGTAACCGTTCTCAAACCTCCACTGAAGCGCATCCTGCGGCATCTGTTCTGGAGCGTATAGCTGGCCATCCACGGAGAGCCAGGTGGAAACCCCGTAAGAACCTACACCTGGGGAGAATGAATTTCCTGGCTCTACGGGTGTCTTAAAACATTCCAGTGAACCGGGGACTCCGAGGATGACGTGCGTGTCACTGCGGTTCCATATCCAGTCGGGATGGCGGCTTTTCATCTCCGCCATGTTGGCATGAGCGAGCATAGGGTATTTCATAAGCGTCGTACGATGGGGTGTTGTTAAATTACTTCGAGTTCGTCCCGAGTTGCTGATGGGCCAAACGGCACATGGGGTTCCGTCTGGTACCAGTATGCGACCGAAGCGATGTCGTCCTGCAGTGGGAGGTAGCGGCCTTCACTGCGCCAGCCAAGAGCTTGCACGGTCACGCGCAAATCTTCCATAAAGCGTATGGGGTCTGGCAGATGCCAGCGATACATTCCGAAGCGTTGTTGAGATTTAAAGAAGCCGTTTGGCTTGATGACTTGGTGAAAACCAAGGTAGTGCGAGGTATACGCTTGATAGGACTGTGCATCCGGAGCTTCGAATGCCCATGCACCGCCGAAATAGTCTTCCGTGCCGGTTCCGCAGATCGTGGGGAACTCCTTGTCGCCATCCATAAAGAACTTCATCTCACCTTCGCCCCACCAGCCATTGCTATTCGTCTGCCACGCCAGATAGGTACCGACATAGTGGCCCTGCCCTTTCACACCATCGAGAATAGTGTGTACGTCCTTATACTTAACCGGATTGCTGCGGCGCCACTGAGCGTGAAAATACGCGCAATCATCGGGAATGTCCGTGAGTGAATAAGTGATTTGGAAGAAGAACTGCCCCACGTCCTGATTGCCGATATTAACAATCTCGATGTGTGCAGCTTTGCGAAACGGCATCTCCCAATAGCTATTCATGCCGCCTGCGGAAAGTACGGCCACGGGGATTGAGTTAATGTTTCCACGTTCACACCACCCACAACAAAAGAAATCGCCCAGTGGCACCTCCACGGAGGCATTGCTCTCATTGTCCCAAGTAATACGCAGAATCAGGGAGCGCCATAAGTTCGGAGCGCATGTCATCCACATGTGCTGGATGATGCCCGGGCCCTCGATGTTTGCGAGGGAGAAAGCGCTGCGCGCCTTCAGACAGACACAGGGGGAGACTTTCCACCCCTGGCCAAGATCGCGGGCGCAGTTCGCACTGATGCCATCAGTGGACATACCACCACGGCCTTTTTCGCCGGTTACATTCTCCGCCGAGATGGAGCGGGTTTTCGCGTTTGAGAGTCGGGACAAGGTGCCTAGACTTGGATGATTCATATTGGGATTCGGTGATAGGGTTTTAGTTGATTACGTACAGGTTGTTGTTCATTGGCATACTTTAATAGTTCGCCATGGGGAAACAATCGGGCAGAATATCATGCGCATGATATCGTCATCGGAAACAGTCACACAGAAGCATATTGCAGAGCGCCTGGGGCTAAGCCTGTCGACTGTTGGTTATGCCCTGAGTGGTACGGGAACGATCTCGGAACAAACGCGCCAAAAAATATTAAAAACGGCGCAGGAGATGAACTATCACCTCAATCACAGCGCCTCGGCACTTGCTCGATTGCGCACCAGCCCGAGTGTTGTGACAGACGTTGAACCGGTCGCCATTCTCTACCATCACGATGCTAGCGATAGGTATGGAATGATGCACTACCAACGCGAACTGGATGAGTACGTTGTCCCACTCGGTCTGCGCTGCACCTATTACAATTTGCGTGAATACAAGCACATGGATTCCCTGGGTAGAATGCTGCATGCACGTGGTTATCGCGGGATCATTCTGGATCGCATAATGAGCCAGACTGACTTCACGGGGTTCCCGTGGGAGCATTTCTCTGTCGTCGCCGTGGGCAGGCAGATCTACGAGTGGCCGTTTGATACGGTGCGCACAAACCCGGCAGCGTCTATTCGTCAGGCTTACGACGAGGTGCAGAAGCGAGGTTACCTGCGCCCGGGAGTTTGCTTAATTAAGCATGAGGCAGCCGTTATCGATGATCGCGACCGCCTGGGTGAAGTACTCGCGTTTAATCATCTCTGTAAAGGGAAACGTCCCGTCCCGGTGTTTCAAGAAAGTGACCGCAAACCAGGCATATCCGTGGATA
Organism: Verrucomicrobiota bacterium; assembly: GCA_033762955.1. Classification (GTDB taxonomy): domain Bacteria; phylum Verrucomicrobiota; class Verrucomicrobiia; order Opitutales; family Oceanipulchritudinaceae; genus JANRLC01. The sequence continues at coordinate 37,347 of JANRLC010000105.1, read as the reverse complement.
CGGGGCTAAAGATAGAACAGTGGTTCAGAAGGTATAAGCCTGATGTCATCATCGGGTTCAGCAGCAATCAATTGCGCCGATTGCAGGCCGCTGGAATTATCCTGCCCGGTGAAGCTGGTTTTCTGGCACTCCATGTGGATATAGGTGATGTTATTGAGCGAGAAGTGAGTGGATTTACCCTGACGAATGGCCTTTCCAAGGTGGCACTCGACCGACTCTCCTTTCTTATCCGACACAATAGAAAAGGAAGGGCTGAACCGGAAGTTGCCAGCATCCTCAAGCAGGAATGGAACGAGGGAAGTACGCTTCCTGTGCGCCGGGAAGGGCCCGTGAAGTCGCCTGCTACTCGGAGGGAGTGACGGCAACGTCGGTGGGAGTGGCGGCAACGGGTGCGCGAGCGACGGCAACGGCTGTAGGAGTCGCGGCAACGTCGGTACGAGTGGCGGCAACGTCGGTACGAGTGACGGCAACGGTTGCGCGAGGCGCGGAAGCGGTTGTAGGAGTGGTGGCAACGTCGGTGCGAGAGGCGGCAACGTCGGTGCGAGCGACGGCAACGGCTGCGCGAGTCGCGGAAGCGGTTGTATGAGTGGTGGCAACGTCGGTACGAGTGGCGGCAACGTCGGTACGAGTGGCGGCAATGTTTAGAGAAATAAGGCACATCTGTATCTGTTACGTGTCTATAGTAAATCTACGATGTCTCCGAAGATACTATTGCGGTTGACGGCTGTGGTTCATAGACCCAAAGTCGTACCGACGCCGTGGTATTCGACTTCCCAGTGAATGTAGTATAGACTACGGCATCAATCCTAGTATAAAGCACCGGACTTTCAGGTCCGATAGAATATTTTTCCAAGAAAACAGATATGTCGATTAAACCAACAGTAGCTACGACCAAGCCGCGAATACTATTCACGAGTGTTTTTGGTCCTTATGGTAAAGACGACGACTACGGCAGTCGGGCGATCAACCCCATGGAGTTGTACCATAATCAGGTGACCCGGTTGCAGGGTCCCTTTTCGCTGCGCATGTTTCACCGGTCGTGGGGCTTGATGCTTATGCAGGCGAATATTAGCGCTCCGAGTGCTTTACTAGATTTCCCCACACTGGATCGCTTCATTGAAGAGTTGCGCACCCAGCACTTTGATATTGTAGCCATCAGCGCCATCCCTCCGAACTTCAAGAAGGCGGAAGTGATGTGTAAATTGATCCGCCAGTACCTGCCCGAGGCGAAAATTGTTGTGGGTGGCCACATCGCTGGGATGCCCAAGCTGAAAGAGCGACTCAAAGCAGACTATGTCGTGCGGGGTGAAGGCGTGAGCTGGTTCCGCAACTATTTGGGTGAGGATGTCAACCAGCCCATCAAGCACCCACGCATCATGTCTGGCATAGGCGCACGCACCATGGGTATGGACTTGAGCGAAAAGCCCGGTGAAGTGGCAGCTACGTTGATACCCTCCGTGGGCTGCCCCATGGGGTGCAACTTCTGCGCTACATCGGCAATGTTTGGCGGCAAGGGAAAGTTTATCAACTTCTACGATACGGGCGACGAGCTGTACGAGGTCATGGTCGGCCTGGAAAAGGATTTAAAGGTCCGCTCCTTCTTCGTGATGGACGAGAATTTCCTCCTCCATAAGAAGCGCGCCCTGCGTCTGCTGGAGCTGATGAAGGCGAACAACAAGAGCTGGTCACTCTACGTATTCAGCTCTGCGAATGTACTGCAAAGCTACACCATGGAGCAGATTGTTGAACTGGGAGTCTCCTGGGTATGGATGGGATTGGAGGGCAAGGACAGCAGCTATAGCAAGCTTGCTCACTCCGACACACTGGAGCTAGTGTCCACGCTCCAGTCGCATGGCATTCGCGTGCTGGGCTCCACTATCATCGGGCTGGAAGAGCATACGCCGGAGAACCTGGATGCGGCCATCGACTACGCGGTAAAGCATAACACGGAGTTTCACCAGTTCATGCTCTATACACCGGTGGCTGGTACCCCTCTCTTTAAAGAGCACTTGGACAACGGCACATTGGTGGACCCCGAGTGTTTGGACACTGCCGATACCCATGGTCAGCTACGGTTTGGCCACAAGCATGCGCACATCCCCGCAGGCTTGGAGACGGAGTTCCTGCACAAGGCATTCGCCCGGGATTTCGAAGTCAACGGTCCCAGCGTGGTCCGCATGGCCCGCACGACCCTTCAGGGCTGGTTGCGCTACCGCAAGCACCCGGATAAGCGTGTACGCGCACGCTTCGCCGCAGAGGCACGCGAGCTGGCCGTGAATTACGCAGGCGCGCTCTGGGCCAGCAAGCGCTGGTTTAAGAGCCAACCCGAACTCAAGGCAGAGATCAGCCGCGTTCTCGGCTCCATCTACAAATGCTACGGCCTGCGCTCCCGTCTGATGGCACCCCTAGCAGGCAGATTCATTTACCGTAAACTCCTTAAAGAGCAGAAGCTCCTCAAGGAAGGCATGACGTATGAGCCACCGACCTTCTACGAAGTAGTTGGATAGCCATCGTGGATCGATGCCGTTGTAAATAGAACCACGGTGTCTGGTAGTTTTTATAATGAAAATAGGCACAAAGGTTTACGCCTTTGTGCCTATACTCTTTGAGCCTCTTCGGCTCTGCACTATTCGGATACCATCAGATCACACTTCGATTACCTCGAATTAAAATACGTAGCCCAAGCGCAGGTACACTTCGCGGCTCTTGTCAGGCAATGGGCCGCTGCCTGCATTATACGGTTGGATGAAAGTGCGTCCGCTGTCGAAGAGATCACTCACGCCGACACCGACGCTAAAGCCCTTAACTTGGTATTCCAAATAGGAATTGAAGAGGAAGACGGGATCGTAATCGGTAATCCCAGTTGTACCCGCGGCATAGCCTTTGGCTCCGCTGTTCAGGACGCCGTTGAGGTTCAGCGTTAATCCCTTGGTAACATTTACTGTTACGCTACTGGTTAACTTCTGATTGGGCACGCCGAGAAAAGCCTGCTCATCGCCCGAGTAGAACAACGGGACGGTGTTCTTGTCTGCCAGGTAAATAGAGTAACCAAGACTGACGAATCCCCAACTGGCGGAGTGTCGCAGTTCGGTTTCAAAGCCATAGCTGCTGACTTCACCCTCAAAGAGGTAACCGTTCTGTGCGTCGTAGAAGAGGTACGGGTTCTGGACGGATATATAGAAGACGTTGCCCACAACGGCCAGCGTCGGCGTAAACTCATACCCTACTTCAACTTCGTAGGATTCGGTCTTCTCTGGCTCAAGTGCTTTCCCTGGAGGGTAGGCATCGCGCACCACGCGAATGTTTGGAGTGCGGAATGCTTGCGAGTAGAGCAGTTTGGTGTGGAATTTATCCCAAGCCTTGGTCACGCCAACACGGGGGACAAAGGAGCCTTTTTCCAGCGAACTGTGGTCCTCATAGCGACCACCAAGGGTTACATTCGCGAAATCTGTTTCCAGTTCATACTGGGCAAAGAGAGCCCAGTCCTTGAACTTCACTGTGCGGGCACCATTGAAGTAGGTATTCACTGCGGTGCTGCCATTCAACTGCACTGCCTTGCCTTTATCCGTGTAGTACTCGGCACCAAACATAAGGCTGGAGCGGTCATTAATCTTCGCGTCTGCGGTGATATTGTAGGTCATACGTGTCGCCGTGATCTCCTGAACTCCATTGGTACGGAAGCGTTTCCAGGGGGACTGGTCTCTATAGACGAACTTCGGCGTAATCGTCAGCCAGTCGGTCACCTCTGCTTCATATTGGGCGAGCAACCCGAGGGTCTTAAACTCATAGGCACGTTTGCTGGCTACGGCGCCCACGCTATGGAGCGCGTCCATATCATAGAAGTCGTAGATGAAGCGGGTCTGCAACCCCTTCCATCCCAAGCCTACATTCACCGACCACGGGTGAAGGGCGGAGTCCTTGGCCAGGCTGTAGCGATAGCCATCCAAGTCCACGTAATCTTCATTCGAGAGGTAATCCTCGCGGAAGTTACCGGAGATACTCACACGCCAGTCTTCGGCGATGGTGTATCCAGCTCCAAATGAATACTGGTGGGAGAAGGCATTGTCCGTAAATGCCCAGGTACCCACACCGTAACCGCCATTTTGCTCTGCACCCTTTGTGGTGATGCGGATAACATTTAGCTCTGCAGTACCGCCATAGAGTGCGGAACCCGGGCCACGGATAATCTCGATCTGCTTGATCTGTTCGGTCTGGAAATGTCGGTTCATCTGGATGGTACCAAAGGAGCCTTCGTTGAACTCGATCCCATCAAGAATAATCTGTGTCTTCCCTTCGTAGGCCCACAGTCCTCGGAATACCGGTCCTACGACTCCGCCGATATCCGTCCCGAATTGGAACCCTGGTACGAGTTGCAAGAGATCAATTAGGTCGCGTGATCCTTGCTGCTTGATTTCCCGTGCAGTTATTACTGACACAATACCGGGCTGCTCCCGGACTGTCTTCTCGGTGTTGGAAGAGATGTCGATTTTTATATTCATCAGCTCTTCAAGGGATAGCGCAGCGAGATCATCGCTGGCCATATCGGCTTGCAGGGTGAAGGGTACGGCGAGAGTGCATGCGCCCCAAACGAGCGCCTGAGTAGTTAGTTTTTTCATAGTTGTGGCAGTACGGGTTTTTCGCAACAAAGGTTACTGGACGACCGTGGCCAACTTCATGATGGCTGGGTTCCAGTCCACGCCTTCGGCTTTCGACGTTTTTGGATTTAACAACACACGAGGTTTACCATCGGCCGTAGAGATCACGACAGCGAGCGATGCGCCAGTAGCCAGTGCCTTCGGATTTCCAGAGATTGTGATTATCTTATTATCCGCAGCATACTTCAGTGCGTCTGCACCCAGTGCAGTCTCACCGATATAGAGAATATTTGGTGGTTCACTCGGCAAAGTAGCACCGCCATCAACTTGGGCTAACATTGAGGAGCTGCCTACGGGAGTACCTACTTGCTTCTTTATTTCAGCGGCAAACCCATCGGCGCCGAGTACATAGAGCTTGGCGTCCTTGGCCAGGGTCTTGTCGAAACCTAGTAGTTTCAGGAACAGCGCCGTTTGCAGGGCATCGGGCGCAGCGGCATAGTCTTCAGCGTGTGCAAGCAAGCTGCATAAGCAGACAGCAAGAAATAGAGATAATGTACGCTTCATAAGTATCTGGTTTACGTGGTTTAGTTATAGGTAGTTTGCGAAGTAGTGGCGAAATGGGTCTTGCGCTGTTGTGAAGGCTGCAAAGCTTGGTTTCTCGATGTGCCAACCGGCGGCGGCGGTGTAGAGTCAAAAGGGACGCCACTGCCTGCCTGTTGAGTCCCTGTGATTAGTGCATTCAATTGCTGTATGATAGCATTGAAATTCTCGGAGAGCTCACGCAGCTCTGTGGAGTAGTCTGCGGCATTCTGACTGCTTGCTGCGGTGGACTGCACTTCCTGGTCCATCGACTGCACAGCCCGGCTGATTTCAGAGATGCTCCGCGACTGTTCCTGCGACGAGCTGGCAACATCTTGCGTCACCTTGTGGATGCTCTGTACTGTCTGCTTAAACTGGTTGAACCCCACCACGGCTTGCTCGGAGAGCAGTTTGCCGTGGTTGACGCGGCTGATGGTTTCCGTAATGAGCTGTGCGGAGTTTCGGGCCGCTTCGGCGGAGCGCTTGGCAAGGGCTCGCACTTCATCGGCCACCACGGCAAACCCAGCACCTGCCTCGCCAGCACGGGCAGCTTCCACAGCGGCATTCAGCGCGAGCAGATTGGTTTGAAAGGCGATATCGTCTATGGTCTTCACAATCTTCTGGGTGTCCGCACTGTAGCGGGCAATCTCTGCCATCGCGCCAGCGAGCTTCTCCATCGATTCTGCAGTCTTGCTCAATGAGCGGTCGCTCGAGGCCATCTCTGTACTGACCTTGCCCGCCCCTTCGGCATTGACCTGCGCCGTGCTGTTTATCTCCTCTAGGCTCGCGGCAGTCTCTTCGAGCGCAGAGGCCTGATGCGCCGCACCTTCCGCAAGGGACTTGCTCGCATCGAAGATATGCCCCGATAGACTGCTGAGCGTCTGGCTCCCTTCACTGAGATGGAGCGATACCGCATCAAGCGAGCGTGTCATCATGCGTGACACCAGCCAGCCAAGCAGTGATGTAATGAGCAGGCAGACGAGTGATATGCCTGCAATCACCAGCAGCATGCCCTTCATCTCTTTCAGTAAAAACGCTTTGCTGAAGGTCACCTGCATGTACCCTTCTACAGAAGTGCCAGCAGTTAACGCCCGGGTGATGACGAGTGCTGTCGAACTATCATCATAATGCAGCCCAGTAATCGTTGCGGGCAGCGATGCCGTATCGGACGCATTGGCATTCAGACCGGTAATGTAGTTCCGCTGGGCATCAGTCACCATGAGCTTGTCAATAAATGCGCTGGCTTTGTCCTTGTTCTTCTCACGCAACGGGGCCAGCGCAGCCTCCAGCGAGGCGCCTTCGTCCAGAATCTTCGCCTGCAAGCCAAGCACGAGATTATCCGACAATGTATCCGAGAAGTACGTGGCATCGCGCACCAGTATCTGATTGCCAAAGTCTCTCGCTCTCCAAATCACAAAGCAGAGAATACCAACACTTACGAACAGCCCGGTGCCTAGTATTATCAACACCAGCTTTCTTTGAATAGACATGGTCAAAATCTACAGGGGTTAATACGGACAAAGTCGGTATGCATCCTACATATTTATTCGGATGAAGCTTCAGACACTTGAGGACTATAATTGGAGAAGCCGATGACGTCAGGGGCAGAATGATGGGATAGAGGTGCCCCTAATGACCCTAATGCCCGGCTTTCAGCGTTTCGAATCCTGTCGCACCGATGCGAGGTATATCAATCAACTCATGAGCCCAGCCAACGCCATGGGAACAGATATGCCATGCTTAGCGGCAACAGGATACCTACATCTGACTATTTCCCTATTCAGGATTAATTAAAGATAAGCTCCAGAACTTGTCGCCCACCAGTATCCAGATGCAGGCCGCGCTTGGAATGCTTTATAATGTCGCGGCAGGCATAGGGTTCGAGGGCATCTTCTTCAATCGCTATGACCGCGGCGGGTAGCCCGCCTTTGTTGGGTTCATTGAAGGTAGTCGATGCTATGTCCTCAGCGCGCAGGGGGCGCAGGCGTTTAGGGAAGCCCCAGCCAGTAAGGTCGATCTCCCATCCGGCAATTTCCGCGCGCGGTACAGTGCCATCGACTAGCTCGGGATAGCGTACGGCGAAATCGGGGTACTTGCGGGTGCGTACACGAACCGTGGCTGCCGTATCCAGTGTATTTATATACGCTCGCATTCCATTGAACTCCGCCCGACGACATTTCCGGTAGAAATCCAGAGAGTCAAAGGCGATGAGATTCATGCCATTCCATGAGCCGTGTTCATTCTTTGAACCAAAGCCCTGTCTGTCGTACCACGATTGGAAGTTTGTGGTCAACCGCAGTCCGATCTCCAGGTGCAGATGCGCACGGTCTCTGGGTATGCTGTAGCCACCGGCAGTATGCCCCATCTTGCCCAGGCTCGCGCCCATAGGGACAATAACTCCGGTGCGAATAGTGTCATCCACCGCTGCAAGGTGCGCATAGAGGCTATATACGGTCGGCTTTGCCCCGGTATGCTCCACAACTACATACTTCCCATACGAACTGCTCCCTGCATTGCGAGCCACGTGCACGACCTTCCCACCAAAGATGGCAAAGACGTCATCGAGGGGCTCACCTCTGCGGTCGCGCTCCACAGACTTAAAATCTACGCCTTCGTGAAACTTGCCACCACTGCTGCGGACGCATCCGAAGAGCCCAGACTTCACCTCTCCACTCGCCGTTGGCTGAATGAATCCATCAATCGCCTGGCCCTCTGCAAATGCACGATTCGGAGTTGGCCAGACTGGGCTGAGACGCGGACCATCGGCAAGTGCAGTTGCCGGGAATGTACCGCATACGCTGAGAAAGAGGAGCGCAACCAGCGATGCTCCGCACTTTGGTAAAAGTGAATCCAGTGCTTTTGTGAAGATAAGGGCTATCACCATTTTAATTGGTTGCGGTAGATCTTTGCAGGGCATGGGTGGTTTCTCGCAAGCGGGTAACAAGACCGGGCAGGTCTTCATCATTCATCTCTGTAAAGGTCATCCACTGCCCGCTCCCCTCGGGACCAGTAATTACCCGGGTGCCGACAGGCGATCCGTTGACGGTAAGGACGAGGCGTCGCCCGGAATTGCCAGCAGTTATCCGATACAGGGTGCGGCTGGCCTCTGGTGTGAAGGAGAACAGCAGACATAGCCCCAAGTCCACCTGGATAAGCTCCACTCCGGTAATATCCAGCTCCGTGAGAACGGCGGTGCGAGCCACAGTAATACGCGTGCCACTAAGCGGCAGTAGCAACTGCTCGTTGTTGGGATAGGCTGCTGCGGTTTCCACATGGAAACGTGCGATAGCCGGATCATTAGGTTGTGACTGTGGCGTGCTGCATCCCCAGAGCATCGGGAGAAGCAAGCCAAGGCCTGCCCAGAACTGGAGCATGGGGGCAGACTTCATTGAAAGCTGGCAAAGGTGTCTGTTATCGCAGCAAAATAGGCATCCACCGGACCGCGCATTACCGTAAAGTACAGCACCCCTGCAGCCGCTAGCGACGGACCGAAAGGAATCTGCATCGGGTCGCCCTCCCACTGCACTGGGGGCAAGTCTTCTGGCTCGGAAGGCTCTTCACCTCCGGCAGAGTGCTGCAATTCAGCGAACGCAACACTCGTGGGGGATGTGAGCGTATCGTCAGCTTTGGCAGGAAAGATTTTACTCAGCACCATGCCCAGTAAGTAAGCGAGCGTCCCCAGAACAGCGCCGCCGAAGACGGCGAAGACTGCACCTTTCCACCCGCAGAATGCACCGATGGCGCCCATCAAGGTGATGTCTCCAAAGCCCATCGCTTCACGCCGCATTATAATCTCTCCGAATACGCGTATCCATAGAATGAGCGCCGAGCCAATCAATGCGCCTTCCACGGCATAGACAAAGCTGCGAAATGCATCCACCACGTACATCCCGTCCGCGAACCCATGCATGGACGGAATGAACACAGCGAGAATGACGCCGGCAAAGAGACCACCTACAGCGAACAAGTCCGGGATAGTCTTGGTGTCATAGTCGATGAATGACGCGCCGACCATCAGGCTGATGAAGACCATGCCTGCTATCGCTGCGAGGGGTGGATTTGTCATCCACGAAAGTAGGAACAACCCACCGGTTAACAGCTCCACCAAAGGGTAGCGGATGCTAAAATAGCGACCACAGCAGCGCGCGTGTCCACGCAGAATTAGCCAGGAAAGTATGGGGATATTATCATACCAGACAATGGGCTTACCACAGGCACAGTGGGAGCCAGGCGTGACCACAGATCTATTAACCGGGATGCGGTAGATGCAAACATTAAGAAAGCTGCCGATGCATGCGCCATACACGAATACTAGTATCTGAAATAAGACAGGTGGTATATCATCGAGCATAGTGGGCATAGCAGATTCCATGGATGTGACTTCATTCTATGAGGGAAGGCTGCGTAGGTTTGAAGCATAATCCAATTGTGCATCAACGAAACCTGCCTTTATACATGCTTCATGTATGGTATCCGGATTTTTAACCACTAAAATCACGAACTACACTAAAGGTGTAAAGGCAGTCAATACCTACAACACCCTGGATTCTGAATCACTTTCGTGTGTTTCGTGCATTTAGTGGTTAACCTAATGACAGCGATGACAGATTGGGTGAGACAAGACGGATTAGACAATGATTCAATTACCTGCCTTTATCCGTGTTTCATCTGTAAAATCCGTGGCTAATTAGTTGTTGCCCGCTCTTTTACGAGGTTAATCAACTTGTTTTCCGCCCAACAAAAAATCGGTTCACTCTATTTGATTTCCATGAAAGCCATGCGAAACTAGCGCGTATTCTAAATTCAAAACAAATTCATGCCTGCACTGTTTCCGTTCGCTGACTACTGGACGTTCTATCTCGGCTTCACCGCCTTTGTATTAATAATACTCGCTCTAGACTTGGGTGTATTTCACCGGGATGCCCATGTGGTAACCTTTAAGGAAGCCATGGGGTGGAGCATAGCTTGGGTAGTGCTGGCGCTTCTCTTCAATCTAGGCTTTTACTTCTACGCAGAACACAAATTCTCCAGCGATGCTCGACTGCTGGCGATACCCGGGTTCCTCCCTGATGCAGCGGCACGGCAGGTAGCACTGGAGTTTCTTACGGGGTATGTAGTGGAGAAGTCCCTGGCCGTGGATAATATCTTCGTCTTCGTCGTGGTGTTCAGCTTCTTTGCGATACCCGCGAAGTACCAGCACCGGGTTTTGTTCTTCGGCATCATTGGTGCGCTAATTTTCCGTGTGATATTTATAGCCGTGGGCTCCGTACTCATGGCTTACCACTGGGTAGTTATTCTGTTTGGTGTATTCCTGCTGCTTACTGGGGTAAAGATACTCTTCAGCCCTGAGAAACCGATGAATCCAGAGAAGAATCCGATCATCAAATTGCTCAAGAAGGTCCTGCCCATCACACCCACCATTGAAGGTCAAAAGTTTTTACTCAGAAGAGATGGCAAGCTCTTTGCGACACCGCTTTTTGTGGCGCTGGTGTTCATCGAGCTGAGCGATATCGTCTTTGCTGTGGATAGTGTACCCGCAATCTTCGCCATCACCAGCGAGCCTTTAATTGTATTTACTTCGAACATCTTTGCGATTCTGGGACTGCGGGCGATGTTCTTTCTTCTGGCTGACATTGTACACAAGTTCCGCTATTTAAAGTACGGACTGGGCTTCGTACTTATATTTGTCGGGTTGAAAATGGTCTGGCTTAACGAAGCATTCGACGGAAAGTTCCCCATTAGCTGGTCCCTGCTCATCATCACAGGGATTGTAGGCGTGTCCATCGCGGCGTCGTTGATGATTCCCGTGAAGAACTCCGACGAAGGAGCCGCGGGGAAACACTCCTGAGCTAGCTAGTGTCGCGTACGTGGGATGACGGCAATCCCCGACCCAAAAAATAGTCGCGGGTGCGGTTTGGCGAAAGTCCCCGACCCCAAAAAGAGTCGCGGGTACGGGTTGGCGAAAGTTCCCGACCCAAAAAAGAGTCGCGGGTGTGGGTTGGCGAAAGTCCCCGACCCAAAAAAGAGTCGCGGGTGCGGGTTCGCGAAAGTCCCCGACTCAAAAAGAGTCGTGTGTGTGGGTTGCGGACGGTCCGTGCCCCCACTCGTCTATCTTTTGTCGGGAATGACGCACCTCAATAGGCAGTTGGAGACCAGAGACTGTGTCCTAATTTGGCACGGCCTTCATAACCTATACCACCAAACCCTACGGAGTTTTCATACTGTCAGCCATCGAATCTGTCTTGCCTTTGCTCGTCTGTCCCAAGGCGGACAGTACGAAAGTAATGGTAGTGCCAATGATGATGAGCCAGCTCCATGCGAGGGTGATCTTGCCGAGTTCGAGCAGTATAAGCAGCAAAGTACAGACCGCGGCACTAATTAGCATCGAAAAGATGTTCCACCCATCGTGTCCGCGATTCTTGGTGAGTACTCCCAGAAGGAAGACGCCTAGCATAGAACCATAGGTAATGCCCCCAACCTTGAAGCTCCACCAGAGGAAGCCCTGAACATCCTTAAATGCAATGGCTACCACGGCCAGAACAAGCCCAAAGACTGCAATTAATATGCGGGACAGTAAAACAAGCTGGGCATCGGTCTTGTTCTTGCCGAAGAGGGGCTTGTAGAAATCCATCACCGCGGATGAGCTGAGGGAGCCCATCGTCGAGCTAAGACTGCTCATGGCTGCTGCAAGAATCCCGGCGAGTAATAACCCGCGCATACCACTGGGAAGGTAGGTGGCGATGAAGTAGGGGAACACATCATCTGCTTTTGCTGGCATAGCTGGGTCCGGGTAAAGCTGAAAGAAGGCAAACAGTCCAACACCAGCCAAGAGGAACAGCCCGGCAATAGGCACACCAACCAAGCCACTGATAATTACACTGCGCTTGGAGTTGTTCGCCGTGGTACAGGTGAGCATGCGCTGGGCGAGGTCTTGGTCCACACCCAGCGCGGCGGTGGTCATCACCAGTCCATTGACGAAGGCGAGAAAGAACAGATTAGGATCCCCAAGCCAGCTCATTAATACGTGCGGGTCTTTTGGTGCCCAGTGGAATAACTCCAGGTGGCCCGCCTTCTGCGCCATCGGCCAGATGGTTTCCCACCCGATGGAGAACTGGAAGAAGATCAGAACTGCGATTACGCTGCCTACAAAGACACCTGCTTGAACGACATCCGTAGCGACTACGGCTTTGATACCTCCACTAAACGTGTAGGCTGCCGTGGTAATTGTAAATACAATGACTGTAGCCTCCACTGGGATGTTGAAAAAGACTGCCAACCCGTTCGCCGCCACCAAAAGCCGCACACCAGAGGCCAGCACGCGCGTGACAATAAAGAATCCCGACGCCGTGTAATGAGTCGATGAACCAAAACGATGCGCCAGAAACTCATAAATGCTCAGGCAGTTGAACTTATAGTATAATCCAATGAAGAGTGCCGCTATCACGAACCGGGCAACTATGCTACCGACGCCAAATTGAAGGTAGTTTAAGTTCCCGGCAAAGCTCGCTCCCGGAACGGCGAGGAAAGTCACCGCACTGATCTCCGTGGCGATGATTGAGCAGATAACCGCCCACGTGGGGATGGAGCGCCCGCCGACAATAAACTCATGCGTGGTGCCCCCTTTCTTGCCAAAGCGCATGCCAATGATCATGACGATCAAGAAATAGCCACCAACAATCGCGAGGTCCAATCCGCTCAATCCAAACATGGGATTTTTGATGAGGGCACAGACGAGTAAACACAAGTCGTAAGTGGGGCGCATCTCAGTTTTTGGATGGGTGGCTTTGGTCGGCAGGGTAGTCGTAATTCGTGTATTGCGTAACGAGGAATCTTAGCCGCAAAAAGGCGCAAAAAATAAAAAAATGTTGGGTTAACGAACACTCAAGACATACGCACGTTGCACGATGCAAGCTGGTGTCTTTCTTTTTTTGTATCTTTTTGCGACTTTTTGCGGCTAATCAATCTGATATGTCCAGACACTGAGATGGCCCCCGTAAGTGTTAAGCTTGCGCGGGTTTCGCAACAAGTGTTATGACAACGGCAGAATGAATACTCCCCTACTCCTGCCTGTTCCGAAAACTGCTGAGTTTAAAGCGCATGGAAGAGAAGTTCCAGCGAGTTGGAACTACGAGTTCGCGAAAGATGCGAGCCCACGCCTCATAGCTGCCGTGGCTCGCGTGCTCGGTACACATTGTGCGAATGGCTACCCCCTCCGCTTCAAGACAAACACCAGTCTTTCCTCGCAAGCCTACACATTGCACCTTGACCTTGAGTGTGGGGAGATCGTCTCCAGTGACGAACTGGGCGCTTGGAACGCATTGCTCACGCTCAAGCAGCTCATCGACCAGCCAGATGGGCAGATGGCATTGGGAGCGATCAGCGATTCCCCGTCCATCGCTGCACGGGGAGTGATGCTCGATATCAGCCGCTGCAAAGTGCCAACCCAAGCGACCCTTTACCAACTGGTGGACCAGTTGGTGGCGTTTAAGGTCAACGAAATTCAGCTATACACAGAGCATACCTTCGCCTATGCGGGTCATGAGATTGTCTGGGGCGATGCATCCCCGGTCACACCGGAGCAAATCCGGGCACTCGACAAGTACTGCCACGATCGCTTCGTAGAGCTGGTGCCCAACCAGAACTGTTTCGGTCACTTTGAGCGATGGCTGCGGCACCCGGAGTATCACCACCTCGCGGAAAGCCCCGGCGGTTTTGAGTTCCGCTGGGGTGGCCGCTCATCCTGCGGTACGACACTCAAGCCCGACGCACAAAGCCTGGCGTTTGTGGATGGTTTGATGAAAGACTTGTTACCCAACTTTTCGAGTGATAAGTTCAACGTAGGTTGCGACGAGACTTGGGAACTCGGACTCGGTGCCACCCGTGCACGCTGCGAGGCAGAAGGCAAACACCACGTGTATCTGGATTTCCTTAAACAAATCTTCGGCCTTGCAATCAAGCACGGGCGCAAGCCCCAGTTCTGGGCAGACATACTTCTGGAAGACCCGGAACTGATCTCGGAATTGCCCAAGAATGTTACCGGCATGATCTGGGGCTACGAGGCAAGCGAACCGTTTGGCAAACATTGTGCACGCTTCGTACAGACTGGGGCAAGTTTCTATGTCTGTCCCGGCACCTCATCCTGGAACACCATTGGTGGTCGGCTCGACAACGCACTCGCTAATCTCCAATGCGCAGCGAATGAAGGAGCCAAACACGGTGCTGCTGGCTACCTCATTACCGATTGGGGCGATGGCGGGCACCACCAGCAGCTTCCCATCAGCCAGCCCGGTTTTGTAGCCGGAGCCGCGCTTGCCTGGAATCCTCAGAACTTCACCGAAACACTGCTCCAGAACGCCCTTAGCCACTGGCTCTACAAGGATAAGTCCGGCAACATTGCCAAAACCTTATTCGCACTTGGCCGACTGCCGAATCTGTTCGCCCACAAACCGGTCAACCGCGCTTGCCTTAACAACATGCTCTTCAGCACCACGGAAGGAATAGACGGAGCGTTGAAACACTTTGAGCTTAGTGAGCTAAAAACAGCCATTGAAACCCTCGATGCGGCAAGTGCCACTCTCGCGAACGCAACACCCACCTGCACAGACCACGCCCTGCTTCGCGAGGAACTGAGCGTGACCATCGGCCTGCTTCGCCACGCCGCCAGCCGCGCATGGCATCACAAACAAGGCGAACTTGCCCGTAGCACCGCACTGCGCAAGGAACTGATTCCCCTAATCGGTCGTTACGAGGCCTGCTGGGTCGCACGGAACCGCACGGGTGGACTGCACGAGAGTTCCGACCGTTTGCGGCATGTTTTAAACAAGCTTTAGGCGCGCACAAAGGTAGGCAGTTGGCAGTTTGCAGTTGAATGCTGACACGGCTGAAGGCTCTGGCTACTCCCGTCGCGAAGCGCCTATCCAACTTTGTGCCTTTGTAACTTTGTGCCTACCCCCGACCCTAGTGATGGTGATGTCCACCTGCACCGTGTGCATGGCCATGGGACAATTCATCTGCTGTGGCCTGGCGAACGGACTTCACTTTGACATCAAAGTTCAGCGTCACACCGGCAAGCTCATGGTTGGCATCAATGGTGACTTCTTCGCCCTCCACGGCGATGACACGGACAACTTGCATACCCTGAGGACCACGGACTTGGAACCGCATGCCGACCTCCACCGAAGGAACTCCCTGGAAAGCCTTTACCGGAACCTTCTGAATCAACTTCTCATCGGGAATGCCATAACCCATAGCAGGCTCCACTGTTACCGTTAATGCATCGCCCTCTGCCTTGCCAACAAGCGCTTTCTCCAAGCCCGGGATGATGTTGCCATGCCCATGAAGATAGGCAAATGCTGCATCCCCCAAACCCTGATCCAGAACCGTTCCCTGAGAGTCGGTCAGCGTGTATTCAATCGTTGCTACGGCGTTTTCGGCGATTTTCATCCGAAAGACACAGACAACATTAATCTAAAAAGCGAGCATATTTCTGGCTTTCTTGTAGAGGGGACATGGACTGTATGGACGGGGATGGACTGGAGATGGACAGACAACGCTTCAGCCCTCAGCCTTCTGCCTTCTGGAATCTGGAATCTGCCTTCTCTGCCTTCTGTGCCTTCTGCCTCCTGCCTTCTTCCTTCAGCGGTACGCTTTCAGCAACTCCTTGAACTCCGCAGGCATAGGATACTCGGCACTGAACGAGCCGTGTGTATTTCCCAGTGACAACTCAATTTTGCCGGAGTGAAGGAAAAGTCTCTTTGTGCCAGATGTTTTGGCTATCTCGCGGTTGACCCTAAAGTCCCCATAAGTGGCATCGCCTACAATGGGGAATCCGTGTTCGGCACACTGGACGCGCAGTTGATGGGTTCGTCCGGTGGCAGGGCGCAGTTCGAGGAGCGAGATCGGTATTCTGCCATGGGTCGCCTCCAGGCAGCGCACATCGACGGATGCTATAACGGTACCCCCACAGCCAGCGCGGACAAGTCCCTGTTTCTTTGTGATGTTAAACTGGTCCCGCCAGACGCCGCGTTGATTGCGGGCGTTGCCCTTCACGACAGCGTAATAGGTCTTCTTAACTTTGCGGTTCTCGAAGAGATTCTTGACCGTATCCGCCAAGGTAGACTCGGTGGCACAAAGGATTAGGCCAGACGTCGGCGAGTCCAAGCGGTTAAGGAGCCAGAGGTGTCGAACCACCCCTGCGGGATCTGTCCAGTGGAAGCATTCTGTCCCTTCGTCATAGGGAATGGTGAGTAGTGCCTGCGCATCCGCCTTGGCATCATTCGGATGTGAACGCACACCTTCGGGTTTATAGAGCGCGATTAGTCCAGAGGGATGGTCTTTAATCAACCTTACTCCGGGGCCAAGCGGAAACTCCTGCGGCGATGCAGCAACGGCCACTGGAACTGGACCGGGCAAAGCAACTCCCTTGGGCTTCAACGTTTTGGACTTAGTAGTAATAGAAGTTAAAGCGGATGGTTTCCTCATCACCGAGTTTGGAGATCATGTCCTTGGCCCATTCTCCATAGGGTGCGCGGGACTTGATGGCCTCCTCGCAGAAGAGTGTTCGCAAGCGGTCTGCGGTTGTGGAGATTGTGCTCACATTGCGAATGCTTCCATCCTTGCGAATGGTGAACTCCACGCACACATGACTGCGCATCTCCGCGTAAGAGCGTGTCGCATCGTTGTTCAGCCCATGCCAGTGCATGGAAATGGCATCGATCATACGCTGCATGTATTCGCCATGTTCGGAAAAATTTGCGTCGATTGCGATGACACCGGTCTGACTTACGCCCATGGGATTCTCTCGAAGCGGCCCCGGTGCCATTCGCGGGACCAGGCGGGGGCGAGGCAGGGGCTTGGCGCGCTGCGCTACTCGGTCCTGCGCATCCTGGCCACGGTTACCGCGCATCATCTGCGCAGTCGTTTCGTTGACGGAAAGCTGAATCGGTTGGTCCGGGTCGGGTTTGTCAGTAAACTTCTCGCCTTCACCGGGGTCGAGGTAGCTAGCGAGGCCATCGCCGTTTGTAGCTTCAGCCTTGAGAGCCTTTGGTGCGGGTAATGCCGTGCTGGGAGCGGGTGCCCCAATCACCAATTGCTCACCGTCGGAGTCATCCCCTTGAGCCTTAGCTTCTGCTTGATTGGCAGCAGAGTAAATGCCCGGCTCAGGCGGTGAGTCACTCGCATCTGCCAGTGTTCCCTCTATAATTTTATTGGAATTATCCACCGGTCCCCTTGTCTCGGGCGTGCGGTCTGGGCTCATGGTAATCGCGGGCTCAGGTTGGGCACTCTGCTGGTCTCGCGCCCCGAAGTTGATCTGTTCGTCGGGCACATTCTGCGGAGCCTCTGGATTCGTTTCCACAAAGCGCTCGGGTGGTGGTGGCTCCGGCATCGGGATCAACTGCGGCTTAGGCATCTTGATATTTTCGAGCGTGACCGTCTCTCCGCTCTCGAACTTCACTTCGTAGGTCGTGGGTGCAGGCTTGGCATGAGTCACCGCAGCAGTCTGTTGCGGGAGAAACAAAAAGACGAGTACATGGAAGAGTACCGTAATAATGGCGCTTACCAGTACAGCATCATAGTCGCCCCGTGGTTCCATTTCTGGAATGGTCTGACGCTGATATTCAGGCGGTGTACTTAAATCAACTTTCATCGGTGGACGCAGCGCTATGCTTTGCGATCAATCCCAGCGGAGCAAGCATGTCTGTAACAACCTCAATGGGCAATCCCATGATGTTGGTTAAAGACCCCTGCCAACTATGGATGATCAACTCGCGGCCTTCCTGAATGCCATAAGCTCCAGCTTTGTCGAGGGGATTGACGATCTCGAAGTAGCGCGTGATGGTGTCCGCATCGAGTTCATGGAAGCGCACCCGGCTTGTTATACATCGGGTATCCTCGAGGCCGCGGTCCCTCCAGATGAGCGATACCGCGGTGAATACCGTATGTTCCCGGTCCGAAAGCTTTCCCAACATCTGCCGTGCTTCCACCAAATCTGCAGGCTTGTTCAGCACTTCGCCATCCAAGGCCACCGTGGTATCCGCACCGAGAACGGGAATATCCGGATACTTCTCAGCCATGGCTCTGGCTTTCTTCTGGGCATTATGCGTCACCAAGGCTTCTGGGTCTGCATCCGGGTGCTCCCACTCGGTGACCGCAGATGCCTCAACACGAATGGCGACTCCCAACTCAGTCAATAGCTGCCTCCGTCGTGGAGATGCCGATGCAAGCAGCAGCACCAACCCGGGTGGAGTGCGTGCGCTTCCCATGGTAGCAGCAGAGTCGGGCATCAGCTTAGTTAACCAGAATTAACCGGACATTCCCACGCACCCGGGCGAGAGCAAGGCGGCTGAGGTTGTACTGATAAATAGATTCGACAAGTCCGTCATGCGCAAAAGCGAGATTTGCCTGCGCTTCGACTACGTCGCGGTTGTCTGCGACGCCTTGTTGAAAGCGGGTGCGTGCCAGATCCAGCTCCTTCTCACTGAGACTGACTCGTTTGCGAGAGATGGCAATCTGCTGAAAACGTGAGCGAACATCCTGAAGGGACAGGCGATAGTCTGCCCCGAGTTGGTCTTCAAGCTGCTTCACGACATACTGTTGCTGGCGCACGAGTGAATCGGCCTGCAGTTTGTTTGAGCGGATATTCCAGCCATCAAAGATAGGCATGGTAAAGGCGACACCTATCAGCCACTCATCTTGCAAATTCCCATTGAACGGAGTCTCGTCCGCTACGCCATACTCGCCAATGAGATCAACTGTAGGTGCCTGCTCCCAAGGAGCCATCTTGCGTGCGTACTGATTGCGTTCCAGCGTGCGCTGGGCTTTCTCATACTCAGGGCGGTTGCCGAGTACCGTGCTCATCCCTTCTGCGCTGATGTTTAATGCCGTTTCGTTGGGATCCATGCGCTCCAGGATGATTGTCGTGTCCAGATTCATCGCGAGTAAACGCTTAATCTCCAATTCGCTCTGGATCACAGCAGTATCTTGCTGAAGCATGTCCTTCTCATCGGTCGCCAGTTGTACTTCGGCACGGGTTACATCAATCGGAGTTGCCACACCTGCTTTGAACTGGTTGTTCGCCAACTCGAAGAGTACCTTGTCACGGGCGATGTTGGCCTCAATCACTTCCCTGCGTGCCAGATTGCGCAGGTGGGTGAAATAGGCTGAGCCGGCAATCTGAAGAATATCCTGCACCGTGCTCTTGGTATCGAGCTGGCTGATTTCGTAGTTAAACTTGCCCACACGCGAATCGGTGATGGCTTTGGCATCCACCAACGGGATGGTCGCAGAAAGTTTGGTATTAAATGAATTGCGAACGGAACTGCCCACCACCCCTGCCCCACTCCCGCGTGTGCGTACTTGCCGTCCGGACAAATCCACACGCGGAAGCACTCCAGCACGTGCACGATTGGCGGTCTCGAGTGCCGAGACGACCAGTTCGTTCTGGATGAGCACGGAGAAGTTCTGTGTTTCGATGGTGTCGAAAGTCTTTTCCAGCGTAATCAATTGCGCCTGGCCAGATAAGGGTGCATCGGACTCCGATGTCTGTGCCTGCAGTCCATTAGCGGATAGGAGCACACTTGAGACAAGTATCAGGCCTGCGCACAGTAGCTGTGCTCCTTGTAAACGATAAGTTTTCATAGTAAAGGTGAGTTACAGAATGATATATCCAGTGGAACTACAAGACATCGCAGGTGCTAATCAGCATAATTGTACCACAAATGCAAATATCTGATGAGACTACCACCATTCTTAGGAGTGCTGTTCATCTATTCTTGGATGCCGTGTTCTTGGAGTTTGTTCCCAGCACTAGGATTTAAGGTATTGGTTCGACGGCTTAGGTGGGTCCAGTGTCGGGTCCTCGACTGACTCGGGAATCTTGTTCACATCATAGGCAATCAGCATATAAATCGAGGGCACGACGAATAGCGTGAAGAGCGTGCCTATGGTCATCCCGGCAACAAGCACGGTACCAATGCTATTGCGCGCAGCAGCTCCAGCTCCCGTAACCAGAACGAGGGGGAAATGCCCGCACACGGTAGCAGCGCTGGTCATTAGAATCGGGCGCAATCGCGTCGCTGCCGCTTCCTTCACTGCGTCGAGTTTGGACTTCCCTTCACGTTGGAGTTGGTTGGCAAACTCTACGATAAGGATGCCGTTCTTTGCCACCAGTCCGACCAGGGTTACCAGCCCTACCTGTGAGTAGATGTTCAGCGATGTCCATCCGAAGAAGGTAGTTATCAAGCTCCCTGCGA
Source organism: Verrucomicrobiota bacterium (assembly GCA_033762955.1). Classification (GTDB taxonomy): domain Bacteria; phylum Verrucomicrobiota; class Verrucomicrobiia; order Opitutales; family Oceanipulchritudinaceae; genus JANRLC01. The sequence goes on along the minus strand of JANRLC010000105.1, from coordinate 16,922 downwards.
GAGCGAGTGGCACTGAACCAAGGAGAATGATGAATGGGTCACGGAAGCTTTCGAACTGTGCTGCAAGTACAAGAAAGATGAGGATGCCGGCTAGCCCAAGGATTGCCATGCCCGAATCTCCTTCTAATCGCAACTGCCGCGATTCTCCCGCATAGTCTACGCGATAACCTCGGCCTTCCGGGAAGAGCTTTGTGGCTTCTTCCTCGAGGAATTTCAATGCCTCATCTTTCGAGACATGAGGCAACTGCGACCCGGAAATAGTGGCACAGTTCAACTGCTGGAAACGCTTTAGATCGCGGGGTTGCGTGGAGTGCTCGAGCGTCGCAATCGTGTCCAGCGAGATCAGCTTCCCCTCTGGCCCGCGAATATAGATCGACTTCAGTTGATCGGTGGTCAGCCGCGAGCTGCGAGTGACTTGAGGTATGACTTTATAGCTCCGGCCCTGAATACTGAAGCGGTTTACATAACCACCACCCAGTGCGGCCCCCAAGTCATTACTTATCGTGCGCATGTCCAGCCCGAGTGCGGCTGCCTTGTCCCGGTCTATAACTATCTTTGTCTCAGGGCGGTCAAAGCGAAGGTCTGCAAACGCAAACATGAATTTGCCACTCTCGTTTGCCTTCATGGCCAGTTGTTGCGCGATGCCGTATATCTCCTCGGGCTCGGCGGTGGATGCGATGACGAACTCAATCGGGAAGTTCGAACCACCAGGGAGCGGCGGTGGCACAGTGGCAAACACTTCTGCACCGGGTATCATTGCCAACTGGCCTTGAATACCGCCAAGTATTTCCTTGGTCGTACGTTCACGCTCTCCCCAGGGCTTCGTAACCAACCCAGAGAATCCGAAATTCGGCCCCGTAATCTGAAAGACATTAGCTACCTCAGGTGTCTTGCTATAGATATCAAATATCTGATCAGTCACCCCCAAATTCTGTTCGAGTGAGGCATTGGGCGCTGGCTGAATGATGCCAAAGAGAACGCCCTGGTCTTCCACGGGTGCCAATTCCTTCGGAGAAAAAAGGTAGAGCCCGGGAATCAGCAGAAGAACAATAACGTACACAGTATAGACTACAGGGCGCGATTTCAGGGTGCCTGCAAGCACACCTTGGTACCAGCGCTTAAGGGCATCAAAGACATGGTTAAGCTTCTCAGCCAACCCTTTGGGGTTATGCTCTGCATGCAGTATCCGCGATGCCATCATGGGCGAGAGTGTCAATGCCACGAATCCGGAAATCACAACCGCACCAGCCAGCGTAAATGCGAACTCCCGGAAGAGTGCCCCCGTCAAACCGCCGGTGAACCCAATCGGGATATACACCGTGGCCAGCGTGATACTCATGGCGATGATGGGGCCTACGAGTTCCCGCGCACCTACGAGTGCAGCGTCTATAGGCTTCTTCCCAAGACGGATATGGCGCTCGATATTCTCCAGCACTACGATGGCATCGTCCACCACAAGTCCCACAGCCAGTACGATGGCTAGGAGAGTCAGCAGGTTGATGGTGAAGCCGAGTACGAACATTAGAAAGATCGCTCCAATCAGGGAGAGCGGCATCGCAACCACAGGAATAAACACACTGCGCACCGAGCCGAGGAAGAGAAAGATGACGATTACGACAATGAGCAGCGTCTCCATCAGCGTCTGCGCGATTTCATGAATAGAGTCGTTGATGTACTTTGTGGCATCATAGGGGATGCCCACTTTAAGCCCACTTGGCAGCCCCTTCTCTATCTCTGGAATTATGGCACGCACGGCCTGGATCACATCGAGGGAATTCGCAGTCGGCAGCACCCACACACCCATAAAGGTGGCGCTTTGCCCGTCGAAGCGCACGTCCTCATCATAGCTTTCAGCACCTAGTTCCACATTCGCCAAATCCCGCAGGCGGATAATGGCTCCGTCCTTTTCTCGTATGACGAGATTCTTAAACTCCTCAGGCGATTTAAGGTCTGTGTTGGCAGTAAGATTTACCGTGGTCATATTCCCCTTTATCGCACCAATTGCAGAGAGGTAATTATTCGCCGCCAGCGCATCATAGACTTCGGCTGGGCTGATATTATAGGCGGCGAGTTGCTCGGGCTGCAGCCATATCCGCATGGCGAAGACTCGCGCTCCGAGAATGTCTGCCCGCTGCACGCCGGCGACTGAGGATAGTCGGGGCTGTACTACACGGGAAAGGTAGTCAGTAATTTGATTCTGCTTCAGTTCCGTCGAATAGAACCCAAGATACATCGAGGCAAAGCGGCTGTCCGGTGATTCGATATCCACGACGGGCTCCTCTGAGCCCTGCGGCAACTGATTCTTTACTTGATTAACCTTGGAAATGATCTGCGTGAGTGCCTGATTCGGGTCATAGTTTAACCGCAGGTGCGCGTTGATCGTACTCACTCCGGCATAACTCGTGGATTCGATATAGTCGATGCCGTCGGAGCTTGCTATGACACGCTCGAGCGGCGTGGTAATGAAACCACGGACGAGATCGGCGCTCGCTCCGACATACACCGTGGTGACGGAAACTACGGATATATCACTCTTTGGGTACTGGCGGACATTGAGCTTGGCTATGGAGGCCACACCTGCCACTAGCAGGAGTATATTCACCACGAGGGCTAGTACTGGCCGGCGTATAAACAGGTCGGTAATATTCATGAGGCTGGGCGTGCTGGGATTTAGCTCTCCACCGGGTTCGGCGTCGCACTATTCGAGGGCGCCAGCGGTTCGTTATTGATGTTTACCGGCATGTTATTCTGGAGCTTCATCACCCCGGAGGTGACGATCTCATCTCCCGGGTTAATTCCGGATAAGATGGCTACCTGGTCGCCTCGAGATGGCCCAGTGACTACAAACTGCTGATGGACACCACGCACGGGCTTGCCGTCCTTCCCCTTTTGGACCACGCCTTTGTCATCTTTTAAGTCCACCAGCACATACACTGCGTCGCCGTAGGGATTGTAGGAAATCGCCGTCGAAGGAATCGTTATATAGTTCTTCACTTCTCCAACCAGCACATTGACTCTGCAAAACATGCCAGGAAGCAGGGCACCGTCGGTATTGATGAAAGTTGCCTGAACCTGAACATTGCGATTTGCTGTGTCCACCCGCGGATTAATTGCAGTAATAGTACCCTCGAACTGTCGGGTACCGTAAGCATCGAGTGATACCTTAACAATCTGTCCTGCCTTGAGTTCGCCGATGGATTGCTGGGGTAGGGAAAAGTTAACGTAAACCGGATCGAACGTCTCCAAGGCCACCACCATGTCTCCCGAGCGCAACTGTTGACCAAGGTTTATGGCACGAATACCAAGTCGTCCATCAAAGGGAGCGCGAATACTCTTCTTCTCTATATAGGTACGGTTTCGTGCCACTTCCGCGATACTCTGCCGCGCAGTCGCTATCGCCGCGTCAAGGGTGGACTGGGAAACCGTTTCACTGGCGCGCAATCCCTTCATGCGCTCCAGATCGATCTTGGCGAGTTCGGCACTTGCCAGTGCACTGGCAAGTTGCGTCTCTTCGGTCGATGTATCCTGCTTCGCCAGTAGAGTCCCCTTCTTCACTACGGCTCCGGACTCGAAGCTGATCTCGGTAACGACGCCGTCAAGCTCTGCGGACACTTTTACGCCCTGCACTGCATCAACAGTGCCTACGGCATATAAAGTCGTGGGCCAGGCATCTTCTTTAGCCACCATTGTGGACACAGCCGGCGGCGGTGGTGCCATCAGCGCCCCCATTGCCATGGCAGTCTTTATCTGACCGACTTTGAAGTACACCAATCCGGCTATGATCGCGCCTACCGCGACCAGCATTATTATCATATTCTTAAGCATGACTGTATTTGGTAAAGCTAGATGGGGCAAAGGATGCCCCGTAAGAGTTAAAAAGTTTTATGATTCTGACGAAAAGTCAAATTAGGACCGAGTTTTATTGTTAGTTCTCGTGGAGATACCTAATGAAAGTGTGATTTAAGCGCATTGCTGCAGCTTCGAGACCCGTTGATTCACAGATTTATTAGTTGACGATGCGTCATCTTTGACGTAGCGTCAAGATGTTTTCAGATAAATTGTTGTAGCCCATCATGCGGAAACTAGATCAGACCACTATCGACGAACGCGAGGAGAAGATACTCGACACAGCCCGAAAAATAATTGATTCGGAAGGCGTTGGCGGGCTGACCATGGAGAAGGTGGCTGCGCGGGTGACCTTCTCGAAGGGCACGCTCTATAATCACTTTTCATCACGCGAGGATATTCTGGTCGCCGTGAGTTCTCGCTGCATGGACAAGCACCGGCAGCTCTTCGCTCGGGCCGCACTCTTCCCCGGCCGTCCGCGTGAGCGCTTCATAGCCATCGGTGTAGGCTGCGAACTCCAGCATACCATCGAACCCGAAGACCACCCCTACTGGATTACGGATGACATCCTGGCCAAGACCTCGCAGCGCTGGCGTGATGCCTACGCCTGGGCGTACTCATCCACGATAGAATTGTTCCTGGGAGTCGTCCGGGATGCCATTGCAGTCGGCGACTTACCCGCAGGTACACCACCAGACCTGGTCTCCTTCGCCACATGGTCGCTGATGGAAGGTGCCGACGAGCTTTACCGCTATAAACTCATCTTCCGCGACGCCAGCCCTACAGAATTCACCCTGCTCCAACGCCGCATGGTCACGCACCTGCTCGATGGATTCAACTGGAAACCCCTCAGCACCGAAATCGACTACCCTGCCCTTCACCGCAGACTCATAGAGACCCTCTACGCCGAGGAAATTGCACAGATCGGGCCAGTTAAGGATCAGCTCTTTCCGAAAGGGTGAGTGGGAGGCACATTAGGTGCGTACGTGATAAGCGTGGACGTCATGGCACTCCATCGCCCCAACGAGGCGAAATGAAGCATGGCCAAATTGACGTGCCAAATGTGCCACCCCAACGGGGCGAATTTCGCCCAGAAGGGGTGGATGCCGGACTATGATGTCCCGTATGCCTAATCCGAACGACAGATGTCTTCCCACAGTGCACAGCCTTCTTCGCGGAGTGCTTCGACTTCCTTCCGGAGGGACAAATTGCCTTCCTAGAGAGCTTAGCCCTCTTCTCGGAGAGTTAAAATGTCTTCGCAAGGTGCCAAGCTGTCATTCCGGAGTGGCAAAATGTCATTCCGTGGAGCCAAGACTTGAGTGATAGTACAACCAAACTCTGTGATAAGATACATAACCAGAATGATTAGACACACAAACATGCTGATTACACTACATAACTGGATAGTTGGTCGTTCAAACAGTGTAGTAAGCTGAACAAACTCGTTGATAAGTCACACAAAGTGCATAATAACACAACCAAAGTTACTTAGGGTGACTTATTATGCACTTTGGTTGGCATATTACGCACTTTGGTTGACTTATTATGCTCTTTGGTTGACTTATCACGCACTTTGTATGGCTTACTACTCATTTAGATCGCCTAATCACTCATTTAGGACGTCATATCACTCGTTTTGATCGTGTCATCATACAATGCTTGACGATCAAATAGTGCATCTTTGCCCATAGAGGACAGATTTGTACTGGGTGAGAGTACATTTCATTGATCCGGCAGAGCATCCAACACACTCAATTTAAAGGCCGAGGGGCATGAAGGGCAATCTAGGGCATTCGGAGCGCGTGCTTATCTGTCTGTATGTGCATTTCGGAGTACCGGAGTATCGCAGACGAGAGCGGTGTGCATACAGTGCGGATAAAGACGGAGGCTTGGTGATGAAAACCACTGGTTGAACGAAGCCGACGCGTAGCGGCTTCGTTCAGCTTCTAGATACACCGAGACACAACCACAATGAGTCCCGAGGGTTGACGACAGCAAAGATTATAGCTGTGTTCATTTCATGGGAGCATGGAGTGAAAAGGCTCTTGGCAATGATGAAGCACTCGACTGGCTGAACCGATTGGCAAGCCAAAGGGATGCATCTGCCTATATAATGGCAGCCGTCGATAGAGAAATCGGTGCGAATGATCCCCCTGAGCGGTCATCCGAAACCATAGCTGCCGCTGCAATCATCGCTGCCGCTGCTTGTGAGCCCATAGGTCCGCTGTCTAAGGAAGCAAAAGCTTGGATAGTTGAGCATGGTTTTGTTCCCAATCATGCGATGATTGCGAAAGCGCTGATCGCAATGGAACGCATCACCACCCAGTCGGAGATGCGGGATATCTGGGACGAGTGCGATGAGCTGCCGAGATGGCTTAAGGAAAATAAACGAATTATCGACAGTTTAAAAGCCCGTGGAGCGGATTCTTTGCCTGCGCGAAACCCGAAGAAGAAAAGCATCCCCCGGTCCCTCCCAAAACTGCTCGAAGCGTACGCTAAAAATCCCCAAGAACCACTACAGACCAAGCTCCATGAAAAACTTCGAGCACTGACTGATTTAAATGATATCGGACCTGAGACGGACTATCAACTACCGCTTTCTCTTGTAGCTGCACACGGTCTTGTCGAAGAGACGAGACTGCTTTTAGATTGGGGTGCTGATCCAAATGCAGCAGGTAGTTTGATCTCTCCCCCACCATTAAGTTGTGCCTACGGTCACGTTGAAGTGGCGAAGATATTACTCGCTCGTGGTGCGCAATTGTTCAACAAGGTCACCAACCACTCAATGACTAAACACCTGCCTCAGGATGCAGCAACTGACTCATGGCACGGACGGACTGGATTTCGCTATTCACAACCACTCCTTCACGCCGCACGATTGGGGACTGTGGAAGTTATCGATTTGTTCATCGCGCATGGAGCGGATATTCACCAGAAAGACCTAAATGGAGAGACTTTGCTCCACAATGCCTGTGAAGTTGGAAATATTTATGTTGTGCAACATTTGATAAGGCTCGGATTGGATATCAACGCTACAACTGCTGCGGATGCAACCGCCTTGCATTATGCCGTCTACAACAATCACATCACCCCAGTGCAGCTACTCTTGGATGCAGGTGCGCAACCTAATATTATATCGCAGGAGTGGGGGACAGTTCTGGACATTCTTGCAGAAGAGCCCGACTCCAACCTCGCCACTCTGATTAGACGGTATGGTGGACTTACCAGTGCTGAGCTGGGGAGTTAATAGCTGTGCCGATCTCATTTCCCGCGGCGAAAGGATGTTTGTTGTTGATGACGCCGAATGGTTGGCAAGTGTGATTCGACGCTCGCTGTCACCATGCAGGAACCGCGCTCAGAGCATGCCGGCCTGGGCGAAGCTGTAGTAGCCGCGATGCGTGGGGTCTGCCTCGGGACGGCCTACGATGATGTGGTCGAGGAGATCGATGCCGATGATGCCGGCTGCGTCGCGAAGCTGGCGTGTGGTCTTTACATCCTGACTGCTGGGAAAGGGGTCGCCACTGGGGTGATTATGGGCGACGATGATGGCGGAGGCGGCCACGCGGATAGCTTCGCGGAAGACTTCGCGGGGGTGAGCGAGGCTGCCGGTGGCGGTACCCGAGGTGATCTCGACAAGTTTGATGAGCCGGTTCTTGCGGTTTAGGCAAATCGTCCAGAATTTCTCGACTTCCAGCCCTGCGGCAAGAGGCGCGAGGTGGGCAAAGACTGCCTCTGGTTTAGAAAGCTCGGGCGTTTCGCCGCCTTGCTGGATGAGGATGCGCCGGGCTATCTCCAAGACAGTGATTAGTTGGAGCGCTTTAACCTTTCCTATGCCTTTAATCTGTCGCAGGTCTGTCTCGGTCCACTTGAGCAGATTGGCAAGGGAGCCTGCCTGGGCAAGCAGGGTGGCGGAGACTCCAAGGACATCGAGGTGAACGCTACCGCTGCGCAGTATCATGGCGAGGAGATCGGTATCGCTCAAATGACGCGCACCGTGGCGCTCGAGGCGCTCTTGAGGGCGTTCATTTACAGCCATGTCACGCAGGCGGAGCGAGCGCAGGGGCGGGTTCTCCATGCAGGTGATGTTGAGGCATCGACTAACTAACGGCAAGCTTGGGATTAAGGGGATGATGCACTTATTGCTCTGCTGTCATGTTGGATGGGGCACCTGTACATGTTTGTATTGATTTCATGTCAGCCTGTCGCACCGAAGGTGCAACCACTAGGGCGTTGCCTGGGCTCATGAGTGGCTGCGCCTTCAGCGCGGAATGAGCCAGGTGTGTCTTTGTAAACGCTAAACAGAAACGTGCACCTCGTGCACTCGCATGGATCCCACACCACGACCCGACCATCACAAGTGTTCTTTTAATTATTTGACAGCAATTGTGTATAAGGCGGTATTGATGTAAGCTACAGCAAATAACCTCAAAGTACATTATTATCATGATTGTCGGCCTGCTCAAAGAAATTAAACCTGATGAAAACCGCGTGGCTTTGGTACCCGGAGGCTGCGAATCGCTCTGCCAGCGAGGGCACAGTGTGCTGGTGGAAACGGATGCCGGAATCGGCAGCGGTTTCAGCAACGAGGACTATCTGGCAGCGGGTGCGAAGGTGGTGAGTGCGGATGAGGTATGGGCCGGGGCGGAGCTGGTGTTGAAGGTGAAGGAGCCGCAAGCTGTGGAGTACCCGAAGATGCGTCGGGGGCAGACGGTCTTTACCTACTTTCACTTCGCAGCAGATGAGGCGTTGACGCAGGCGGTGATCAAGAGCGGCATAATCGCCATAGCCTACGAGACATTGGAGACGGAGAATGGGCAGTTGCCGCTGCTCACGCCCATGAGTGAGGTTGCTGGCCGGATGGCTGTGCAACAGGGGGCGAAATACCTGGAGCGCGAGCATGGCGGGCGCGGGGTGCTACTGGGCGGTGTGCCCGGCGTACCTCCAGCGACTGTGGTAGTTCTGGGTGCGGGGATTGTGGGCTTTAACGCGGCAAAGATGGCTGCAGGACTCGGCGCACGAGTCTATGTTCTCGACGTGAATCTGGACCGCCTGCGGTACTTGAGCGATGTGCTGCCACCGAATGTTTTCACGATGATGAGCAACCCACCGAATCTGCGGGAGGCGTTGTCGGCCGCGGATGTAGTAATTAGCTCTGTGTTAATTAAAGGCGGGAAAGCGCCGAAACTTGTCACGCGTGCGACGCTGAAGCTGATGAAGAAGGGCGCGGTAATAGTGGATGTGGCGATTGACCAAGGCGGAAGCACAGAGACTTCCCGACCCACGAGCCACAGGGAACCGATTTATGAGGTGGATGGCATCATACACTACTGCGTGACGAACATGCCGGGCGCAATGCCCATGACCTCAACCCTGGCATTAACGAATGCCACCCTACCCTACGCGTTGGAGATTGCTGGCAAGGGATGGCAGCGGGCTGTGCGCGAGAATCGCGCGATCTCGAGAGGCACCAACATTCTGCTCGGTCAGGTTACCTACAGGGCCGTGGCAGATAGCTTCGGCTTGGAGTATGTTTCCGTGGATAAGATACTGGCGGATATGGTGTGAGGTGTAAACGGATGAAGGCTATTCGCCAATGATCTTGATAAGCACGCGCTTGCGCCGCATCCCGTCGAACTCGCCGTAGAAAACCTGTTCCCATGGGCCCAAGTCCAGCCGCCCCTGCGTGACGGCCACGACTACTTCGCGGCCCATGATCTGGCGCTTCAGATGGGCATCGGCATTATCCTCGCCGCCATTATGCGCGTACTGGGAATGTGGTTTCTCGGGGGCCAGCTTCTCCAGCCAGCGTTCGAAATCGCGATGAAGCCCGGACTCGTCGTCGTTGATGAATACACTCGCAGAGATGTGCATGGCGTTGACGAGGCAAAGCCCCTCTTTGATCCCGCTCGTGGAGAGCGCATCAACTACTGCCGGTGTAATATTCAGGAACGCACGGCGCTCAGGAACCTCAAACCAGAGTTCTTTACGATAAGACTTCATAACCGAAAGGCCTTCATAAGCAGACGTGTCGCGCACGCAACTTTACTCAGCCCGCGTAAGTATGGCGGCAATCGTAGCTCCGGTGATATCTCCGCGCTCGCCCAGTGCAGGACCCTTCCCCAGACGCTCGGCAATCGGGAGCGCATCGGCAAGCTTGACGTGATGGTCACTTAACCGGGTGGGCACTCCGAGCGATTGGAAGAATGCCTCCATGCGTTGGATGCCCTCTTCGATGGCCTGGTTTTCATCCGGTGTGGTGATGCCCCAGATACGGCGGGCAAATTGGAGTAGCTTCGCCTGCTTGCCTGCCTTCTGTTGGCGCAGTAGCGACGGGAGAACTACAGCCAGCGTGCGGGCATGATCTATGCCGAAGAAGGCAGTCAACTCGTGCCCAATCATGTGCGTAGCCCAGTCTTGGGGAACACCCAGCGCCAATGATCCATTGAGCGCACAGGTACAGGCCCACATGATATTCGCCCGCACAACGTAGTCGTGGGGATGGGCCATGACTTTCGGTCCCTCTTCAATTAAAGTCTGGATGACTGCCTCGGCTTGACGGTCCTGAAGAGGAGCGTCCACCGGATATGTCATGTACTGCTCCATGCAATGGACAAAGGCGTCAACCACGCCATTCGCCGTCTGCCGGGCATCAAGCGAGTAGGTTGTCTCGGGATCGAGAATGGAGAACACCGGGTAAACCAAGGGATTGCCGAAGGCCAGCTTCTGGCGGGTTTCGCGGCGCGAGATTACGCTGAAGCTATTCGCCTCGGAACCGGTTGCAGGCAGGGTAAGGACAGAAGCAAGGGGTGTAGCGGCGCTGATCTTGGCATTCTTTTCCAAGATATCCCAGGGTTCGCCCTTAAATGGAATCGCGGCAGCGATAAACTTCGTCCCGTCCAGCACGGAGCCGCCACCAACGGATAGCAGGAAGCCCACTTGTTCGCGCCGGGCCAACTCCACGGCTTTCATGCAGGTGGCGTAGTCAGGATTGGCTTCAATCCCGCCGAACTCGATGACCGTGTGCTTCTCGAGTGCCTTGCGGCAGGCTTCGTGGACCCCATTCTTAAAGATGGACCCACCGCCGTAGAGCAGAAGCACTTTCACATCCGCTGGTACGAGCTTGGCGAGTTTGCCGATGGTATTCTTCCCAAACACGATGCGTGTGGGATTGTGATAGGTGAAGTTTTCCATAAATGCAGAGCCTAGTCAGCGAGCGCCATTTCCAGATTAGCCGCTGTCAGTATCTTCTCAATGTCTTCCATGTCTGGCGGAATGTTTGCAATGGCTTCCTGCACAGTGGTGACACCATCGCGAACCTTAAGCAGTGAATCCTGGTGAAGGGTTTTCATGCCATTGCGAATCGCAATCCGCTTTAGCTTGGCGGTCTCCATGGCTTGATTGATACCCTTAACCAACTCCTCTGAAATAGCCATCAACTCATGGGTTCCGACACGGCCTTTGTAACCATTGCCATTGCAAACAGGGCAACCGGAAGGGTTGGCGCGAAATATCTGTCCCTGCCAGCCCAGTGCTCGCTCCAGTAGCGTGGCTTCGCGGCCTTCGGGAGTGTACGGCTGTTTGCAGGTTTTGCACACGCGGCGAAGCAGGCGCTGGGCGCACACACAGAGAAGCGAGGCGGAAATCATGAACGGCTCGATATCCATCTCGGTGAGGCGCGAGATCGTACCGGGTGCATCGTTCGTATGCAGCGTGCTGAAGAGCATGTGACCGGTGAGCGCCGCTTCGACGGCGATCTGTGCGGTTTCCGGGTCACGAATTTCCCCGACTAGAATTACATCCGGGTCCTGGCGCAGAAAGGCGCGAAGGGCGCTGGAGAATGTGAGGCCTATCTTGCGCTGCATCTGCATCTGAAGCAGACCAGGCAGCGTATATTCGATCGGGTCCTCTGCTGTGCGGATGCAAATATCCGGCGTGTTGATCTCGTTCAGCGCCGAATAGAGAGTCATGGACTTACCCGAGCCGGTAGGCCCGCAGTGGAGTATCATGCCGTAGGGTCTCTGTATTAGATCTCGATACAGGGTAAGATTATCTGGAGAGTACCCCAGTGCGGTAAGTGGCAGCGTGGACTTCTGCTTGTCGAGGATACGCATGACACAGCCTTCGCCGTGGTTCAGTGGTGCGGTGGCTACGCGCAGATCGACATCCAACCCTTTCTTGTTGAACTGCTTGAAGACAATACGGCCGTCCTGTGGCAGGCGCTTCTCCGCGATGTCAAGATTCGCCATGACCTTCAACCGCGCCATCAGCGCATTGCAGACCTTCACGGGGATGTTGAGCTTTTCCTGGAGAATGCCGTCCACGCGTACACGGACCCGGGCATGCGTTTCAAAAGGCTCGATATGGATATCACTTCCGCCGGAGAAGTACGCGTCCTCAATGATACGACTGGAAAGCTGAATAATCGGAGCCGACTCTTCTTCGAGGTCGTCTTCGCTGAGTTCCTTCCCTTCCTCTGTGCCGAAGGCCACATTCAGGTCGGCCATCACATCGCCGAATCCTACGGCTGTCTGTTGGGGCTGATTCTTTTCCTCAAGGTACCCCTGAATATCTTTCTCCACACCCAGCAGGATGGTGACCTTAAGCTTGGTAAGCTCGGATATCCTGTTTGCTATGCCAAGGTTAAAAGGGTCACCTATGGCGACGATGATATGGTCTCCCGCAACTCCGATGGGCAGCAGCTTATTCTCTCTGCAAAAGTCCTTATCCAACCGCTCAAAGGTGCGGTCATTCAGCTTCACGTGCTTTACATGAATGGGATACAGCTCGAAGGCACGAGCCCGGGCAGCGAGGAGCTGGAAGTCAGATACTTTAAATTCCTCGCGTAGGATTTTCTCCATCTGGTCCCCGGTGATTTCATCGGGAGCATCAAACAAGCGATCGGCTTGCTCCTGCGAGATGCGCTCCATCTCAAGGAGTTTCTGGACGATAGCAGTCTGAATACGAGGCAGCGGCATGGTGACTTGGAACTAGGGATTAGGCTTGGCTATGTGCTGAGGGGATGTACTGGACAATAACTCAGGAAAAAGCAAAGGGCCATCTTCAATGTCAATTGTATCAACGGAAAAATTGGGGTTATCTCCTAAAACAGAAAGAGGCAAGTTTTCACCGTATAAATTGTAAAGACGGGTCAAGTACTCGCTCTGACGGACGCGTAGAATGGCCTCCATGCCCCCCTTCGCTTCCTGACTGTTGGCGTAGTCATCGCGATCAAATAGTGCCTTGTACAGCGTACTGGCCTCAATTCGTGGGGCCGTGCGAAGCTGCCAGGTACTCCAGAGAGCGGAGACCAGCTCATGATAGTTGCCCTGCCAGGGATAAGTAAAGAGCAGCCGCATGGCTTCTGCGGACAGGGTGGCTTTTCCACCGGGATCGAGTTGGTGCAGTTGCCTTCTGGTGTAGGCAGCTATATCCAGAGGACGCTCCCTCAGCGGTGGCAGCCAGTGCAGTTTACCGGAATAGAAATCGGGTAAGTCCTTGTCCGCAGGCGGTTCATTCGGGTGGCGCCAGCCGGTGAGTTGAAAAACAAAGCTGATCTTGTGGAGGGCTTCATCACTCTCCACCAGTGGCACGAACCGCATTATTCGCAGCAGTTGTTCGGTAAAGGAGGCATCCCCTGCCCCAATGCCTACTACAGGGGCGAACTTCGAATCATTGGCGAAGAGCTTGATCAGTTCGAGTGTCTCTGGGTCACCGAGATCCGCGACCTTTATATTCCGAATCACACTGCGCTCGGCTTGTTTCCAGCGTGCCAGCTCATGGAGCAGTTGTTCAAATTCGCTGCCAGGAGGCATGGCAATGAAGTGGCAGCGCGCCTTGTCAAAGTTGGCCCAGAGATTGGATATAAAGTACTTCATGGATGCTGACGCATCGCTAAGGTACTTAATCTCTGGTGGGCGTGTGCGTGCAGTTTTCTTCGCCCGCTTGATAGCACCGGGGGTCGCAGCCTTTCCACTGCTTGCGGCCAGTGCATCTGCCGTAACTTCTGGTTTCGGACTGGCAAATCGGTGGACGTACTCCAGGAAAATCTCTGTATCAAAGGGCTTCTCCAATACCAAGGGCACTCCGATGTTTGCCACCTTCAGCAAATCCGGGGTATGCATCATGCCGGATACCATGATTACAGGCAGACCCGGGCGCAGTTGATACGCTTTCTGGAGGAACTCCGCCCCGTCCATCACCGGCATCTTGTAGTCCACTACGATGAGGTCAAAGGTACGCTTGCGGAGCATTTCGATTACCTCCACGGGGCTCGTGGACATTATCGCATTGAATCCTTCAGACTTTAGGAAGTCCGCCAGCATGTTCGCGTAGCTGGCTTCATCGTCGAGGACTAGGATGTCTGCTGGCATTTGGGTGAAAGTAGGTTCGTGCAGTAGTGTTTAAGGTGTGAGACTTGAGGCCATTTCTTGCAGTGTCGCTGCTGGCAGACATAGAGCGCGCGCTGCACAATCCTTGTCTCCTTCGGCCAGGTCCAATGTCGCGGCTATGTATTCATCACGCAAGGAGCGCAGGTACTCGAAGGCAGTCTTGGCATACGCTGCGCCAGTAGAATTATAGGGAAGCGGTTTATTTTCTATAACATAGCGCAAGTAGTCCTCGGTGATGACCGATTCATTCGCCAGGTTCAGGGTTTGCCTTAGAACGCCTTCAAGTTGCTTGTAATTTCCAGGCCACGGGAGCTGCTGTAGGTACTGATAAGTCTCCCCTTCCGGCTCCAGCTCCACCGTCCCATTGGAAATACGCTTCAATATCTTCTCCGCAAGGTAGGGAATATCCTCTTTTATGTCACGAAGCGAGGGCACCTTGACTTCTGCCGTACCCATCAAGAGATAGAGCCCTTCATCAATCTCGCCATGGTCAAAAAGGGTATCCGGATCATGGCGCAGACAGAAGATCAACCGAATCTTTATCGGATAAATCGAGAACGGCCCTTCTTTTTTTGCCAACTGGATTACTGCGGCAGCTTCCTTTTTGTTCAAGGAGTCTGCTTCCGGGACCACCATGGTGATACGCTCCTTCTTGGATGCGTGGTGTGCTGCAATAATCTGCTCGAGTTGATGGAATTCCAGTTGCTCACGAGTAAGTAGCACCGGCTCCTCCGAATGCGAGGTATCGAACCGGCACAAGTCGCGACTTAGCCCCACAAAGTCCGTCCCCTCTTCCCCGATCAATGCAAGCGACACCCTAAAGCTTCTGTGCTTGTAAAGCTCCATAGCGAAGGCATTTGATTTCGGGTCTTTGCAAGGAAAGGTATCGAATGCAAATGGCAGACTGTGGCGACTCTTCACCGTGGATTCGGCTACAGCGGCAGGCTGCTCCAGATTCGCTTGCTTGTGTCTGCTGCGCTCGATCAGTTGGCCCGTCTTCTTCAGTAGGGAGAAGACGTTCAGGGGCTTCATGAAGACCCCGCCCACCCCATGCTTAATCAACTCGCGTATGGTGTGATTGTCCAGATACCCGGAGACCATGATGATGGGCATATCCGGCACTATGGCGCGTAGCCGATGAATGAACTCCAGCCCATTAATCTCCGGCATGCGTTGGTCTGTTATGATCAGATCGAAGAACTGCCGCTGGGCCAGTTGCAGCGCTTCCAAAGGGGTAAATACAGCCGTCACCGTGTAATCCGCCTGCTCAAAGACATCCTTCAGCAGGTTGCAGAAATCCTGATCATCATCGGTAATAAGTAGGCTGTAGGGCATCTGTGTGGGTCACGCTTGGGGTGTCATTGGCTAGGCTTTCGCGACGGTTGCCGTGGCATTGAGCCGTTCCAGTGCGTCCATAATCGACCCCAGCGGACACGCGTACCAGAGAATCGGACCCTGCAACAGCCCTTCCCAGTGCTTCCTGATCGGCTCACTCAGGTAGTAAGCCGTTGCAACGAAGTTCACCCCTTCGACCTTGTCATACGGCAGCGTCCACGTGGACCAGCACAATTCAAGATCGAGGGTACGGTCAAAAGTAGTCTCCAGCGTGTAGTTATGCAGGTCGATCAGCCCAATGTTACCACGCTCCACCATGTGGTTAAGCAGATCGGCCTCCACCAGAGTATGCATATCAAACAGTAGTATATAGAGTAACCCCGCTTGCTTCAAGTTCTCCGCCTGAATTACTTCGAGTAACCGCTGGCTGGCAGATTGCTGTGCCTCTTCTGATATCAGCCCGGCGGATACCAGTGCTGAACCTAACAATCGATTGCCTCGCAAGAGAAGAGACCTGTATTTAATACCACTCATAGGGGATTCTGTCTTCGCATGTTTTATCGCGCTAATCCCGTCACTGCCAAGTGTAAAACCGTTGCGAAGAAATTTTAGCGAACTTTTACTGTAAATGCTCCTGCATCGAGTAACTTCAGCCCCCTTTTGTCATCACCAGCTCTGAAAACCACCATTCCTACCCCACCCCCAGCTCTACCAAGCCAACACCCTCCTCATAAATCGCTGCCCTCACCCCGTATCCCCAAGTCATTGGTAAACAATCAGCAACCCCACCCTGAAAGTACCAATGCATCCACTCTGCGAATAGAGTGGGTAGTCTGTGCACATTTACCGCGACTCCTCAACGACTTGCCGCGACTCGTCAACGACTTGCCACGACTCCTCGACTCCTTGCCGCGACTCCTCAACGCCTTGCCACGACTTCTCAACGACTTGCCACGACTCCTCAACGACTTGCCACGACTCCTCAACGACTTGCCGCGACTTCTCAACGACTTGCCACGACTCCTCAACGACTTGCCACGACTCCTCAACTACTTGCCGCGACTTCTCAACGACTTGCCACGACTCCTCGACTCCTTGCCGCGACTTCTCAACGACTTGCCACGACTCCTCAACGACTTGCCACCGGTCCGTGGAGACCTACCGCGACTCCATTGGAGCTTACCACGACTCCACGAACGCTTGCCACAACTCCATAAACCGTTGCCGCCGGTCCATAAACCCTTACCGCGACTCCAGGAACGCTTGCCGCGACTCCAGGAACGCTTGCCACGACTCCAGGAACACTTGCCGCGACTCTAGGAACCCTTGCCACGACTCTAGGAACCCTTGCCG
>JANRLC010000104.1:0-5454 GCA_033762955.1 Verrucomicrobiota bacterium | reverse complement strand
CACTGGCTTTTGCCTTCCGTTCGTTGGTTCTTTTCCTCACCTTCTGGGTGCTCATCTTTTCCTGATGAAATCGGTTGCATTGGCCCATTAATCAACCCTTTATCCGGCTAGTTCAAGTTTTCTACTGCCGTTTTTAGGATGATGCCTATTTCTACCGACATTGTGTCCTCTGGGACACAAGGATGCCTACGGCATCCTCTGGAGATTGGCCATTTTTGGCACCTAGGCTCGCGCTGCATGCTGTATAGGCAAAATGCGCGTCATTGTATTTGGCTAATGGCTAAGCGCTAATGGCTAAAAACTAAAAAGCCCCCGGAATAACTTCCGGGGGCTTTTTGTTTTAAACTATTCCGCGGACACTACGGGATTGAGGAGTATTCCTCCCACACGACACCCGTATAGCGATAGAAGAAGCGAGCTTCGGGCTTCGAATAAGGCTGATAGAACCAGTACCACAAGCCATCGCGGAAGCGATAGACGAAGGGGTAGATGGCTGCCGAGGTGTACACCCAATCCATTGAACGGTCCCAGGCGATAACCGCGCCCTGGCCTGCACCGTCGAGGTACTCCCAACCCTGTTCTGCATGGTAGATCCAGAATGTGCCGGGTGGGTTGTAGAAGTTACCAAAGCCGGGGAGATTGTAATTGTTCTCACCCAAGTCCACGAGTGCCGAGCCAAAGTACTCGCTTATGCTGGTGATTCCAGTCTGGGTGATGGTCACCGTGTTACTAGCAACGGTGAATGTGCTGGTGCGGGTAATCGCCGTGCGGTCGAGTGATGCCACTTTATACGAGAGACTGCCACTACCTTGCCCGGTTGAGCCGGTGGGGAAGGTGATCCAGTCCACGGGACTGAATGCCACCCAGTTTGCAGTGCTTGCTGGTGTGGAAGTCACAGTGATATTTCCCGTGCCACCCAGCGCGCCGTAGCTGGCACTGGTGGGATCTACGCTAAAGGTTACATTCACTGCACCCTGCTGGTTGATGACAAATTCATGTCCAGCGATGGTCAATGATGCAGAGCGGTTGCTACCTGCGGCTACGGTGAACTGTACCGTGCCGTTGCCGATGCCGCTGGAACCTGATGTGATGGCGATCCACGATTGGTCAGCTGCATTGTTAAACACCGCTTTCCATTCGGCATCTGTCACACTGGTCGCGGTGACATCGACGGAGCCTGTGCCACCATTTGCCTGGAAGCTGGCGGTTTCCATACTCAAATCGAACTCTGGTTGCGGACTTACTTTGATCGTTCTTGCACCGCCGCCGGCGCTTTCCACGCGGATGGATCCACTCTCCACTGGCAGCGAGAGCGCGCTTGGCAGAGTGATGGTCACCGTTACCGCCTCGGTCGTACCCTTGGTCACAGTGAAGTTGTTCTTACTGAAGGTGACTGTAGCACCCTGAAGCGCTCCGACTGGATTCGCGAAGATATTCACGCCATCGAGGTCTTCGTTACCGCCGGTTTCACTTACGTTGACGGTAAACTCCTGCGCCGTGGTCTTTGTGGCATCGATAACCAGCACGCCCGGGGTCACACCCAGCGCTGGTAGCGAGCGGATTTCTTCATAGAGAAGTGTGGTGGACCCTTCGAGTGCTGTCACCGTAACATTCGTGGAGAGCACCACGCCTGTGGTAATATTTCCGTCACTGGATTCACTGGTCACCACGACGCCATCTTCCACGCCCTCGATAGTCAAATCAAATGGGCCATCGCTGGTGCCAACGAGTTCGACACGATAAGTTCCTGCATCCTCAAGCGGGATTTGGATGATCTGTGCCCAGTCTTCACTGAGTACGCCATCGGCTGGCCATGGCAAGGGATCGCCTGTGGGTACGCCGTTGTCATCCTTCATCTTAAGAATTAGTGCGGCACCGGGGATGTCGTTGTCCAACTGGTTCGAGGTATAGTTCTTTCCCGTGTGGCGACCTTCCGGGTCATAGAGGTGGAGGTCTGCATGGGAGCGCAGCGTGATCCACATCGCTGCGTTCGTTCCCTCGGGTAGGGAGCGTGTTTGCATTGCGAGCACAGCCCATGCCGTATTAATAATCCGATCATGGTCCAGCCAGAAGCCACTGTACCATGAGAAAGTGCCGTCCTGCTCCAGAGTTCTATGCTCAAGCAAGAAGCGTGTCATATCTACATACCAGTTCTTGTCTCCGAGCTTCGTCTTGTGACTCATCACCAAGGCCTTGGAGAAAGTTACCAAGTTATAATAGCGGGCATTTTCGTAGTCCCACGAGTAGTTCGATGTCAGCCAATTCAGCCCATTAATCACCCGGGCGTCTTCCGGTCCGTAACCCACAAGCGCGTAGCTCCAGACGAGAGCGGAAGTCATACAACGGTCAAAACCCGAGCCAGAGCCGACTGTATAATAGCCCTGACCCTGAGGTCCTTGTGATCCGGCTAGATAAGCTTTGGCACGTTCGAGCGCAATCGCTCCCTTGCCGTCATTGAGCACATTCTCCGCAGCTCTCATGGCGAAGAAGCCCCATTGTGAGTTCGACAAGTCGCCAGACCATGCCCCGCCTACTCCATAAGTAAATGCGCCATCATAAGGATTCCCCGCTGCCTTGGATTGCGAGTAGAGCAAATACGCACGAAGCTTGGCTATCTCGTCCACATAGTCGGCATTGCGTGTTGCCACCAGAGTCATCAGAGCCATGGAAACATTATAGGTGGTATCATAACCTCCTGCATACAGCGCATCTACTGTGGCATCATCCACTGTCACCTGTACGGGAACCAGTCCCGCGAGCAAGTAGGTGAGCCCTCTGCTTACAGGACCCGGAGTGACGGCATTGGGGGCATCTTCTTTATAGCCGCCATTCAGAAGCGCGAGCAAGGCTTGCGCCGTGTCGGCCGCTTCATTACCCCACGACCCATTCTCCTCCTGATGAGCGAGGAGCCATTCGATTCCGCCTTTGATCAACTGCTTGGGGGTTACGACGGTAACCGTGATCGTAGCACTATCTGTGCTACCGCTATCATCAGTCACCCGCACCCAGTAGCTGGTGGTGCGTTTCAGCGGGGCGGTTTCGTAGGAGTCGTCCATCGAGCCTACTATCGGGCGGGAGGTATCACCAGTTAACCCAGTGTACCACTGGTAGTTGATGGTACCCGACCCGCTTGCCTCAGCGGTAAGTACTGCCCTGTCGTCCTGTACAATAGTAACATCAGCGGGTTGAGTAAGCGCTGGTGCTGCGTTTGCGGAGAGCGCGGCCATTAACAGGCTTACAATTAACGCGATGGATCGGAGGTTTCCCCGTTGAGGAAATACCTGGTTGAATAATGACAGCAATTTCATGGTGATCTTAATAAATTAAAAAAGAAGCGTGTTAGAATCGCTATTGCCCTCCAGTACATAAACCCCTCAAGCATGGGATTTCCGGCGGATACAATAACAGTTGATGGCAATGATGGTAGAGAACGAGTATACCGTGACCAGACAGTTGATCTATTAGTCTTAATTCTGCCCCTGATAGACTGCCCTGTCAATGCATTATCCCGCCCCTGCATGGGCGCATTGGGGCATCAGGGGCGCTAGTGCATCTCGAAATTGTTGGGCTGTTTGAAGTGGCACGCGCATCTTGCCCGTGTCCCCAGGTTTTAACCTGGGGGGCGGGCAAGATGCCCGTGCCACTAAATTCGAGATACACCGCATGGGCGCATATACCTAAAAAGTAGAACAACTCGCGCCCGAGCTGTCCTACTTTTTAGGGTTAAACACTAGGGGATCTGCCTCGTATCAGAGATAATACGGCGAGGACCAGAAACACAAAGAACAGCACCTTCGCTATCGTGGCTGCCATTCCGGCAATAACGCCAAATCCTAGCACGCCTGCAATCAGTGCGATAAGTAGAAATGTAATTGAATAACCTAACATAGAATTTATTGGGTTGATTGTGTTTTAAATGACTGCGGTGGTTAAGATTCTTTAGGAACTCGAGGAGCCACGAAAGAAGCCCGCTGCGCCGACGGCTGCTGCCACAATTCCACCTATCAGTAGCCAGATGGTTTTGTCGGTGGGTGAACCGGTGAAGAATCGGGAGACGTCTGAGCCGAAGGACTCTGATGCGCTGATTCCGTAAACAATGAGTACGATGCCCCCTATAAGGAGGATGATGGAAACTAGTTTATTCATAAAGAGGAAATGGGTTGGTTGTTTTTAAGGTAGCTTTTTCTGTTCTCAACTGCATGTGACCAACAAAGTGTGGTCACATGCGTCGAGTATTCGTTTGTGTGTTCTATGGAAACGGACTACTTCGCCACAGTCATGTCATTAGTGACTGACTGAACTCCGCGCACATTGGACGCGAGCTTGGTTACGAGAGCTTTTTCCGTGTCAGACTTCGCAACGCCACTGATGCTTACGATACCATTGTTGGACGTTACCTTGGTCTTGAGCATGCTGGTGGAGCTATGGCTGAGCAGGGCATACCGTACCTGGCTGGAGATGGAGACATCGTCCATGGACTCAGCAACCGTGTATGTATCGGGCTTGTCCTTAATCGTCATATCGTTCGTTACGCTCTTCACTCCAGTGACGTCTTTTGCGTACTCAGTGGTCAACTCTTTCTGTTCAAGGCTGTTTGCAACACCGGTCAGCGTTACATGGCCTTCGTTCACAGAGACCTTGGTATCGGCAGCACTCACGTGAGCCTTCACCAGCAAACGTCCGCGAATTTTGAACGCCATCCAGGAATCCGAATGTTCCGGATACTTGGACTCCACCTTGATCTGGTTATTGACCCGGACGACGCTGGGAAGACTCTCAGCGGTGTCCACAGCGAGATTCCGGTCGTCGTTATCCATGACTGTACCAGACAGGGTGACAACGCCATCCCGGGCGGAGACCTTGACCTGATCGTCGAGAATGACGCGATAGTTATAGGAAGCACGCGCTGAATCTTCAATCTTGCGATCGTTTTCCGGCGTGGCGAGCAGAGCAACTGGGCTTGCGATTAACATTATGATCGATGCTATATTTGTGATTTTCATGCGAGTGTAGAATACGCTCTATTCACTGTTGTTGCTATGGGGAGTAACCCTACCAAATGGCTTTCTAGTAGCGGTAATACGCAACTATTTAACTAAATTACACAAGCTGACGGCGATGAGTTTACCGCGGGTTGAAACCCGGGGCTAAGATGCATACCGTCCCCTTGGGACGTATCTGTTTAGCGTAGAATACATGGCATTCTGTCGCACCGAAGGTGCATTAACTCATGAGCCCAGGGCATCTCCCTGGGAACGGATACCCCCTTTATCTATGAGCCCTGAAAGGGCGATACAGCGATTGATGAAAGACGGGTATCGCCCCTACAGCAGCATTAACTCGCGGACGAGTTTCGCGATGGGAGTAACAAGGGGTTGGCAAGGTGGGACAGACATTCTTGTCTGTCCTCGGAGGAGTTGGTAGCTGGACAGACGGGAATGTCTGTCCTACATT
>JANRLC010000103.1:0-18409 GCA_033762955.1 Verrucomicrobiota bacterium | reverse complement strand
GCGCCGTCAGTTCATTGAGAACGTGATCCGCCCCCGTCTTGTTGAGTACCGCGCGCTGATCAAGGGGCTCTATCCGCGCAACCATGAGTTTGTGCTGAGTCTGCCCCGCGCCAATCCGTTGCCTGGCTCCACACCCGCTGGGGTGACATTGACCGGTGGCTGGAACGCGATTGAGCAGAAGGCAGCTCTCTCATGGACTGAGTGTGAACACCCCGACCTCGATGCCTACGAAGTTCGCGCCTGCATTGACGGTGCGTACCGCGCCGATGAGGACACCGTGGTGGCGCGCCTGCCAAAGACCGCCCTCACCTACACCACGGCACACGGCCTCGCCGTTGCCGGAAATGAAGTGCGCTTCCGCATCTACGCCATCACCAGCGTAGGGCGCGAGCGCGGCAGTAACACCCTGCACATCGTGCGCCCCATGCCCATCGGCTTGACCGCGGCGGCGTAGGACCGAAGTAAAACCGAAATAGGACCTATGGGACCTATAGGACGAATGAGGACGATATAGGTCGCCTAAACGACACAGCCCAGCACAGGCATCCTGGAGACAGGGTGCCTGTGCTTCTGTTTGGGTTATCCTAAAGAGTAGAGCAGCTCGCGTGCGAGTCGACCTACTTGTTAGGCTTAATGGACAGCATTATTTCTATCTCACAGCCAGAAGAAATATGGAAACTACCAACTGCCAACTAGCAACCAGCAACCCCGAACCTATTTCTGTAGCGTGGCCTCAATGTTGATCTCTATCTCCACATCGCTCCCTACGGCAGGGGCTCCATAGGTAATTCCCCACGCGTTGCGGTCGAGTTTGGCTTTGGCTTCCCAGCCTGCGAGGGTTGTGTCGTTGCGACCGGGTGCGGTACCAAGTGAAGTGACGGTGAGGGTTACAGGTTTCGTGACATCGCGCATGGTAAGATTACCGGTAACTTCATAAAGATTATCCCCGGTCTTCTTCCATGAAGTACTCGTGAACTTTATCTCGGGGAACTTGGCGACGTCGAAGAAATCCGGGGCTTGGAGGTGACCGTCGCGCTTAGCGTTGTTTGTATTCACGCTGGCAATCTTGATGATCGCATCCACTTTCGAGGACTCGGGTGATTTTTCGTCGAATACAATGGTTCCAGAAAAATCGGCAAAGGTGCCGGGCACCTTCGAAACGAAGTGGCGAATCTTAAAGCCCACGGATGAGTGAACCGGGTCGATCTTAAAAGTGGCCGGGGCTGCAATGCCAAGGCAGGGCAGGGTGGTAACAAGCCCTAGGACGAGAATACGGATGGAATTAATGGACAGCATAATTTTGTGTAATGGTTTGGGTTCACCTTAAACTGTGTTGGTTTGGGTAAACTTCAACTGCTTCACGCATTTTTAACGATTGATTGGGGCGATTTCCGCTTAGCGGTTGCGGAGCACGCGGTGGCATGTTTCGTTGGAGAGCAATGCCAATCATAGAACTACTGGATGCGACGAAACGCTACGGGGATGGACCCGTGGTGCTCGAATCCCTCTCGCTAAAGGTAGAACGCGGGGAGTTTGTTGCCTTACTCGGTCCCAGTGGCTGCGGGAAGTCCACATTGCTGCGCGTCGTTGCCGGTCTCAGCCCATTGACCAGTGGCGCGGTCACTGTGGCGGGGAGTTCCCCGGAGCATGCGCGGGAGAAGATGGCCTTCATCTTTCAGGAAGCCACGCTCCTTCCCTGGCTCACCGTACAGGGGAATGTGGAGGTACCGCTGCGCCTGCGGCATGAAACGAAGGAAACGCGCGAGGCCAGGGCCTCTGCCCTGCTGGAACTGGTAGGTCTGGCAACAGTCGCCAACTACTACCCTCGCCAACTCTCCGGAGGTATGAAGATGCGCGTTTCCCTGGCTCGCGCTTTGACACTTTCACCCGAGGTTATCTTACTCGATGAGCCATTTGGAGCCCTCGATGCCATGACTCGAAATCGCCTGAACGAAGAGCTACTGCGGCTGCGCGAGGCCCAGCGCTGGACGGCGCTCTTTGTAACCCATTCGGTGCAGGAAGCAGTATTTCTAAGCAGTAAAATTGTTCTCCTTGGCGCGAATCCCGGGCGCATACATCGCGTGCTGGAGAATCCGCTGCCCTATCCCCGTACAGCCGAGACCCGGGAAACCGATGGTTTTCAGCAGCTATCCGCACGGCTGGCCGCAGAGCTGCGCCAGACTCCAATGCCAACGCTATGAACTCACGAGCTAAATGGATTCTGCCAATAGTTACTGGAGTGGTGCTTCTTGGGCTCTGGATGCTGGCAAAGTACACCCTCGGATACTTGCTCCCCGCGCATTCTGCGGATAACCCACTCGTGCCACTGCCTGCCTACCTCTTGCCCGGACCGCTGGAAGTGGTGCAGGCATTCATGGAGGAGCGAGTTATTTTAGCTGGCGCTGCCTGGGATACGCTGCGCGCTGCTGCGGCGGGATTCATCGCTGCGGCAGGCTTTGGCTTTGCCATAGCGCTTCTGCTGGGAAACTCACTGCAGCTACGCACCGCCTTTTACCCATGGATAGTGTTCTTTCAGATGGTGCCGGTCATTGTGGTCGCCCCGATTATTGTAATCTGGATAGGCAGTGGTATCACCTCGGTGGCGCTCATCACCTTCATGATCTCTTTCTTTCCAGTAGTGGCCAATACCACCCAGGGATTGCTCTCCGTGGAGGCGAACCGTCTCGATCTCTTCCGTCTCTACAACGCCCGCTGGTGGCAAACACTCCTGCTCCTGCGCGTACCGAATGCATTGCCCTACTTCTTCACCGGCTTGCAGATAGCGTCTTCGCTTGCCGTAATCGGTGCACTCACCGGAGAAATCTTCATAGGCAGCGCATCGAGCACGGGTGGCCTCGGCTTCCGCATCATCGTCTATAAATCCCAGTTTAAGATACCAGCCCTCTTTGCCACCGCCTTTACTGCATGTCTGCTTGGGTTTGCCTTCGTCGGTATTGTCGCCTGGTTGCGCTGGCTTGCGCTGCGGCACTGGCATGAGTCCATCCGGCGGAAGGATGTGTAGTCTGTGAGCGCTTGCTGTGGCCCCGGCAGAACGATGGTCCACCCTAGGCGGACGCACCTTCATATCGGCGCAATCCTCTGCGCCAGAACCAGCGTGAAAGCACGAGCATCGCAACAGCAAGGAGTACGCCGATGCCGAGGGTTTGCGGGCTGAGTCTGCCTGCCAGTGCTTCGGCTGGCACCGTCACAACGAATGCAACGGGGACGACAAAGGTGAGTATAAACTTTAGCCATGCGGGGTAGATGCCCACTGGCCAGCGTCCGGCTTCGTACAGGCTCTCAAAGATGACCAGTATGTTGTCAATTTTTAGAAACCAGAAAACCAAGGTGGCAAGCATGAGCCAGAAGCAGTACACGATGATCAAGCCTAGTGTCAGCGCGAGAAGGAAGGCTGCGGTGTGGGCGATGGTGATGGCTGTGCCCATGCGCATCAGGGCTACGGTAATGACCACGGCGCCAAGCAGTACATTCGCAAGCTGCATGACCTGAACCTGGCGCACACTCACGAGCCACTGGGGCTCCACGGGCTTGAGTAAGAGAAAGTCCAGTGTGCCACCGCGCACATCTTCCATAAACTTCTGCAAACTCGGCTGGATTATGGTGTGAATCAGCGCGCTCATTAGGAAATAGACGCCTATGAGCGCGAGCAATTCTGTATGCGTCCAGCCGTTGAGCGTCTGCGTGTGGCTGAATATGATCTCCAGTCCGCCGAGGGATACGGCCAGGTTAATGCATGCCGTGATAAGCTGGATGAAGAAATTCATCCGGTACTCCATCTCGGTGGCCAGTCCGAGCCGGAAGTAATGGAGGGCTAGAGAGAGATGACGAAACATGGGGTAGGGGAGCTGTTAGCTGGGTTGCTTTCAGTTTGCATGGCTAGCACTAGCCACCGGAGGCAGAGTAGCGTTTTATACCGGAGCGCCAGGCGAAGTTCATGATGATGAGGAAACCGAGTATCCAGAGGGCTTGTGTACCAAAGCCGTGGAGAATTTTGCGGGTGTCCAATCGCCCGAGACAGAGCTCGATGGGGAACGAGTACATCCAGCGGAAGGGTAGATAAAAGGCGACGTCCTGCATCCAGGGCGGGAGGAGACTGAGCGGTGCGGCCTGGCCGGAGAAGAAGAACATGGCTACAAACCAGGCTTGGTTGACCGCTGCGGTACGATTCGTCCAAAAGGCTGCCATCGCTAGTGCCCAGCCAGCGAAAAAGGCGAGGGCACCTGCCATTAATAGTGCAAATGGGAAGAGCGCTACAGCACCCACTGTGGTATGGAACTCTGGCTTGAACAGATACCACAGCAACCCAAAGGCTGGCAGCAGGATCACCAGCATGAATACTTTGTAGGTGATGTTCTCGCTGATGTCTCCATGAATGGGGTGAATGGGGCGAAGCAGCCGGTTACTAAGAATACCCTGCCGTATGATAAAATCGTACTCAAACATGTGCCAGATAAGGCAGGCATGGTGGACCAGAAGCATGATGAGGTAATAGGCGGCGAAATCACCTGGTCCGAAACCACCCACAGTGCCCCCTTGTGTCTTTGCGACCGATGTCCAGACGCACAGGTAAACCAGCGGCTCCAGAATGAGCCCGAGCATCCAAATCCCCATGGCTACGCGGTACTGGAACTGTACGGCGAGGTTGATGCGAAAGCGGGCCAGGTAGAATTGGACGAGATTCGCGAGCATGGCGTGGGTAATGGATCAGGCGCTTGGGGTGGCGGTTTCCTGGCGGGTGCCATCGGCAAAGACCATCTCAATAACCTCCTCAATGGAGGGGTCTTCAACAGTCAGGTCCTTCACCGTGAAATCCTGGAGCAGTCGCGCTGTGATAGCCGCAGTCTGGTCCTTTGGCACACTGAGTGTCACCCGCCCGGGCGCCTCAGTCTTTACCACAGTCCCGTAGTTGGCGGGGTCGCGTTCGCAGGGCTCGAAATCGAGGATAATAGTCTTATGCGGGGAGAAGCGCGTGACGAGGTCGGCGAGGGGGCCGTCGAACAGAAGCTTGCCGTGATGGATGACCAGAACCCGTTTTGCCAGTGCCTCAACATCGGCCATGTAGTGGCTGGTGAGAAGGACGGTGGAGTTATGCCTGGCGTTGTAGGTTTTAATAAACTCGCGGATGCGGCGCTGCGCGGTGACGTCCAGCCCGAGCGTAGGTTCGTCGAGAAAAAGCACCTTGGGGCGATGCAGCAGCGCGCCAGCGACCTCGCATTTCATGCGTTCGCCAAGGGAAAGATTGCGAACGGGCTTGCTCACGAGTGGCGCAAGCTCCAGCAGCTCGGTGAGTTCGGCCAGGGTTTCCTTGAACTGCGCATCCGGTACATTGTATATCTTCTTATTCAGAGCAAAGGAGTCCGATGCCGGGATATCCCAAACCAGTTGATTGCGCTGGCCCATGACCAGAGTAATCTGCCGCAGGAATGCGTGCTCCCTGCGCTTCGCATCGTGCCCCAGCACCCGGGCCATGCCGCCCGTGGGATGGAGTAGCCCGCTCAGCATCTTGAGCGTGGTAGTCTTCCCCGCGCCATTGGGACCGAGGAAGCCCACGATCTCTCCCGCAGCGATCTCGAAACCGATCGATTCCACCGCCTTCACCGCCTTTGTAGTGCGGTTGAACAAACTCTTGAATGCCGCCTGCAACCCCTCCGGGCGCACCGGAGTGAGATAGGTCTTGCTGAGCTTCTCTACACAAACAACAGGCGAATCCATTCGCCTTAAGTAGACGTGGATATGAACCTTGGCAAGTTATAGTAGCTTGTTGGCCTTTAGCTATTAGCTTGTTAGCCTTTAGCACTTAGCTTGGTAGTGCGTGGGTACCCATGTCCCCACGTACGCTTGCGCCTATTTTGTTCCTTCTCGATACACCGCCAGCTTGCGCTCCTCGACAATGCAATTCTCGAAGGCGAAGGAGCGCGCCATGTCGGCTAGTTCTGCCGGGCTGTACTGCTTCAGTAAATCAATTACGTAGGGCAGTACCATGGTGTCATAATGGTGCTTTGCCTGGTAGGTGAAGAGGTCCACATCGTCCTTCTTTAACTGGGGGAGGGTCTCAGCCAGTTTCGAAGAAAGCAGTGTGGAGCATGCGTTGTAGGACTTCTCCAGTGCCACTACTTCCGGTCGTGCCAGAAAGGCACGCCACGGCGTGTCCGCTTTTGGCAATACGAGTGATATCATGCCAAGGTCCTTGTACGCCCAAAAGGTCCATGGAAACTCGCGGCGATTGTATTCCGCGATAAGGTCGCGATTGAGTTCGGCATGGAAATTGTTTGGGGAGACCATACCTCCGCCTGCTGCAAACTCGATTTGCCCGGTGACTAATCCAAACTCGCCCACGAGTGCGGGGCGCTCTATCCGGGGATCGAGGAAATCGTTTATGGCGGCGAGTGCCTCAGCTTTCCCGAAGGGTTTGCCATTGATTTCGCCAGGATAGGATTGCAGGTGTTTATAGGGTAACTGGATGACAGTGTAGAGATGGAAGGAGAACATCACCTGCGCATCCACCAGAAGGGAGTCATCGTAGCCGCGCATCTCGCGTCCCCATTTATTTCCATTGATCACCACAATGTGGCGGGTATCGACCGAGCGCACAGCCGCGAGGCATTCGTGGTGGAAGTGGTTCAGTGCGGGGAGATTGTCTGTGACTGGTTCATTGATTAGCTCATAGCCCATCACCACCGGTTCATCGCGATAGCGAGTGGCAATGCTTTTCCAGATGGCAGCGGACTGCTGGGTGAAAGCCTCGTGCTCCCAGAGCAGCGTCTCGCCGGAGCTACTCTCGGCATTCCAATCTCGGGCGGCACACCCGGGGGCTGCGTGCAAACTCAGGAGCACTCTCATGCCATGCGCTTTGCAGAGAGCGATGACTCTATCAACATACTCGAAACCCTGCTGATCGAAGCCCGATGTCGTACCGTCGGCGAGGAAATGGCGGTAGTTAAAGGGGAGCTGCACGAGTGTAAAGCCCATCTCGGACAGGAACTTCGCATCGGCCTCTGCGAAAGACACGTCCATAAACGTATCCCAGAAAGCGCGAAACTTCTCTTCGCCCAGTTGACTACGCATGGCTGCGCGCATCTGGAACTCCGTACCCGGCAAGCCCAGCATGTAGGCTTCGACGAGCATGAAGTTACCAAGATTACATCCGGTAAGTTTGACGGGGATGCCATCGGCTACAATCCGACGGCCTTCTATTTGTAGATAAGGAAGCATCGCGCACCAAGGAGCGCGAAGTTTGAGCCCACTGCAATAATAATTGGATGGGCAGCCGCTGACTTCCAGTACTTCCTACGTCACACTACTCGTTGGCAGGTCTTGCTTAAAGCTGAGGTGATCGCCATCGACACCCACTTCGATGGGTTGTCCTTTGATCAAGTCTCCGCTCATAATGCCTTCGGCCAATGGGTCCTCGAGATAGTTTTCCACCGCGCGGCGGAGAGGACGGGCACCCATCTTTTCGTCGGTACCGTGGTCGATCAGGAAGTTCTTTGCGTCTTCGTTGATGTTAAGAAGAATCTGCCGCGAGGTCAGGCGCTTCGCGAACTTGTTAATCTCCAAGTCAACGATGCGGTGGAGGTCGTCGCGATTAAGCTGGCGAAATACCACGTGGCAACTGATACGGTTGAGAAACTCGGGCTTAAAGACCTTCTTTGCTTCGTCGAGAATCTTGTCTTTGATCTTCTCAAAGGAATCGTCCTCATTGCGGTTGCCGAAGCCGAGGTTCGTGCCGCGTTGAAGTATCTGCGCACCGACGTTCGATGTCATGATTATGATCGTGTTCCGGAAGTCCACAGTGCGACCAAGGGAGTCCGTCAGACGACCTTCCTCAAGAACCTGCAGGAGAATCTGAACCACATCGGGGTGAGCCTTCTCGATTTCATCAAAGAGGACTACACAATAGGGCTTGCGGCGGACTGTCTCCGTGAGTTGACCGCCTTCTTCGTAGCCCACATAGCCTGGAGGCGAGCCAATGAGCCGACTTACCGAGAACTTTTCCATGTACTCGGACATGTCGATCTGGACGATGGCCTCTTGCTTGCCAAACATCTTCTCGGCTAGCATCTTGGCGAGATGGGTTTTGCCCACGCCAGTCGGTCCCATGAATAGGAAGGAGCCAATTGGGCGCTTCGGATCCTTGAGGTCTGCACGGCTTCTGCGCAGTGCTTTGGAAATGGCAATCGTCGCCTCATTCTGGCCAATGATTTCGTCTTGAAGCTCCTTTTCAAGGGAGAGCAGCTTAATGCTTTCCTTCTGCTCCATGCGTTGCAGGGGAATCTTTGTCCAGTCGGATACGACTTGGAGCATGTCCGTCTCATCGACAACAATCCGAGTCTCCGCGCGGGAGCGTTTCCAAGTCTCTATCAAAGCCTCGCGCTGAGTGCGAAGTTGCTTTTCCTTGTCGCGGAACTGGGCGGCATCCTCGAAGTGTTGGGCGCTGATCGCGGCTTCCTTCTTGGCGCAAACCTCATCGATCTCCTTGGCCAGTGCCTCAATCTCAGGCGGACGGTTAAGGGAGTTGATACGCGCACGAGCACCCGACTCATCCAAGACATCAATCGCCTTGTCAGGCAGGAAGCGCGCGGTGATGTACCGGTCGGACAACTTCACAGCGAGCACCAGGGCTTTCTCCGTGTACTTCACCTTGTGATGGTCTTCATACTTCGAGGCGATGCCTTGAAGGATTAAAATGGAGTCTTCGATAGAAGGGGCTTCCACGACAACACTTTGGAAACGGCGATCCAGCGCACTGTCCTTCTCGATATACTTGCGGTACTCGGAGAGCGTGGTGGCGCCGATGCATTGCAGCTCTCCACGGGAGAGGGCTGGCTTGAAAATATTGGAGGCATCCATCGCGCCTTCAGCGGCACCGGCACCAACTATGGTATGCATTTCGTCGATGAAGATGATTACATTCTTGGCGCGGCGGATCTCATCCATCACCGCCTTGATGCGTTCCTCAAATTGGCCACGGTACTTGGTTCCGGCGACCATCAGCGCCAGGTCCAGGGTTATCAGCTTCTTGTCCAGAAGGATTTCCGGAACATTGCCGCTGCAAATCTCTTGAGCAAGACCTTCCACGATCGCGGTTTTCCCCACGCCAGCTTCGCCAATGAGGACAGGATTGTTCTTCGTACGACGGCAGAGGATTTGGATGACCCGGCGAATCTCATTCTTGCGGCCAATTACGGGGTCGAGTTCGCCATTGCGTGCCAGCTCGGTTAAATCCCGGCCAAAGGCGCGCAGGGCAGGGGTCTTAATCTCCTTCTTATCATCCTGGCTGATACCAGAGGGCGGCTGGCCAGCGTTGCCAGGGCTGGAGGCGGAGTGCGCAGTCTCTTCCGTACCTGCAGAGCCTTCACCATTAAAGTTCGGGTCCAGCTCGCTCAGGATTTCCTGGCGGCAGCGTTCGATATCCACATCGAGCGACTTCAGCACGCGAGCAGCGACGCCTTCTCCTTCGCGGAGTAACCCGAGAAGGATATGCTCCGTACCCACATAGCTGTGGTTGAGGGCCTTGGCTTCTTTACCTGCGAGGGCGAGGACTTTCTTCACGCGGGGCGTATAGGGGATGTTGCCCGAGGGCTTGGTCTGCGGACCTGTGCCCACTTGCTTCTCCACAGCGCTACGCACTGTTTCCAAGTCCAGTCCCATCTTTTGCAGGACGTTGACCGCCACGCCTTGCCCGAGATTGATCAGGCCTAGCAGAAGGTGCTCCGTTCCCACATAGTTGTGGTGAAACCGATCCGCTTCTTTCCTGGCGAGTGCCAGGACTTGTTGCGCGCGCGGAGTGAAATTGTTCATCGGTTCCATGGGTGATATTCCTTTGGGTAAATTATATTAAGTGTTATCGGAGGATTTACGCACTATTGTAGAAGAAAGGATGCTAGGCGTAGGTTAAATGGATGTTAAAATATTTAGCACAAATTATGCCTGAATGTCTGTTTCGCCGGATTTGTTTGCACAATTTGCACTATACTTGAGAGCGGGCAAGCTCTGGAGATGTTCCCGGAGAAGTTTTGCCCGTAAAATATCCCGGGTACTGGCCTCGGCTTCCTGCTTGGAACGCAGTTGCACATGGCCAGGCTGCACTTCGAGCAGGAGATGGTCTACCAGGGCGCGCGATTCCTCGGGTAACATGCCCATATCCACCGCCAGACGGATGAGCGAGAGCAGGTTAACTGCCTCTTCGCTATTTACCATGTGGGCATTGAGGAGCGTCCCATAAGCCCGGCCTATTTTGTCGAAGAACTTGGGGCCATTATCCTCCAGCATCTTCATGCGCGCCATCTGCTCCTGATTGATGACAGCGGCGAGAATACTGCCCAGGCGCTTGAGGATATCCTCCTCGGACTCACCGAGGGTTTGTTGATTGGAGATTTGGAAGATACTGCCTGTGGCATCCGTACCTTCGCCGAAGAGTCCTCGAACCGCAATCCCCACCTGGTTAACCATGCGTATGACTTTCTCCATGTGCCCTGCCATTACCAGCGCCGGGAGATGGAGCATCGCAGAGGCACGCATACCAGTGCCTACATTGGTCGGGCATGCAGTGAGATAGCCCAGGTCCTGGATAAATGCGTAGTCGATATAATCCTCAAGCGAGGTATCCAGCTCATTGATGCTCTTCCAAAGCTGCTTGAGCTTTAGCCCGCCCCGCATCATCTGGATGCGCAGGTGGTCCTCTTCATTGATCATTATTGAGCAGGAAGCATCCTTCGAAATATAGACCCCGGACGGCAGCTTACTCGTCTGCAACTCTTTGCTGATCAGGTGCCGTTCAACCAGAATCTGCTTCTCCAAATCCGAGAGGTCATCCATCCGCAACCGCAGACCCCGTTTTAGCACTGCTATCTGGTCCAGTGCTGCAAGGCAGTGGATTAACACATCCCCTTGCTGCGCCTTCTTAGCCCATCCCGGAAAAGAATAGTGGGCAAGGTTTCTCGCCAGACGAATGCGCGTACTAAGCACAATTGGGCCACCCGCTCCGGAATTCGAGACGGTATCTGACTTG
The DNA here is from genome assembly GCA_033762955.1 of Verrucomicrobiota bacterium. Lineage (GTDB taxonomy): Bacteria > Verrucomicrobiota > Verrucomicrobiia > Opitutales > Oceanipulchritudinaceae > JANRLC01. Next base: position 7,377 of record JANRLC010000103.1, on the reverse strand, counting down.
GATTCTAGCAGCGGGTCTATCAGCATGGGTACGGAAAGGATATCAATGGCATGGATTTGCTGGATTTTAGAACGCGGGTTATGCCTTGGCTACTGCGCGTAGTTGGGATAACTCGTCACGGAATTTAGCTGCATCCTCGTAGCGCTCTGTCCGGATCGCATCCTGCAGGTCTTTTTCGAGTTCATCCAGACGCTGTTGAAGGTTAACCCGCTCAAGGGATTTACTCGGCACCTTACCCCGATGCTGGATGTCCTTGTGCATGTTCTGAAGCATCGGGCCAAGTATGGGCTTAAAGTATTGGTAACAGGAAGGACACCCGAAACGCCCCAGCTTCTTAAAGTCGGTGGGCGTGAAGCCACAATGCTCGCATACCAGCGCATCCTTTGTCGCGGGCTCATCGTCAGCATCCTTGACCGTGGATGCGAGTAGCTCCATCAAGGAGAAACCTTCCGGATCAGTCACCCCCTTTGACTTCGCACATTCGTCGCACAAGTCCACCTTGTGGATTTTATTATGCACAATCTGGGTCAAGTGAACTGTGGCGGGATTCCCGCATACTACGCATTTAAGGGTTTCTCCCATAGATATAGGTGAAAGTATAGCACGGTCCGCCTTCGCTAGGGAAGGTTTTCCGGTAGAAAATGAACAGGATTTAGTTTACAGGACTCTATCACCGGAATGGATAGCTCCTACCCCATGAATGAGTAATCTATTATGGGTCTGGCAACACTGGAATGCAGATTGCGGCGAAAACGAGTAAACGAATGGAAAATGGAGAACGGAGAGTGGAGAATGAAGCGAGCGGAATGAAAAATGGTCTATAACCCAACTTATTTGATCTTTGCACCTTCTTGCGGCTACTTAAATAGCCCCGTCACGCGACACCGAGCCAGGATCCATTCTCCATTTTCCATTCCGCACTCCTTGCCACGACTCCAGGAACCCTTGCCGCGACTCCAGGAACGCTTGCCGCGACTCCAGGAGCTCTTGCCGCGACTCTAGGAACGCTTGCCGCGACTCCAGGAACGCTTGCCACGACTCCAGGAACGCTTGCCACCGGTCCATGCGACCTTACCGCGACTCCAGGAACTCTTGCCACGACTCTATGCGACCTTGCCGTCACTCCATGCGACCTTACCGCGACTCCATGCGACCTTACCGTCACTCCATGCGAACTTGCCACGACTCCATGCGAACTTACCACGACTCCATGCGAGTTTGCCGTCACTCTGTGCGAACTTGCCGCGACTCCATGCGAGGTTACCACCACTCCATGCGAGTTTACCACGACTCCGCAAAGGCAAATGGGACGAATGATACGAATGGGACGAATGCCCGTTACCGAGCGAAGCGACAGATTCACACCGAAAACTGCCAACACTGCTCCATTTTCCATTCACCTTCTGAAATCTGCAATCTGAAATCTGCAATCTGGAATCTGCAATCTGGAATCTGCATTCTCCATTTTCCATTCTCCATTCGTCGTCCATTTTCCATTCTCCATCGCTTCTTTTCTTATTGAAACCCAACGCACCCCGTGTTTACCTGCTCTCGGTTCTCTCATCGCAAACACCTCCCCCGCACGTCATTCTCCGCTCGTTATCCCCTGAATGTCAGCCCTTCTTCCAGAGCAACTCGCCCGACAGCAGATTGATGCCCAGTTTCAGGCATCCGGCTGGGATATTCAGGATTACAAGCATTACAACCCCGGTGCCGCCCTAGGGATCGCGCTCCGGGAGGTGTCGCTGAAGTCCGGGAAGTGCGATTACCTCCTGCTCATCAACCGCACCGCCGTCGGCGTGATCGAGGCCAAGAAGCAGGGCACGCTCCTCTCCGGCGTCTCCGAGCAGTCCGAGCACTACGCGGAAAGCCTGCCGGACTTCATCCCTTGCACCACGCCCGGGCTCCTCCCATTCCTCTATGAATCCACCGGTACGGAGACTTACTTTCGCGATGAGCGCGACCCGGCCCCACGTTCCCGGCGCGTCTTCACCTTTCACCGCCCGGAGACACTGGCCACCTTGTTGACCGATCCCACCACGCTCCGCGCCCGGCTGAAAGCCCTGCCCACCGCTTACCCACTCACCGCCCAGCACCTCCGGGCCTGTCAGGTGGAGGGCATCACCCACCTTGAGCAATCCTTTGCCACCGAGCAGCCCCGCGCGCTCATCCAGATGGCTACCGGCGCAGGCAAGACCTACACCGCGTGCAGCTTCACCTACAGGCTGATCAAGTTTGCCGGGGCCAGTCGCGTGCTCTTCCTCGTGGACCGTGCGAACCTCGGGCGCCAGGCCCTCGCCGAGTTTCAGCAGTTCGTCGCACCGGATACAGGGCGCAGCGCCCTGAGTCTATTCGCCAAAATATGTACCCACCGTAAAGGGGCAAAACCACCCACGCCAATCCATAACTTGCTAAAACAGGAACTCCAACTTGCGCTATGAAACCTCGTAAGAGAAAAAGCCCCGCCATAAAGAAGGCACGGGATAAGGTCAACATTTCCCAGACACTGGCTGAAATTTCTATAGAATCTCCCTGTCGCAAAGTAATTTAATACATTACATATAGATCACGTGGCCATTGCATTCCCCATACCCCGTCAAACAGAGCAACGAGCTATCGCAATATTTATTATGATTATTCGGAAGGCAAAAAAGGTGATGAAAGTATGAAGGAAGACGGAAAAATGCAGAAGGTTGCACTCGGTGCATTAACTGAGAGCAGAGTAGCTCAAGATGGTCCATCAACCCAAGTCGAGTTTACATACATCGACATCAGTAGCATTGACCGTGAGACGAAGCGCATTATAGCTCCGAAAATCATATCGACGAAGTATGCACCAAGTCGCGCCAAACAAGTATTAAAAGCTGGCGACGTAGTAGTGTCCATGACACGCCCGAATTTAAACGCTGTAGCGCTAGTTCCGCCATATCTCGATGGTACTATTGGTTCGACTGGTTTTCATGTATTGCGTGCAAAAGATGCTGAGCCAGGGTTCCTTTTCTACGCTGTCCAGACGACAGGCTTTATTGATGCGATGTGCCAGAAAGTACAGGGCGCACTTTATCCGGCTGTGCGTCCGAAGGACATTTTATCCTTCTGCATTCCCTATTTTTCCTTAACCGAACAACGCAGCATCGTCGCCGAAATCGAAAAGCAATTCGCCCGCCTCGATGCCGGAGTCGCCGCCCTGAAACGCATCCAGGCCAATCTCAAGCGCTACCGCGCCAGTGTCCTCAAATCCGCTTGTGAGGGAAAGCTCGTGCCGACAGAAGTAGAAATTCAGAAGGACACAGGTGGAAAGGTTGAGACCGGAGAACAATTGCTGAAACGGATTCTCGCCGAACGCAAGTCCGCCTGGGAAGCCGAGCAACGCGCCAAGGCCATAGCAAAAGCCAAGGATGGGAAGCTCCCCGCCTCCTTCAAACTCCCTCCATACCGCGAACCCACCGCACCGGATACCGCGAAGCTTGGGGCGTTGCCTGAAGGATGGACCTGGGCGACACCTTCTCAGCTCAGTGCCGCAGAATCCTACTCGCTGGCAATTGGACCGTTCGGAAGCAATCTCAAGGTAAGCGACTACACAGACTCAGGAGTACCACTAATTTTTGTACGTAATATCCGTGCTGGCTTTTTTGCCCAAGCCAAGGAGGTCTTTATAACGGAGGAAAAGGCAGCCGAATTAAACGCCCATCAGGTGAAAGGTGGAGACATTCTTGTCACTAAGATGGGTGCACCTCCTGGAGATACTTGCATTTATCCGGATGCTGGACCGATGGCGGTGATCACTGCCGACTGCATTAAGTTTAGACCATCAACGTTGCTTGAGAGGCGTATTATCGTATTCGCGATGAACTCTCTTACCGTAAAACCACAAATTGCGGAAATCACAAAAGGGGTTGCTCAGATGAAAGTAAGCCTGGGGCGTTTTGAAGGTATTGCTCTTCCGCTCCCTCCTCTTGCTGAACAACTACGAATCGTAGCAGCAGTGGAACAACGATTGAGCGTAGTAGAGCAACTGGAAACAGTGGTATCCGCCAATCTCCAGCGTGCCACTTGCCTCCGCCAGTCCATTTTGCAGAAAGCATTCTCAGGGGAAATGGTGCTGCCTAACCTTAACAAAATATTTGCTGAGTTGCCGCTCACACGAGTCAATGACTTGTCAGATGAAGTGGAGACCGCAAAAACAAGGGAAAAGCCGAAGGACAAAACCAATATGCAATCGAAGCCCGTCACAACACTAGAGGAGTTGCTGCAACGCCTCGATTCTTTGGGAGGAGCAGCAGCACCAGACCGTCTCCTTGCAGCGACTGGCATTGTCGATGAGGAGGTTGAAACATTTTTCGACCTCCTGCGTGAAGGTAAAAACAACGGTGCGCTGATTGTCCCTATGGGAATTAGCGGTAACATCAAACGGAGCATTCGATGAGAATCCATCGATTACATATTAAAAGTCCATGGAAAAACCTTGAAGATTTTATAGTTAATTTTGACGAGCGGCGTGACGTTGCCGTAATTATTGGTCGAAATGGTTCGGCCAAGAGTAATTTACTAGAGGCAATCATCACGATATTTCGTAATTTGGATCTTAATGCGCCAGCACCATTTGCTTATGAGCTTATTTATAGTATTCACGGCCATAGGGTCGTACTAACAGCTTCTGCAGATAAGCAACCCAAAGCAGAGGTCGCTGGTAAGCCTGTGTCCTTGCATGATGTTCGTATAGATTGGACTCCAAAATATGTCGTTGGTTATTACTCAGGCGTAAGCGATCGTTTTGAAGAACTTTTCCGCAAGCACGATCGTATCGCACGGGATCTGACGCTCGTCCCAACAAAACACGACATTAAACCAACTAAATTGGCCCTTCGACGTTTTATTTGTGCTCGACCCGTTCATGGGTTGTTTGCCTTGTTAGCTTTTTATTTTTCAAAGGACGAGATCGTTACTAGTTTTCTGAACGAATTACCAAGAATCGAAGCTTTTGACTCAGCGATCCTAGTTTTGCGTAGGCCGACTTGGGCTGTATCTAAGAAAGCTGGTGCAGAAGAGTTTTGGGATGCAAAGGGGCCGGTTCGTGAATTACTAGACAGATTTCGTCGTTACTCGCTCGTCCCATTCTCCCGTATTGTCACAATAAAAACGAATTTTGCACGCAGGGAGTCTCGCGAATTGTATTATCTTTTTCTGCCAGATATCAAAGCATTGCATTTACTTGCGGCGGAATACGGTTCTGACCCGCGTGCGCTTTTTCAAGCACTAGATACGATGAGGCTGAGTGGGCTGATTGAAGACTTTCGAGTGCGTGTTCGTGTGAAAGGTTCTGCTGGAGCAATACATACACGACAATTGAGCGAAGGCGAACAGCAGCTGCTTACTGTTTTGGGTTTAATGCGATTTACGCGAAATGCTGGTTCGCTGTATCTCCTTGACGAGCCAGACACACATCTCAATCCGGCTTGGGAAGTTGACTACCTTCAGCAACTGAGATCAATCGGGGGAATGGAGCAGAATAGCCATACGCTTTTGGCCACGCATGACCCATTACTGGTAGCAGGATTATGTAAAGAAGAAATCAGGGTGCTGACTCGCAATCAGAAAGGCCGTATCTTAGCTACTGAACCCGAAGAAAGTCCACGCGGAAAAGGGGTTGCGAGCGTCCTGACAAGTCCACTTTATGGCTTGGAAAGTCAGCTAGATCCATTCAGCTTGCGTGTTCTTAAACGAGTTTATGAGGTCTCGATGGGTGAACGAAGCGAAAAGAAAACCCGGCATCTCAACCTTCTACGTAAACTCATTCCTTCACTAGAGATTGACGAATCATCTCCGGATCCATATCGAAATATCGCGCGTAAGGCATACCAATTATCGCAGAGACAAATTCTCGATTCAGATGAGTCTACTGAGAGAAAGCTCATACTTGTTGATCGTCTAGCGGAGCAGTTGGTTGAGCAAACTTCGAAGGAGGTGGAAAAGTGATTCACATCAACCTAGATTCCATCACTCCTATTCCTGATTGGATTCAAAATGCCAAAGACCTCACACAAATCCTAAAACAGAAGGCTGATGGTGATCGGGCAGAGTTCATAAATGCAAAGCGCGTCGATACATGGGGGGCACCCTCGTTACTGGAATCATTCCGTAGGGTAGTCGGAAATAAGTGCTGGTATTCGGAAGTACCACTTGAAGGGGCTGACCCCAATATTGACCATTTCCGTCCCAAGGGGGACATCCGGGAGGTGGATTCACAGCTACAACCAACAAAGGTGACAACACCAGGGTATTGGTGGCTTGCATTCGAATACCGAAACTATCGACTTACCAGTATGCATGCCAATCAGCGCCGAGTCGATGAAGAGACCGAAGGAGGCAAATGGAATTTTTTCCCCGTGCGCGGTGCACGTGCGCAAATGCTTTGCGAGTGGGGCGAGATTGATGAAGATACACTCGCCTTGGATCCATGCTCTGCTTCTGATGTGGCACTCCTTTGGTTCGATCCCTATGGAACGCCCTGCATCTCACAGTGGCGCAAGAATAATATTACTCCCGAAGACCGGGATCGGGTACGGGTCACCATCTGGCTTTATCATCTCGATAAAAACGAGATAAAGACCAAACGTGCGGCATATATTGAAGAGATTCGCAAGGATCTGCAGAAAGCGAATACCTCCTATTTACTTTGGCAAAATACAGTGCCCAAAAATCGAATGGCTAAAAATAGTTTCGACCAGAAAGTTGCTGAAATCCGGGTCAAGCTCGCTGATAATGCCCCATTCGCTGCGGCAAAACGTTGCGCAGTCAGAATTGCCATGGCTGAATACCCATGGATCGACGAGTTTCATATTATATGAGTAATTCTGCTTCACTTGTACAAAGACTCTGGAACTACTGTAACATTCTCCGAGATGATGGCATGTCCTACGGTGATTATGTTGAGCAGTTAACTTATCTTCTTTTTTTGAAAATGGCAGAGGAACGGTCAAAGCCACCGTTTCTAAACCTGAAACCCTTGCCTCGAGGCTATGCATGGCAAGAGCTTATTGCTAAAAATGGCGATGCGCAATTAGAACAGTATCAGGCGACTTTACGCCGATTATCTCAAAGAAATGATCTTTTCGGAACGATATACAAAAACGCTATAAGCAAATTCCGCGATCCATCTAAGTTTCAGAAGCTTGTAGCGGAAATCGATAGCATTGAATGGGCGAAGTTTGATTCTGCTGTTAAAGGAGATGCTTAGTAAGCGCAACAAAGTCCACCCCCTTGACAGGCGGCAAACGGTAAAATTCATGACCTCATTTGTGTTCCGCGAGCGCGAGCCATGCAGCCATGCTTCACGCACTTCGTTTTTCGAGTGGCGAGTAGCCGCGATTCACGTTT
>JANRLC010000102.1:0-21850 GCA_033762955.1 Verrucomicrobiota bacterium | reverse complement strand
CAAATTGGTAGCGTCGATCCATTGTTTTTATTGTGTTCCACGGCATTGTTGGCATGGTTCTTGTTTGTTGAACCTTGCATCGCAACCCGTAAAGGATCTCCTGAACCTATTCCGTAAACCATCTCCTGAACCTGTACCCAGCCTAGGCCATCGGCCTGAAGGCGCGTCTCTAGCGAGTTTTAGGACGTCTCCTTTGGTCGCGCCTTCAGCGCTCATGGTGTTTTATTGGTCTAAACCTGGCCGCTGGCCTAGGGCTATAGTTGTTGCGCGCCGTTGGCGCTTTTAAGGCATTCAGGGTTCATCTCATTTCCCATGACTTCAGGATGTCTGAGGTTGGAGCAGCACCGACCTGCGCCCCGCCGATTTTTCTTTCCTACTTTGTGCCTCTGTGCCTTTGTGCCTTTGTGCCTACAGCCTCGAACCCTACTCCTATCGCCCACTCACAGCTCGGGTACCGCCCGGGTTCACCGAGATGGTTGACGTTGCCTGCCTGTGCGGAGTCGGCTAACTGGCCGGAGCGCATCCCGTTCTACGTGCGCAATGCGCTGCACCGACTGCCGCGCACCATCACCACTCCTGAACCGTGGAATAGCACTTACTTTCGCTGGCCGTATGACTTGATGAATGGCACGCTCCAGCCGGAGAAGGGCAAGGTTATCCAGTCAGGGGAACTGCGCCGCATTGAGAGCCGCTGGGGCACATTCTGGCAGGGACAGATTGAGGGGCTGACTACCGAGGCTGTCTATCAGGTGGAGACACAGCACAGTGCGACGTTCCCGTTCCAAGTATGGGAGCGCATCTACGACCGTCTGCCCCGCGGGTTCCTAATCTATCTGCGTGCCCAGCGCTCCGGGATGGGCACTCCGGGCGTGCGCGATGCACACCATGTGGACGACGCGGTTCTAGACACCGACCGCACCCAGATCGCGGCTTCCGGCGGGTGGAACGATGCGGGCGATCACCGCAAGTGGATGTTTCTCACGCAGCCAAATCTGATGGCGCTGGCCGATATCGTGGAGCGCGGGCTTCCTTCGTTTCGCGAAGACGCGCTGGCTGAAATCGCCTGGGGCAACAAGTTCTTCCACTCCATGATCAGTCCTGAGGGTCAGGTCTGGGAGGATGTCGGCGGGGGTACGTTGAAGGCCGGAATAGATCCCGTCCGCGGGTGGTGGTTCGACAATCACCCCGGTTGCAATTGCAACAGCTCGGGTGGACCGCTGACGGATAACATCCCCGGCAGCGGAGATGAGCGCCTGGTGCGCACCTTCTATAACCCCTTCATCCAGTACTACTTCGTGCAGTGTCAGGCCAGGCTCGCGCGAGTGCTCCCCCACGGGGATGGCGCAAGCTGCCGGATTCTCGCCGAGCGCGCGTGGCGTTATGGGCAGGCACGCGGCCACGATGGGCGCACGCTCTTTCTCGCAGGGGAACTCGGTGCAGCCATTGAGCTGCTGGAAACTACGGGTGCCGTTGAGGTGAGTGTTATCGAAGCCCTCGCCACTCGACTGCTGGAGCGACAGGTTGCAGAGGGCGAAGGACTGCACGGCTATTTCATGGAGGCAGGGGACAGCGATGGCTACCGCAGCATCGCATTCTCAGCAGAACCCGCGCTCGTGCTCTTGCGTCTGGCCACGAGCAACCACCCGAAACTCGTCCATTCCCCGCTTCGGACATACGCGGCAGAAGCCGTTTGCCGGTATATCGAAGGCTACGTGCTGGCAGATGCGCGGAGCAATCCCTTTGGCATCGGGCCGTATGGGGTTTATGTAGAGCAGCCGCACAATACCCACCAGCTCTTTCGCGATGCAGGCCGTGGGCGCGGCGTGCGCACCTTTATCCATCCGTATAACTGGCAACAGATCGTACACGGCACGCACAGCGTAGTCGCGCACCAAGCCTGGCTCCTCGCCTGGGCAGCAACTGTGATGAAACGTCCCGACTGGCGCGATGCCGCAGAGCGCATGCTCCAGTGGTCCTGCGGACACAACCCCGAGGCCACCTCCCTCTTTATGGGCTTCGGGTGCCGTCACCCCACGCCCTTCTCCGCTCATGTGGCCAATCTACCTGAAGCCTGCGTGGTCGGCCATATCGGACGTCCCGACGATACTCCCTACTTGGATATGGGACCGCTCATCGAGTGGAGCACGCAGGAAGTGTGGGACGTACCCCACGCGTGGACAGTGCGGGCAACGGCGTGGTTGTGACATCATTAGCTGTTAGCCATTAGCCTTTAGTAATAATCCCCTCATTGCAGGCATGAGAAGAATGGAGTCCCCTCGGGACGACCTGCATCTTAGCACCAGGTTTCAACCTTGGGAAATGCGTACATACCTGGACCGAGTCCGCAGGGACGACTGGAAGGGGGGACATCAAACCAGTCGAAGCGATCTATATGCTTAGCCCTAAGGCGAATTTGAAAGCCCATCAGCCGTCCCTACGGGACTTGTGATATTAAATACGCCGTTTACCCCAGGTTAAAACCTGGGGCTAAGATGCATACCGTCCCCTTGGGACGTACGCGTTTAGCGTAGATTTCATGGCATCCTGTCGCCCCGTTGGGGCTTGAAATTGGCCAACTCCAACGAATCCCAAGGGATTCCGTCACATGCTTACCCAGGGTAGCGCGCTCCGCGCGCAACCGCTGGGCTTTGGGACGTAATCCCTTCGGGATATTTCTGATTCTGAAAACACTCGATTTGACGCTAAACACAAACCTTGGGACGGCAGCGCCGGGGCAGGACTTTAATCCATTTTGTGCGACCGAATTCATGACGGTCCTGGTACTGTCCGGCAAAAAATTAACAACTTCGAAATGCACGGTGTTAGCTTTTTAGCTTTAATGCGTCCTCGACAGGATTGGGGCAACACATTTAGCCTTGGGTTGCGGTATAGAACCGCGCCCTGTGCATGAACCACGCCAGCTTATTAGCTGTGCGGTGGTATTATTGGGATGTATATGAACGTGTATTATAAAGAAATACGAGAAGCCTTCTTGCTCGCGCTGCCGATGATTCTGGGGCTGTGCTCGACGATGTTGTTCTACATGATGGACGCGGCGATGATAGGGCAGACGGGGGTGCTGCCTTTGGCGGCGGCTTCATTTGGCAGCAATCTTGTGGGTATCCCGCTGGTGGCGGGGTTCGGGCTTAACACCACCATGCACGTACTCGTGGGGCGGGCGCATGGGGCAGGGGACTCCGCGGGAGCGACACACGTGCTGCAGGTGGGGCTGGTGATTGTGACTCTCTACAGCTCATCCGTGGCGCTGTTCATGAGCGGCTATATCGACTTCCTGTACTGGTTTGGAAACCCCGCTGACGTGACGGAGCTGTCGAAGAGCTATGTGATTACGGTGGGGTGGTCGATCGTGCCGACGCTGATGTACCACTGCATGCGCGGGTACGCGGAGGCGCAGAATCGCCCATGGTTATCGCTGCGGATACTAGGTAGCGGTTTGTTGATGAACTTGGTGGGGAACTGGGTCTTAATCTACGGGAATCTTGGAGCGCCATCGCTTGGGATACTGGGGGCGGGTATCGCCACACTGGCTTCGCAGCTCTACATGTGCTGGGCGCTGTGGCGGGCGATTCGCAAGAGCGGGCACTTCCTCATTGATGAGAACTTCTGGCGGATGCCGGCGGTGAAGTGGCTGTCGCTGCGTAACTACCTCTCGATTGGGATTCCCGCGATGGCGCAGACTGCGGCGGAGTCCTGTGCGTTCTCCTACACTACCGTGATGATGGGCTGGCTGGGAGCGGTACCGCTCGCCGCACACAGTATCGCGATGAAGTGCGCGGCGCTGACGTTTATGGTGCCGCTGGGGATGTCTTTCGCGACAAGTATTCGCGTCTCCCAGGCGGTGGGCCGGGGGGATGTGCCTGCCGCCCGCAGGACTGGCTGGAGCGGCATGGTGTTTGCAGTGGTTTACATGAGTCTGTCGGCGGTGGTCTTCATGCTTATGCGCAGCCATATCGCGGGCTTTTTCATTGCAACTCAGGACCCGGACCGAGCTGCGGTAATCGCGCTCTCAGCGCAGCTTCTAGTCGTGGCCGCACTCTTCCAAATCTTCGATGGTCTGCAAGTCGTAGGCGTAAGCGCGCTGCGCGGGTTTGCCGATGTGAAGGTGCCGACAGTTCTGCTGTTAATCAGCTACTGGGGCATAAGCATCCCCCTCGGTTGGTGGCTGGCATTCCATGCACACACAAGTGCGGTGGGGAAGTGGCTTGGTATTACGCACCCACTCGGCGCACTGGGTCTCTGGTACGGGCTGTTGCTCGCACTTGTGCTCGCAGCGGGGATTCTGATCACACGCTTTTCCATAATCGCACGACGCTGAATGGAACGCTTTCCGCTGGCGGGATGTCTCGACGTTGTGGCATAGTACACTTAAGCACTTACCGTGAACGAATCCAACCTACCGGGTACTCCTGCTGTTTCGAATACGACCATGCGCCACTCCCGATGGGAGCGGTGGCTGCCAACGCTGGCGTATGCGCTAACGGGGGTTGCCTTCTACCCGGCGACAGTGTGGTTGCTCCGGGAAACCCTGGCGCACCAGCAGCTTTTCCATGCGTTGCTAGTGCTCATGATGGGTGGTATGGCGCTGGGCTTGGAGCAGCGGGCCAGGCTGCGGCTGGCATTTGAGTTTTCCCTGCTCAGCCAGGTGACGCTCCTGCTCTCGTACGCTTGTATGGCCACTTTTTACTGGATGGGGCACCCACTGCTGGCGCTGGCCTCATACACGCTGGCCATTTGCTCGGCAGTAGTTTTCTTCTTTGGGCAAGGGGTGAAGCGGGCGGCATTTACGGTGCTGGGCACCTTCGCGCTCTACATGCTGCTGGTGCTGTTGCTCCCCGTATTGGATTGGCCCATGCGTGCCCTCGCAGGGAAGAACGCGGGCTGGGTACTTAGCCTCTTTGGGTCCTCGGTGCATCTGGAGCTTAACCAATCGCTACGCGTCCCGGAGCTAATCATGGTCCATGCCGGACGTCCCTTCCATGTCGCAGCCGAGTGCAACGGCTTTGGTCTATTGTGCGCCTCGCTTCTTCTCAGCCTGATGCTCGCTCTTTACCGCCCATTACCCTGGATCGATAAAGGCTTGCTCATAATTGGCGCCGCCTTTCTGGGATTTATCGGCAATGTACTGCGGATTGTGGTCATCATCCTTCTCGCGCCCAGCGTGGGTAAACACTATCTGCTCATGCACGAGATCGTTGGCATCTTCTTTTACTACGGAGCGCTGATCGCCATCTGGTGGCTCGCCGCTGGCTGGGCAAAGCGAACGAGTCGCGCCTAGTTGGAGCCAGCACCTGCGCGATCTTTTCCGCCACTGCTGTTCTCGCGCTCGATGCGCATCCGGTTAAACTAAGGAGGAAAATGGAAAGATGGCAAGAACCTCGAAAATGGCTAATTGAGGGAGTGTAGAGACGACACGGGCTTGAAAAGACACTAACCCTTGGCGGTGTCCCGGGCTCAAGAGTGGTTGCGCCTTCGGGGCGGAACGTGTCCGATGTGCCTTGTTATACGCTAAACACGCACCTTCACCGCGGGAGGTCTGAAGTTACTCCAGATTCTGTCCGCCATCTTCCATGGCTTCGGGGGACGGCCTCTTCCAGTAGCTATACTGTGGTGTCCACTCCTCTGCGCCAAGTCCGGCCAGGGAGAGAATCGACCAAATACTGCAGAAGCGGTCGCCGGGGCCAAAGATGGCGGAGCCTTTGCGGGTTATGCGCTGCCCGTCATACTGGTAGCAGACCATACCGGGGACGTTTGCCTCTCCGGCATACACGCTCTGCTCCTTGATGTAGGCACCACCGCCATGGGAAGCCATGCGGTATCGCCAGCCCCGGGAATTCGCCAGCTGTTGCTGGACCTCAGGGGTGTCTTTCGATACCAGAACGACCGCGAAACTCGCCTCCAGATGGGGTAGAAAGCCGTTGAAGCCATCGGCCCAGAGGGTGCAGTAGCGGCACGCCTGTCCCATGTTATGGATAACAAAGAGCGTCTGCTTGCCGGCAAACAAATCGACCAGGCTGACGGGGCCTTGTAGCGTTTCGAAACGGTAGTTCGGAATGGGGGTGAGGTCCACCGCCTCCCGTCTCAGCTTCACCAAGCGCTCGTAGAGTTCGCCAATCTGTTGCTCCAGTGCATTGATTTCCTGAGTCATAAGTGCTCCTTGATGGGGTTGAATGGTGCCAGCAGAACATGGCCTGCGGATTATAAGGAGCAGTAAACAGAAATGGACGTGGGCGCAACACGGAAGGATGGCGCAGGAGCGCAATGGGCGCATCTCACTTTCTGGACCTATTAAATAGGATTAGCCGCAAAAAGTCGCAAAAAGATACAAAAATAAAGACACCAGCTCGCATCGTGCGTATGCCTTGAGTGTTCGGAGTGTTCGTTAACCGCTGCATTCCTTTTTGAACTTTTTTGCGACTTCTTGCGGCTAAAAATCCTTGTCATAAATCACATAGATTACGACAACCCTTCGGCTAAAGCCACCTATCCAAAAACTGAGATGCGCCCGAGCGCAAATAGTACAAGTGACACCCGGATATACATCCATCGGTTGTTGGCGAGAGCGGACTGTTACCGGGCGAATAGCATTTAACTTTAATCGCACCTACTTTCCTCTTTACACGGCAAGTGGAAATCGCTTTTATCTACCGTTTTCCGCCATGATCAAGACCCGCAAGTCGATTGCAAAGAAGTTTAAGGTTACCGCGGGCGGCAAGGTTCTTCGCCGCACGCCTGGTTTCCGTCACTTCCTGCGCAACAAATCCACCAAACAGAAGCGCCGCGCTGGTCACGACAAGTCGTGCTCGGACGGAGTCAGCCGCATGGTCCGCCGTGCAGCTCCCTGCCTCTTCTAAGATTGGTATAGAATAAAACTGCGTCAGCCGGGCGACCCACTTTGGCGGCCCGGCGGCCCTAAACCTAAAAAATACAACATGCCAAAAGCCTCCAATGCAGTCGCCACCCGCTTGAAACACAAGCGCTGGCTCAAGAAAGCCTCGGGACAGTTCGGGAATCGCTCCCGCCTGTACCGCTACGCCATCGATGGCGTCATCAAAGCAGGAATCTACGCCTACCGCGACCGCAAGAAGCGGAAGAGCGAGTTTCGCAGACTCTGGATTGTGCGTCTGAACGCCGCCTGCCGTGCGCAGGACCTGAGCTACAGTCGATTTATTAACGGTCTCAAGCTGGCGAATATCCTGCTAGACCGCAAACAGCTCTCGGAGCTGGCCATCCACGACGAAGCAGCGTTCAACGTACTCGTCGAGAAAGCCAAGCTGGCGCTCGTGCGCCCCGCCTAAAGTCTCCCGCAGCAACTTTGCTCCTTCTAGCGCCGCCGGCCAACACCGTTGCGGCGCTTTTCGTTGGCAAAGGGCCGCGGAAACGCGGCATGGCGGAGCGGCGGAAAGTAGTCAGTAGGCAGTAGTTAGTAGTCAGTAGAAAAGTCAGGTATTTATTTTAACATGGACTCATTTCAATCGATTACAAATCCCCCCGACCCGGGAATTCCCCGGACTCAACCAATCTACAACTTTCCTCGCACTTAGCCCTACTAACTACTGTCTACTGACTACTGACTACTTTTCGCCACTCCTACTAACTACTGTCTACTGACTACTGACTACTGGCTTGCCCCTGGGGCAACAGCTCACTACGAATTAATCTTTTAACTGACAATCCATGGAAGCTTCCATCAAATCTCTTTTGGCCGACGCGCAAGCTGGTGCCGCGGCACTTCAATCACTGGCAGAATTCGAGGCCTATAAGGCGCGCTTCGTTGGCCCGAACGGCAGCTTCACCGAGATTCGCAAGAAGATGGGCACGCTTCCGCCCGCTGAGAAGCCTGCGTTTGGCAAGCTCGTCAACGAGGGGAAGAACGCTCTCGATGCGATCTTTGCTGAGGTCCGCGCCCGACTGGAAACCGCAGCGCTCGCTGCCAGTCTGGGGCAGCCAGTGGATGCCACTTTGCCTTCGCCTGACTCCACGCGCGGGACCTACCACCTGCTTACCCAGGTGCGGGAGGAAATCTGCGGTATCTTAAAGCGGGCAGGATTTGTCATCGCCGAGGGACCTGAGATCGATACCGAGTGGTTTTGTTTCGATGCCCTGAACACGCCTTTCGATCACCCGGCACGTGATCTTCAGGATACTTATTACCTGCAAAATGAAGTGGTCGCTGGCAACGTGCAGAAGCGCGCGAATGAGCGGTACCTCTTGCGCACGCACACGTCCACGGTACAGGTGCGCACCATGCTCGCCAAGCAGCCGCCGTTGCGGATTGTTTCCCCGGGCCGCTGCTTCCGCCGCGATACCGCCGATGCCACCCATGGGGCAAACTTCCACCAGATTGAGTGTCTCTACGTGGACAAGGGCGTCACTGTCCGCGACCTGAAAGCCATCCTCGACTACCTCTTCCGCTCGCTCCTGGGACCCGATGCCGTGACGCGCTTCCGTCCGCACTTCTTCCCGTACACCGAGCCGAGCTTCGAGGTGGACTTCAAGAGCAAGCACCTAAGCAAAGTAGGCAAAGAGTGGATGGAGATCATGGGTTGCGGCATGGTAGATCCCGCCGTTTTCGAGTCTGTCGGCTATGACCCGAAAGTCTGGAGCGGCTACGCCTTCGGTCTCGGAGTGGAACGCATCGCGATGACGCTCTACGGAGTGGACGACATCCGCTACCTCTTCGCGAATGATCAGCGGTTCCTCGGGCAGTTTGCGTAGGTGTTTGGAAATGCAAAGTAGTCAGTAGCCAGTAGTTAGTAGTTAGCATGAATACAAAGACATATATCCAGGAAGAGACAGAGAGCGGCATGGGTGCATTACCCGTTCCTGCCAGAAGCAAGTCTCAACCGTCCAAATCCTTTACTGATGCGGTTGTCTGGCAGAAGGCGCATCAGTTTGTGCTCGCGGTGTACCGCTTCACCGAAGTGTTTCCCAAACACGAACTCTTTGGCCTGACTTCACAACTACGTCGTGCTGCGGTGTCTATCCCCTCCAACTTTGCCGAAGGGTTTAAGAAGCGAACCAAGCCGGACAAGCTCAAATTCTACAACATCGCTCAAGGATCAATTGAGGAGTGTAAGTACTACCTGATTTTAACTAATGACCTAAAGTATGGCGCTACTTCCGTTCTTAGCATACAATTGGAAGAAGTCGCGCGTCTTCTGGAATCCTATTCTGCAGCACTGCGCACTTCATCCGATGTTTAGTTTCTTCCTCACACTACTATCTACTAACTACTGACTACTGACTACTGACTACTTTTCCCTTTTCTTCCCATGAAAATTTCCCTCAACTGGATACAGAAGTACCTGGAGATCGACAAAACGCCGAAGCAACTCGAAGAAGCGCTCACGCTTATTGGGTTTGAGGTCGAGCACATCAGCAAGCTTGGGCTGGCGGAGCTGCCACTGGTTGTGGTGGGCGAAGTGCTCAGCAGTGTCCAGCATCCGAATGCGGAGAAGCTCTCTGTGTGCAAAGTGCAGACTACGATCGCGGGCGCGCCGCGGCAGATTGTCTGCGGTGCGAAGAATTATAAAGTCGGCGACCGCGTGCCCGTTGCCTTGCCCGGCACCGTGCTGGGGGCGGACTTTGTCATTAAGGAATCCAAGCTTCGTGGCGAACTCTCGCAGGGGATGATGTGCAGCGCGCGCGAGCTGGGGCTTGGCGAGGATCACGGGGGGCTGCTCATCCTGACTGAGCGCCCGGAGATCGGTACGCCAATCAATCAGGTGTTTCCCGGTGGTGATGTGATTTTCGATATTGAAGTCACGCCGAATCGCCCTGACTGCCTCAGCCATGTTGGAATTGCCCGCGAGCTTGCCGCCTACTTCGACCTCGATCTGACTTACCCACATGTCAAAGCTGCCGATACGCGCCCTGTCAGTGAGCCGCATGCGCCTTTGTTAACCGGTGTGAAAGTTGAGACGGTGGAAAACTGTCCGCACTATCGCGCGTACTCGATTCGTGGGGTGAAAGTAGCGCCGAGTCCGGCTTGGTTGCAGGATGCGCTAAAGGCAGTCGGCTTGCGCCCGATAAACAATATTGTCGATGTGACCAACTTTATTTGCCACGAGCTGGGGCAGCCGCTCCATGCCTTTGATGCGAAGAAGCTCGCGGGAAATCAGATCATTGTCCGCCAGGCGACAGCCGGGGAGAAGTTTACCACGCTGGATGGCAAGGAGCGCACGCTTGATGCGAAGATGACCGTCATAGCGGATGCAGATAAAGCCATCGCTCTCGCCGGAGTTATGGGTGGGCTGTACTCGGAAGTGGACGACTCCACGACGGATATCGTCCTCGAAGCCGCGTACTTTAACCCATCCACCACGCGCTACACCGCGCGCCGACTCGCTCTCTCCACCGATGCCTCCTACCGCTATGAACGCGGGATCGACCCGCAGGGGACGGAGTTTGCCGCGATCCGCGCCATCGACCTCATTCTCGAAACCGCTGGCGGCCAGCTCAGCGCAGGTGCCCAGGTAGTGGGGGAACCGCCATACATGAGACAGGAGATCGAGCTTACCCCGAAGTTCGTGGTGGATACGCTCGGGTTCCCAGTCGAGGCGGCAACGATTAAGGAAATTCTGGAGCGCCTCGAACTCTCCATCAGTGAGAGCACGGATAATCATTTCCAGCCACAGTGGACCGTCACCATACCGAGTTTCCGCGTGGACCTCGACCGCCCGGTGGACCTGGTGGAAGAGTTTCTGCGCATCTACGGGACGGACAAGATTCCGGCCTCGAACGTCATCAGCACCGCGCTGGTGGCTGAGGACGACGCCATCCCACAGTTCCTCCGCAAAGCCTCTGCGCATCTCGTCGAGCAGGGGTTCAACGAGTGCATTCACTACACCATGCGTAGTGCGGAGGAGACGGCCAAGTGGTACCCGCAGGTCAATGGCCCGCTGCTTGCCCTCGCGAATCCGCTCGCCAGCGACCAGAGCCATCTGCGGCCCTCGCTAATCCCCGGGTTGCTCGATGCACTCCGCCTGAATCAGAACCGCCGGAATAATCCACGCGGACTCTTCGAGCACGGGCGTGTCTTTCGCGAAGTCGAAGGCAAGCTCTGGGAACTCGTCAGTGTAGCCTTTGTCATTGCGCTTGAACCCCAGGAGAAATCATGGCTGGCCCGCGACCCCGAGGATTTCTACTCCACGTCGCGTCTAGCCCAGAATCTCCTCCGCATGGCCGGAGTGGAAGCGAAAGCCCTCCGCCCCGAGCCCATCAGTACCCTCGCCGCCTGGCAGGACGGGCATAGCGCCACGATTGGAAACGCCACGACGAGCGGTTATCTCGCAGAGTTTGGCTTGCTCAATCTGCACATGACCAAGGCGTGGGACATCTCGGGCAACGCGCTTGCTGGCGAACTCTGTTTCCTCCCCACCTTCCTTCAGCAGCCCGCTTCACGCAGCCGTTACACGCCGCTCAGTGCCCAACCCGACACTACCCGCGATCTTGCGCTCGTGGTTGATGCAGCCACTCCTGCCGAAACCGTCCGTGTTGCACTGGAGAAAGCCGCCCGGCACGTGGCCGGCGCTGCATTTACCGTGGAGCAGGTCAGCGTCTTCGATGTTTACCAAGGCACTGGCTTGCCCGAGGGCCGCAAATCCCTCGCCCTCAGCCTGCGTTTCCGCGCCCCCGACCGCACCCTCACCGACGACGAAGTTAACAAAGCCTTCGTCGCCATTCAACAGCGGGTCACGAGTAACACGGGGTATGCGGTGCGGAGCTGAGGAGAGGTATTTGGGGATGAAATTTGATGGACGTGTGTAGCGTCAAAGCGAGTACTTCAGATTCAGAAATATCCTGAAGGGATTACGCCCCAAAGCCCAGACATCGTCCCACCGGTTTACAATGGCGTCGGCTGCTCTCACTCCAGAAGTTTCAATAAGTCCGGGTGGATGGGCTTTAGGTTCACGCCGTGGCCCCACTCCTCGCGGACGATCTGGAGATAGAGCAGGTAATTGCGCACGGTGACATCTGGCGGGATGCGGTGGTCGAGAAATGGGATGTAGCCGCCTTCCTCCACGAGGGGGGTGAGGTGGCGTATCGCGGCGCGGATGGTCTCGGGGTTGCCTTGGAGGGCGTGCTTATCCACGCCGCCGAGCATGCGCAGTTCCTTGCCGTACTCTTTGCGGTAGCGGACGGGGTCTGCACCCCAGGTGCCGATCTCGATGGGGAACATGCAGGTGATGCCACCCTCCAGCCAGAGGGGCAGAAGGTCGTCGATCTTGCCATCGCTATCGAGGTAGATAACGTCGGTACCATTCGCTTTGGCGAGGTTGGTTATGCGCTTGTATCGGGGGACGAGAAACTGCTTGAAATGCGTGGGGCTGAGCAGGGGGCCAGCGTTGTAGCACATGTCCTCCCACATGGAGAGGGCATCGATCTTTGCCCCCATGTCGTACGCCTGTTGCAGCACGGTACAGGTAAGGTTGCAAAGGTGCTCCACGATTTCTTCGAAGAGTTCGGGGTCGTCGTGGACGAGGTAGGAGACGTTCTCCATGCCCATCCAGTTGCGAATCCAACCGTAAAGGCTCCCTGCGTGGAAGGTGCGCACTTTCCCAACGGCAGCAGCTTCCCAGGCGGGCAGATCGACGTCGATGCGCTTGTCCTTGGGATTGAGTTTCGGCAGAAACTCGCGTTCCCAGGAGTCGCGATCCACGAGTGTGTGGCTCATGTAGTAGGGAATGGAGCTGCCGGTCTTGTAGCGTAATAGAATTACGCCTTCTGCGTCGCGGATG
The DNA here is from genome assembly GCA_033762955.1 of Verrucomicrobiota bacterium. Taxonomy (GTDB): domain Bacteria; phylum Verrucomicrobiota; class Verrucomicrobiia; order Opitutales; family Oceanipulchritudinaceae; genus JANRLC01. Next base: position 9,089 of record JANRLC010000102.1, on the reverse strand, counting down.
ACTTCCTGGTCGCCGCGGTCTTCGAGCTTTGTCCAGCCGAAGTTAGGTTGTAGACCCACGTTTGCCGGGAAATAGTGTTCCCAGTTATCCATGCCGAAGTATTCATCGGAATTATTCCAATTCACGGCATCGGGCAGGCCCTGTGTCTTCCATTCGGGGAGGGTTTCCTCCCAAAATTTGAAGTCGCAGATCGGTGCCCGATCACGGGGTTGATAACGCATCGTAGCAAGGAAACGTTCGCGGTCGTTCATGGGGATTAGAGGAAATTAGTTAATGCCTTTGCCGTTGAATTCCTTCACGGCATCGATCATGGCCACGATGTTCTCGATGGGAGTAAGCGCCTGAACATTGTGTATCGAGTTGAAGACGAAGCCGCCGTTGCGGGAGAAGATGTCGCAACGCTTCAGGACTTCTTCACGGACCTCCGCCGGTGTACCAAACGGAAGCGTCGCCTGGGTGTTTACTCCGCCACCCCAAAAGGTGAGTTTATCGCCGTAGGTTGTTTTCAGGTGCTGCGGGTCCATCCCTTTTGCAGAGCATTGCACGGGGTTGACGATGTCGAAACCGGCTTCGATAAAGTGGGGTAACAAGCACTCGATGGCGCCACAGGAGTGCTTGAAGGTTTTCCAGTTGGTGTGGCTGTGAATCCACTGGTTAATTTGTTTATAGTACGGAAGCCAGAGCTGATCAAAAGTGGCGCCTGAGCAGAAGGTGGATTCCTGGGTGCCGAAATCCGTCCCGCAAACCACCACGACATCGATGACATCGCCAGCGATCGTGTTGAGGCTCTCGAGATTCTTCAGAGCGAGCTCGGTTTGTTTCGAGAAGATGGCGTGAATATAGTCCGGGTTACTCACCAGAGCCATGTACCACTCGCTGATGTCGCGAATGCCCTTGGGGTTCTTTAAGAATGCTGCAGGTACGAGCGCGATGTCCCCGAGGCATGTGCCATTGAGGTGGGTAATAACTGCGCGATTCGTACCGCGCAAACTGTCTGCTGCGTTCTTCCAGTAGCGCTTCTCCTCCTCGCCCATCAGCTTGAACTCTTCGAGGTTGTCCTCCGGGTTCATCCGGTCTTCATCGATGGGTTCCTGCCGGATAATCGTATCGAAGAAATAACCCGTCGATGGCATGTGTGCGCTGGGCCGCGCGGTGGTATCGCCTTCAGGGTAGATATAGATACCATCCGCCTTTGTGGTGGTATTAAAATGCTCCGAGACGAGAATCTCCTGCCCCCACCACGTCTTGAAGGGCTTCCAGTTCTCATTGACGAACCCGAACATCGTACGGTTTGGAAAGATGGACGTCACATCCAGGCCCATGGCATCCTTCAAATCATCCTCCACAAGTCCGAGCATCTGGTAGGGCTCGCAGAGCTTCACCGGGTGCTGCTCCAGGCCATAGTGTCTGCGCAACTGCTCCACACAGGAGCAGTGCATACCAGTGATAAACGTGCCGCCAAAGTCCAGCGGGATGCAGTCTGGAGATTGATGCGACAGGGTGGCGAGTACACGCTCTTTGCTAGTCATACGTTGGTGGGGTTAACTTGCGGCAATGATGTCTGCCTTGGTCAGAATACGATCCCCTGTGTCCGGGACGTAGAGGATGTCGCACTCGGAACCGAGGATGAAGGGGTGGTCCACACTGGCCATCTTACTTTTCAATGCACGAGCCATCTCCCGGACTTTCTCGGGAGGCGTCAGCTCGTCGGAGTAAAATTGCTTTGAGGGAAGGTTACCGTAGAGGACAACATCCTTTGGCAGCAAGGCAGCATCCTCCCATAAGTGACGGGAACTACCCAGACTGAGAATGACAGGGCGCAGTGAGCCAAACTGAGTGACCATGCTGTCGATCAGTTCGCCACAGCAGTGGAAGATCAACTCGGCACCTCCATCGCTCATGCGATTGCGTACGGTGCGATTCGGCTCCATCACGTAGCGTTCAAATATCGGTGCTCCAGCGGCCAGTTGGTTCGGCGAGAAGAATACTTTGTTCGCTGCGGGCTCCGCCACGAAGATGGCCTTGGCGCCAGCCTCGATTTGCAGAGCAGAGTAACGCGCCAGGAACCGTGTGGTGAGGTCCAGTGCAGACTCCAATATCTCCACCTGATCATCATCCTCTGCTGTGGCTCCGGTGCCTGCCATGTAAATGGGCGTGATGGGGTCGCTCAGGAGTTTACTCACCAAAGAGAACGGGCCGATATGCATACCCACGGGCTCTAGTGCTCCCTGCTTAACCACATGCTCAAGCGCAGCCATCTGTGCGATCATGGGTTTGGGCAGCGACTGCTCTAACCGCGCCATCACCGCGTCCCTCCGCTCCGGAGAAATGGGCTTTACGAGCATGCCATCGTGGACCTCAGGGGCATCAACACCCAAGAGGTCGAGCAGCATTTTCTTCTCCAGCGTGAGGTCCATCAAGGAGAAGGCGAGGGGAGAGTGGAAGCGCTCTGCAGCGCGTACCATAACCGCTCCGAGTTGCTCACCCTGATAGCGATCCACGGGTGCCGCCCCGGGTTGATGTAAAATCAGGTCAGCACCAATCGGCAGCCCGCGTCCCCGGCGGGCCAATTCGAGATAATCCTTGCGTTGCATGAAGTCTAGGCGACCTTCGTCGAACTAATCATGGCGTTGAGCACATCCACTGCCGAAGCGGCATCGGGCGAGTACGCGTCGGCGCCGATCTGTTTGGCAAACTGTTCGGTGATGGGTGCTCCGCCGACCATGATCTTTACGGGTGGTACATCGGATGCGCGCAGCGCCTTCACGGTCTCGGTCATGGCGGGCATGGTGGTAGTGAGGAGCGTGGAGAGCCCAACTACGAGTGGCTTGTGCTCGCGAACGGCGGCGACGAACTTCTCCGGAGATACGTTGGTACCGATATCGATGACCTTGACGTTCGCTCCCTTCCACATGATGGCGACGAGGTTTTTTCCGATATCGTGCAAGTCTCCCTGGACGGTGCCAATCAGCGTCGTACAGCGGGGTTGTGCGCCGGCAGCGACAAGAAGCGGCTCCATGAGGGCCATGCATTCCTTCATCGCACGGGCGGCGACAAGCATCTCGGGCACGAAGATTTCATTGCGCTTAAAGCGCTCACCCACCTCGGCCATGGCGGGGACCAGCGCCTGGTCCACAATGGTCGCCGGGGCGAGTTTCTCTTCGATGGCTTTTTGCGTGAGGACCTTGGCGTCCTTGGCTTTGCCAATTATTACGGCTTGTTGCAGAGCGGCTAATGTAGACATGGGATTTTATACTGGGTTGAGTGACAAAGGGTTGTTTAGTTTTCGCGACGTAAGCGGTTCGCCAGATCGTAGGCGAGGACGAGTTCCTCGATGGTGCAGTGGTCTTGCACGAAGTGGGTTGTGCAGTAGAGCAGACCGCCATCATTGAAGAGCCGGAGCACGCGCTCGATCTCGCTTCGCAGGACTTCGTGTTTGCCGAAGCCGATGGTCGTTTGCACATCAAGCCCGCCCATCACGGTCAGGCGTTTGCGCAGGTTGTCGTGGAACCACTGCATGCTCATGCCGGCGGATTCCTGCCAGGGGTGTACGACATCGAACCCCAAGTCGAGGATACCATCGACTAGCGGTTGGATGCAGCCATCGCTATGGAGACTCAGGAAAGCGCCGCGAGCCTTTACCGCAGCGCTGATCTGTTTGATGTTGGGGTGGATCAAGTCATACCAGATCGCTGGTGAGAAGAGCGTGTTCTGCTGGCCTCCCCAATCGTCGGAGATGTGGATCATGTCCACGCCGAGGTCGATGCAGTTGTTCGCAAACTGCTTCGTCCACTCCACCTGCTTCTGGTAGATTACCCTGAGTTCATCGGGAAAGAGCAGGAGGTAGGCAAGGTGGTTCTCTATCCCGAAGGTGGAGTTGTAGTGCTCGAAGAGACCGGGCGTTTGGACATAGATGAAGCGGTCGCGTGCCTTGTGGTGAGCGACGAGTTTCTTCAAGCCCTCGTAAGCTTCGGTAGCATTCGGGTCGCAGAGTGGGAGATCGGCTACATCCGGGGGTTCGATAGTTTCCCCGGCCTTCATCCGTTTCCAGAATTCGTCGCCTAAGAAATGGCAGTAGGGGCCACCGAATACATGCGCCAGGTCGAACTCATAGTGGTCTTCGAATGCCTCCACCGAACCGAAGGCCTTGGTGATTGGCTCACCCATATTTGCAGAGACCCACCCGTAAAGCGGAGTGCGGTCCGGTTTCTGGTGCCGGATGACTGCTTGGACGCGTTCGCGGGAATTCATCGTAGTTATACGCTAGGCGCGTGGGTTGATTTGGCTGCAAATAGCGGCGATGTGCCCGGGTGTGCTCCCGCAGCAACCGCCAAGCAGATTCGCGCCGGACGCAATGAGCGCGGTCGCCGCTTGTGCGAACTGGGCCGGGGTTTCCTTATAAACAAAGGCACCATCCACCTCGACCGGCAGTCCTGCGTTGGGTTTACACCAGATGGGCTTGGCGGTGCCAGCGCGAATGCGCGCGATGAGCGGTGCGAAGGCAGCGGGGCCATTCCCGCAGTTAATGCCCAGGACATCGGCAGCTTCAAAGAGTTGCACCTGTTGCTCCGGGGTCAACCCGCTCATGGTGCGGTCGGCGTGGGCGCCGTAGAGATACGTCAGGCTGAGCACGACGGGAAGTCCGCTGGCTTTGGCTGCGGCGAGGGCTAGCTGTGCTTCCTCGGCATCACCAAAGGTTTCGAGGACTAGCCCGTCAGCCCCCGCTCCAGCGAGAGCCGCCACCTGTTCCGCAAAGGCATCGCTCAACTCCTGCTCGGTCACATCCCCGGCAGCCAGCATGCAGCCTGAGGGGCCGATAGAGGCGAAGACGAGAGCCTTGCCCGAGGCCGCGGAGCGCGAGAGTTCCACCCCTGCACGATTATAGGCTGCGACACACTCTGCCCGGTCGTGGCGGGCCAGGGCCAGGCGACTGCCGCCAAATGTATTGGTTAAGATGACATTACTTCCCGCATCCACATAGGACTGGGCGACCTGGCGGACGCGCTCCGGCTGCTCAAGATTCCACGCCTCTGGGCAAGCCCCGGGGCGCAGCCCCAGCTTTTGCAATTCCGTTCCCCATGCCCCGTCGAGTACGACTGGGCCCTGGGCGAGCAACTTCATCAGAGTGGGGTGCATGACATCGATGCCTGTTATAGGGCAAGGACACTATCATAGCACATTACCGGGGGCGCATAGATTGCACATTTCGGTGCATGTTTGTCACTTTTGTGCGGTGGAGGGCTTGGGCTGGCGTCGGAAATCCCCCGGAGTTTGCCCGGTTACTTTGTGAAATACCCGGGTGAAATAGCTTTGGTCGGCGAAACCGCAGCTCAGGGCAATCGAGGAGATTTCCTCTTCGCTGTGCAGCAGACGTTCGCGTGCCCGGTTTATCCGCATTAGGGTAAGCATTTCCGCGAAGGAGTGCCCGGTGTGCTCGCTGAGTAATCGAGTGAAGTGGCTGGGCGACATCCCGGCGACTCGCGCGGCGTCCTCGCGGCAGAGGTTGTCCGCCAGGTGTTCTTCCATGTGGGTGAGAGCGCGGCCAAGCTGGACCGTGTTGGGAAACTTCTGGTGGGAGCCGAGGGCATCCAGCAGATGCTCCAGCATGTTCGTCAGCCAGCGGCCCACCTCGTCCACTTCCGTTATCTGGTCGAGTTCGGCGAGGGAGCGAAACCGTAGCCCGAAGACCAGCTCCGGTGTTGCACCCCCCTGCACAGCCGCGCGGCCCATCATCACCACGAGTTCGAGGACATAACTCTTCAACAGGTCCACGCGGTCCTGCCCCAGGCTGTAGATGGCCACGAGAACGCGGTTGATCACGCCTCTCGCTGCGGGGCGCTCCCCGCGCCGTATGGCGGCGAGCAGCTCCGGCTCCTCGCGCAGATACAGCGCGCGCATGTCGTCCACGAATCGCTGCTTCCACGCGTGAATCGCCTCGGCCTTCACGCGCTCATTCGCCGCCGTCTGGCGGTTAAGCTCCATAAGCGCGGTATTGGTGAGGTTATACCGTGTGGCGAGCAGAAGCAGTTTGTTGCACCCTTCGAGTATCTTTTTATCAAGACTGCCGGGGGAGTCGCCCCTGCGCTCCAGCTTAACTCCGCGCACGACGAGAGCACCGAGCAGGCGATTGTTCAAGACCACTGGCACGGCCCAGGAGGCTCTATCGCAGGGACAGGGGAGTACGCAGACTTCTCCCCAGCGCAGGGACTCGGTGACTGTCAGCCAGCAGTTGGGATTGCATTGCTCGGGGAACTCGCAGGAGCTCGCGGATGCCTTTCCCCAGAGTATGGCACCGCCTTCGGATACCACCTGGAGATGGTTGGCAAAGGGTGGGCCGTACTCCGAGCGCAATTGATCAAAGAGCGCCTCGGGTATCAGTGTGGCCAGGCTCACCCCAATCCCTGTCGCGGGGGGTGATGCTTGAGATGGTGCGGAAGTTTGTGAAGACATACGGCTCTAGAGAAGACCGAGTGCGTCGAGATAGCGGTCCTCGAAATCAGGGTCTTGATTAAGCTCCACGGTCTCCGCACGCCCTGTGCTGCGGACCATTTCCGGGATCACCGTCTCGTCCAGAAGCGCGAGATACGCACCGCCCAGCGCGGTGTTGCCCACCAGTGCAATCTGCTCCGGGAGGAATCCCGGGAGCAGCCCGCAGGCGGTAGCATTCGCCAGTCGCAGGTGCATGCCGAAGCCACCCGCGAGGTAAACAGTGGCAATGTCCGCCGCAGTTAGACCGAGTTGATGCAGTAGCGTATTGATGCCCGCTGCCACCGCCGCCTTGGCTTGAAGGAGTTCCGCCACATCCGCCTCGCTAATCGTCGCCGTCGGCCAGTCGGGATGGAGCTGGAGAGCCTTTCCCCACGGTCCCTGGCGCTGGGCTTCCTTGGGCAGCGCGTTATAAATCGCCGGGTTGAAGCGCCCTTGTTCCGTTAACAACCCCGTGCGTCTCGCCTCTGCCAGGAAGTCCACATAGGCGGTACCACAGAGCCCTGGGCAGTGGACGGAGCCGGGGATGCGCTCCAGCTCTGCCGGCCAGTGCGCGGCCCCGAACCGCACCGCACTTACCGCACCGGCAACGGCGCGGCAGCCGTGTTGCAGCCGGGTGCCCTCAAAGGCCGGCCCCGCTGCAGTCGCGGCAGCCAGAAGTTTCCCGGCGCGCTGGCAGAGGATTTCGCCATTCGTACCGATGTCCACCAGCAGCGTGGGTGCGTCATTGTAAATCATGCCCGAGCAGTAGTAGCCCGCCGTGATATCTGCGCCGACGAAGGCCGAGTATCCTGGCAGTAAATGCACCGGCACATTTGCCCCCAGCCAGTCGTCATTGGCATTCTCCGGAACCCAGCCCAGTGTCGTGGGTGTTTCTACGCGGTGGTCGAGGAACTGTGGTGTGAATGGCACATGCCCCATCCCCGTTGGGTCCTTTCCACAGAAGAGGTGGAGCATCGTTGTGTTACCCGCAATGACCACCGCTCCGATCCGCTCGAAACCCAGCCCGCTCTCGCGACACACCTCGCGAACCAGCGGTACCAGCGTCTCCTGCTGGATGGCGTGTTGCAGGCGGCGGAGCATCACCGGATCGTTCATGCAAAGTTCAATCCGCGTCAGCACATTATCGCCCAACGCGATCTGCTTGTTAAACTCCGCAGCCTCGGCAACGATTCGCCCATCCCGCAGATCCACCAGCGCCACCACGACAGTGGTTGTCCCGATATCAATCGCGAGTCCGTGGTCGCAGATTCCATCGCGCACAGGGATTAAGGCCCTCGCGCCGCCACTCACTCGCGTGGCGAAGCGCGTGCATATCTGCGGGCGGTGCGCGAGCAGACTGCGCAAGGGCACCTCAATGGAGATTTCCACCTCAGCCGCCCGCGCCTGGCACGCGCGAATTTCTGCCGGTGCCTTCACTACGCCCTCTGCCGCGAGTACCGCGCCTTCAGTTAAGTTAACCCTGCACCCCTGACACAGCCCCCGACCACCACAGCGGGTATTGAGCGCGTGCCCACTCGTGGATAAGAGCTGAGTGAGTACCGGAGCTTCCCCCGCACCATCGGATACCGACCAGCGCAGTTGACTCTTCTTCCCCGGCAACTGGACATTTACAATTCCTGCACGCATAAAGCTAAGCTCCCGCCTCGGGTGGACAGGCGCGGATGATGTGCTCATCCCCCGTGGCCTGGATGCAGTGCCCCGGAGGCACCACGAGAAAGCGCTCATCATCCCACGCGCCGCTCAGCAGGTCCCGCAGTAGCCCCGGGTCGCCCTTGAACGTCTTGAACTGCCAGCCGAAGTGCTCTGCAGCAGCTCTCGCCTTCTCCTGAAACGCGGCATCACCCGGCATCGCCAGGTCCACATACCCAGCGGTTGAGTGTTGGCGCATCGACTCATCCTGCATCTCCAGCAGCGCCTCTATCTGGTCCTCATCAAAACGGTCCTTGTACTGTTCGCGCAATGTCTCCTTGTAATCGGCCCCCGGCGCACGCCCCGCGCGCTGCCACCCCGGTGCATACCAGTAAGTACCCGGGTCCTCGCGCATCACCTTGTCATACCGGTGGCAGTGCCCAAGGAAGAGCGTCATACAATCATGCGCACGCGGCAGCACCAGCGGCTTCGTCCGCGCGTACAGACCATGCGTACCCAGACCACAGAGCCCATAGACCAGCACTACAGCCTCTGCCGTGTCGTCCATGTCCGCCTCGTCGATGGCCGCTTGTAGGACAGCTCGTAGATTCGCCGGGGCATCGTGCAACCCAATCTCAAAGAAAGTCATCGGCCCCTTCTGACCGCACACAGTCGCCCAATGGTGGACTTCTGTCTCCAGAACATTACACGCAATCACATGAACGGGGCGGGTCATATTGCGAGCGGTCCATAGCAAAGACCTTTGTGCAATGCAATAGAATCTGCGGAGCGGTTACTCCATCCAGCGTATCCGCTGCATCTCGAAGAGCGGGGTACAGGTTCAGGAGATGGTTTACGGAATAGGTTCAGGAGATCCTTTACGGGTTGCGATGCAAGGTTCAACAAACAAGAACCATGCCAACAATGCCGTGGAACACAATAAAAACAATGGATCGACGCTACCAATTTGC
>JANRLC010000101.1:0-4096 GCA_033762955.1 Verrucomicrobiota bacterium | reverse complement strand
TGCTGGATATTAAAATACTCTGCAAGACCCTTGCCATTGTCCTTCGCCGTGATGGAATCACCCATGCCGAGCATGCCAGTATGCCTGAGTTCATGGGAACCGAAGGCGAGGCAAGGACTATAAAATCCCCATCGCCGAATAACAAATAGCTAACTTACTGACTTAATTGGAACACCGAACACGGACCACCGAACGCATCTTTTTTCCCCGCTCCCTACTAACCTATGCCATTTAGAATCTATTTATCTCCGCCTCACTTAAACGGTTCCGAATTGGAACTGGTTGCAGGCGCATTTACCCAGAATTGGGTGGCACCTGCAGGCCCAGGACTGCGTGACTTCGAACAAGACTTTTGCAAGAAGATAGGAACTACCAACGCTGTAGCGGTAAGCTCCGCCACTGCGGGACTGCATTTGGCATTGCTCGTGTGTGGAATCGGTCCTGGGGACGAAGTTATCTCGTCTGACTTCACCTTTGTAGCCTCTGCCAACCCCGTGCGTTATGTTGGCGCAGAGCCGGTCTTTATTGATTCAGAACCACGCTCGTGGAACATGGATGCAAATCTTTTGGAAACGTTCCTGAAGCGCCGTGCAGCAATAAACAAAATACCCAAGGCGCTTATACTCGTCCATATCTACGGACAATCCGCCGATATCGACCCGATACTGGAGCTGTGCCAGCGTTATGGAATCATCTTAATCGAAGATGCCGCTGAGGCACTGGGTGCAACCTACAAGGGGAAATCGCCAGGGACATTTGGCCGGATTGGAGTCTTCTCCTTTAACGGTAATAAAATAATTACGACCTCTGGCGGGGGAATGATTGTCTCCGAAGAAGCCGAGCTAATTGATAAAGCTCACCATCTGGCGACACAAGCCCGTTTGCCAGGGATTTATTACGAACACATAAGCATGGGCTTTAATTACAGGCTGAGTAATATCTCCGCTTGCATCGGAGTAGCCCAGCTTCGCAGCCTGGATGAACGAGTCGCCGCCCGTAGGCGGGTATTCAGCCGTTATCAGAATGAGCTTAAAGCGATCAAGGGCATCGACTTCATGCCGGAAGCTAACTATGGCCAATGCAGCCGCTGGCTTACATGCATGACCCTCGACCCGAAGCAAATCGCAATCTCCCCCTTCGACCTCTGTGGCCGCCTTGCCGATGCAGGAATCGAAGCCCGCCCCCTCTGGAAGCCCATGCATCTCCAACCCCTCTTCGCCGGCTGCGAAACTATCGGCAGTGAAGTATCCGAACGATTATTTAGAACCGGACTCAGCCTGCCCAGCTCGAGTAATCTGAGCGATGAGCAGCAGGGAGAGGTGATTGAAAGTATAAAGGCTAACTTGGGTCTATTATAAGTTACACGCAAGCCATGTGGCCCAAGGTTTACATCTGTAGCAACATCGCGCATCAGCCGCTAAACATTCTGCGCGACACATTATGCGCGCAGGGCTTTACATGCGATGAGCTATTCTACTATACCGAGGCGCAGTACCGTGCCGCCACCTCAGCACGTGGTATAAAGCATCTGTGGTTCCGGCTTAATACCTACGGATTGTACCCGTTCTGGCTGTTTTTCAAACTATGGAGTGTGGAATCGGGTGCTGTTGTAGTCATTACATCGAACACATTCTATGCGCCGTTGATTAGCGCAATGGTTGGGCGCATCAAGCGGTATAATTCAGTCCACTTGCTCTATGATTTGTTTCCTGACGCGCTCGAAGTGGCGGGAAAGCTAAAGCCCGGAAGCCTGCCAGTTAAGTTGCTAGGCATTGTGCAACGGCTTACCTGCAAGTATTCACAAGCTACAGTATTTCTGGGACAAGGTTTGAAGCAGCACTATGCGAAACGCTGGGGAACCCCCAAGTGTTGTGCCGTAGTCGATGTCAGTGATGCCATCGAAACTTACGCGCACGTTATACTAGCTCCCTATGAATCCACCGGATTAAGAATACGCTACGGCGGACAGTGTGGATATATGCATGATGCATACACTTTGGCCCGGTGTATACACGATGCAAAGCAGCAGCATCCGTCTGTAACGTATGACTTTTTTGCTTCCGGGGTGGGCATACATGTTTTAAAGCGAGAACTGTCTCATGGAGAGATTAATTACAGTCCTGTATTACAGAACAACAACTGGCGCGACGGTCTTGGAAGCTATTCTGTGAGTCTGGTAACGCTCAGTGCAGGCGGTGCCACCGTGTGCTTACCGAGTAAACTGTACGGCATGCTGGCTGCAGGGCACGCTATAATCGCGATATGTCCGATTTGGAGCGATGTAGCTCGAATCATCCTGGAAAACAAAGTCGGTTGGGTGGTCGATAACTCCTATTATGACAAACTGGAAGAAATTGCGGATAATGAGTATGTTTCTGAGGTTAAACGACAACGCTCTACCGAAGAAATTAGCCGGGACTTCAGCGCAGTAATCGCATCCATCCTGTCTGATCAAACTGAGCTCCACGACTATCAAAAAAATGCAAGGCAGGTAGCTACGGAGAAGTTTGGAAAAGCCGAAGTCGGGAGACAATGGAGCGCGTTTTTCGGGGAGCTGTTAAAATGAGCAGGCGTACTGTACTCGTTACCGGTGCAAATGGGTTTGTTGGACTTCATCTATGTAAATGGCTGCTTGAGGCAGGCTACGATGTGGTTGCGCAAACTCGAAATGCATCGAGTGATAAGCTCAACGCGCTTTCCCGGATCTATTCCGGGCTGAGAATATATCGCATTGAGGAAATCAATCAGAGCACTGACTGGTCGGGAGTGTTGAATGAGGTCGATTACATCGTCCATCTTGCCGCAGTTGCGCACCGCAGAGGAAAGGTTAATGACTCGGTGTATGACGAAGTTAATACGCAGGGGACCATCAAGTTGGTCAAAGACGCAGCCGCCAGCAGCAGCGTTAAACGGCTAATCTTTATAAGCACAATCGGCGTGCATGGGAACGGTGCAACCCAGGTTGTGAACGAAGTTAGTCCAATCAACCCGCAAACAGCCTATGCGAAGAGTAAATATCGTGCGGAGTGCTTTATCCAGGAATATTTAAAGGACAAGCCGCTGGATTGGTGCATCATGCGACCGACTCTAATCTATGGCGCGGGCAATCCGGGGAATATGCAACGCCTTTTTGACCTCGTCGCAAAAAGAATACCCCTGCCATTCGCCAGTATTAACAGTCGGCGGACATTTCTCTGCATAGACAATCTTGCGGATGCCATCACCCGGGCACTGGGTCACCCCAAAGCGTCGCGCTCGGTGTTTTGCATGGCCGATTCAGAGATTGTGACGCTGAATGAATTGCTTTCGCAAATAGCGCTGGTGCTACAGATACCATTGAGGAACTATAAGATACCATTGGGATGTTTGAAGATGCTCGGTATGGCTGGTGATGCACTGGCCTTTGCCACACGCAAGCCAGTGCCATTCGACACCTACTCGGTGGATAGGATGATTGGTTCGTTGGTGGTCGATAATACCAAGGTTCGTAACACGATGGAGTGGACGCCTCCCGTAACATTCCCAAGAGGACTTCAACAAGTTGGCAAATGCTACTTAAAACATGAGTGATAACGTGCCTATTATCGTGTGTCTTTTGTTATACGTAGTCACCGCACTTGTGAGCGTTCTATTGGTCAAATTCTGCATCGTATTGGCCGAGCGTGCACGAATTCTGGACGTTGCCAATGAGCGCAGTCTCCACACTGGAGTGAAACCAAGGACCGGCGGACTGGCTTTTCTGCTTCTGGTGACGCTGGCGGGGATATTCATCTGTGTGAACTTGTATCTTGAGCAGACTTTACCCCACTGGTCGCTACTGGGTGCCGGATTGCTGGTCGGTTTAATCAGCTTCTATGATGACTTGAAGGGGCTCTCCACGAAGCTGCGCTTCGCGATGCATTTCACGGCTGCCGGGGCGGTGCTTTTCTTCCACCCGGTGCTACTGCCGATGACATTGCCGGGCGGATTGCTGATTCAGAATGAATATTTGGTGCTCGGATGCCTGCTTTTGTGGATGGTGGGATTAACTAATGCCTACAACTTTATGGATGGGTGCGACGGGATTGCTGGCGGGCAGGCATTGATGGCGGGTTTG
>JANRLC010000100.1:0-22763 GCA_033762955.1 Verrucomicrobiota bacterium | reverse complement strand
CTGGAGTTTGGCCATTTATAACCGTATATCCGTGAACAAACCGGCTATAAATCAAGCAGCGGCGGCGGCAATTGTTTGAATGGGGCAGGCCAGTGGCAGATCGCAGCGGTTATTCGTCGAAGATCGATCGTGAAGTTGTTTACGTAAGACCCTGACGAGGTCCAGACAGGATGGACGTGCTGCATTTGCACGCCATTTAGGTAGGGGCCCACACTCTGCCGTGCGTGTCCATCCATAGGTTTGCAAGCCTGCCAGATGCAACAGGCTGTAACAGGCTGCGGCAAAAGCAGGATGGCGCTCAACCGACTGGATATGTCTGACTTGAGAGTGGCCCACCCCAAGGACACTCTTCAGTTCCCTGTGTGCGACCTCGATCTGCCAGCGATCAAATGCATCTTGAATGATCTTGCATGCACTATCGTTGTGGTTGGTGCTTAACAGAAAGGCTGAACCACTGCCAAAGCACGGATGTTTTCTTTTTGTACTGGATCTGTCTGCATGCGGTGGTTCTGCGACAATGAATAAGCGCAAGGGTCTGCGACCTGCGGCCCGGTGCCAGTAAATGCCGTGAACCTCCTTGTAACGGATGGTAATGACGGCATTGCCAAAGCGAATGCGGCTCTCACTCCAGGGATAGTTTTCGTGATCGGTGCGGATCTGGTCCGCAGTCAACGTGCCTGGCAGGTAAAATCGATTGCCCTTGCCTTGCGGATCACGCAAACGGAAGGAGGCATTTTTACGGCAACGGCAGGTAATATCGATACGCTCCATGGGCTTCTCCATGACCGTCCGGTTGCAGAAGGATCCATCAAAGACAAAGTGGATGCGCCTTTGCTTATGGCCGCACTGATCAAGGCGTTCGCGAACATCCTTCATGGCCGCGAGGGTGCTTTGCATCACCGGACGCGTTTTCTGCAACTGTTTATGCAGGGCAATCTCCGTTTCGGAGGCCTTGCGAGCGGGCTTCTTCAAGACCGGGGCGCGGGAAAAGTGCACTGGCAGGCAGCGCGGTGAAGGCAGTACGTCCTGCACACTGGCCGGTGCGCTGGCATAACCCTTGGGATAGGCCAGTACGCCCAAATGCAGAAAACTCACGCCCCTGATTAAGTTGACGTGATAAGCCTGTGAGCTTACCGGATCGCGCATGGTGTGAGTGCCTGCCACTTTGCGTCCCGAACGCTTGATATGGGTTTGATCCCCGGCGATGACAATGGGGCCATCCCCGTCACAGCCATAATCCTTCATGGCATGAAGCACGGGCTTGAAGGCATCCTGTGGGTTCCATCGACTGCGTGAGAAGAGCCTGTACTCAGCACTCCAGTCGATTTGATCCAGATGCAAAGTAGTGAGAATACGGGAAATACAGGTACGCCCCATGGTGAGAATCAAACCTGCGGCATGACGTTGCATCTTTTGATGAATGCGTTGTTGGGAAAAGACGCAGGCCCATTGGTCGGTGAGATCCCAAAAGCGATCCAACAACTGTAATGGAGTGTTCATCGTCTGGCAAAGGTGTTTGGTCCACAACGAATAAAAAGCTGCTCCCGGAGCACTTTCTTGGCCATGGCGGAGACCAAAGACTCGCGGTCCAGGCGTACCGCGTAGGTTTGCTCGATCCGGTCAAGGATGTCTGTGATATGAAGACCCGCGCGATCGGTACCGAGTATGTTATAAGCCATATCAGTATTAGACATACTCTTCGAACTGGAGTCACCAACAGGCTTTTGTGGTTGATCGAGATCCTTGATAAGCTTTCGAATTGCCTTTATTTGTGCATCTAAAGATACTTCAAAGACTTCGAGGATAATCTTCTTCGTATTGGAATCATCTGGATTTGACATGGTATCTTTTTAATGAAACGTATGTAGTTGTAAATACAAAACTACATACTTTGTTAAAAATATGGCCAAACTCCAGTGTTGCCCCAAAGGGGCATCCGCATACCAGCCCCGGGCAACGTATGCGTTTAGTAGCGTAGATTTTGCCTATCTTGTATCTGTCTTGAAAATATCCCGAAGGGATTACGTCCCAAAGCCCGGGGTTGGCCGCAGCCTACCCCGGGTAAATGTAAGATACCGGACAACCCCAACGGGGTTGCGTCCGCATTGCTATGGGCGGGATATACGCCGCAATGACGGACGACGCAACCCCATTGGGGTTGATGTATCTTTCACATCCTTACCCAGGGTAGCGCGCCGTGCGCGCAATCGTCTGGGCTTTGGGGCGTAATCCCTTCGGGATATTTCTGATTCTGAAAACACTCGATTTTGACGCTAAACACGTACCGGGCAACGCCCGGGGAACTATGCAACACGCATTCCCGTCCTCTATCCGGTTCCCAGGGTTGCACCCTGGGCTGGTATGCGTTGCCCCGTTGGGGCAAAATCCGGTTCACCCGCAGGGTTAATGTCTTTTCGAGCCCCGTCGTCTCTATGCTCCCTCAATTTGCCGTTGTTCATTCTACTCTTTCGGCTAAAAGCTAAACATAACAACCACCGATTTTGGCTTGCCCGGGCGACGGGGCGGAATGTATTTACCGTTAAGCGCTTAGTTCGTTCTTGGGGAATGGGTCATACTGCGAGTTACGGGCTGGTTGGCCCATGGACCATGCAGTGAGCCCCGGCTACTCGGCCGCTCTCCATCCAGTGCGCGATTCGTTTACTTTCTACTTCAATGGCCAAGCAGCAAAAACACGCAAAAGTAATCATGATTTACATCACCCTGGCGATGACTCTACTGCTTGTCGGCGTGGGTATGTTTCTGTTCTTTGCGAAGTCCCTGACGAATGGGCCTACGCACTAGGCAGGCAGCGTTCCAGTGCTTCTGTCTACAGTATGATATTGTCGATCAACCGTACCTCATCGCACCAGCAGGCGATGGCGAGGAGGGTTTTGCCTTGGATGACTTCGCGAACAGGTTCCATGGTGTCCTTATCCACGGCGACGACATAGATGACACTGAGGCGACGGTAATTCGTCAGGTGGTGGGTGACTTCGGCCAGAACGCGGTCGATGTTGCGCTGACCGGCCTCGACCATGGTGCGGCCTTTCTGCAAAGCCTGGTAAATCTGGATGGCATCACGTCGCTGGAAGTCCTGCAAGTACACGTTCCGGGAACTCATGGCGAGGCCATCGGGCTCGCGCACGGTGGGGGCGACGACGATGTCTATGGGGAAGTTCATATCGCGCACCATCTTGCGGATTACTGCGCATTGCTGGGCGTCTTTCTGGCCAAAGACTGCAATGTCCGGGCGGCAGATATTGAAGAGTTTGGCCACCACGGTGGTAACTCCACGAAAATGATTGGGTCTGGAGATGCCGCATAGCCCCGGGGTGGCCTTTTCCTCTATGATATACGTGGAAAAATCCGAGGGATAGATCGCATCCGGCTTTGGCGTGAAGAGGATGTCCACCCCGGCCTCACGGCAAAGGTCGGCATCGCGCTCGAGGGGGCGAGGGTACTTGTTAAAGTCCTCATTCGGGCCGAACTGAGTGGGATTGACGAAGATGGAAACGACCACAATGTCCGCCTGCTCGCGCGCCTTGGCAACGAGGCTCAGATGACCGGTATGGAGGCAGCCCATGGTCGGCACAAAGCCTATTAGTTTGCCCTTAACACGGTGACTGACCGCGGTGGATTGCATTTCGTGGATGCTCTCAATGATTTTCATACTTGGAGAACTTAGTCGTGCATAGGTGGATGCACAAGCCGCAAGAGTAGTTGCAAGCAACGAGGAATCGTGGTTGAAACCAATCGCATGCCCGTAATTGCGCAATTACTGCCCTACCTGCCTTATGGACTTTCGCCCTTCTTCGTGGGTGCTGGGTTGGTACTGGGGCTTGTGTTCTCGGTGCCTTTGGTTTCCGGTGTGGTGTGGTGTGTGCAGCTCACCCTGGGCCGCGGTATGAGGCAGGGACTGGCCGCGGGCACGGGCATTGCGCTTGCGCAGGGGTTCTGGGCGGGACTTGCAGCGGTGGCGATCTTCTTGCTCGCACAGTTCTCAGACAAGGCGGACTGGGTATTTCGCTTCGGAGCAGCAGGCATACTGACAGCGATGGGTTTCGCCGTGGTGCAGTCGCGCAAGATCACCACGCTGACGTACGATGGCCCGCTTGAGCACTCGTGGCCCATATTTAAGACCTCATTCGCTGTGGCAGCCACCATGCCCATGCGCCTGCTCGGGTACATGGCGCTAATGATCTCATGCAGCCTGCACCTGCGCCCGCATGCGTTGCTCAACGCCTTTCTCGTGGCAGGCGGAGTAGTCGTCGGCTCATGGGCCTGGTGGTTTTACTTTGTACTGCTCGCCTACTTCTTCGGCAAACGCGTACCCGAGGACATCACCCTGCGCTCCATGAACCGCCTACGCCTCCTCTCCCTCGCCGTGTTTACCGGGCTGTTCTTGATCTGCACGACGCCGTTGCTGTTTCCGGGGATGTGAGGACCGGAACTACTCAGGCAGATACACCTTTTTGTTCAACCCGCCCAGGATAGACTCATGAAAGGCGGCCATACTTGGCACCACGCCTTGGGCTACGAGCTGGTAACCCATGTTGCCGACAGAGGTAGCTTCGAGGTTGTAGCTGTAGACAGGCAGGCGGGAATAGTCGGCAATGCGCTGGCAGAGTAGGCGGTTCTTCGCGCCACCGCCTACTATGACGATGTTCTCGAAATGGGTCTCGGTGATGGCTTCAAACTTCTTCGCGGCTGTGGCCACGGTCTGCCCGAGGGAGTCGCAAATCAGGCGGACATACCCGGCAATGCTATCGGGCGGGGTGGCTCCCCGGCTGAGGAGCTGGTCGTCGATGGCTTCGCGCATGTTCTTCGGGTTGAAGAGGCGGGCACGGTCCTCGGTATCGAGGAGTACGGAGGGCGCCGGCTGGTCCTCGGCGGCCTGGATGAGTGCGCCCCACTCTGCTTCGTTCTTTGGGCGTTCCGAGAAAGTGGCGAGCATCTGTTCGAGTAGCCACAGGCCGATAAGAATCTTGAGCGGACGGTAGCTACCGTCGCCGCAGCGCTCGTTGGAGATACCCAGTTTCCATGCGGCATCACCCGAGGCGGGCTTGTCCAGCATGGCTCCGGCGAGCATCCAGGTACCGCTACTAATGATCAGATCGCTCCCGGTGCGCGGGATGGCTTCAAAGGCGCACGAGGTATCGTGGCCGGGAACGAGGACTACCTCGATCTCGCCGAGGCCGTCGATGTCCTTGATCTTGCCGAGTTTCTGACCGGCTTTATGCGGACCGGCAAACCACTTGGCTGGTATCTTGAAATAGTTAAAGGCTTCCTTGCTGTAGCCCTCGCTATGGAGGTCGAGCATCATCGCGGTGCTGGCGATGGAGAACTCATTCACCATCGTCCCGCTGAGCAGGTAGTTAAAATAGTCCGGCAGCCAGAGGCAGCGGTCGGCGAGCTGCACCAGCTCCGGGCAAGCCTCGACGGTCTCGCGGAGCTGCAAGCCGGTGTTGTAGTTAATGGCGGGCAACCCCGTCCACTCGTAGAGTTTTTGGTCATCTCCGGCAGCCTTAATACGCGCTAGCAGCGGCTCGGTACGCGTATCGCGGTAGGCATGTACCGGGAATACGAGGCGGCCGGATTTGTTAAGAAACGCCACATCGCAGCCCCACACGTCGATACCGCAGGAGATAAGCTCCGGGAAAAGCTTCTTTGCCTCGCGTAGTCCCTTCTTTATCTCGGTAAAAAGACCGCCCACATCCCAGTAAAAATTCTCACCGAGCTGGTGAAAGCTGTTGGGGAAGCGGTGGACTTCCGTGAGTTGCAGACCCGCGCTGGGAGAGAACACACCTACGATTACGCGCCCGCTCGTGGCGCCAAGATCAATTGCTGCTACTGTGGTCCGTGTCATGGCTTGGAAGCAATGGATTTACGATGGGTGTTTGCAAACCGAAAATGTGGCATGCACGAAGTACCAGTGCATTTCGAAGTTGTGGTACTGTTAGTGCCACGAGTGGACTGCGCTTAAGCACGCACGGACCACCCTTATCAACGCACGGACTGCCCTTTCCGACGAAACAAACGCCCTTAAGCACTTACAGACCACCCTTAAGCACGCGCGGACCGCCCTTATCAACGTACGGACCACCCTTATGAACGTACGGACCGCCCTTATCAACGTACGGACCACCCTTATGAACGTACGGACCGCCCTTATCAACGCACGGACCGTCCTTATCAACGTACGGACCGTCCTTATCAACGCGCGGACCGTCCTTATCAACGTACGGACCACCCTTATCAACGCGGGGACCGCCCATATCAACGCACGGACCGTCCTTATCAACGCGGGGACCGTCCTTATCAACACGGGGAGTGTCCTTAAATTGGGTGAAACAACTTCGAAATGCACCGACAAAGTACGGGCGCATCTCGAGGTTCTTGGGCTGCATCAAATGGCATGGGCTAATGATGAGTCGCCACGCATGTAAAAATCGGCTTCTCCTACTCGCCAGTTGCTCCGCTGTAGAAATCTTACTAGAAGACCACTTATTTCCATCAATTCCCACGCTGAATAGCCATGCCCATCTTTGATCCTTCCCGGCTGCTCCTGATCGCCGGTCCCTGCTCTCTGGAGAACCTGACTGTCGCACGCACGGTTGCCGACATGCTGGCGCGCCTGCGCGACCGCCATCCCGAACTGAACATCGTTTTCAAAGGCTCATTCGACAAGGCCAACCGCACCAGTATCGGCGGCGACCGCGGTCCGGGTCTGCAGGAAGGGCTGCGTATCCACTCCGCCATCAAGCAAATCCATGGGTTCCCGTGCCTCACAGACATCCACGAGCCCGCAGAGGCCGCTCCGGTGGCCAATGTGTGCGATGTGCTGCAAATCCCCGCTTTCCTGTGTCGACAAACGGATATTCTAGTGGCCGCCGCCCGGACAGCGCGTGTAGTCAATGTGAAGAAGGGGCAGTTCCTCTCCCCCTATGAGATGCAGTTTGTGGTGGAGAAGCTCCGCCAGACCCATGCTGCGGAAATCTGGCAGACCGAGCGCGGTACCACTTTCGGTTACCAGAATCTGGTCGTGGACATGCGCTCCTTTGCCATCATGAAATCCTTCGGCACGCCATCAGTGATGGATGCCACTCACAGTGTACAGCTACCCGGCGCTGGTGGCGGGAAGTCCGGCGGTCAGCGCGAATACGTTCCAGCCCTCGCCCGCGCCGCTCTGGCTGCCGGTGCCGATGGGCTGTTCCTCGAAACCCACCCGAATCCCGCCGAAGCGATTTCCGACGCGGCAACGCAGATTCCCTGCGCGGAGTTTCCCGCCGTCATCGAGTCCTGCCTGCGCATCTGGCGGGCGGTCAGAGGTTGAGGCGCTTCTTCCGCTGCCTGATCTTTTGCTCTTGTTTTTCAAGAGCGCGCCCGCCCACCGTGGGTAGTACATGAAAAGGCCCGGGACACTATGCCCCGGGCCTGAGAAAGTTACCTTTAGGACAAAGCCAAGGGCTTAGAAACCATAGCGGACATTGAGCATCATCGAATACCCATCAATGTCGTTGTCGTAGCGGTCATAGCTACCAGTCACCCCAACATTGAGGTGTTCATTGACCCAGAATGCCAACTCACTGCCGTATGCCCAGGAATCGGTGCCTTCCTCTACGCGATTGTAGGCGATAAAAGGAGTAAGAGTGGTGTCTTTGGAGATTTCCCACTCAACAAGAGCGGCTACTGATCCCCCAAATTCGTCATCAGCGTTGTCACCCTCAAATACATAGGCTAGTGACAGCCCAATGCCGGGCTTGAACTGGCCAGCATCATAGTACACTACCGTGTCGACTGAGAGACCGGTGGCTTCAAATCCTTCGCCATCAAGCAATGCGACATCGCCGCCAATGTCCAATCCGATCGATGAGTTATCACCGGTTTGGAGCAGGGCATAATTGCCACCAAGACCGTAGGTCCAGTTTTCAACATCGCTGAATGCGCCAACATCGACTGAGGCGAAGCCGACGGATGCTTCAACATAATTTTGGCCCAGTAATCCACGAGCCTGAACTCCAGTGGTGGCAGCCAGAAGGGCCAGCACTGGAATGATTGTATTTGCTAGTTTCATAGTTGTGGTTGTTTGCAGTAAGTCGCCCAATAATAAGAACGACTCTGGTAACGGGATTATTCGGCGGTTTCTCGGTTAGCAAGCATATTTTGGAACATGGAAATGCGCATGCGTCAGTGCAGTTCAATGTTTTGTACTGAGTATAAACCTGAAAAGGAAAATGGTGACTAAAAATACCAGACTTATCCAGGTATGCCATAAAGTTGGGGTCAACGTACTTCACGCCAACCGCCCCTATTGCCTCTGTTTGCGCGACAGGATGTCTGATTTAACACCATCGGCCTACCATCCACAACGCGCCAGCGCGTGTGCTGGCAGGGTGAGTGTCAACTGGCCTTGCTTGGCGAGGTGTTGCTCCCAGGGGATCTGGTCCAGACAGTCAGTCATGGAAGAGGCATTCGGAGACTTTGAGAAGTCCAGTATTTGGGTGAGTATGCGGGTGCTGTCCGTGGGTAACTTTAGGGTGACCATGCGGGGTTCGTCGGTATAGTTTCCCAGCAGGGCTTCAAATCCCTCATTCGTTTTTACCACCAATGCCTCAGAGACCAGGGGATGACTCGACTGGCAGGATAGCCCTGTTGCCCCTCGGTGGAGCCCTGCCCATGCAAGAACGTGGAAGAGCGGGAAGAGTGCCCCCGGCTGGCTGGGAAAGCGTGCAGGTGCGGAATTGCCGTGCGGGTGCTCCATCAGGCCAGTCCATCCAAGTGCGTTGTAGTAAGTAGCAGACAGTGCGCCGGCCTCACCCAGCGATTTCAAGCTGCCCAGAGTCCAGACCGCCCCGAATGCCGTGGCCTGGCGACTATCAACATCGGCGGGTAACTCACCTGCAGGCGTGCTGGAGTCTCCTGCTGTAGCATTAGGGTTGAACCGCGGGCGCAGAGAAACAGGCGTCACCGCGATGGGTTTGCCCGCGATAAGTGCGCTCGCGTTCTGCACGGTGACGCCCTGCATCGCGAGTGTCTCGGTGAGTGAGCGGTCATCAAAGGCGTGGACTTGCGGGTTAATCGAGTAGCAGCCGAAATCCATCCCCTCGGCTGGCGGTCTGCCCCGGTTAAACTCCGTAAAGTAGGCATCCGTCCCGGAGCCAATAAGTCCACCAAGCCTCGCCTTGCGGATGAATGGGGCCACCCCCTTGAGCCACTGTCCCGTGCAGCAGCGCTCATTCTGGTGGAGCACTATCCAGCGGGCTACTGCTGGCCGGGGATGCAAAGCTTTTAGGGCGTCGATTAGCTCTCCCACTTCGCGCTCCGCCCCATCGCTTACATGGAGGACGATTTCGAGCGCAGTGCCGAGGTGCTTGGATGCTTTCACCCCTGTAATAAATTCCGCATGCCAGTCGGGTCTGGAAAATCTCACATCCAGGCGCAGATGCGAGAGCCGCAGGGCCGCGAGTTCGCTCCATTCGGCAGGCTGAAGCGTGCTGCTCCCGTTCCATACCGTCCCAATCGCTGGCAGCGTGAACGGCCTGTCACCCGGAGTCAGGTACACGTGCGCCCTCCGTCTTTTCTGGATGCCCGGAGATGCTATTTTTCTCCGTCCTTCTGGTGCCACTTGTGCCGTGATGACGATCTGTTGCTCGATAATGGCCCCCTTGTTAATCGTAGCGGGAAACGGCAGTGCCAGGGGGGTACAGTACGTTTTGTAGGAGGCGTCCGTCCAGTTCCGCTGGTCTTCCATTTCAAAGGTGTCCCCCAGCATCCGCACCTCGATGGATACACCAGGGCAGACCTTGTGCGTTATCGCCCTGAGGTTCAGGAATGGCTGGTGCGGTGCAATCGCTTCGGGGAACTTGCCTTGGGTACACTCGCCGCTCACGGATTCTACCACACACTCCCGGCCTGCAAGCGCGGGGGGATGCAAAACGCAGAACCCGATTCGATTGCTCAAGAAAGTGCTCTGGGCTTCACCCTTGAAACGGTAGTGGATTCGCCCATCGGCATGGCCCGTGATCGCGCCCTGCCAGACGAAATGGATATCCCCCTGCTCGCAAACCGTCTCAAATGCCACGGCGAACGAGTCGGCTTTCACCGATTGACTCAAGAGCTTTATGCGAGGCGGCACTGTTCCCCAGTTCCTGTCACGGACCGCCGCGTACACTCCCCGGAGAAACTCATGGCTCCCATAGCTCAAGTAGCGGATAAATCCGTCTGTTGCGTTGAAACCAAGCGATAGGGGACCAGCCCGCAAGTCGAGGAGATCAGTCATCTAGACAGGGAGTGTGGACAATAAATAACACTTTGTCAGCAGAATCTGTGCGGGGAGTAGGTTGACCGGTGCATTTCAGTTTTTGGAGGAGGGGGATCCATTTGGGGCTTAAGTACCTCCGTGTTCAACCGATACCTATTCTAAGGAATTTAGCTTAGTTCTTAAAAAATAAAACGCGTATATGATTACATGGAATAGCTCTCTGGAAACCGGCCACCTGATGGTGGACAACGATCACAAGCGGCTTATTGACGCACTTAACCAACTTGAGGTTGCGCTCAAGGGCGGACAGGGAAAGGATTCGATCCCGCAGATGATTCAGTTCCTCAACACTTATACTCGGGACCATTTCAAACGCGAAGAGGAGCACATGCGTAGGATCAATTGCCCCGCCTATACCGAGAATTGTCGGGAGCATGCGGCATTCAAGGCAAAACTGGATGCCTGGGTTATCAAGCTACAGGCGGGCGCTTCAACTACCCTGGTGCTCGAACTCCATCGCGAAGTGGTGCAATGGATAAAGGGGCATATTGTTAACACCGATTGCAAGCTTCGTGCGTGCAAGACCCACTGAGCTCAGGCATCCCCGAGTCGCCATGCCCATTGCAGTGTACCTTGTAGTGAAAAACTGTGATTCTTCCACTGTTTTTCATCGACAAGTGGGTAAAATTATTCATTTTGAAACGTTCTAACCTTTTATAACCATGAGTGGACGTATCAAAATGCTTCGCGGAAACGGTACCAAGCGTATCGGCCGCCGCAAGAACAACAAACCCTGCCCTACCCGCCAGATGGAACTGGCGCGCCGTCGTCGCAAGCAGAAGAACAGTACCCTCTGGCAGCTCAAGCAGGCCAGCAAGTTCCTCGCCAAGGAAGACGCCATCGCTGCTGCAGTCACGACCGCTGTCGAGAGCGCCATCGCTCAGGAATAACTTTCGCCCTGCTACCCTGCGGAGGCGCACGGTAATAGGCCAACAAGCCCGTCATCTTCATGGTGACGGGCTTTTTTGGTTATATTCGTTTTAAGAAGTCAGCCATCGGTCATAGGACGACATTTCTGGACCCGATTGACCTTATTGACCTTCTGCTAAAGGCTCAAAGCTAATGGCTACCTGGACCAGGCTGAGCCATGGGCCGGTGGATTTCCCGAGCATTGCATGCCAGAACCAGGCGGAGACATCGGTCCACGAGTTCCCTGAGGTGTCTTGTATGCGTTCGCGAACCGAGTAGGTGGTGTTGACTTTGGTGGCGGTGAAGGTGGCCCAGGATGATATACCTTCGCGGATGAGCCTGCGGTCTGCTATCTTGAACCCCATGCCGCGAAAGCAATCCTCTGCGGGATGCAAGCGGCGGGTAAGTACTTCCACCCGGCGAACGATTAGCCTGCCTTCGCCGTCGCCGTAGAGAAGGACTTCGCCCGGGAATGTTGCGGCCCAGCGGGCATCGACTGCTGTCAAGGGAAGGGGCGTCCAGTTACCTTCTGGTAACTTAAGCGAAGCGATTGAGATCGGGGCGAAACTTAACGACTTGCTTTCTGCTGGCTCGCCGGAGAAAGACTTCATGAGTGGGTGGAGGCTTGCTGCCACGATTACGAGTAGGAATCCGGACACGACAAGTCCTTGCCTATAGCTACCAATAAGTGACATACTCCTTCTGAACCTTCGTAGTACGGATTGATAGATGGCACCAGTCCAATGGGGCAGTGCCCCGTAGGATGTTTGGTTTAGCCGCAAGGGCATCACCACTATGGCAATGACGGCGATTGCAAAACAGAGGAGTCCCACCGTCTCATGTCCCCACGGCGGTAGTGGCCATTGCTTAGTCTCAACGAAGAAGAGCACATAGTTCCGCACAAGGTTGGCGGAAAAGATACAGAAGCCAGTCCAGCGCAGATGGCGAAGCGTGCTGGGAAGGGTCACAGATGCCAAAGCTACCTTGATGGCTGCTGCAAAGAGCCCCATCCACAGCATGTGTACGCCACTGCAGGGGGCATCGATCACCACTGGATCTCCGGCAAACCAGAGCGTCACGCCTTCGCGAGCTACGGGTTGCCCGCTGAGCTGCAAGAGTGGCACGACAAACAGTGCTGTGACTAGACGTAGTGGATAACCCAGATAAAACTGCATGGTTGCCAGCCAAGGAAGGGACAGTCCTAGTAGCATTCCTATGCCCCACCGCGAACTACCCCGTACTATGCAGACGGCCACAGCACCCATGCCCAATGCGGCGCGAAAGATCGGGGGAAGCGTCCATTGCGATAGCGCATAGGCGGAGATACAGATTCCGAGTAGTACTAGTCTGGAGTCACTCATCGGTAACCGCAATTGTTTCCATTGGCACAAGACAAAAGTAGCGACGAGTGCGACGACGCCGAAGGGTTCATCCGAGCCGTCGCTTAGGCGCAGGGCATACCAGCGCCAGACCGCCCAGTGGGCGATCAGGACAAAGGCGAGCGCGGCTCCATGCGTAACCACGAAGCCGCGCCCGCTTTGTCTTATCGTATGAACGCAACCCGAATGCTCAACCCCAAGGACAATAAATTCATCTTTCATCGGGTGGGTAGGGTTGCTGGTTCGGTTGCCTTAGTACGCCGCATCGATTCCACGGCACAGGTCGCGCTGTTTATGCCTGCGGTAGAGCAGTACGCCGATTACCACGACCAGCACAGTGCAGAACAGGGCAATGTCGGCAGGTTCCGGAGTGGTGGGAATGGCGGTGCCATTACCGAGGGCGTAGTTGCTTACTCCCTGCGGAAGCGGGAGCGGTTGTTTGACGCTGGTGTATTGGCCACCGGGGTTGCGCACCTCTGGATTCACGGCGACGAATGCGGTGTACTGGCTCAACAGCCCGTAGCCCAGACTGTGTTTTATGATTTCTCCCTTAACATCATGGTCTCTGTCACCGCTAAAGGACTCGCGATCGTAGAGGGTCTGCATGTGAAGCCGCGCCCAGAACCTGCGGAGAACTTCCGGCCTGGCGAAGGCCTTGGCGTTGGCCATGTCCAGCGCCACAGAGAAGGGCTTTTCCCCGCTGCCCAAGGCCTCGAGCTTCACACTGCCTCTGGCTGCGCCCTTCCATTTCCCGCAGATGACTACCGGGCGCTCAGCGAGAACATCGGCTAGCGCGCCTTCGACGTCGTAGAGCTCCACTCCCTTCATCTCCAGTTTCAATCCAGTCAAAACGGGCGACTCCAGGTATTTGCGCAACTGCTCAACAGCGCCGGTACTCTCATCCTCATTGATTACAACAAAGGGCTCCCCCATGCCCGCCCGTGCCAGACCTTCAATGAGGTGACGGTTGACCGAATTGCCAATCCCGAAGGCATAAACACTGGCAGTGGAGAGGTTCTGCCGAACCATGGCAAATGCCTCGTCCTCCACGGATACGTAGCCATCGGTAAGTATCACAATACTTCGCGCCGTATTCTCCTCTGCCTTGGGCAGCGAGTAGGCGTGCTTCAGCGCGGGGAGAAGCTCTGTCCCGCCGCCGGCCTGACTGTTGTCTATGAACTTAATCGCAGCCCGCAGGTTATCAGTGGTGGCCCGGACGGGATTCGGGGCATACACATTGGAGCCTCCTGAGAAGAGCAGGAGATTAAAGGTATCCGCCTCCCGGAGACTGCCCACCAGTTGGCGCAGTGTGGTCTTCGCAACATTAATGGGAAACCCATGCATCGAGCCAGAGACATCGAGTATAAAGAGATAGTCGCGCGGCAATACTTGGGCGGCTGGGACTCTGGCCGGCGGCTGCACCATCATGAGGAAGAACTGTTCGCCAGCAGATTCCGCGGTGATGATGCCGGTCTCGATGGATGGGCTGGTGAGCCGATATTCCAGGATGAAGTCGCGGTTGCTCCCATTCTCGCTGGCAGGCAGGGTTACTTGTGCGCGGTCCTCACCCGTGAACTGGATTTGTGGCTTGTGTGTGGGGCAGCGCAAATCCGCCAGAGGTACCGGCGTGGCGACAGAGACATCGAGGGTAAAGGCCGCGACATCCGGCTCGCCCTGACCAAGGTAGGGGTTCGCGGTCCACGATTCCTGTTTGGCTTGATGCGGGGAGTTATACCGAGGCCCGACCACGCCCGGGTAGGTGAACTGGTAGCGGCCCTCCTCGGGTACGATGAACTCGCTGTACTCCATCTCCACCGTCACCAGGTCACCGGGGAGAATCGTGGCGACGCTCATCTGGAAAACATTCGGTCGGTGCTGCTCCAGAAGGGACGCCGTCTTGCCCTCTTGTTTAGCGGTTTCGTAGGTTTGCCGCGCTTCACCCTTTTCCTTTATCTCGGCCTCAGTCACCTGCTCGCCAACCGTCAACCGCATGGCATGAACTGCGGCGCGGGTGGAACCCGGGAATACATAAATGGCCTCAATGGGCTTCGTTCCCTTGTTCGCATAAACCTGCTTCACTTTCACGGAGGCAAAGAGCCCCGCCAGATCGACATGGATATCTGTGGATTTGAGGGGAATGCTATCCAGGCTGCTATCACTCCCTTTAATCTGGAGATAAGGGGAGAGCGTTTTGTCCTGCGGTTCCTGTGTGACATCACCCTCGTAGGCAGTGGATTGTGCGCTCAAAGTCAGAGCCGTGGCGAACAGGCTGACGATGAAGAGAATACGTTTTGGCAGAAGATTCATAATTTGTTGATAGATTGTCTGCCCAGTATAACGACCCCCTGTGAGACGATGATGGTGCAAGCATGGGGAACGCATGAGATGCGCGTGAGGATTCGGTGAGGATGCGTTGCGTGCTTGCCTGTCTCTTGACAAACCGCATTGGCCCAGGCTTTGGTTGGTCGCTCTTACTATTGCCTGTCACAACAAATTCCTCGGGTGCCACAACAAAGCCATCGGGTGACGAAACAAAGTCATCGGGTGCCACATTAAAGCTGTCGGGTGACGAAACAAAGTCATCGGGTGACGAAAATGAGCCGACGGGTGTCGAAACAGAGCTGACGGGTGACGAAAAGGAGCCGACGGGTGACGAAAATGAGCCGACGGGTGACGAAAATGAGCTGACGGGTGTCAAAATAAAGCCATCGGGTGACGAAAAGGAGCTGACGGGTGACGAAAAGGAGTTGATGGGTGCCGATAATGAGCTGACGGGTGCCGAAATTGTGCCGACGGGTGCCGAAATTTTGCCGACGGATGACACAAATAGAGCCGACGGGTCACGAAAATGAGCTGACGGGTGTCAAAATAGTACCATCGGACGTTTGGATTTTACCACCGGGTGACTAAATAACACCATCGGACGTTTGGATTTTACCATAGGGTGGCGAAATATGACCATCGCCCGTTCGGATAAGACCTTCGGGCGTTTGGATTTGACCATCGGGAGACTAAATTGTGTCAACGTCCGTTTGGATTAATACAACGCACGTCGATTACACAGCAACGCCTGACGATTACACAGCAACGCACGCCAAAAACACACCAACGCGCGATGAATTCACCGCACTCCCTGACGCTATCACACCACCGCGCGGCAATATCAGGGCATCGGGTGGCCCATTAAACCCAATGATCGATCCTATTTTATCAGCGGACGTCGAAAAAACACAGGAGCGTGGGCGGCCCGCCCGCCTCTTCAACCCACAGCGTCCAACACAGCGGCCAAGCTGGCCGCCTTCCTTTATGCGGCGTCTGAGAGGATTGGAAGCAGGCCGGAGGCCCGCGCTCCCAGGCGTAAGCTGCGGTTAACCAGCATTTTCATCCACAGATTACCAGATTTCGCAGAGAGGATGTGGTCCCGAAGCGCTTATGCTCATAGTTTCATGCAAAGACGCAAAGCGGGTGACTTCAAATCTTTGCGTCTTGGCGCCTTAAGCCTTAAGCGAGCGAGCAGGCGATGCATATTTCCGCCTCAGGGGGAATCCAGATGACTTCTTGCTCTGAAATTAGCCTGCCAAAGCCCATTTCGACCCGACGGGGTAACAGGATACCTGCGGCATCGAGGGGAAAGCTAGGATAAATCACCCGCCATTTTCCTTCTTAGGATTAACTAGGGTATGGCATTCAGCATACCACACGCGAAATATCCCCCTTGAACAGGATAATAATTGTAAAGTAATGTGCAGCCGTATACATAAAGGAATTTATACAGTGGCTTACTACTCACTAGAACAGATTACCGATGATCTCTTAGGGATTGGGTACACGCATCAACACATTGTCACCGATGTGAGGTTGTGGGATAGTGGGCTCAGTATTCCACTGCTGGCGTACTGTCGTACCCCACATGACCTGCGTAGTGCTGGTATTGCGGTAACCAATCTACCCGAAGGCGCAATCGGTTCTAATACGGTCAGTAATCTGAAAGCCTGTGGTGCTCCGGCTGTTATTGCACTGGGTGGAAGGCAAAATTGGGAGTTTTGGCGTCAGTCCTATACGGATACTCCCCGCTTGGAGAGAAGCGGTGATGCTAGCCAGTTGTCTGGATTCCTTCAGGAATATCGTTCCTATCTCAGCCCAGATGCTATTTACCGTACAAAGCTATGGGGAAGAACTGAACCTAAAGAACGTCAACTAGAGCTGCTTGATCTCAGTTTCCTGCCCGCTGCGGAGTTTGCATTAGGCAAGCGGGTAGCGGAACTCTTGGAAGAATGTTTTGAAACGCTAATGGGCGAGTTGGGATGGTCCTACAAAAGAAATCACCTTTCCCCACGTGATGCCAAGTGGCTAATCCAAGCGCCTTTTTGGCTTCTGGCAGCCAAAATCTTACGCGATAAGAGCGTGTTTGGCTTTAAGAATATAGAACTAAAGAATTTTGACGACACCTTCACCAAGCTTGCCAAACACTACCAATCCCGGTCCAGCACTCCAATTCCAGTTACCGTCGCGAAATCTCAGGAGCATGCACTGAATCAGGTAGCAACGCTAATTAGTCAATTTCCGTCCCTCGAATTAATGAGCACGGAAGCGCTCGGGCATGTGTATGAAAGTGCGATTATCAATAAAGAGACCCGCAAACGCCTTGGCACACACTCCTCTCCAGTGTGGTTGATTGATTATATGCTCGGCAGATTGAGGCCACTCATTGCCAATATGCCAGTAGAGCGTCGCCGGGTGTTTGAGCCGGCAGTTGGTCATGCCGGATTTTTAGTAGGGGCATTGCGCGTGCTAGATGAGTTACTCCCTGCCTCGTTGCACCCTCAGCGCAAAGAGTATTTACGCAAACGACTCGCAGGGGTGGATATCGACGATTTCTCACAAGAGGTGGCGCGGCTTGCTTTGACCCTGGCCGATGTCCCTAATGCCAACGGCTGGAGCCTGGAATGCCTTGATATGTATAAAGAGGATA
This sequence comes from Verrucomicrobiota bacterium, assembly GCA_033762955.1. Lineage (GTDB taxonomy): Bacteria > Verrucomicrobiota > Verrucomicrobiia > Opitutales > Oceanipulchritudinaceae > JANRLC01. The sequence continues at coordinate 5,182 of JANRLC010000100.1, read as the reverse complement.
TATTGGCATCCCGCATCAGTAAGGCTGACATCATTCTAGCCAATCCACCATTCGAGAACTTCTCAGCAACTGCGCGCCCCGATAACTCATTAGTAAACAAGGCTGCTGAAGTCGTTCGACAGACCCTGTTGCATCTACCACCTGGAGGTATATTCGGATTCGTTCTTCCACAGACTTTTCTCAGTAGCAATGAAGGCATTGAAACCCGAAAGAGCCTCTTCAATCAATGTGAAGTGTTGGAGATTACCTTGTTTGCAGACAAGGTCTTCGAGTTCGGCGCCCCAGAGTCGTGCATAATCCTCGGGCATAAACCGCAGCTAAAGTCACCCACCCCTCATTCTGTTATCTATAAACGTGTCCGTGAACACCAAGTGGCCACATTTAGCCAAGACTACATTCCTTCGAGTGCGGAAAGTGTCAATCAGCAGTATTTTCTCAAAAATCCGAACGCTGAAGGGCTTGTCCCTGAACTTCGCGAGCTTTGGGAGTATCTTTCGCAATTGCTGAAACTCAGCCAAATCGCAAACGTAGGCAAAGGATTCGAACATAGAGCCGAAACTGACCCCAAGTTCCCTCTCGGTGCAGAACGAATATCCGAAAAGTATATTCCCGGATGGAAGCAGGGGTTTAGCAAGTGGAATCCAGGACAAATGACTCATTTGCTGCCGAAAGACTGTTGGCTAAACTTGGATAAATCTGTGATACGTTGCCCTCTGTGGGGTACTGCTATTGGCATCCCTCAGGTACTTTTAAATTATGCACGGATCAGCCGAAGTGAATGGCGACTTAAAGCACTTATTGATGAACTCGGCCATCCCGTAACGAGCCGCTTTCTTGTCGTGCGACCACTGCAATCCACTTGTTCGCTCACCGCACTTTGGGGGCTTCTGAATTCTCCCCTGGCAAACCTGTACGCGTTTAGTGTGTCATCGAAGCGGGATATTTTGACTGGAGACATGCGTGAGTTTCCTATTCCAGAAAACTTTAGCACTCCAAATACCCAACGACTTGAGCATGCAGTTACCGCTTACTTGAATGCTGCACGTGACTTCGACAAGTTACAGCAAACTAGGGTAACTACAGAAGAGGAAGATACCCTCTTTCATTCTACTGTCTCGCCCAATCAACCCTCTCTCGCAGAGCTGCAGCAACAGTTGATGTATCTCCACTGGCGTGTGGATGCAGAGGTACTCAAGCTCTATAAACTACCTCCACATCTTGAACAGCAGCTCCTTCAAGCATTCACAGGTGTGAAACGGCAAGGCGTACCCTTTACACAAACGGAGTATTTCCCAAAACATTTTACAGACCTGCAAACACTTGAGGAACTCCTGTCCATAACAGGCGATTGGGAACAAACTTCTACGCATAAGACAGCATTGATAGAAAAGAAGATTGATGGAACCGCCACCGATGCCGATCTCCAAGAATTGTCGAGACTAAAGTATTTAACCGAAGCGAGAGGTGAGTACTTCGCTCCCTTACCACTTGCTCAACTGCAAGCACTCAAACATAAAATGCAAGTAACAGGTCAGTGGGTAGAGTCATGAAGCTATCGCCGTTTCTCTACCCAGCAAGTCCACATGCCCGCCGACATGGACCGGCAGGCTATTCCACTTATAGTCACTATCGTCCATGGTTGCGTGATGAGTTCAACTTTCGTTGTGTTTACTGCCTTAGACGGGAAGTTTGGTCTTTTGATAATAGTGACTACGAACTTGACCATGATGTAGCACAGAGTCTGGCACCCGAACTCTGTCGCGACTACACAAATCTGGTGTACTCTTGCCACAATTGCAATAAGCGTAAAGGGAGTAAACGCCTGCCTTCTCCAATGGATATCGCCTACGGTGCGGCTATGCGAGTACTGACTAGTGGCAGACATATTGGTAAGATAGAAGCAATGAATGCCGACGGTTTCCGACTCATCGAAGAACTGGCATTGGATGCAGTCAAAATCACCGAAACACGCAAGCTGTTTATTGAAACAATAAGATCCTTCGAATCGATGGCTAACCCGTTGCTATTTCAATGGATGGGCTTTCCCAAGGATATCCCCGATCTGGCAAACGTTCATCCAGCCCCCAAGAGCAATTCCAAGCCCAAGGGAATCGAGCAGTCGTGGTTTGCACTTAAGACACGGGGACGATTGCCGCTATTTTATGAATAAGGAGTAACCGCAGTAGGAGAGTTTGTTCGCCTATTGTGCGAAGGCTCAAGGAAGGATTGACGACCACGAGATCCCGACCAGCGGTTTCCGGATCAAATTACAGCGGCGGCATGGGTCAATTCTTTTGCTTCGAGGACAGCAATCGGAAGATTTGGTTTGCAGGAGAGGATGTAGTGCGCCTTCTTTTCCTCACCCCGTTTCTCTGTCTTGCCGCGAACGATGACACGGCCTTTCGTGAAGTAGGCTTCCTCGCGTTTTTGCGTTATTACATTCCACTTCTCTCCATTGGGTCCAACCAGTGCGGGGTGATGAACTTGGTACGGATGGCCGCTTCGGTGAGGGATTTCTTATTCATGCTGCGAGACCGGGTTGAATACGATGGGATTACAGCAATCCCAACACGCTGTTATAGCAGGCACAACCAACCTAATTCTGGCGTTATTGCAGGTTCATGTGCGTGGCCCGTACGTACTGTCAACCAGTGGCTTCACGACTTCTTCCTCCGCGTTCTCCGCGCCTCCGCGTGAGCCTTCTGGTTTCCCTTGAGTCTCACCTTTCCCAAAGAAGTTGATTGCATTCCTGTCACGGTTTGGGCGCATCTCCGATTGTTTACAAGCATCAGTTCCAAAGATAGGGGTGTTCATGGTTTTTGACCACGACATCCAGAGCGAGCATGTGGCACAAGCCGTCAGGGCTCCAGAACTGGCCTCGGCGTTTTAATCGGTTTTGGAACTGGCTGCATTGCGATTCCATGGATCCAGAGCCGATGGGTGCATCGCGAGCTGCAAGCGAAGCGTAGTTGAGATGTTCTTTGTGATTGCGGAAGTATTGGATTTTGGAGTCCAGTTCTGCGCATTGCGCAGGGGCATTTTGGATTTGCGGATCTTCATGAGAAGACAAGAGTTCTTCGAGACGTTCAATGATGCGGTGTTGCTGGTCATGTCGAAGCGAATGAAGCAAGGGCTCGACCCATCGTTTGGCAGCTTCATTGTCACTGGGGTGCAGATAGTGGGCCAAGCCCCAAAGGTGTTCGCTGGCGTGATAAAAATCGAGCGTCTTTGTGGCTTTCGAAAAGCGGTCTTCAATGAGGTTCCAAATCCAGACGGCTCCGTCGGCCACCACAAAGACTTCCTTGGCGCAAGCCAGCCCCTCACACATTGCCCGCTCCTGCACAGCAGCACCGAAGTCTAAAACAGAAGTGCCCGATGCGCACGCAACCACCTTTTTTTCGATCAGCATGCCGCGCCCCGATTGGTTTTGAGCCCGCTGTTGGAACTGATAGATCACGGCAGACTTCACCTCGTGCCAGTTGATGCGTTCCGTGAGCGCAGCCTGTGGTTTTTCCCCCCAGCGGGCTCCGCGTTCGCGCACTTTCCAGCCATCTATCATGATCACGAGACTAAACGCCGGCGTATTCGATGCATTCTCCCTGCTCTGCTTCGACTTATCGTGGGAGGGCTGTGGGGGGAGATCGAGCGCTCGTGCCCCCGCTCGCTGGACCAGTGCGTGGATGGCGTCATCGCTCACCGGGCTGCCCCATTCACCAGCAAGCAATGAGGCTTTCTCAAAAGAACCGGTTTGCGTCGCCGTGTATGCAAGCCTGCGTTCAAACTCTGGACTGAGGCGTTGGCGATCTTCCAACCCCCAGTGGATGCGAGCGGGGCAGCACCAGGAGTCGGTATGCGATGAGTGGCCATAAGGTGCATTCACCGTGACCACGCCAGCCACCGTCATCAGAGTAAAGGTGCGGGTGCGCAATTTCTTGAGCACCAGCCCGCTCTCTGGACATACGTTCATGGTATCGGCTTGTTGCTGCAGGCGCTTTTCCAGAAGCGCCCGGGTCCACTCCCGTCCCTCTGCGAGCACGTCGCTTTCCATATTCATCAAAGAGTGCTCTTTCATCGGCGCAGACGGTACATGTAAACAGCTTTGGGCGGCACTGAGAGGGTGCGCTGGCGGTCCTGTCGACTGCGTCCAGTTGTCACTCCGACGCACTGCCAATTGGCCGCTTTGTAGCAGGTGCCCGCGAAACGGTCGATTTCCACAAAGCTTTCCAGCCACTCGATTCCGTGTCCGTATTTTGTGTGCCAGTCAGCGTTGATGCGTCGGGCTGCGGCTCCCAAAAGATGACTTGCAAGGTGTGGCACACGCACATGCGGCAGGATCAAAAAGCGGGTGTTGTTGGCGATGTGCATCAGCCCGTCTTTACGCTGCGCGAGGTTCCACCCCAGATATTTGTCCCGGGCCGCACATCGCCACGCAGGCGCGCCAAAAAGCAAGGCAGCCAGATCCCGTCCAAAGCGGTCACGTGCCAGATAACGCACGTTCTCGCCCACAATGCGCAATCCCAGATAATGCTGATGCGTGAGGTAGGATGCCCAGCGTCTGGCCTCCAGACTGCCAGGCTCCACGTTGATGAATTCGATGGGCAAAAGTTCTCCCAACGCCGAAATCAACGGCTGCCCATCCTCAGGGCGCTCCACGCGACGACGCACTGAGGAGCGATGTTTGGTATGAATGGCTGGCAGCGTCAGTAGCCCTTTGCTTTCGAGTTTCAAAAGAAAACTTCGCGCAGCAAAATCTTTGGCTCGTCCGCACGCATTCTGCCATTGCCATTCGCAACAAAGTTCCGCAGCGAGTCGACGCCGACTCCACTGCGGATGCGCTTCTATCCACGAGCGCAAAAACTCCACGTCCTCCAATTTCACTTCACGTCCCTGACATATTATCGGCCATTCCATTGCTCCCTTCTGCCTTTTTCACGCCACGTAGTCCAGCACGAATCTGTAAACAATCGGAGATGCGCCCGATGCGCCCGGGTGGCGAAACGAGCGAATGACAATTCGAACGACGTCCGCTAGAAACGGATAGCCATGCACCTTCGTTCGTTTGAAATTACCAACATCCGCGCACTCTCCAAGGTGGAGTGGGAGATTCCCGAAAGCGCGGCTGCGGGGTGGCATGTGATCATCGGCGACAATGGCTCGGGGAAATCCACGCTGCTGCGAGCAT
>JANRLC010000099.1:0-5403 GCA_033762955.1 Verrucomicrobiota bacterium | reverse complement strand
AGGCAGAAGCCGAACCAGTCTCCTTGTTACTCCCATCGCGAAACACGCCGGCGTGCTTTTTGGCTCTTGAGGCACAAGGGGCAAAGGCAGATGGCAGAAGGCAGAAGAAGAATACGTACCGCATGTGATTCCCATCCCGATAATCGCACGCGAGTTGACCTACTTTTTAGGTTTAGTGACTTGTAGCAGATAGCTTTATAAAGGAAGTTCCAGCCGGGAGCACCTGATAGCCCGTGGCATAGAGGTCGCAGCTCAGCCACCCGAATTGTGTACGTCCGAAGTCATAGATAAAGTAGCCCACGGTCTCGTCGGTGTTAGCGTCACTAAAGACATAGAACCAGTTATTACTGGCAAAGTCATACACGAAGGGAAAGAAGCCATCGTAGATGAAGTCTGTCCCTGCGTTCCACTTAAAGCCACCGTCATAGACAGTCCACTGAGTGGGGCAGGCACTGCCGATGATGGGCGGGTCTAATGGAGGCGTATAATAGCCGAGTTCCAGCGTGCCCCAGACCAAAGTATCCGCCCAGGCGAAATCGCCGTGCCTATCTATGGGACCACCGAACCATGCAACCTTGGTGTCGCGATAGCCACCATCATCATCGTCCTGCAGATATAACTCTAAACCGATAAAATTGCGCGATGGGTACTCACTCGGTCCCCCAATGAACAGACCTGCATCGGAGTCCCAAGTTACCGCATTATTTGGCCCCTGCTTGTTTAGGGAACTCCAAGTGAGTGCTACTTCAGCGGCATAGCCAGTGGCGGTAGCCTTGACTTTCGTAGTGCTTGGAAAGGGATCGATCTGTGAATCAACACTGAAAAGACCAGCCACCGCGCGAACCGGAGTTGCGCCGACGTTGAAGATAAGATGCGCATCACTCACGTGATTATATCCAGAATTTCCCCAATGACCAAACACGCGACTGTATGCAGTACTGGTAAAGATTTCGAATGAATTATTCGGAGCAAGCACCAGTGCATCGTCCATTACAACAATGTAAATGTAGAGGTTGTTCGCATCCCAGAGGGCGCGCCATTTCCCCGATAAATCCGCGGCACTGGTGGGTTCGGTGAAAGAGGTACCATTGGGAATGAAGCTCGCGATGGTATTCTCCGGAGCATCCATCCAGACGTCGTCCATCTCGCCATCGATAATCGGCGCGATGGAGGGGGCCTCGATCTTAACAGCCGTTGCCACTTTATTGGCAACTTCGATGGGTGGCAGAGCGGCGTGGAGGTTTGCGGCAGCCAACGTAGTAGCCATGGTGAGTAGTAGGCTTTTCATGTGTGTATCGATTTGGATTAGGGTTGTGGAATGAGTGAGAACTCCGATCGGGGAATTATAGAAATCATGCTTAATAATGGTTACATGACAATCATAATTACTACCGAAGAGTAATTTGCGGTAGTTTGTTTGAGTCGTTTTTTGTTACATTTCGGCTTGGCGGTCCCGACGATCGCTTTGGTGGTTCGCGATATGACCTTGGCGGTTGGGGAAATGACATTCGCGGTTCGATAGATGACCTTCGCGGTTCGGGATGTTATTATGCCTTCGAAGAAAAGCCGATTGCTCGGACGTGGCATGGGCGTCTCGCCCATGTTCGGGTTCTGGGATGATCGCTGGAAGGCACACGGGCAATAGGGAGTGCCACTTCTGTAGCCGTGTGGGAAACAAGGCTTGTCATGCGCTGGAAATGTGACAGGGCTCAAGGGCGAACAATTCACGACGCTTTGCATGCTAGCCTTCGCGCGCCGGTACGATCATTTCCGCCAGTACGTTCCTGAACGGGATGAGACTCGCCAACTCAGCGGGCAATGGCAGCCGGAAGTCGCGGGCTGTGTCTCTGCGCTGAGCCGGATGACGCTGGCAGACCTGCGCACGCGACAGGACAGGCTGGGCAGGGCATCGAGGGAGTTGGGCTTGCACTTTGCGGTGGAAGAGGGGCAGCACGCTTCGTCGGCGGAGTGGCAATTGGATTTATTTCCCCGGCTGATCCGGCAGGATGAGTGGCGGGTGATTGAGAAGGGGCTGGTGCAGCGGGCGCGCGCTATGAATGCCTTTGTGAAGGATATCTATGGCGAGCAACGTATTCTGAAGGACGGTGTGCTCCCGGTGAAGACGGTGCTGGGGGACCCGGCATTCCACCGCGAACTCATGGGCATCACACTACCGCAAGAATACCCCATTACTCTGGGTGCGGTGGATTTGATTAAGACTGGCGACGGCTCGTGGAAAGTCTTGGAGAACCACTTTGCCACGCCTTTTGGCATCGCTTACGCGCTACAGAACCGCCGTCTCCTCGGGCAGGTTGTGCCGGAGCTGTTTGAGAGCCAGTCGGTGCTGCCCGTCGCGTCCTTTACCGCGCGACTGGCGGAAGTCTTGCGGGCCGCTGCGCCCATGGATGTAGACCGGCCCTTGACGGTGCTGCTCACGCGCGGGGACAACCGGCAGGCATTGTTTGAGGAGGGGTTTCTCGCACGGCGCATGGGTGCGATGCTCGCGCAGCCGGCGGACTTGCTCGTGCGGCAGGGGTATGTGTTTCTGCGAACGATTCAGGGGCTGGAACGGGTGGACGTGATCTATCGCCGGATTGAAACCAGCTCGAGCGATCCCGTGGCATTTGGAAACTCCCTCGTTCAAGGAGTGCCGGGGCTGGTCCACTGCGTGCGCAAAGGCACCGTGGTGGTGCTGAATGCCCTCGGCTCCGGTGTGGCGGATAATCGCGCGATTCTCCGGCACTCGGATGAAATCATTCGCTACTATCTGCGGGAGAAAGCGGTGCTCGGAACCGTGCCGACGTTCAACGGGGACGATACCGGGCAACTCGAATGGATTCGCAAGCACTTGGAGAAAGTCGTGCTCAAGCCGATTTGCGATCTTGTCACGGTGCGAAAGGCGTATCCCGGACTCTTACCTACTGGAAGCCCGGCGGAAATCGAGAACCTGCTTCGCACCCACCCGCACCTGGTGGTCGGTCAGCCATACCTGAGTCCGTCAAAGGCCCCGCGCTTCATTGACGGAGTATTTCAGCCACGCAGCGTCTTCCTGCGAGCTTTCATAATCCATGGTTCGAAGCCCTATGTAATGCCCGGAGGCCTTACCCGGCAAAGCATCATCCCCAATCAGGCTCGCATCACCATCATGGCCGAAGGGATGAAGGATACCTGGGTGCTCGCCAGCACGGATGCGACCGAGGAAACGCCCACAACGCCTACAACCGAACCCCTCGAAGCAGTGCTCGCCCCCGGCGCGCTGCCCCTAAGCAGCCGCGTAGCGGAGAATCTCTACTGGCTCGGGCGCTATCTGGAAAGGGCGGAGAACACTGCGCATCGCATCACGGTGATGGAGAGTGTGCGCTGGGATGAACTCACCGGCAGTGACCGCAAACTCCATGGCCCGCTCTGGCGTGCGATGGTGGCCACCATGGGGCTCTCGGGAAAGACGGCGGTGACTCCCCGTAACTGGGCAAAGATGACCTCGGGTATTTTCCTGAATGCCAGCGACTCCGCCTCGGTGCTCTCGTGCATGAACGCTGCCCAGTGGAATGCCAATGCGGTGCGCGACGCCATCACTCCCGAGGCTTGGCAATCGGTGAATGGACTCTGCGAACAACTCCGAAACTTTGCCCGCTCCACGGAGCCTACACAGACCTCACACCGGGAGATCGGGGCAATCGTAGTCGGCGGAGTGGCGCAGATTTTTGGCACCTTTGAGCGCACACTTCTGCACGATGAAGGTTGGCGGTTCCTAAAGATTGGGCAACTGCTGGAGCGCGCCGTGGCTACTACGAGTTTTCTGCAAACCGCCCTGCCCAAGGCAGCGAGCGACCAGCTCCGCCACCTTACGGATGACTCCGGCCTGGTCGTGATTCTCCGCATCCTCGGCTCACTGGATGCGTACCTGCGCGAGTACCGCGCGCGCCCCTATCTGGACCGGCTTGCCCGTTTGCTCTGGCAGAGCCCGAATGCCCCGAGTGCAGTGCTATGCTGCTTGCGCGAGATCTGCGAGCACACGCGGCAGATTGCGAAGACCGAGGGGGCTGCACTCCCGGCACAGCGCTTCGCAGAGCAGATCGATGTGGTATGCGCGAGCATCGAAGCCATCCCGCTCGTGGACATTTTCCCGCTGCGCGCGCTGGAGATTAACCCCCGCGAGGAAGGGGCAGCAAAGCCCGTGCTTGAGGCCAGCCGTCGTGCTGTGCAGGCGGAAACCACGCGGCAACTCCGCGCCGTTGAGCAGCTTCACACATTACTGGAAGACCTTTTCTTTAGCCATCAAGAGAGTGTGCAGGCCAAGCAACTCGACTTCACCCTCAAGCTTAGAAGCCGGTAAGAACCCCAACACACACCGATGCGCTTTCGAATCATCCACCAAACCGAATACCGCTATCGGCAGCCTGCCTCCGAGAGCGTTGGCGAGCTGCGCATCTGCCCACAGAGCGACGCCAGCCAGCAAGTCATCGAACGAAAGCTGGAGATGGTGCCCCGCATCGAACTCGAGCCGTATAGTGATGCCTTCGGGAACTACGTGGAGTTCTTCTCCATTCCCTTCCGGCACAATCTGCTAAAAGTTACCGCCAGCGCATTGATTGAAACCCGCGTAATAGCCCACCCTCTGGCTCCCCTCGAGGTGCCCTTTGCCAAAGCCCAGGGTTATTTCAACGCGAAGCTCGTGGAGCTGTACCCCTTCAGCACTGGCAGCAGCCTGGTGCCCTTGGGGGATTTGATTAAGCCGCTGATGCAAAGCACTCCAGACCCGGAGCAAACCCTGGCTGAGCATTGCCTGCAGTTGAACCACTGGATTTTCCGCTCATTTACCTACACGCCCGGAGTCACCGATGTAAATACGCCCGTGGCAACCATCATCGCGCAGCGCGCCGGAGTGTGTCAGGACTTTGCACATCTCATGCTCTCCATCCTGCGTACGCAGGGCATCCCTTCGCGCTACGTGAGTGGCTATATCGAAGCCACCGACCCTACCAAGCCAGAACAGCAGCTTATCGGTGCGGCAGCCAGCCACGCCTGGGTGGAAGTAGCCGCGCCGGACGGTAGCTGGATCGGCTTTGATCCCACCAATAATCAAGTCGTCGGTGAGCGCCATGTGAAGATAGCCGTGGGCAGGGATTACGCAGACATCACCCCTGTGCGCGGGACCTATAAGGGCGCACAGGACCAGAAGCTGCGCGTGCTGGTTTCGCTGACTCGAAGGCGGGCTTTTCCAAAGACGCCGTAGGAACCTGTTGCCCCAAAGGGGCATCCCTGGAGTTTGGCCATTTATAACCGTATATCCGTGAACAAACCGGCTATAAATCAAGCAGCGGCGGCGGCAATTGTTTGAATGGGGCAGGCCAGTGGCAGATCGCAGCGGTTATTCGTCGAAGATCGATCGTGAAGTTGTTT
>JANRLC010000098.1:0-62634 GCA_033762955.1 Verrucomicrobiota bacterium | reverse complement strand
CATAGCAATGCGGACGCAACCCCGTTGGGGTTGTCCGGTTTCTTACATTTACCCGGGGTAGGCCTGCGGCCAACCCCGGGCTTTGGGACAGAATCCCTTTGGGATTCCGATGCACCTTCGGTGCGACAAAATGCCATGAATCTACGCTAAACAGGTACTACGGCATCCACCGAAAAGGCGGGATTGATCACCTACCATTTTTCTTATTTAGTAGGATAAAGTTTAGAGCCCTGAAGGGCGTCACCCTAATCAAAGACGGTGCCTCCCGTCTATTAAGACCGGAACGGTGGTTCTAGCGCGTTTCGCCTCTTGTACAGGCTGTCAGCTAAAGGCTAACAGCTAATGGCTAACAGCTAATGGCTAACAGCTTAGCCAACCGCTCGTTGTAGCTGGAAAAATTCCAATACGCGTGGTGTCAATTTATCCCAGTACTGCCAATTGTGCCAGCCCGGTCCCTCTTCGTAGGTTAAGGGCAGTCCGTTTTCCTTTGCACAGGCTACGAATCTGCGGTTGTCTTCGAGAAGGAAGTCCTCTGTACCGCAGCAACCATAGAGGCGGGGTAGTTGTGTACCCGCTTTGGTGTGCTTCTTGACCAGAGCCATAAGATCGTGTTTGGAGCCAGCGATCTCATCCACGTTCCCGAAGGTGTCTGGAATCTCATCCTTGCGGTAGGGCTCGCCAAAGGTTCTTTCCTGTGCCCGGTGGACCAAGTCCAGTGCGCCCGAAAAACTCGCTGCGGCGGCGAAACGCTCGGGATAGTTCAGCGCGAGCTTAAATGCACCGTAGCCGCCCATGGAGTTTCCTGCCACATAGGAATCCTCGCGTCGGGTGGATATCTGAAAGAGATTGGCTACAATGAACGGGAGTTCCTCGGCAACAAAGGTCTCATACTTATAGCCCTTCAGTTGGTCGGTATAGAAACTTCGATTAACCGCAGGCATAACAACTGCCAGATTATACGGCTCTGCGTGAATCTCTAGCGAAGTACGCCGATGCCAGATGGTATGATCATCCGACAGTCCGTGTAATAGATAGAGAACAGGGACTGGCTTGGCAGCTAATGGCTTCCCTAGAGCCCATTTAGGCTGCGGAAGTAGTACATTAATAGCACAGCAGATACCCAATGCCTCTGACGTGACATTACATTGAATAAAAGCCATGGCTAGTGCAATTTACTGAAAGTCTGCCACCTGCGGGTACTCCCGCAGATAACTTAGACGTCGGGTTTGGTCTTAATCAGACCGGTAACCCGGACTCCTGCTTTTTCAACAAATTGCCCACGACGCTTGAGCAACTGGACGCGCTCAAATCGCTTGAGAACATTGCGTTTCTTTGTGGAGGCGCCGCCTGCGGCTTTAAAGCTACTGTGCTGGGACATATCGAATTTGGATAAAGGTAGGAAAATGCAGACCAGAATCGCCGCTGGCAACTATTATTTTTGTGACGAATTGGAAATTTGAAAATTCAGGGAATCGATGAGAATATGAATTTTAACCACTAAAAGCAGGTCAACTCGCACGCGATTTTCGGGATGGGAGTAACAAGTGAAGCTATCAGCTTTCAGCGTTCAGCCCTCCACTACCTTTCCGACTCTGTGCCTTTGTGCCTTTGCACCTCAGTGCCTACGTTCCGAACGGGCGGTGACTGCATGTACCATTTTTCGTGTTTTTAGTGCATTTCGTGGTTAAGAATTCCGGATAGCGCGTGAGCAGTCCGTATGAATGTAAAAGCAGTTCAGTTGAGGGGATGAGTGTTCGCCGTGAAGACTCCGTCACTTTACATTAGTATCTGAGCAGTTCAGACGATTGTAAAAGCAGTCCGTATGATTGTAAAAACAGTTCGCGTGATTACAAAAGCAGTTCGCATGAGAGGCTGAGTGTTTGCGATGAAGACCTCGCCACTTTACATTAGAACGTGAGCAGTTTGCTTGAATGTAAAAACAGTTCGTGTGAAGGGTTGAGCAGTTGCTGTTAGGGCTCCGCCACTTTGTTTGTTGGTGCGAGCGGTTCGTTACAATGCACGGCAGGTATTCGAACTGGTTCAGGCGGTTGCGGCGGCGGGGAATCTGGAACCTGACAAGGGGCGAGTGAGTGCTTGTCTAGTTAACCATTTAACCATCAGGTGTTTGCTTTCTCTATTTACTCTGTGGGCAAAATCCGCTAATAATCTCATTAGTTCACCCTACGCCGTCCAACCCTATAGGTATGGCGGGGTCGCAGTAGTATCCTTTAGCCCTTATTACAACAATCCTATGTATCCCCTAAAAAACCTAATTACAGGTCTGCTACTGGCTGCCCTCGTGCCAGTGTCCAGCCATGCTGTACGCGTCTTTATGGTCGGCAATAGCGTGACCGACTCCGTTAACTACGGCCAGTTCCAGCAACTGGCGCAGTCCCGTGGCTACACGCACATATGGGGACGTCAGGTTATTCTGGGCTCTCCGCTCTGGAATATCTGGAATAACCCGGAAGCGGGATTCCTCACCGAGCCCTTCCTAGGCTACCCAAATGCCTTCGCGAACTATGATTGGGACGCTATCACGCTGCAGACCTATGACAGCGGTTTGCAACAAGACATCAACACGTTCAGCCAGTTTCTCGAACTCGCCCGTCAACGCCCTTACACCGCGACGAATGGAGAGTTCTTCACTTTTGCCCGCTGGCCACGCCAGGACAAGGGCGACTACTCCACCTATTGGGTGAAACCCTCGGATGGCAGCACCCCAATGTCCGAGAATGCGGATTACTTCGAGAAGTTGACCACCCAGCTTAAGGCGAAGTATCCCGGGGTCTCCATCCGCATGATCCCTGTGGGCTATGTGTTCTATGAACTGGAGCAGCGCATGAAGGCTGGCCTCATTCCCGGGTACACGGGTGTTTATGCGGACCTCTACAGTGATGGAGTCCACCAGACAGACGATGGCCGCTATATCTGCGCACTTACCTTCTTCGCAACTATATATAAGGATGATCCCCGCGGGCTCCCACTTGTAGGGTTCAACCTGAAGAACCCCGCCGCTGCCGCCACCTTCCAAGAAGTGGTGTGGGAAGTCGTGACCCGCACACCATTATCCGGCGTGCAATCTAGCGAGGGGTTGACCATCACTACGACACGCATCCCACGCGGCTCAGTTAATCGCTCCTATGCCACGACTATGCGTGCCCTCTTCGGAACAGAACCTTATTCATGGACAGTGACGGCAGGGACCTTACCCGCAGGTATCACCTTTTCCGGCGCTGGGTTGCTCTCCGGAACACCGACTACTGCTGGTAACTACCCGGTAACCATCAAGGTAACTGATGCCACGAATGCCACCGCCACATTGGATGCGAACTTCGAAATAGTGGTTAACACCATCCCAGCAATCGCCACTGCTTCCACCCCCGGAGGCTTTCAAGGCACTCCGTACGACATGACTTTCACCGCCACACTGGGCGACCCACCGCTGGTATGGACGGTATCCGCCGGCTCACTACCTCTCGGTATGAAGTTAACGACAAATGGTCGCCTCTATGGCACGCCAGGAGTTACCGGCAACTTCACCTTCACCGTAAAAGTGGATGACGATGACTTCCCTGCGGATACCAACAGCAAGCAATTTACCCTGGTCATTGGGCAACCGGAAGCGAACACAGTCAGCGTGCCCCGCATCCTTCAGCCGGTTACAATTGACGGAGACTTGAGCGAATCTTTCTGGACCATTAACAAGACTGTGACGACGGTGGCCCTAGGCAACACGCCGAACACTGTGAAATATGGCACTGCATGGGACATTAACTACCTCTATATCGGCGTGCAGGTAACCGATAACACAGACCACACAGGACGCATACCGCTCTTCGACAACGACTCGGTTGAGTTTCTACTCGATGCGAACCACGATCGTGAAACCGTTTATAATGTGGATGACCGACGGCTTATAGTGGACCGTGCTGGGGAGCTTCTGGAGTTCTTCGCCCGTGGCAATGGCGTAATTCGTGGAGTTAAGAACACTGCCAGCGGCTATACAGTGGAAATTGCTGTGCCATGGGATAACCTCGGACGCACTCCTTATCCGGGCATGGGCGTGGGCTTTGATTTGATTAACAGTGATAACCAGGACGGCTCCGGTCGCGCGGGGGTTCTATCCTGGGATGGCTCGAACCCCGCAGAGCCTGCACCGAATACCTTTGGCAATCTCCTGCTCTCTGGCACCGTTGCCGGGCAGCCTGCAGGTGATGTTCTTATCTGCTACGAGCCCTTCTCTGGCCCCGAAACAAAACTGCATTCAACCGGAGTCCCTCTGGGTTGGAAGACTACATGGGGAGTACAGAATGCGAATGCCACGGGCTACGCCATAGCAGCTACAAGCCTGCCCAGCTTCGGCAATCACCGCACCTTTGGGGAACTCCTCACTCAGGGTCTGCGTGCAACAGGAGGACAGGATTATCTCGGCTGCGGGCGCATACTGGACAATACGGGCGCATTTGCCAGCTATGTCACAAGCGGCACCATTGGCAAGACAGGCACCACGCTCTACGCCAGTTGGATCGCTCGCCTCGACTCCGGCGGCTCTCCTGCCCGAGTGGCTCTTTGTGCTGGTGGGATAGACTGGGTTGGCAGCGACTACCGGGTGTCCGTCTACACCAAGAGCAACAAATGGTACCTTGGCGTCTATGACAGCACTCTGGCAACAACGGACAAGCTGATCGAAACGGACACCGGCATAGCTGCCACAGCGGGAGAAGCTTTCTTCTTTGTCGTCTCTATCGAGTACAACACCACCAGCACAGTTAAACTCTATATAAACCCGCAAACACTCGGCGGTTCCGCTCCCGCGCAAGCCACCCTCTCCGTCAATACCACCAGCGCACTTGGATTTACCCGCGTTAACTGGTACCCCGGCAGTGGCAAAGGAGCAGCCACGCTCGACGAAATCCGCATCGGTACCAGCTATGCCGCTGTCACGCCGATTAAACCCTACCCACCGATCATCGACACGCATCCGGCTGCAGCCAGCAAGCGACAGGGTCAACCGCTCAGCCTAAGTGTTGCGAGCTTTAGCCGTACTGAGCAGACTTACCAATGGTTCCGCAACTCTTCGCCCATAAATGGTGCGACCGCCAGCACCTATGAAGTTAACAGCATCGGAATGAACGACTTCGGCACCTACACCGTGCGCATTGCAAACAGCGCTGGCTACACTACGAGCAATGCGGCAATTATTAGCGAGAACCCCTATCCCACAGACGCGTATAGCGCTTGGGCAACCGGGCTTTCATGGGCAAATACCAATGCAAGTCTGCCAAATGCGGATGCCGACGGCGATGGCTTCACCAACCTCTACGAGTACGCCTTTGGCTCGAACCCGCTTGTTGTTAATGCTTCAAATCCGAACCTAGCCTCCACGAGCAGCGACACGAGCGTAGCCATCTTCGCCTTCTCTCCAGTGCGAATCGATGCCGCACTCAGCATCGCAGTTCAAGGGTCAAGCGATCTGCTCAACTGGTCGGCGCTGCCTGTGTCAACTACAGTGGTGCGCACGGCGGTGAGTGGCCAACCCGGATTCGAGACATGGACAGTCACCGTGCCAAAGGCAGAACTGGCAACGTTGCCACTCTATGCTCGCCTACGCGTGGCACAGCCTTAGTCCTTCGTAGCGTTTCTTCAGCTCATTTCAATGGGGCAGACAGCAATGTCTGCCCTTTTTCGTCCCCTACCCTGTTATCCGAAACGCTTCTCGTACGTGCCATCGGCTCGCTTGGCGATGAGTCGCTTGAGTTCAAGCATCATGAGAACACCGGTGACAGTGTAATAGGGCATGCCGGAGCGACGGGTAGCCTCATCGGGGTGGACGGCCTCGCCATCGGCGTAGATGGCGTAGACTGCGCTCTCATCGGCACTCAGGTTTGCAGCGGTAGCGAGGCTGGCTGGGGCAGCAGTAGTAGTACCGCTGAGTAGAGGCATCTCCATCTGCTGCATGTGCAGCTCATCGAGCACATTATCAACACTTTGCAGGAGCGTAGCCCCGTCACGAATAAGTGCATGGCAGCCCCGAGATGCTGGCTGATCAATTCGCCCCGGTACGGCAAAGACCTGCCGCCCTTGCTCCGCTGCGAAACGGGCGGTAATCATGCTCCCGCCATTCTCGTCAGACTCCACCACTATGACGGCATCACACATTCCGCTGACCACGCGATTCCTGCGGGGAAAGGTTTGCTTATCGGCTTTGCGGCCAAAGGGGAACTCCGAGAGCACCGCACCGGAGGCAGCGATGCGCCGATAAAGCTCCAGGTTCTCCGGCGGGTAAACGATGTCGAGTCCATTGCCGAGTACGGCCACCGTATAGCCCCCGGCATCGAGTGTTGCCGTGTGCGCCTCGGTGTCTATGCCACGAGCCAACCCGCTGACTATGCAGAACCCGAGTCTGGTTAACTCCGTTGCCAGGCTCTTCGCCACACCGCGCCCGTAGAGCGTAGGCCTGCGCGTGCCCACAATGGCGACTGCTGGCCGCTTTACAGCGAGCGTTCCCAAGCAGTACAGTCCGCACGGCGGATCATAGATTTCCTTGAGCAATGCCGGATACCGCAGGTCGTCGTGCGTGATAAAGTCCGCTTTGTGTCTGCCCAGGATATCCAGCTCCCGCTCGAGGTCGAAGAACTCCCGCCAGCGCGAGATAGTATCCGATAGCTCGGGACCCACGCCTTTGACCTCGCGGAGCACTTTGGCAGGAGCACCGAGTATGCCCAGAGCGTACTCGGGAAACTCCGGCTCGAAGCGGTCGCGCAGTCGTCGGACCGTCACCGGCCCTACACCCGGGAGTGCGTTTAATATCATCAAGGCATTGCGCTGATCGGGAGTCGCCATGGCAAAGTAACAATTGGAAGAATTCGCTTAGTACTGCTGCTCACGCAGCACTGGATTGAGATAGTCGAGTAACTCCGTGGTGCGGACAGCGGCATGCCCTCTTGCCTGAGCAAGCAGGTCCGCGGCCTTCGCATGCCACAGCGCACCGCGACAGGCAGCAAACAACGGATTCTTCGGGTGCTGCGCATATTGTGCTCCAATAATCCCAGCGAGAATATCGCCACTGCCACCCCGTGCCAGCACTGGCCCGCCATGCGGAATGTATATGACCTTTGTCCCGTCTGATACCCGGGTAAGTGGGCCTTTCAGAACTGTCACCACGCGGTGCTTGCGGCTAAACTCCATCAGTTCCGTATTCTCCGGTGCGCCATCGCCTTCCGTGCGGGACATGCGGGAGAATTCCCCCCAATGAGGAGTGCAAATTACAGCGCCTGCATCTTTTGGCCTTCCGATCACTGCGGCCATCACATCTGGCAGCAGCGCACTGGCATCCAGTACCATGGGCAGTACAATCTCTCGTGCCAGCCGTGCTATCAGTATCCTGGTGGATTTATCGTGGTCCATCCCCGGTCCTATTAACAGCGCGGTAGCTCGGTCCAAATCCTGCCTCGCAATCATCAGGGTATCCATGGCCAGCGTACCATCTCCCTGCACCGGCAGCGGCATCCACATCGACTCCGGCACCACCGTGGCAAGGCGCGCAGCCAGTGGCCCCGGCACCATTCCGGTCACGAGTCCGGCACCCGAGCAGACCGCCGCCTGTATTGCCATGAGAATTGCACCCGTCATAAACTGCGACCCACCAAGCAGGAAGATATGACCGTAGGTTCTCTTGTCCGACAGCGGGTTGCGCAGGTAGCGCAAGGGATTGATCAACGAGTCCGGCATCACATAACAGTTCTGGTGCGCATCCGGCTTCTCATCCTTGAAAAAGCCGAGGTCCAGATAGCGTAATCGCCCAACAGCAGCAGCATTCTCCTTCGCCACCACCGGTGCCTTTACGATTCCTGTGGCATACGTGAAGTCGGCACGAAATACGGATTCGTTATGAATGACTACGGGCTGCTCTCCCAGACCACTGGGAATGTCCACCGCCGCGCGCAGTTGTACTTTATGCCCCAGCTCATTCACCCAGCCCAGTATCTCGGTGGCTGGTGCACGCAAGGGTGGGTGGAACCGCATCCCCACAATCCCATCCAGAACGATATGCCAGTCTGTAGCCAGTGTTGTGCAGTTGATCCCCGGCCCATCGACCACGGTGAGTCGCCCCGCGCAGGCGGACGCGAGTGCCATGAACGCTTCCTTACACTGCGACTTAATCGCGTTCTGTCCGAATACAAATATCACCGTCACCACCGCCTCGGGGTGGCAACGTCCTATCTCCACAGCAGCGAGCAAGGCATCTCCCGCATTGTTTCCCGTACCTGCCAGCACCAGAAGTCTTAGCGCTGGCGGTACTCTTCCGATTTCCCTGTAATCGCGCAAGACCGCCTGCCCCACAGCCCTGCCTGCTCTCTGCATGGCCACAGCAACGGCCTCAGCCGACGGCAGGAGGCGTTCTTCATAGGCTCTCGCCTCATTGCAGGTCAGAATAGGGTGTAATTCCATAGTGTGTTTATAGCAGTACGTTACTGGAATAGGAGCGGAAAATGATTAAATCCAGTAAATAGAGTCTCGGAATCTGCACCTTGTTGCGCTTCAGTCATTCAAATACCTGTAAACTGCGCTAAATAGCCGTCCAACAGTACCCAATGGTCCGCCTTCTCCATCGCAGGAGGGGAATTCTCCGTCGCAGGGGGTATTTCTTCGTCGCATTGGGGAAATATTTCATCACATTGGGGAAATATTTCATCACATTGGGGAAATATTTCATCGCATTAGGGAAATATTTCATCGCATTAGGGAAATATTTCATCGCATTAGGGAAATATTTCGTCGCATTAGGGAAATTCTTCGTCGCAGGGGGGGAAATTCTCCGTCGCATTGGTGAAATACTCCATCGCAGGTGGAGAAATTTTCCACCGCAGATGTGAAAATCTCCGCCGCAGATGCGAATTTCTCGACCTCTGCAGTGATTTTCCGGACCTCTGCAGTGATTTTCCGGACAGTTCGAGTGAATTTCCATGCATCTGGGGTAATTTTCCGGACACCTGGAGTGATTTTCCAGGCACCTGGAGTGAATTTCTCGACCTCTGGAGTGAATTTCTCGACCTCAGACGAGGAATTCCAGAGCGTAGGAGAGAAGTTCGTACGTTTATCGCCAATCCAAGGCACATCGGACACATCCCGCGCTAGGCAGAACCACGCTTGAGCCCAGGCAATGCCCGACTAAAGATCCTAATGAATACACAAACGGTCCTTCCCAATGATCCATAACTTCCCTGCGAGAGTATTCGTTTGCAGTACCTGCGCAAAATTAGCCAGCAATCGTTAATAGCAATCAACTACCCACACCGGTCGGGATCGTTCCCTATTCGTTTTAGTAATTCCTCCCGCTTCATTTCCACTATCATTGGTGCTGAACCGAAGGGTTGCTGCGACATAAAGTACCTGAAACCCTGAACGGTTCATCTAAACCTAGAACGAATAGGGTCGGTGATCAATCCTTGCTATCCCAGGATGCTTTAGGCAGCCCACCGAATAGGCCCCCTTGCGCTCGCGTATCCGCCCATGCCCGACAACGCCGACGAAACTCACAAAAAAAACAATTGTAACTTTACTTCAAGTAACAGGCAGAATGCCCGAGTACATAAAGGTAGAACTATGAAATTATACCACAAAAATACCCTACGCAACCACCTCTGTTGTGGCCTGGCTATTGCCTCTGGCCTGCTCTGTAGCCAATCGCTCAACGCAGCCGAGGAAATTCTCGGTGTGCAGGTGGGCGGCTTCTTATCTCAGGGCTACCTCATCTCAACGGACAATGATTACCTTGCCGACAGCTCGAAAGGCAGCTTCGACTTTCGCGAATACGGCGTCAATGCGTCGAAGACTTTTGGTGCCAACTGGCGCATCGGGGCACAAGTATTTGGTCAAAAGCTCGGTAAATACGGCAATGACAAGGTCACGGTGGACTGGGCCATTGTGGATTATAACTTCAATCAGCAATTCGGCATCCGTGCCGGGCGGGTAAAGATACCGCGCGGACTCTACAACGAATCTCTCGATCTTGAAGTTACCCGCCCCTTTGTGCTACTCCCGCAAACCTTCTATGATGCACGATTGCGGGATTTTAATAACGCCTTCAACGGCGGTATGTTCTACGGAACGTTCGATTTGAAGTCGATGGGCTCGTTGGACTACAAGGCCTACTTTGGTGACATTCAGATAAGAACGACTGATTCCGGGGTGAACGACTTCTTCAGCGCTGGAAACACCGCCTATTCGTATGATTTGGGAATGGACTACACCTACGGGGGTCAGTTGTTCTGGAGTACTCCACTCTCTGGACTTCGCATCGGCTTATCACTGTCGGACTTCCACAACCTGTACGGTTCACAGCTTGCGCCCCCACCCCTCACCGGGATTGCTTCAGTTCTCATCGAAATAAATGACTACACACGCTATGTCTTCTCGGCAGAATATTTCTATGAGGACTGGATGTTTGCCCTCGAAGCGGGTAAAGAAGTGGCTTTTGCCGGAGTGAGTGTGGTCAATATGCCAGGGCCCGGTCCGAGCACAATGCCCTTTGGCTCCGTCAACATTTCCAACAGGCAACTCTCTCTTGCAGTCTCGCGCAGGATAAATTCCTGGCTCGAGGTAGGTGCGTATGCAGGCGCCATCGAAGGCGTTGCCCCAAGTCCGAGTGCGATAAAATATGGCGCAGACCACTGCTACGACTACGCGCTCAGCTTCCGTTTTGATATTACCAGCCACCTCATCTTCAAGATAGAGGGTCACTACGTGGATGGCACATCCATGCTATTCAACCTGCCGGACTGGCCGCAACCAGACTTTGCCCGAGAGCCGGAATGGTTCTACTTTGCGTCAAAACTCACCTTCCACTTCTAATCCTACGGGTGACCAAGACTATGAAAAACAAACTATTCTGCATAGGACTATCCCTTGTCGCATTCCTGGCAACCCATCTCTGCCTGAATGCCGAACCCGTGGTTGTTGCCAACAAGAAGCTTTCAGCGGAAACCATCAATACCGATACGCTAAAGGCCGTATTCATGGGCAAGAAAGTGGGCTGGGATTCCACATCGACTCGCGTCGTAGTGGTCCTTTTAAAAGAAGGCCCCACCCACGAAGCCTTTGTCCAGGCAGTAGCTGGGCAATCCGGCAGCCAGTTCTCCTCTTACTGGCGTCGACTCTTCATGACCGGTGGCGGTTCCGCTCCGAAAATTTTCGAAACCGAAGCGGAGCTGGTTAAGTTCGTCGCGGCCACTGATGGCGCGATTGGTTATACAGATGCTGCGAATGCGGGTGCCGATGTCCTCGTCATACCCGTGGCCAAGTAGCACCGCCTATCTCATCAACTCATATACGCCTCCGATACGAGTTGGCACCCTGGACAATTACCGATGAATTCATTGTATACTCTGAAAAAAACGTTTCTGCTTACTATTTGCTTCTTCCTAATAGTAACCATTGCAGCAGTCGCCGTTTCGGTTTTGTCCTACGGTGTCAACCATCGGGGGCAGTCAGATATTGCCAACCTACAGGACAAGGTGCTCCCCGCGCTTACCGCTTCCTCCGCTCTCCGAGACAGCACCCATAACATGCATGCTGCATGCTTGGAATTTGTACTTGGGCGCGATGATGCAGCGATGGTGCGTGCTGCTGAAGCCATCAAAAATAATGCCGATACCATCTCAAGCACGTTGACCACGATAAAAGACCTCTCTGCGGGCGGAGATTCCGAACAGCATATTGCACAGTTTACCCAAGCATTTCTCCTCTATACCAGTGCGGCTACAAAACTTCAGGCTTATGTAAAAGGGAACGATCTGGAAAAAGCCATGGCTGTGATGGACAATGATCTCAGCCAATCGCGCAAAGCGCTTCGTATCGGCATCGATGAACTCTCGCTCCATCTCGTTGAGTTAAACCAACAATCCATGAGCAACTTCTCTGCCGACCTCACTAAGAATCTCGGTATCATACTTCTGGTTAGCGCCCTTCTGGGATGTGCTGCACTGGGCGCATTAATACTAGTCCAGTGTATCTCGCATCGGTCGATGAAATTACTTACGGGCGCCAGTAATCGCCTGGCCAGCGTGAGTCAGGAAGTACTCGGGCGGTCGGGTGACCTATCCGAAAGCAGCCAGAGCATGGCAGACGATGCCAGCAAGCAGGCAGCAGCCATTGAGGAAACCAGTGCATCATTAGAGGAGATTGCCTCTGCTACATCCAAGAACGCAAAGGATGCCTCTTCTGCGCAATCGCTCTCCTCACAGGCACGCACTGCGGCAGATGATGGTGCGCGCAATATGAGCGAGATGCGGCAGGCCATGGATAACATTCGCAAATCGTCGAATGAAATCTCCGCCATCATCAAAACCATTGACGAGATCGCCTTTCAAACGAATATCCTGGCTCTCAACGCTGCTGTAGAAGCGGCCCGCGCTGGAGAAGCCGGCGCCGGGTTCGCAGTGGTCGCCGATGAAGTACGCGCTCTGGCCCAGCGCTGCGCACAAGCTGCACGCGAGACCTCGGAGAAGATTCAGCAGGCCATCGACAAGACCCAGAGTGGCGTGGTACTCACGGCGACCGTGGGCGAGAACTTTAATAAGATGATCGAGTACACCCGATCCATCAACACGCTACTCAGCGGAATAGCGAATGCCAATCAAGAGCAGAGTCTCGGCATCAGCCAACTACGCGAATCTGTTTCCCAAATTAATCAAGTCACCCAGGCCACAGCAGGCGCGGCTGAACAAGGGGTGAATGACGCCTCTTGCTTGAACGCTCAAGCCACAGAGCTACAAGTGACTGTCGAGTCCATCTTTGCAGTCATCGGAGGCAACCAGTATTCCACAGCAACTGCGTCTTATGGCAGTAGCCAGAAAGGCATGGATGCCCTTACCGACAATGAACAGCAACCAAGAAAGGTGAATCGCTTCGAGACACCGTCGCGCAATGGGCATTCAAATGGCGTGAGCTCCCGGGCTGAACACGACCACAGCCACAGCCTGCGGAATTAAACCTATATTATTCTTCCATTTCCTCATTTCCTCAATGCACGAGGATGCCGTAGGCATCCCAGAAATTAGCCGGGGGTCGAGACTCGCGTCTGCGCGAGGCGATACCCCCGGATCGTCAACCTTAAAATATCGACCCCAGCGGGGTCGTTTGTGTTTAGCGTATACCGAGGCGCAACGGACACAACATTCCGCGCCGAAGGCGCAACCACTCTTGAGCCAGGGCACCGCCCTGGGTATGGATTATAATTTATTTATTGAGCCCTGTAGGGGCGATACCCGTCTTTCATCAATCACTGAGTCGCCCCTACAGGGCTCATAGATAAAGGGGATATCCGTTCCCAGGGCGATGCCCTGGGCTCAAGAGTTGATGCACCTTCGGTGCGACAGAATGCCATGAATTCTACGCTAAACAGATACCTGGGGTAGATGGTAAAGGAAAAGCATGGATTGGTCACCTGCCATTTTCCTTTTAGGATAAAAAAGCCCCCCCCCCTGCGGGGTAGTCAATCAATAATTGCCGTAGGTATCACTTCATGTGGAGTGCCCCATTAGGTCTCCGCCATAGGGCATCCGGTCTTCGCTGGCATCGTTTCGCCCTGCAAGAATTTCATGGTCATAAGGGTCTCGGTGACAAATTCGAGCATACCTCGTCTATTCTGCCTAAGAAATGCATCGATAAGGGTTACCACAAGCCCCCCGATTTTATCATGCTCGACTAGAAAACCGGTGGAGCGGATGGCGGCTTGGTTCTCCGCAGTATCGAGAAGCGAGCAGTAAGCGTAGTCTTCTGGAATCCTTTTCCCGAGGCTCTTCATCGCGTTATACACACCAGAATTAAAGCCGATGATCATGTCCGGATTATTGGCCTTAAGCCATTCAGCCAAGCGCTCTGCGCCCAGGTAGCTTTGATAATAAAGCGGTGGGAGGATGTGGGCTCGATCTTTGTACAAACGATTCGCTTCGTCGACAGCGGCCTGTCTGCTGGCATCATCGAGAATGACAGGTTCATGCAAGAGGCAGACCAAGCCTATTCGCTTGTAGCCCAGTTCATAGGAGCGGGCGAACAACTGCCGGAGGGCTTGGAAATAGTTATAGCGGATGGCGTGAAAGGGATAGGAATACCCGAAGCGCCATATCCCAAGCACCACGAATGGCGACCAGTCAACGCCCTCTGCCCAGACATCGCCCTCAATATTGCCCAGTAGAATCACATCGACCCTACGGTAGGTTAACTCCCGTAACAGAGCGATGAGTTCTGCAGTGTCTGCGTAGCGGCGCTGCTCCAGCTTGTACCCCATTCGATGGGCGTGCTCTCCAATCGCCTGAATAATCTTATGGGTTAGATAGGGGACAGCCTCCTTGCGCTCGATAAATACCACAGGCATACCGTGGCCATCCTCGTTTACCCTCCTGTGTCCGCGGAGCACTGCTGCACTCGCATTCCGGTGGTAGCCCATTCGTTGGGCGACATCGATTATTGTATTTCTACGCAAGGCGGACACCTTCCCCGTGCCGCGCAGCGCTTGTGATACCGTGGTTGCGCTACAGCCACAGGCTTCACCGACCATCTTCAGGGTAACTTCGCCATTCACTGCATCTTTCAATGCGATTCCGGTCTAAGATTCAACGTTAAACCAGAACAACCATTGCCAAGCAGTCAATGATTGCTGAAAGCGATACAATGTACAGAAACAGTCTTCGCTTAATTTGTTTAGCTTTAGTAGTTCTCGCGAACTTCGTGAACGCCACTCCGCCTCCAGTCGCGGCATTGCGGGAAGAGTGGACCAACACCGAAGGAGATCACTTCATCCGGGAAGGCGACTTCTACAGCTTTAAGTCCGCCGATGGATTGCGTGGCATTAAGTTATGGGTCCCGCCAGTGGGCGAGGTCCGCGGTGTCATTCTCCATGGCAATCCCGGGGGCGGTTTTGGCGGTGATACCCGGAACAAGACCAGCCAGCGGGATATTCTCGAGTTTGCTGCACGGCAGGGACTGGGTGTGGCCGGGGTCAACGGCTTTCCCGGTCGACAGATCTACCGCGATCTGGGACTGGTTATCTTGCGTGCTTTCACTGGGTGGGGCTCACACGGCAGCCATCCCGAACTCGCACAGGTACCGCTGCTTGTCACTGGCGGTTCGAATGCCGGGGTTACTTCCTTTGGCATGCTCTGCCAGAGCCCGGAGCGTATCATCGCGATAACGCCAAACTGCGGCCCCGTTTACACCGGAGATATAACCGAGGCGGTCCGCCAAGTCCCCGCCTGGATGCATGTTGGTTCACAAGACCCGCTTATTCCTGTCGGCTTGGAAAACACCGAAGCCCTCTTTGCTGAACAGGGCAAAAACCCACTGCCGTGGGCGTGGGATGCAGAGATAAAGGGGCACGAGAATGGTAGTACTGACCACGCGGATATGGCCTACTGGGAGTCCATCGTTCGTGTCAGAGTACCCGCTGCGCCTGCGCCCACCGGGTCGACACTCCTTAACCCTGTGGATCTAAAGACGGGCTGGTATGTGGACCACCGGAGCTGGGACCACACTATCGCCAGAGTCTTTCCCGCTGCCGAGTTGGCAGCACAGACAGTGGAGCCTGGTCGCTATGGATGGTTGCCCGACGAGGGCATGGCCCGTATCTATCAGTCCCTGGCCACCAGGGCACGCCACCTCATCCTTTCATACGTTGAAGATAAGCAGCTCAAGAGCGGCCCCACCTCGGGAGTGTATCTCGCATCCGGTGCGAACCGCATCTATGCACCCGGCGAAACAGTGAAAATTAAAGTGGAGTTTACCCCCATGATGTGGGGCATTGAGCGCGCCGATGTCTTCGATCGCGACAGAAAACTAGGCGAGATCGACTTCAAGCAGGGCAATACTTTTGAATTCAAGGTCGATGGTTCACAAATCCTCTACGCCCTCCATGTCCGCGCCATTGCCACTCGTTTCAAGATAGAGCGGGTTTCGAATCCGCTGCTTTTCATCGTTAAGGAACCGAGCCTCTCCGCCAAGATCGACGCGCAATTCGCCGCAGTCTCTCTCGAAAACAAGCTGCTACCTCGCGCAAAAGCAAACAGTGATTTCCAGCCCGTCACCGGAGCAGTCATCGCGCGCAACGAGATTACCGCCAACAGACTGGCCGCGCTTCCGATTGAAGCGCTTGCGACTCCAAATCCCTTCATCAGCGGGAAAGTTCAGCCCTTCTGGAGCAAACTCGCGCAGCAAATCTCACCGGTGGTAGTTAACCAGCGCTCCAAACCCAATGAGGATAATAACAGGCAAGTCTTACCGCCCTTGCAGAAGACAGAGAGCCCGTTGCCTAAGCTTCAGGCGCAGGCTGCGTACAACGCACAGGGTATGTACTTCCTCTTCACCGTTGATGGCGAGGACTGGTCGAGAACATCTGCTAATCCGCTTGATAAAATGGTGGATTTCCATCTGGCATCGCAGAGCCTGAATACCATTCAGAAGGGTGACGTCGCCACAATGTTTGCCATGCCCGCGGCGAATGCCCTGCTTCGCAGCGCATTGCAGATGCAGGTGCATCTGGATGATGCAGCGAGCAAGAACATCCATCTCAATGATTGGGGCACTTGGGATTGTGTGAACACCGAGATTCCCGTTAATGATGCCAATGAGGCAACAGGGATATGGTCAAATCTGGTTGTGTCATCCACAACGCGGAGCTTGGAGCTATTTCTCCCCTGGCGCATGGTTGGTAATCCCGGATTTGCCGGTCCTGCTCCTGCTGGAAGCTCCTTCGCCATGGTTCTCGGCTACAACCATGATAGCGAGAAACTCGTGTGGCCACTCGGCATAGACCCCTGGCAGCAAGCGATTCGCGACTTGAATGCAGTGGAAAAAGTCTGGGGGGAACTGGTGCTAATGCGATAGCCAGGGGTTTGAGTGATGGTCGAAGGCAAGTCCAGACACCCTGAACCTCAGACATCCTGAAGTGGCGGGAACTAAGATGATCCCATTTTGCTATGCAGCGCCAACGGCGCGACCTAAGGAGATGTCCTACAATCCGCTGGGGTCGCGCCTTTGGCGCTGCATGGAGAACATAGCACGTCTACCACGGTCATTTGGGGTCATCCTGCTTCCAGCGACTCGCCCGGAATCCCTTTGCTTTCGTGCTGACTTCCGGATGTCTGAACCTACAATACCTGATACCGTTCGCTCAGAGAAACAAAGGGCCCTTGGGAGACACGCCACAATGGGTCCGCAGTGATCTCCTGCATGGAGTGCTCCGTATTATTGCAGACGAGATAGATATCCGGCGCCAGGGCGAGGATGGCATCAAACCCTGTACCGGAGGCTTCCTTCGTGAACTCGAATGCACCGGGCTCCAGATGCTTATCCTCAAGCAGCTTGTGCAGGTGTTTAAAGTCGTGCACAAAGGACTGCTTAAACTCCACCTCTCGTGGGCCCACATAGTGGAGCAACCACTCCGCCTCTTCCGACCCTGAAATAATCGCCCATTCATCAAAGAGGGTGCGCTTGAAGCACCGATTCATCTCATTCATCGCTTTGGTGACCGTGACGACAGTTTCGGGGAGTTTCATGGCGTGGAGACTATGAGAAAGCAGTGTTTTTCCAAGTCAATTCCAGAAACTGGGGGATAGACAGGGATGCCACTTTGCCCCACCTCACTTGCCCCGTGGATGAAATTTCGAATGGGTTTCGATGAGTTTCTTCTCCTCTATTGTGGTGTATATCTGAGTAGTCGTGATACTGGCATGCCCTAGCATCTCTTGAATGGAGCGCAGGTCTGCGCCGCCTTGTAGAAGATGCGTGGCGAAGCTGTGGCGGAGCAAGTGCGGCTTGATCTTCTTGTTAATCCCGGCGATTTTCGTGTAGTTCTGTATCAAATACCATACCGTCTTGCGGGAAATTGCCGTGCCCCGGTTGCTGATAAACAGAGCGCTACCCGTCTTCTTGCGTACCAGTGAGGGCCTGCCCTGCACAATGTAGCGCTCCATGGCATCCCGCGCCTTTTTACCAAAGGGCACGAGGCGGTCCTTCCTCCCCTTCCCTGCTCGGACCATCAGAAAGCCCTCTTTCAGGTCAACATTTTGCAGAGTCATCCCACAGAGTTCAGACACTCGCAAACCGCTGGCATACATCAACTCAAGAAATGCACGATCTCGAAGTCCGCCTGCGGTTTGCTCGCTCGGTGCAGCCAGTAGCCGACTGATCTCATCACCAGATAAAGTGCCCGGCAATGGGCGCCGCACCTTCGGTCTGCCTATTAGGCTGGTGAAGTCCTTGGGGATGCGTTTCTCACGTGTCAGATACTTTGAGAGCCCGCGCACAGCGCTTAGTTTGCGCGCAGTTGAGGCGTTGTTGTAGTCCTCATGGTTAAGCTCCTTCAGCCATCCACTTAAATGGTCTGGCAAAACCTCACTCCATTGGAGAATTCCCTTTGATTCCAGATAGATTGCGAACTGAGCCAGATCGTTCTCGTAGTTACTCAGCGTATGCGGCGACAGACCACGCTCCAACTGCATCCAGCCAAGAAACTCCTCGAGCAATTCCACTAGAGACGGAGCAATATCCTGCGATTTCGGCATGGATGCAAAGAACACATTGGGCAAGGTATGGTCAATCTCCTGTTGGGAGATGGTGCGGTGAGATATAAAAATACCTTGTGTACCCTGCCCGCCTGCTTTCCCCTTTCTCCCATCAGTAAAGGTCTTGCGCAGCGCACTCCCCTACTCTTGAATTATGTCAATCGCATCCCATGGCTGTTTACGAATCGGACCCAATAATAAAACCAACTGACCTGCGTGGCATCTTAAAGTATGTGCCGCAGTGGCGAAACCACATCTTTGTCATCGCCATTGATGGTGGCGTAGTGGAAGACGATAACTTCTCGAATCTGCTACTCGACGTCGCAGTACTTCGCAGCCTGAACATCAAGCTCGTTCTCGTACTTGGCATCGGCCAACAGCTCCAGCGCCTCGCGAAGGAACGAAATGTGCAAATCTCCGATGTGCGTGGCGAGGGTCCCATCGACGATACTACCCTGCGTCTCTCCGTTGAGGCCACAGGGATTGTGACGCATGAAGTCATCCAGGGGCTGACTGCCACCGGGCTGAAATGCGCAGTAGCGAATGCCGTGCGTGCAACGGAGGCGGGCATCATTGGCGGAGTCGATCAACGCTGGCGTGGCAAGGTGGATAAAGTGGATCTACCGTTTATCAATCACCTGATCGAGGACGAGATTATCCCAATCATTCCAGCCATCACCCACTCGCGCGATGGTGGCTCGCTGCGAATAAACAGCGACACCCTAGCCTCAGAGCTGGCCGTGGCGCTTCATGCCTCCAAGTTAATCTACCTCTGCCCATTCCCCGGGCTCACCATCAATGGGCACTATACGCTAAACATTACGGTTGAGGAACTTCGCGTCCTACTGGAAAAGTCCCCCACTGCAATCGAGGAGCGCGCTCTGAGCAAGGCCAGGCACGCCATCAAGACCATCGAAGGCGGAGTGCCCAGAGTACACATCATGGATGGGCGTCTGAGCGACGGTTTACTCACTGAAATCTTTCACAAAGTAGGCGTTGGCTCCATGGTGCATGGGAATGACTATCAGCAGATACGCCAGGCTAAGCGCAAGGACGTCACCGCCATCTATTCCATTACCCAGAAAGGCGTGAAGAATGAGCTTCTTCGCCACCGGACCAAGCAATCGATAGAGAAGGACATCGATGCTTTCTTTGTGTTTGAGATCGATGACAGCATCGTGGCCTGCGCCGCACTCTTTCCCTACGCGGATGCGGCAGAGATAGCCTCGGTCTATGTCCAGCCCTTCTACCAGAACAAGGGCGTGGGCAGAAAACTCGTGGACTACGCCCTGCAATCCGCCACACAACAAGGGTTTAAGAAAGTCTTCGCCCTGAGTACACAATCCTACGTCTTCTTCCGCACCGTATGCGGGTTTACAGAAGGAACAATGGACGACCTACCACCCGCACGCCGCGAAATGCTCGAAAAGAGCGGGCGCAACTCCCGTGTGCTGCTGAAGCGCCTGCAGCACGGGCGTACACACACAAAAGCTAACAGCTAAAGGCTAAACTACCTGCTACCAGCTACCTACTTCTCTCCAGCTTTCTTCTTCTTACCGATAAGCTCGAAACGGAGCGGGCACCCCTGCAAGCCAAAGGTTTCGACAAAGCCGCGCTCCAGATAGCGACGGTACGTCTCATCGAGATGCCCGGACTGGTTGCAGAAGACTTTGAAACGGAAGGGCCGACGTCCGGTCTGCGTTGCATAATAAATACGGAAACGCTTTCCCTTGATGAAGCGAGGTTCGCGGCGCTGCACCAGCTTCTCGAAGAGTGCGTTCACGCGACCTGTTGAGAGATGCTGCTCTGCACGGGCATCGACTTCGCGGGACTCATTCAAGAGACGCTCAATCGAGTAGCCATTGAGTGCACTGGCGAAGATAATCGGGCTGTCTGCAAGGAAGAACAGTTCGCGTCGAATAGCATCTTCAAAAGCAGCCCGGTACTCGGCCAGCGTCGCATGATGCTCGATCTTTCCCGAGTCAAAAGCCGTCTGCGCGATGTCCCACTTGTTGACAATAATCGCGTGCAACTTGCCGGATTCCGCAATCTTGCCGGCTATGGCCTGCTCCTGTTTTGTAATCCCTTCCTGCGCATCGATGACCATGAACACTACATCTGCCGCATCAATAGACTCCTCGGTACGCTTCATGGAGAAGTACTCCACAGGCTGCCGTACGCGGGTAATGCGACGAAGCCCGGCGGTATCGACCAGACGAAAGGGCCAGACTTCCCCAGACTTTGCGGTGTAGTCGAAGTCCAGCTCAATGGAATCCCTCGTCGTACCGGGGACCTCGCTGACTACGAGCCTGTCGGACTTGAGCAGCGCATTGCAGAGGGAGGACTTGCCCACATTCGGACGGCCTGCAAAGCAAATCTTGATCCGGCGCGGTTCCGTGACAACCGGTTCCTCGGGTTTCGGACCTAGAATCTTTGCGATCAACTCGCGCAGGTCATCTTCTCCACGACCATGCTCGGCAGATACACCTACCGTGCGCTTAAACCCGAGCTTGCGAAAGAGCACCAGCTTGTCGTCGTCTGATGAGTTATCCAGTTTATTGACTACGAGGATGATCTCCTTGCCCGACTTGCGCAGCCTCTCCAGAACGATCTCATCCAGCGAAACCAAGCCCTCCTGCCCATCGACGACAAAGAGAATAAGCTGTGCCGCCTCGACGGAGATAAACACCTGCTCCTCCACCGCCTCGTAGATCGCCCGCTCATTCGCTCCGGCAACAAGACCAATACCACCGGTATCGAGCAGCGTATAGCCATCCTCAAGATCGGTGCTGTTAACATCACGCGTCACCCCAGGCTGGTCATGCACGATGGCCAATCGCTTCCGCGCCAATCGGTTAAACAAGCGACTCTTGCCCACATTCGGGCGACCAACAATTGCTACTATGCGTCCTGCGTTCATAAAATGGAAATGGTCCATTGTTCGGAAATAGCCCTCCGCCGCAATGACTTAATGCGCGGGTGAAGCGATACAACGGGCACAAGGGACACCTGCAACTGCACCACCCGTGCCATCTCATAAAAAAACCGATCTTCGATATAATTCGAAGACCGGTCGTTAAACTAAGATTAACTCCTATAAACCCGAATTTAACTACTTCTGTCTGCGATACCACGTAAAACCGAGTATGGCCAGCCCGGCGAGAGCCGCATAAGTGGATGGCTCGGGAACAACGGAGGAGACCGGGGTCCACACCGTCGAACTAAAACTGTTAGCGAGTGTAAATGCTCCATTGTTACCCCAGCCTGTGCGCTTAAATGCGATGGCATCCAAAGGTGTGCTCCCCACAGCAGTATCTATCGTAAAATCAGGAGTTCCTTCTGTAACATTGTTTGCATTGGCATTCAGGAAAATATCCACATTCACCAAATTCCAATCCTTATCACTCACCTTGATGACATAGTCAAATGAGGTATTTCCACCGATCCCGAGGTTCGCAGAGGCACCACCCCGAGACAGTTGCCACGTACTCCCACCTCCTTCGTTCAAGCGCAGCTTGAATGCTTCACTAGCATCAGAGCGGAAGAATGTGACTTCGCCCTCGATTCCCCAGTCTGTAGTAACATCCAGATTTATGGTTCCACCATAGTAGCGTTCTATGCCTGCTACAGGGGTGCCACTGTCGGGATCTACAAAGCGATGGGCTGCATCAATCGAGACAGGACCTGTTTGTGTGCCTGAATTGTCCAGGATTCCGTTTAATGATGGATAGGTAACCACAGCACCGTTTACAAACGGTACAGCTGCGAGTATTAATAGTATTGAGGGTATTTTCATGGGATTAATTTAAGTCGGTTGATTTCACATGAAGCAATGGCAGCGGATTTCACAAAGTTCAAACCGGCACTTATGCATGCCAATGCACTTATCTATTAGATAGAATCATTTGTTTACAGAACTGCAGATCAATGCAATGATTGGAGACCCTTTCATGGGATACAATGGATCGTATCAACCACAGTGATATAGCGGCCAAAGCAGGTATTTCTCAATCCACGGTTTCGCGTGCCTTGCAAGGCGATCCACGCATCAGTAAAACTACGAGGGCGACCATACAGGCACTCGCGGAAGCCATGGGGTACAAGCCCGATCCCATGATGTCTCGCCTAGCGATAAATCGTTGGAATAGAAAAAAACGGGCGGATGGTATCCCCATCGCCTACGTTGTTGAAAAAAAGCCGGGAACGATCCTGATTGGCGATGCGAGCGGTGACGAGGCTATAATGGGAGACAAAGCCTCAAGACTAGGTTACCATCTTGATTGCTTTTACTGGCCAGACTACCCCAAAACCGGTGCACTCCAGCGAGTCCTCCTCTCGCGTGGCATAGCGGCAGTCATCCTTGGTTCGCTCTACCATACAGACTATACCAGACATATAGACCTTAGCCGGTTCGTCTGTCTGAGTGCTGTGCCAGGCATTTATCGCTTTCCAATCGAATCCGTTTACCAGGATCATTTTCAGATGATTGTGCTCTGCTGGAGAAAAGCCGTGGAGTACGGGTATCGAAGAATCGGGTTCTGTCATATCAAACATGTCCATCCCATTATGGATGATCTCATCAGGATGGCTGCAGTTCATTGTTGCCAAACAATGTTGCATCCAAATCTCCATCCAATTCCTGTATTGTTCTACACGTACGAGAGTTCGGACAAGATGTACCACGAATGGATGGCTATGCACAGACCGGATGTGGTCATTGGGTTTAACATACAGATATATGAAAAACTGATCGACCTGGGCTACAATCTGACCGCGGACATTGGTTTCGTATCACTTCATCGATTCAACGCCGACCGTGGCATCGCCGGAATTCCAAGCCTGAATGAGTCGATGGGTGAGTTAGCCATCGATCTACTTCACCGCAAAATCCTTGCCAACCAATACGGCTTGCCAAACACGAGGATTGAGCACGTCGTGGAGCCCACCTGGGTGGATGGGTCATCGATGCCAAATCGTACCATTCCGCCATCGGTGTAGAACAGATTCGGCAAATAAAAAGACCCCGGTTGCCCGGGGTCTTGAATGTATTTCCTTAACAGAAAGTATCTGCGCTACAGCAGCAAGCTTACTTCAAGACCGGAGTCTTGAACTGTGTAATCCCACGACGGCGGTACTCTTCATAGATGGCATACACACGCTTCTTGCCATTCTCCTTTTCTTCTCCGGTATTCGCATCATACCAGCGCCATGCGGCGTAGAGTGCATGCTGAAGCTCGTAGAAGTTTAGGTTTGGCAGATCGCTGATGTCCTTGTCGGTGAAGTAGAAGCCGTACTCGGGGTTATCCCCACGCATTAGGGACAGATCGGGCTCGGGTGGCAGCGGAATCCCCTTGATGGCTTCGCGTATTGCAGCGAGAGCGGCCTTTGTGGCGTTGATTTCATTGCGCACCCACTGGCGGTTGAACTCGCAGGTAACGGCGGGTGGTGGTGGCCAGCGCCCATCGGAGTTCGCAGAGTTCGTCATGTGGAACCAGAACTTCTCGATCAACTGCTTATAAATATCCTTATGCGTGCCCTCAGTGATCGGCTGGCAGAGAGTCTTATATTCGCGGCGAAGCTCGGCCAATTCAGGATCGAGTGCCTTCGCCTCGGGTGTGCCAGCCCAGCAGTCTGAGTAAGTACGGTGCCAGGCGTAGCGATCTTCCACAAAGTACGGTTCTTCGACGGGTTTGTTCTCTTCGCAAGCTTCCTTGAAAGTGGCGAGAGGACCGATGCTGAGCACGCCGCGAATCATCGCGTCAAGGCGCTCTGCTGCATCCGGCTTTACCTCGAAGCTGCGGGAGTAATCGCGGTAATACTTCACATAATAATACCCCGTGGTGCCGCAGTACTCGGCATCGTCGGCCACGATGATGGTGGCGCCTTCGTTCTTGTCGCCGGACCAGTGCTTCACGTTTGCAAGGAATTCCTCGATGGTAATCTTCCCCATGAAGTAGTTGAGGTATTTGCCAACGAGACGATCGCTGCGGCAGAAGCCATCGAGCCCAGGTACAATATTCTTAAACGGGCGGTGCAGGAACTTACAGTTCGGGTCGAGATCAAACCACGGCATATGGCCGCCCCAGTAGATATCTGTCCCACGGTTACGCTCCACCCAGGCGTACTCCTTGTCGTTACAGTTCATGTACGACTCAAAGTCGAGCGTAAGGTACTTTGCACCAGCCTTCTTGAAAGCGCGGGGGGCATACTGCATCCACGTACACTCGGGATTCCACCAGCTCTCGGCACGCATACCAAGGTGCTTCTCATAAGCGCGCTGCGCGAACTCACAAGTCCAGTAAGCATCCTCCTCCGGGATGTTTGCCATGACTGGGTGCGCATAAGGAGCACCCATGAACTCGCACTGGCCGCTCTCAATGGCCTTGCGGAGTTTCTTCAAGACATCAGGCGCTTTCTCGGCCATCACATCGATGGTGAAGCCACTGGCTTCAAACACATACTTCGCCTCCGGGCCTACCTTATTGTGACCATCGATGATGGTCTCGTAGGATGCCCGGATTACTTGCTCGTACTTGTGCGGCTCGAGAAACGCGTAGTTCAGATTCGCGTGAAAGATGGAGACGTATTTCATGATTAGAGGGTTTCGCGCCTGTGGAAATCTGGCGCCCTTGGGTAAAGCAAAAGAGTAGAGAGCGAAATCATCAGCCGCTTGGCAAGCTTTTCGTTACCCATAACTTACAATTCACGGTGTTCTCTTTCCATTTCCTTTGCCAGATACCCCATCCTCCGCCTCCACCCTCTCCACACTCTGGAGTATTGCAGCAATCACAGCGCTCGTATCGCGAAAGTCTTCGAAGTAATGATCAGGCGCAGAGCACCGCAACGCTTCTTGATCCACCGTCTTGCCAGTACCCACGGCTATGACACGCGCCCCGATCGCCCGGCCACAATTTACGTCATGTACCGTATCACCTATAACCACTACCTCCTCTCCCGCAAACTCCATCCCAATGCACTCCCGTGCACGGGCAAGCGCCAGAGGCGATAGCTGGTTGCGAATCCAGTGGTCGTCTGCAAACACACCCCACGGAAACCACTGCCACAGGCCCGATGTCTCCAGCTTCAACCGAGCACCGGCACGGACATTGCCAGTCAATAAGGCAAGGTGTATCCGCGAGTCCTCTGCCAACCGAGCCAGCAGCTCGTGCACTCCCGGCAAGACCACAATCTCGCGCCCACGGTGAGTAATACCTGCCTCCGCCCTTCGCAAGTATTCGCTCATTATGCTTTCCGTATGCCGGGCATGGGTATCTTCGGGAAATCCAGCCTGTTGCAACACCTCTCGACAAATCAAGCCATCCGTCTTGCCGCTAAATGTGACCTTGGAAACAGAAAGACCGGGGAAACAGGTGGACACCGCCCCCTCAAAGCACTCGCGCCAGAAGACGCCACCACGGATTAATGTGCCATCGATGTCGAAGAGAACCAGTCGTTTCATGTAAATGTATCGAATAGTATGGAGAGTACTACTCCGCCACCCGCCCCCGCATCGACTTTATTTGCGCCCGCCCCGTCTTCGCATCAAGGCGGCGACGCTGTGATGCGCGGCTGGGCTTAGTGGCCTTGCGCGGCGTGGGCTTTACCCCCGCACTCCTCAGTATCTGCTGAAGTCTCTTAATCGCAGCCTCCCGGTTTTGTTCCTGCGTGCGGTACTCCTGGGACTTGATCACGATCACCCCGGATTCGGAAATACGGTGGTCGCTCATTGCCAGCAACCGCTCCTTGTACTCCTCGGGCAAGGAAGACTCTTTGATGGCAAAGAAAAG
This sequence comes from Verrucomicrobiota bacterium, assembly GCA_033762955.1. Lineage (GTDB taxonomy): Bacteria > Verrucomicrobiota > Verrucomicrobiia > Opitutales > Oceanipulchritudinaceae > JANRLC01. The sequence goes on along the minus strand of JANRLC010000098.1, from coordinate 36,284 downwards.
CTGTATGGTGGTCGATACCTTGTTCACGTTCTGCCCGCCCGCACCCTGTGAGCGCACCGCCTGAAGATCAATCTCAGACTCGGGCAGGGAAAGCTTCGCACTGATACGTAACAGGGACATGACTCGCAGAACTTAGCAGGTCACCCGGTATTGTCTAGGCTGAAGGAAGCAGGACCACACCGCCCGCAGCGGTCGGTCTATCTAAAACTTTACACTCCGGGAGCAAGACCTCACGTTCCGGGAGCAAGACTTTGCACTCCGGGAGTAAGACCTCACGCCCCGGGAGCAAGACTTTGTTGTCCGGGAGCAACACTTTGCACTCCGGGAGCAAGACCTCACGCCCCGGGAGCAAGACTTTGTTGTCCGGGAGCACATACAACAGTGTATTTCAAAGTTGTTAATATATCCCGGACAGCAACAGGACCACTATGAATTCGATCGCAGCCCCAGCCACGGCGCTGCCGTCCCAAGGGGACGGTATGCATCTTAGCCCCAGGTTTCAACCTGGGGTAAATGTCGTATTTATAACACAAGTCCCGTAGGGACGGCTGAAGGGCTTTCAAATTCGCCTTAAGGGCTAAGGAAATAGATCGCTTCGACTGGTTTGATGTCGCCTATTCAGTCGTCCCTACGGGACTCGGTCCGGGTATATGCGCATAACCCCAGGTTAAAACCTGGGGCTAAGATGCAGGTCGTCCCAAGGGGACTGCATTTTTCCCATGACTGCGATGAGGGGGATTTTGGCTGAGTATTATTCACCCACCAATTCCTGTATCCAACAACTTTGAAATGCACCGCACATTCAGCCATCTCCGCCTTCTGACTTGCATCAGCCTACCGAACCCATTGACATAACTCACATGAAGATAACAGTACTGGACGCTGCTACGATGGGTTTTGATGCCACCGCCTGGTCTCCATTGCTGACCTTGGGCGAGGTGACACTGCGCGACCTTACACCCTATGATGCTGCGAGCATCATTGCTGCGGGTAACGGAGCCGATGTGCTGGTTACAAACAAGGTGCCGATAACAGCAGAGGTCCTGTCAGCGCTTCCGCAAGTGAAACTGGTGGCCGTACTCGCAACCGGTTACAACACGATCGATACCGCCGCTGCTCGGTCACACGGAGTCGGAGTAGCCAATGTCCCCGCCTACTCCACTGAAGCCGTTGCGCAGCACACCATTGCCCTCATCATGGCCTTGTCGAATACAGTGGCGCAACACGATGCCTCTATTAAGCACGGCGACTGGTGCCGCAGCAAGGTCTTCTCCTACTGGTTAACCCCGGTACGCGACCTCGCTGGGCTGACCCTCGGACTAGTCGGTTTCGGCGAAATCGGCAGACGCGTCGGTGCGATAGGCAACGCCTTGGGCATGCGCATCATGGCACAGACGCGCACACCCCGTAATCCACCCGCATGGAAAGGTTTTCAGTGGGCAGACATTGCGACCATCTTTCGGGAAGCAGACATTGTCTCCCTCCATTGCCCGGCAACCCCGGAGAACCGTGCCTTCGTGAACAACGAGCTACTCGCCACGATGAAGCCCGATGCCTACCTCATAAACACCGCACGCGGCGTTCTGATAGACGAAGCTGCCCTAGCCAACGCTCTAAATCACGACCACATAGCCGGTGCCGCCGTGGACGTACTATCCACAGAACCACCAAAGGCAGACAACCCACTGCTCAACGCCAAACACTGCGTCATCACCCCACACATTGCCTGGAGCAGCCCCAATAGTCGCACAAGGCTTCTTAATGAAACCGTAGCCAACATCATTGCCTACAGCCGTGGCGAACGAAGAAACAGGGTGGAGTAATCCCTTCGGGTATTGGTATCCCAGAGGGACACTATGTTGGTAGAAACAGGCATTATAACACACCCCGTCCCGTATTGGTGTTTAGCGTAGACGTCACGGCACCCCATCGCCCCGTTGGGGCTGAAAATACACACAATGCCTCTTCGAGGTTGGCTCAAAATGGTCGAATTCTACGCTAAACACCCTGTCCCCTAGCGACGGAACGTAGGTAACGACGCAACAATCATAACGCCTAGCACAATCGAACCAATGTCCATCGAAGACGGGTGGGGTTGCGTCCCGACGGGACGCAGGGATAATATTGCTATGTTTTCTACCGACATTATGCCCCTCCGGGGCATTCAAAGGTTGGCAAATTGGCCAAACTCCAGGTAATCCCTTCGGGGTATTGCTATCTACAGGATCACTACTATCCGGCAATTGCCAAGCGCCCCACCACGGCATCCAGCATGCCCTCCGTCAACCGCCCGGTAAACGTGTTCTGCTGGCTCGGGTGGTAGCTGGCGAGAAGTAGTGGTCCGTCGGGAATGCGATACTCTGCACCGTGCCCAAACTTCGGGAGTGGACGCACCTTATAATGCCGCAGTACTGCTTTCCACGCTTCTCCACCGAGGCAAAGGATGCCTTTCCACGCGTGCCCGTCGATCAATTCCTCCAGATACGGCGCACAGGCCGCATACTCCTCAGGCAATGGTTTGTTGTCCGGCGGGGCACAGTGGACCGTTGCCGTTATCTGGGTGCGGTAGAGCACAAGCCCATCCCCGCAGTGCGTGCTGGTAGGCTGGGATGCGAGGCCGGCTCGCCACAGTGCACGGTATAGCCAGTCTCCACTGCGGTCCCCGGTGAACATTCGCCCGGTGCGGTTCCCGCCATGCGCTGCTGGTGCAAGCCCGACAATGAGCAAGTCCGCATCAGGATCGCCGAGGTTGGGGACGGCCTTCCCCCAGTACTCCCATTCATGGAATGAAGCCCGCTTCTCCAGCGCAATCTTCTCGCGCCACGCCACCAGCCTGGGGCATGCCCGGCAGGCTGTGATTCTGTTGTTTAGCTCGTTGAAATCGAGCGGCATGGGTTATCTTATCATACCAGCGGCGAGGGTCTCATTCGTAAATTCATCCACAAGGATGAGCGAGCCGGTCAGGCGGTTGCGGCGGTAGCTGTCGAAGAAGAGCGGGTTAGAGACACGCACCTTTACGCGACCGATATCGTTCATGCCAAACTCCGTGACGTTCTCCACCTTGTGCAGGGTATTCACGTTTACCTTGTAAACGAGTTCCTGCACAATGGCCTTTACCTCGCGACTGGTATGGCGCAGCACGCAGCGGGTGCGCGGGGTGAGCTTCTTCTTGTCGCTAAACCAGCAGAGCATGAGGTCGAGGTCTTGACCCACATTGGGTTGGTTCAGTGGTTTGACGATCATGTCTCCGCGGGAGATATCGATCTCGTCCTGTAGTGTGATGACAACCGACAAGGGCGAGAATGCCTCTGGAATTTGCTCCTCAAAGGAATGGATCGCTTTGATCTTCGTCGTGAACCCACTGGGCAAAGCCACGACTTCGTCACCGGGTTTGAATACACCACCAGCAACGCGGCCAGCGTAGCCACGGAAGTCGTGAAACTGGTCATTTTGGGGACGAATTACCCACTGCACCGGGAAACGCGGGTCCACGTGATTCGCATCCGGGCCGATGTGGATGGTCTCCAAATGATAGAGCAGTGTGGGACCCTGATACCAGGCCATATTAGTCGATTTATCGACAACATTATCCCCATTCAGCGCACTGATCGGGATAAATGTGATGTCGGGAATCTCTAAACGGGATGCGAAGTTCTTATAGTCCTCCACGATCTGGTTGTACGTCTCCTCTTTGTAGTCCACCAAATCCATCTTGTTAATGGCGATGACTACGTGCTGGATGCGCAGAAGGCTGGCGAGAAACGAGTGGCGGCAGGTCTGCTCAATCACTCCCTTACGGGCATCCACCAGAATGATGGCGAGATTTGCCGTGGATGCACCAGTCACCATGTTGCGCGTGTACTGAATGTGGCCCGGCGTATCGGCAATGATGAACTTGCGGCGCGGGGTCGCGAAGTAGCGGTACGCGACATCGATGGTGATGCCTTGCTCGCGCTCGGCACGCAGCCCGTCAGTCAGTAGAGCAAGGTCCACGTGGGCATCGCCGCGTTGGAGAGAGGTGCGCTCAATGGCCGCAAGCTGGTCCTCGAAAATAGTTTTGGTGTCGTACATCAGGCGACCGATCAGCGTGGATTTGCCGTCGTCTACACTGCCTGCCGTGGTGAATCGCAAAAGGTCCATGAATAAAGTGCTGGTAAAGGGATGGTATCTGGTTGAGGTGCCGGGGAAGTCAGTGGTTTAGAAATAACCCTGGCGTTTGCGGTCTTCCATGGCGGAGTCACTGCGTTTATCATCGGAGCGTGTACCGCGCTCGGTCTGGCGGGCGGCGGCTACTTCGGCAATGATCTCATCCATGGTCGCAGCCGTGGAAAGCACAGCGCCGGTGCAGGTGGCATCACCCACGGTGCGGAAGCGAACTACCTTGCGCTCCACGACTTCATGCGGCTGGACAGTGACATACGGCGTCACCGCGATGTAGTTGCCACTGCGCAGGAAGACGTCACGTTCGTGTGAGAAGTAGAGGCTTGGAATATCCAGCTTCTCAGCGCGGATATACTGCCAGACATCCATCTCCGTCCAATTGGAGAGCGGAAACACGCGGAAATGCTCACCCGGGGCTTTGCGGCCATTGAAGAGATTCCATAATTCGGGGCGTTGATTCTTGGGGTCCCATTGCCCAAACTCATCGCGGTGCGAGAACATACGCTCCTTTGCCCGCGCCTTCTCCTCGTCTCTGCGTGCACCACCAATGGCGGCGTCGAACTGATGCTCCGTGATCGCGTCAAGAAGCGATACGGTCTGGAGCGCATTACGGCTCGCATAAGGGCCCTTCTCCTCGACTACCCGGCCCTTGTCGATGGAGTCTTGCACACTCGCTACAATAAGCTGCACACCAAGCTTCTTCACCAGCATATCCCGGAACTCTATGGCCTCCACAAAGTTATGCCCTGTGTCCACATGCATCAGCGGAAAAGGCATGCGCGCGGGCCAGAATGCCTTCTGTGCCAGCCGGGCAACTACGATGCTGTCCTTTCCCCCGGAAAAGAGGAGAGCGGCCCTGGGAAACTGGGCTGCGGTCTCCCGCAGGATGTATATGGCCTCAGATTCAAGGGCTCGTAAGTGGTCAATGTTGTAACTGTTGTGATGGAGCATGGGCTGCATTAGATCTGCCACCGTTGACGGTGGGTTGCTTCGAGCTGGACGGTAGATAATCTCTTACCGTCGCACTCAAAAACACTGTATGTTGTGTTAATTGCCTTGTTTACATAGCTAAGGCAAGCGATTTGTTTGAAGAAGTCCATAATCCGACGGATTATTCGAGCCACAGGGCGCAACTTAGCGGTGGAAGCTCGACGGAATCGCCTTCAAATGGGACAAGCGCACCCACCAAACCAGCCAATTCAAAGCGTTCCGCATCCGCAATCTGCTTTAGCTTCCCCAAGTCGATTCCGCCCAGGGTAATGCGCACGCTCTCCGGATGCGGATTGACCGCAAATAGGAGTCGTGCATGCCCGTGGCTGAAGTCGGCGTTATAAAGTACGGCCAGAGAGCTGCCTGAGGCACTGTAAAAATACTGAAAGTAGCTCTGGCTTGGTGGTGAAAAGAGTCGAAGAAGCTTTCCCTTCTCACCGCGGCGAAACTTTATCCAACGGCGGAAGTAATCATGCGTTCCGGGGAATTGCGAGGCGCGCTTGTAGTCCAGGGCGTTCAAGTCTCCCCGCAGATAGGTGTTATGGAATCCTTGTTTCGAGTGCAGCATGTCCTGCCCGGCAGCCAGCATGGGCATACCGATGGACATGAAGAGAATGGCCACCATCAAATGGGTGCGGCGGCGGTCATTCGGCGTAGGATACAGACCATTATTGTTTGGATTCTCCGTGATTCGGTCCAGCCAGCCGTAATCATCATGGCTCGCTACATAATTTACCGTCTGTGCGGGCCAGGCGGAGAGATGCCCCAGTGAACCCGCAAGGAAGTAGCGCAGACCTTCGGTATTTCCGAGGCCGCGTACGTAGCTTGCGACGAAATCGCGGTAGCCATCATTCCACGACGCGAACCCTGTTTGTTTCAGCGCGAGTCCCAAGTGCCCACGGAAGCTCCAGGGTTCTGCAATAAGGATCACTGATGGCCGCACTTTCTTCAGTGCCTTCTCGACTTCTTTGAGTGTGTCCAGGCCGATTAGCTCCGCTAGATCGAACCGGAACCCATCGACTCCGTAGAACTCCATGAGGTGTAGCAAACTGTCGATGAGCAGGCGCTTCGCCATGGGCGTACCACACCGCAGGTCATTGCCGCAGCCACTCCAGTTCATATAGGAACCATCCTGCGCCAGCTCGAACCAGTAATACTTGTCAATCTGGTGAAGGTGATTGGGCTCGCCCACATGGTTGTAAACCACGTCGAGAATTACAGACATGCCGCGCCGGTGGAAGACATCCACCAGCTCACGAAACTCAGCCACACCAGAGGCGGTATCCGGCCTGAGCGAATAGTGGCTGCACGGGGCGAAGTAATTCACTGGCATGTAACCCCAGGCATAGTCCCAGCGGGATTTGGAGTCGAACTGCTGGATGGGCTGCAATTCCACGGCATTAATACCCAGTGTATGCGGGTAGAAATGTTCGCTCTCCACCCACTTCTTTAAACCTGTAAAACCAAGCCGCTCGTCAGCAGTCATGCTTACCGGAGCCAGCGCACTCAAATCCCTTACGTGCGTCTCCATGATGACGAGGTCCTGCCACATCGGCGTGGCGTGGTGACGTACCTTCTCATACTTGCGCTTATCCACCACTATCCCCGGGCCTTCAGGCCCAGCGGCGGCGAGTGCCCACGGGTCAAGGATGCGAAAGTCGCTGTTGAATCCGCTAAACTGGCAGGTCGCTGCCCCTTCTACTTGATAATAGTAGTGGTGCCCATCGAGATTTGCAGGATGCTTCACCATCCAAGTCACCTCATCTTCCAGCGCCATTGGCAGCCGCGTTTCCTGCGCCGCCTGCCGTGGGAGAAAGATGGACACACTCACTGCGGTTGCCCGCGGGGCGAAGAGTCGGAAAGTCGTACCCTGAGCGTCCACTACTGCGCCGAGTGGCAGGTCTGTTTTCAAGTCGAGTAGGAACCGCCCGGGGTGTAGCAACGCGCTTTCCGTATAGTCGCGCTCCACCCAGTGAATAACCCCCTGCCCTGCCTCATTCATGGACTGTGGCGTGGTGAAAAGGAACTGGTGTAGCCCTCCGCAATTAGGCTGAATCTGCAGATTCCTGTTCCCCTGCGCATCCGTCACGGTATTCGGTGCATCACCCGGAAGCTCCAGCCAGTCACCGCGCCCTGTGGTAAACTTAAATGTAGCCGGAATCCCCTTCTTAATACACCGCTCCACCGGTACGGTGAGCAGGTAGTACTCCTTGTGGTTGATCAATGCTGGCTCAAGCTGCCAAAGCCGCTTCCCCACTGCCACCCAGTTATTAAACTCCCCCGACACAAACAAACCCGACTTCTTCCAGTCATACTGAGGGAAACGATCTCCCTGCATGACAAAGGTAATCATGCCCTCCCGCATATAATACCCACTGCGCTCCGCAAAGAGCATGGGAGTAGCGGGTCTGATATCCGCCAGCGGCGTGCGCTCCTCACCCCAACAGAGCGGGGGAAGCCGGCGCATCTTCCAGTCTCGCGCCAAGCTCACAAGTCCAGTTCGCATGGACGTCCAGTTCGCAAAGGCTATTTTTCTTGGTTCAGACATGCTTGAATATGAGGACTAATACCTCTGGTCTAAATCCTAATTACTAAATTGTAAATAGCGGGCTGGAACTTTGGTTGACGGAACTCGAGCGTAGCATGGGCGTCTCGTCCATGTTCTATGATGACCGCGGGAAGACATACGGGCAAGATGCCCGTGCCACTCAAAACAGTTCTCACACGACCCCACAGCATTGCGACCTGTACCAGTACATTGTGGGCATCATCGTTTTGCGCTTCATCTGTCGCCCGCCTTTCTCCATGCTCAGCCACCCATCAACCATGCTCTTAGCTTCCCGTCCCTTTGGTACATCCGGAAATCCACCCCTCATCATACTGCACGGACTACTCGGTAGCTCACGCAACTGGGCGGGAGCAGGCAAACTTCTCGCCTCCAAGTGGGATGCCACTGCACTGGACTTGCGCAACCACGGGGACTCGCCACACGCAGCCGATGCCTCCTATATTTCCATGGCAACGGATGTCGTGGAATGGCTCAATGCCCACCAGTTGCCCAGCGTCACGCTTCTGGGCCACAGCCTTGGGGGAAAAGTAGCCATGCGCGTCGCCTGCTCCCATCCGGCACGCGTAGCCGCACTCATAATCGAAGACATCGCCCCACGGGACTACTCCTCCCGCTGGGTGAATGAGTTCGCCGCGATGCGCTCCATCGACTTGGATACCCTCTCCAGCCGGCAGGAGGCCGAGGACGCCCTCGCCACCACCGTCCCCGACTGGGGCTTTCGCAAGTTCCTCATCAGCAATCTCACTCGCGACCCCCTAAGTGGAAAATTCCGCTGGCAATGTAACCTCGACGTGCTTGCAGCCGCGCTCCCTGAGCTCTTCAAGACCAGCCTGGAGCCGGGCGACCACTACGCTGGCCCCGCACTCGTCCTTCGCGGTAGCGATTCGAACTATATGCGCGATACAGATACCCCCCGTCTGCTCCACCACTTCCCCAACATGCAGCTAAAAACAATTGATCGCTCAGGACACAACCTGCACACCGAGCAACCAGCCGCCTTTGTGTCCGCAATTACCACCTGGGCAACCGAAAGAGCGATCAGCTAGGAGGCAGAACGCTGAAAGCACAACGCTCCTTCTTCTGCGCACCATCGTCCTATAGCTGCATCACAGTGCTTTGTCCTCAACTGAAGTGGAGTATCTGTTTAGCGTAGATTTTATGGCATTCTGTCGCACCGAAGGTGCATCAACTCATGAGCCCAGGGCAACGCCCTGGGAACGGATATCCCCTTTATCAATGAGCCCTCTTGAAGAACAAGGGTGGATTTTCTAACCGCCACCCCCTTGTTACTCCCATCGCGAAACACGCCGGCGTGTTGTTGGGCTGTAAGGGCGGTAACGCCGATAGATGCAAGACGGGTATCGCCCTTACAGCAGCATTAAATAATAATAATATAATCCATACCCAGGGCGGTGCCCTGGGCTCAAGAGTGGTTGCGCCTTCGGCGCGGAAAGGGTCCGTTGTGCCGTGGTCTACGCTAAACACAAACGAAGTATGAACTGGGCAGGACTGGATTAGACGGAAAAGGAAGAAAAGTGAATAGCTGGGGACGATGTTATGATAAACGCTGTGTAGGGCCGAGAGCTACAGTCATTTCGATTCTTCAAAATAAAGATCACTCCGGTCTGAACACCTTCAGCGCAAGGTCAATAACTACTTTGTAGTGCTTGGCATTTGCACTGCATAAGGTTTCCCTGTGTTCAACCACGGTAGCTGCAATCAAGGCATCCGCTAATTGTAGATTTGCCTTAAGGAAGTACTCCTCCACATAAATACAAGCACGATGACTGATATTCTCAGAAATCGGGAGCACTTCAAATGAGAAGTCATGTATGAACTTTCCTAGAGTCTTTTGCTCCTTCTTATCACGAGCTCCTTGATGGAGCTCCATCAAGGTTACTACCGACAGTTTTCGAATCTCGGACGCTTCGATAATTTTCGCCGCCCTAATGTTACCTCTTAAAAACCAGATAAGAACGTCGGTATCAAAGACCATGGAAGCGACCCTTTCGTAGGTTTCTTACCTGATCGTGAACACTAGCCTGGTCGCGGTCTTTCCACATACCGAAGGCGACATGGGCCTGACTACTCACAGCGGGCACTTCAGCCAAAGGAGAAATTTTAGCAAAGGGTTTTCCCCGGCGGGAGAGGATCACGGTTTCGCGCTTTTCAACGGCATCCAAGATGCGTCCGGGGCTACGGCGAATGTCAATGAGGCTGGCTTTCATCATAAGAAAGTATGCACTTGAACCGCGCACATGCAAGACCAGCGTGGACAGGTTTGACTCATACCAATTTACTTAGTTCGTCGTCCTCTACACCCGCCATACTTGCCAAGTCCCCATTGATTAGCCATAGTTGGCGGTTTGGATTCTCTGGCTTCATATCAGGCATGGTTGTCTAGTGCTGGTCCCTGGGGATTGGTGGCTTTGTTTCTGGCGGCGTCCTTTCTAATGATCTGGCGGCTGGAGGCTATGGCGAATAGTGGGTTTGAGGGTACGGCACTGGGTACGCTGATTATGCCGTATTGCTCGGGGCTGGGGAATCTTATCTTCGTGTTTATCGTGGTGCGACAGCACGGGCTGGGGGCAGAGATTGCCACCAACTGCATTGTTAATAACACTACGAATCTCACCCTGCTGATTGGTCTCCCCCTGCTCTTGTGGCAACAGCAACTAGCCCCATCGGAGAACAAGAAGTCGGGCAAGAAGCAGCGCGTAGCCAAGGTGGCGGCACAGATTACCCAACTGCAGTTGATTTTGACTATGACCGCCGCTCTGTTCTTTAGTGGGATTTGCTGGGCACTGGCGAGGGATGGGGTTATCGACTTCTCCGATGGGCTGGTGTTGATAGGGTCTTTCATCTTTTGGCAGTGCTTCAATGTTTACGATGTGCTGAAGACGAACCTACAGAAGTCGAAATCCATCAGCGTCTGGATTCTCATGGATACGCTATTGCTCCTCGCAGCCGCGTTGGGGATTTACTATAGCATCAACGAGATTGTGGGGCTTCTCACTGCTCGCAGTACGGGCTTCTTCTCTGTGAAGAATCTTGGCTGGTTGACGGGCTGGTTGATGGTATTGCCCAATGCGCTTCTGGCACTGTACTACGGCTTCCGACGCAGGCCGGATGTGGTTTACAGCTCACAGATCGGGGATGGCCACATTTGCATCCCATTGTGTCTGGGGCTGTTTGCCCTGATACATCCCATCAAGGTGCCTGCTGTGTTTAACTCCGGGCTAGGGTTGGTCGCAGGTGGGATTGTGGCGCATATCATCAGCGTGGGAGTGTTTAAGTGCGCACCCCGCTGGTTCGGTGGCGTGCTCATCGCCGCGTATGCGGCCTTTGTAATTTACGGGTTCAATTAAGTACCTTCAAACCCGGAAAGTTTCGTGGATGAAATGCTACCCCCTCTACCCTTCCCTACCATGCCGACGATCCGACTCAGTGTCTTCTCTTGATGCCTTTAAAGCGTTCAGTAGAGTAGAGCGCAGCGGGCGGGGGTTGCCCAATCCCGCTGCTCTCTACTCTACTGGCTGATATTCTGCCTCCTGCCTTCTGCTTCTACCTCTTCCTTTCCGACTCAGTGCCTCTGTGCCTCTGTCTCTTAGTGCCTACCCTCCTGCCTTTAAAGCGCTTCTCGAATCACATCGCCAATGACCTTCACTCCACGGTCGATAGTCTCCGGTGTGGCCATGGTGAAGTTTAGGCGCATGGTCTCTATCCCCTCGCCTTTGCGGCTAAAGAAGTATTTACCGGGCACAAAGGCTGCCTTGCGCTCTATTGCCTTCCAGTAGATTGGCTCCATATCCAGCCCTTCAGGACCCTTTACCCAGATGAACATGCCGCCTTCGGGTTGCGCCCAGTGGCAACTTGTCGGGAAGTGCCGTGTAAGGGCTTCGAGCATGGCTTCCTGTTTCGGTCGGTAGAGAGCGATTATCTTGGGTATCTGTCTCTCGAGATAGCCTCCAGTAATATATTCCGTGGCCAGTGCCTGGGCAAAGGTGCTTGAGTGCAAGTCCACGCCCTGCTTCGCTATCACCATCCAGCGCTTGATAACCGCGGGGGCGACGAAGAAGCCGATGCGCAACCCTGGAGCGAACACTTTGGAAACAGTACCCGAGTACACCACGTGATCCGGGGCAAAGGTCTTGATCGGGGGCAATGCCTGCCCTCGATACCGGAGGTCACCGTAGGGGTCATCCTCAATCAAGAGTACGTTGTGCCGCTGGATTATCGAGGCGATCGCTTTGCGTCGCTCCAGCGGAATGGTGCGCCCCGTGGGATTCTGGAAATTGGGCACCAAATAAACAAACTTCACCTTGGTCTTACTCACAATCGCCTCCAGTGATTCGGGAATAATCCCGTCATCATCCGTATCGGCAGCGAGATAAGTCGGCTCATAGGGGTTGAATGCTTGGAGCGCACCCAGATAAGTCGGTGCTTCCACGACTACTGCATCCCCCTTGTCGATCAGGATTTTGCCCAAGCCATCCAGCACGCCCTGCGAACCCGAGGTAATCATAATGTCCGCGGCTATCGCAGTGATTCCTTTGGTCAGAAGATAGCCCACCAGCGCCTCGCGCAGAGGGACGAAGCCCTCCGTCAAGTCATACTGGAATGCGCCCGACTGGTACTTGCGAATAACCTTAGTGGCCAGCTCCTCCATAATATCCATGGGAAAGCTTTCCGGTGCTGGAATGCCGCCAGCGAGCGATACCATGCCCGGTTGGGATACCACCTTCAGGATTTCCCGGATGGCGCTGGCACCCATGTGCCCCGTTCGTGTAGCTAGCAAGTCGGTAAATGGCAAAACTTCCATAGACGTGGATATACAGTCAGTATTAGTGAGGTACAGCAAGCATTCGCTGCTATAACCCCGTGCATTGATTCCCTAAATGGGAGAAACTATTCCGCTTAGTCTAGAAACGAGCAGATGTACTCGCATATTTCTATACTCTCGATGTCGAATCCGGAGTTCGCAGGTATATCAAATACCTCGCCAGCCTTGTAGTGCTTAACTTCTGTTGCACCCTTCAGCTTTACCGAGCAGCTACCGGCCACAATCTCCATACGCTCAGCCTTGCCTGTGGCAAAGTAGAAAGCTCCGGGATAGATTAATCCCAAGGTCTTCTTGCTGCCATCTGGAAACAGCAACGTGTGGCTGACTACTCGGCCACCAAAATAGATATTGGCTTTCGTGATTGCTGTTATGTTGGTGAACTCGCTGGGTATGTTTGCCATAAGTGTGCCGAGTTTTTGCAAAGCTGGACAAATGTCAAGAAACCGGCCCGTGATTATCGAGCTTTTCTGCATGGCATGGGTATCTCGCCCATGTTGGGGTCCTATGATGATCTCTGGAAGACACACGGGCAAGTTACCGGCAAGTTACCCGTGCCACATAAACCAGCCTAAATACTTTCTGAAAATGCACTTGACGATCAAGCAACTTTCCATTGTTTTCTGGTCTTTACTTACGGGGCAGTAGCTCAATTGGTAGAGCGCCACAATGGCATTGTGGAGGTCGTCGGTTCGATCCCGATCTGCTCCACCAATTTAGGAAAAACTCGGCACACCAGTGCACGAGTGAATTCCGCTGTCGTAAGCTCAACTAACCCGTGCTCGCCGCATCGGTGAAGTCGTAGCCTCTGGCGATTGCTTGATAGGCGGTCACCTGCTGACGTTCCCAGGCAGCATCCTTTCCCAGCTCGATAGCAAGCAGGTGTGCAACTGCCGGGGCGCAGGCAATGCTGGCACGCGCGTTTAGCAGAAGAGCACGAGACCGCCGGGCGAGAATATCCTCCACAGTTCGCGCCATCTCATGGCGTGCGTGCCAGAGCACTTCACCCCGACGCAGGGAGAGGGCTGGATGAATCGGTTCGGCGAGGTCAGGACGTTCGTTAAGGACATTCCGCACCGCCATGGCATCGGCACCATAGACGGCGAGGTTCGGCTCCTGAGGCGGATCATAGGTCCATCCATGGATGGGAAGTGTCCGCGTTTGGCAGGGCTTATTCTCGACCCCGGCAACCATCTCCGCCTGGTCTATAACATCCTCCGCCATCTTCCGATAGGTAGTCCACTTGCCACCGGTGACTGTGAGGAGCCCGGATTCTGCGATCAGGATGGTGTGGTCGCGTGACAGCGCAGCCGTGTTTGAGGCATCGCCCGTTTTCACTAATGGCCGCAGACCGGCGAAGATACTCAAGACATCATCGGCTGTCGGGTCCTTGGACAGATAGAGCGCGGCGTGCTCCATGACAAAGTCCCGCTCCGTCTGCAATGCGCGCGGTTCCAGTGCGGCTGTAGCCACAGGGGTATCCGTGGTACCGATTACCACACAATCATGCCATGGTACGCAGAAAAGTACCCGCCCGTCCGCTGTCTTCGGTACCATCAAGGCGGTATCTCCGGGCAGAAATGCTCGTGGGAGCACCAAATGGATTCCCTGGCTGAGCGCCAGCATCCTTGGTGTGGTTGGGTCATCGAGTTGGCGCAATGAATCGACAAAGACGCCTGTGGCGTTGATGACACAGCTTCCTCTTACCTCCATCTCGTCGCCAGTTTCACCATCACGGATGCGCACGCCCCGGACAAATCCACCTTCCTTAACCAGTCCTATGCACTGGACATAGTTCGCCAGAATTGCGCCATGCGTCGCGGCTGTTTGGGCAAGGTTGATGGCGAGGCGGGAGTCATCGAACTGCCCATCGTGGTACACCACACCACCCGTCAATCCCTCCGGTTCCACAGTAGGCAGACGCGCCAGTGTCTCCTCCCGGCAGAGCACTCGCGATGGGCTCAGCCCAAGTCTACCGGCAAGGCTGTCGTACACTTTCATCCCCACTCCGTAGAACGGACCCTCCCACCACTTAAAGGTGGGGATGAGAAATGCCCGGTTATGCACCAGATGGGGCGCATTGCGGTACAACAAGCCGCGCTCGCGCAAGGCTTCGAGGACGAGTGAGATATTCCCCTGCCGCAAGTAACGCACCCCACCATGAACGAGCTTTGTGGACCTGCTGGAAGTGCCTTTCGCAAAGTCGCTCTGCTCGACAAGCAGCACCCTGTGGCCCCGGCTGGCAGCATCTACGGCGGTACCAAGCCCAGTAGCCCCACCGCCCACGATAATAAAGTCATACGGTCGGCTATCATTGCGAATACAGTCCAGACTATGGTCGCGCGAAAACATGGGAGATGGGATATCCTCTATTTCGTGATTTTACACCACTGCTCAAGTTGCTCCATCCAGTTGTGAAAGTGTGGACATTCATGACGAATGACATCGAGCCCAATACCCAAAATAGCAAGCGTGCCTAGCAGCGGTTTTTCATACCCTGCCACGAGTGATTCGACCCGTTTAGAGGGAGCAGTGAGTGGACTGTCATTGATCGCTTCAGGTGAAGGAAATGCATTTCTTATGCTCTGAAAGTTTCCAGCCAGTTCGTTCCGCCCTATGGATTCGGCAAAACGGGTACAGTCGCTGAAGAGCAATCCCTCGAACTCATGCATCATCACATACGGAATAAATCTGCGCGGATTGAAGCCATCGCCAAGCGCTTTGCACACATCCTCCAGCAATGCTCTCTGGACCGTAGCTGATTTTTCAGGAAATGGTATCATCCCAGCGTCTGCTCGCCCGGGCCATGCTCTGTCACCCTCCTGAGGCAATGCATAATAGTCCACCATGGTCGTAGCCAGGCATTGCGGGTCCTCTTTGAGGTGGTTAATTATGTCTGAACGAACTGTATTCCACGCTTTAATGCCTCCACGTCTGCTTCGGTTTCGCGAATTGCCCAATAATCGTGCGCTTACTTTCTGATAGCCAAAGCGATAGAGGTGTGGCGCCAGTACTTCATTGACAAACGTCTCTTCCGTTTCGCCCTCCACATGGATGAATAGCCGCGTCATGACTTTACTTCTGGAGCAGGTCGCCCTCCGAATTCATTTTTCTCCCAGAGTTGACCCAGGCTGTAATCCTGCAGCCAGTTGCTGAGTCTTGCCGTATCCAGTCTCGCCAACTGGGTGCTCCCATCCACGCGGTCTGCAACCAGTACATCCTCAGGCTGGAAATGATCGAGTAACAGTGGTGATTGTGTGGATACAATCACTTGTGTGGTAACGGACGTCTGCTTGATCAAGGAAGCCAGCAGGGTAATTGCATAGGGATGCAGTCCGAGCTCCGGTTCATCCACCAGAATGACTGAAGGGCGAAATTGCGCTGGTTGCAGGAAAAGTGTCGCCAGAATAATGAAGCGCAACGTCCCATCGGAGAGCGACGAGGCCGCAAAGTAGGCATCCGAACTCTTGTGCTTCCATTCCAGTAGAATCTTGTCTGGATTCAGTTTCTGCGGTTCCAATTGAAAGTCATCAAAGAAGGGAGCGACTCGCTGCACCGTGTTGCGAATTAGGACGTAGGCAGATTTGTGCTTTTCTCGCAGGAAGTAAAGATAGGCGGCAATGTTGGAGCCGTCTGGACGCAGGTAATGGTTGTCGTTTACGTCCGCCGTTTTCTTCATGGGAGAGCTGCTGCTCGTGTCATGGACGTGGTAGAGGCGCCAACTATCGAGATGCTCCCGCACGTATTCTATAAAGGGATCATCTGCTGACTCGCTAATACCTGCTTCCTTTCCATTTCGATTAACCCCTACAAGTATAAGTCCATCTGGGTACTTGTTCTTGTCCCCAAAAAACACATTTTCCTTTTTGGGAACGAGTTCATCTGTGGGAGTGGGCACTAAATCCAACTCATATTGGTTTGCGCCACCATCAAACGAGATGTGTAGGTGGATCGATTTCGATACTTTCGCGCCAAAATGAAGCACCTTATCAGCTCCCCCAGCTTTGATCACGTATTCCTGTAAATGACCTTCCCGAATGGCGTGGAGAAAAGCAAAGACGCCAATAAAGTTGGATTTCCCTGAGCCATTCGGCCCTATGACAATATTAATCGCCCCAAGCTTTAGCTTCTCAATATAAGCAATACTCTTAAAGCCTCTGATAGTGATGGTATCGAGTTCTGGCATGGGTCCGTTTCGTGATTACTGTGGAGATTACCTTAACCATGCATTCCTGAATTGCACGCATTTCCTCGTCAGAAATAACAGTGCCGTCCAAGGGGCCCTACCCCGCATCCGCCTCCACCCAGCGCTTTGCGCGGTCCACGGCGCGGTCCCATTGTTTGCGCAGGGGGGCGACTTTATCTTCCGGGCATTGTGCTTGGAACGTAGTCTCCATCTGCCAGTTCCTGCGGATGTCCTCCATGCCCTCCCAGTAGCCCACTGCGAGGCCGGCGAGGTAGGCGGCACCGAGGGCGGTGGTTTCTATGCACCGGGGGCGTATCACGGGGACACGCAGCAAGTCTGCTTGAAACTGCATGAGTGGCTGGCTGCGGGACGCGCCGCCATCGACGCGCAGCTCTTTCAAGGCGATGTGCGAGTCTGCCTCCATGGAGTGGATCAAGTCTGCGGTTTGAAAGGCAATGGATTCCAGTGCGGCGCGACATAGGTGGGAGCGGTTCGCCCCGCGGGTCAGCCCGAAGATGGCTCCTCTGGCAAACGGGTCCCAGTGGGGTGCTCCGAGCCCGGCGAATGCAGGCACGAGATAGACCCCGCCGTTATCGCTAGCCGTGGATGCCAACTGGTCGCACTCACTGGCTGTGGTTATAATGCGCAGTTCATCCCGGAGCCACTGGATAACTGCGCCGCCTACAAAGACAGAGCCTTCAAGCGCGTATTCCGTCTTGCCGTTCAGCCGCCATGCGAGCGTGGTGAGTAGATTGTGCTTCGAGGGCACGGCGACGCTGCCCGTATTCATGAGGAGAAAGCAGCCTGTGCCGTAGGTATTCTTTGCCATGCCAGTTTCGAAGCAGGCCTGCCCGAAGAGCGCGGCTTGCTGGTCCCCGGCAGAACCGGCAATGCGCACTCCGCCCGGGAAATGCCGCGGGGCAATCTCCCCATACACTTCGCTGCAGCCCTTCACTTCCGGAAGCAGGGAGTGGGGAATCCGCAGAAGCTTGAGCAGTTCGTCATCCCAGTTTCCTGTGTGGATGTTATAGAGCAGGGTGCGCGAGGCGTTTGTGGCATCGGTGTTGTGCACCCGCCCATCTGTAAAGTTCCACAAGAGCCAGGAATCCACCGTGCCAAAGGCAAGCTCACCGCGCTCTGCCCGCTGCCGCACCCCTGGCACATTATCTAGAATCCATGCCAGTTTCGTCCCTGAGAAGTACGGATCCAGCCGCAATCCCGTCTTTGCGGTCACCAGCGGCTCCACGCCCTCCGCGACGAGTTGTCTGCAAAGTGGCGCTGTCCTGCGGTCCTGCCACACAATCGCCCGGTACACGGGCTCCCCTGTTATACGGTCCCAGACCAGTGTGGTCTCCCGCTGGTTGGTGATACCTACAGCGGCTATATTATCCGCGCCAAGCCCTGCTTTGCTGACAGCCTCGGCGGTGACTGCGCTCTGGCTGGACCATATCTCCATTGGCTCATGTTCCACCCACCCATCCCTTGGGTAATACTGGGTGAGTTCCCGCTGAGCTATACTGATGGGTGCGCCAGCTTTGTTAAAGACTATCGCGCGCGAACTAGTTGTCCCTTGATCAATAGCCAGTATGTATTGTGGTTTCATGGGAAGGCAGGAGTAGGCACAAAGGCACTGCAGGAGTAGGCACAAAGTTACAAAGGCACTGAGGCACTGAGTCGGAAAGGCGGAAGGTTAAGATGCGATGCGTCGGTGTTTTGGAGCACTCGCGTCAGGTAGAGGAGCGTTCGCGTCAGGTAGAGGAGCCTTCGCGGCAGGTAGAGGAGCCTTCGCGACAGGTAGAGGAGCATTCGCGTCAGGTAGAGGAGCGTTCGCGACAGGTAGAGGAGCATTCGCGACGGGTAGAGGAGCATTCACGACAGGTAGAGGAGTATTCGCGACAGGTAGAGGAGCGTTCGCTTAGGTTTTTATCGTCGGCTGTTGGGAATACCGAACAGAACGGACGGATGCCTGCGCTTTAAGTGAAGTCAGTGGCTCTTCCGAGGCAAGTAGCATGATTCCATGAATGAGAAGGAACAGGGTGCTAATGCTAGATGAGGAGAACGCGTATGTCAATTGAGTGCTGCCCAGAAGGGATTCCCGGCAATTCCCGCCGAGTTCCGGGAAACAGAATGTTCTCCATTCTTATGGCTTGCAACTCGGTGTTGGCAGCTATCGCAGCGCTGCTGGATCGGCAAAATATGTCGTGTCCTTTAGTACTATTTTAAGTCGTTCGGAAGATTTTTCCAAGACACCAGTTAAGTTCCTTAAGAACGGTTGCTTACGCAACGTGGCATGAGACTTGCAAAATAGAGGCTGAACCTTATTCGCCGGTCTCGCATGATGTCAAATACACCAACCTCTCCCGAGCAGAATGCCATTACTTTCAATGCAGGAAGTGCGGAAGAGGCTGCACGGTTTCTGCGGCAGCGCTACGATAACAAGGCCAGAGTCACAGCGGTGCAATCAGTGAGAAAGCGGGGCTGGCGCGGGCTGTTTGGGGCGACACACCTGCAAGTCACTGCGAAAGTGGATGCACCGGTGGATACTCGCCGCCAGGCACCGGCACAACCCATCGCATCATCCGCCCCGGAGGCCGAATCGATTTCACCGCAGGCAGCAAGCACAAGCTATGGCCATGCAGCCGAGTTTCTCAGCGGGAACAGGTCCGCTACTACCACTGCCACGGCGGCCACCAGTATAAGCCACCAACCCAGTCGTAGAATCAATCTGGAGAGCTTGATGGACCGTGCCGGTTTCTCCACCAGTCTGCATTACCGTCTGCGTGAACATCCTTCGTGGTCGCACTGGCAGGAGCTTCCTCTCCACCAGGCATTGAAAGAGATCGGCGATCATCTAAAGAGCTTGATCCCACCGCGACCGAAGGCGCTCCCCTCTCGCGTGGCATTTCTTGGCGTACCCGGCGGTGGGCGTACCACAGCTTTATGCAAGTGGTTGACCTCCGAAGTGTTCCAACATGAGCGCAAATGCCAGGTGGTGACGGTGGATTTCGACCAACCCGAGTGTCACGAGCGTCTGTCCATGCACTGTCAGCTACTCGGAATCACCTGTTTGCGCCACCCATCCCCTCCCGATACGGATGCGGCACATGTGTACTATGACATGCCTGCGCTTGGCATGGGAAAGAGCACCGAAGTACTCACACAGGCCCACTTTCTGGATGAAGCCAAGATTAGCGCGCGCGTACTTGTTCTGCCTGCCGTCTACGAACCCGCAGTGCTGCGCTCGTACTGCGCCATGGCTGCACCACTGCGCTGCACCCATCTCGTATTTACCCATTTGGATGCACTCACTGGATGGGCAAAACTGTGGGACTTTGCACTGGATGCAAAGCTTCCCATCCTGTTCGTCGGTACCGGTTCCGATCTAGCCAGTGGCTGGGAGCCGGACATAGCCCCCCTTCTCCTACAGAAGACCTTTCGCTGGTCTCTGGAAAACGAGGTCAATTTATGAAATATGCCTTCTTATTTGGTGGTTTTACCGGCTTTAGCCTCACGCTGCTTGTTAGTTGGGCAAGCGGACGCACGGCGGAGAAAGCCTTTGTGGATGCAGCGATAGCCTGCCTCCTCTCCGCATATGTATTTCGCTGGATGTGGTCGATCGTGATCAGCAGCTTTCGCCAGACACTGAATGAACGCAAGGCCATGCACGCCGC
Source organism: Verrucomicrobiota bacterium (assembly GCA_033762955.1). Taxonomy (GTDB): domain Bacteria; phylum Verrucomicrobiota; class Verrucomicrobiia; order Opitutales; family Oceanipulchritudinaceae; genus JANRLC01. The sequence goes on along the minus strand of JANRLC010000098.1, from coordinate 15,867 downwards.
GCTCGTAGCCAAGGAAACCCCTGTTACCTCAACCTCCCAATCCAAGTAGTCCATGAAATCCGAACTCAATGATACCATGACTTACAACGCGGAGGCTCCCGTCATCCGCTATTCGAACAATGGACAAACCGTCAGGCAAGACTGGCAGAAGAAGATGATCGAAGATAACCTCCACCTCATTCGCCACGTGGTGGAGCGTCTGAAGCTTTATGTGCCCTCTCACTACGAAACACAGGACCTTATAAGCATCGGTCTGCTTGGGCTAATCTCTGCCGTCCTTCGCTACGATGTGGCGAAGAAGGAGACCTTCGGTGCCTATGCCAAGATGCGCATCCGTGGAGCCATTATCGACGAATTACGTCGCCAAGGCTGGAGGACCCGCCGGGTCACCCTGAAGGCGAGACAGATGCAGGAAGTATACAATGCGGTGGAGCAGAAGCTAAAGCGCCACCCCACGGATAAGGAACTCGCTGCGGCTATGAACCTCTCCTTAACCGAGTATGAACGCTGGGTCGATGAGACCCGCGCAGTCTATTTCGTGAGTTATTCCGGTGATGGTGGCTACGGCGAAGAGGGCTGCACCATGGAAGATGCCATGGTGGATGAGGCTGCACCCCGCCCGTCCGAGAAGCTCGAGCGCGCCGACCTTAGTGAATTGTTCCTTAAGAAGATACAGCATTTGCCCGATATACAAGGCAAGGTCATGACCATGTACTATCTCGAAGATATGCGCCTCGCCGAAATAGCTGAGATATTCAGCCTCACTGAATCGCGAATCTGCCAGATTCACGCCCAGGCTATCATGACTTTACGCTCCGCTATGCGGCGCGAATGCCTGGTTTAACAAGCACTACTCATGCTCATTCTCGGATTTCTGATCGTCATAGGGGCCACCCTGGGTGGGTTTATCATAGCGGGTGGTAATCCTATTCTTCTGCTACATGTGTCCGAGTTCGTTGTCATCGGAGGAATAGCAGCAGGCATCCTCATCATTGCCACTCCTGGAAATGTTCTGAAGAACCTGATAGCACAGTGTACGGCTGCCTTTAAGGGTGGGCATGTGGGTAAACATGACTTTCAAGATTTGCTTAAGTTGCTCTATGAACTCTTCATGATGGGACGCCGCAACGGCATCATCGTTCTGGAATCCCATATTGTTGAGCCTCAAACGAGCGCCGTATTTGCCAAATACCCCACTGTGCTCAAGGAGAAAGGACGGGTGCAATTTGTATGCAGTGCATTTCGCCCGCTCATTGATGGAAAAATAAAACCCGACCAGCTTGGCCCGTTGCTGGAAGCGGAATTGGAGACCAAGATAACCGAGTCCGATCATCCGGTACACATACTTCAGCTTATCGGTGATTCGCTGCCTGGTGTAGGAATTGTTGCAGCGGTGCTGGGGATTATTAATACCATGGCATCCATCTCTGAAGGTCCGGAAAAAGTCGGTGAGAAAGTAGCAGCGGCTCTCACTGGCACATTCCTCGGAGTTTTCGCCGCATATGGATTTGTCAACCCCCTTGCCCACCGCATCAAGCATAGCAACAGTTGCGAGCACATGTACTATATGTGCATCCTCCAAGCCGTCTCAGCCTATGCGAGAGGTATGGCTCCACTCATGGCGGTGGAAGTAGCCCGCCGAGCACTGGAAAGCGATGTGCAACCGGAATCCGCTGAAATGGAAGCCATGTTAAAGGCGATCTCGCCGACCGGATAACCCCTGGTCATGAAAAAGAATAAAGCAGCACACCACGGAGGAGCCTGGAAGGTGGCTTATGCCGACTTTGTGACCGCAATGATGGCGCTTTTCATGGTCTTGTGGATATCGGCGCAGGATCAGGAAATTCTGCTCGCGACATCACAGTACTTTCAGAGTCCTTTTAACACACCGCTGGACGCCACCTCCGGTATTCTACCCTATAACAGCAATGCCACACCTACCACCGTAAATCCCGAGAGCAGCAATGGAAAGGATCAGGCCTCTAATGCCCTCCAAAATATTGACCGCGAGTTCATGAACTCCCTCGCCCAAGAGTTCTACAAATTACTAAATCTTGAGAAGACTGATGAGGAAGCCCCTCTTCTCGTGGAAGTGACTAGTGATGGGTTGCGGGTAACCCTTTTCGATCGCCCGAATCGCCCACTATTCGCGCTCGATTCCACAGAGTTCACCGAATGGGGTCAGTTTGCCATGCAAAACCTGGCTTGGGTCATAGATCGGAATGGATTCTGTGCCGTTGTCGAAGGGCACACACGGACGGAGAAAGGGAAACTCGTCAATTCTGACATCGAGTGGGAGCTCTCCACGGCTCAAGCGAATGCTGTAAGGAAGACCCTTACCCACTATGCGGTGGACCCCTCGCGGTTCCTGCGGATCAGTGGGTATGGAGCCAGGGAGCCATTACTGAATAAGAAACCCGAGGACTATGCCAACCAACGCATTGTCATCAGTCTTTCTCTTCGCAAAGAAGACGCGACGCCGAAGCCATGAAACCACTGATAAACTCCATTAAGCGTGTAGAAAGCCGTCCTCGCGCAGGCAATGAGCCGGTCGTAACTGTACCTCAGGAGAACTACCCAGCACAACCTTCTCAGACAACCCAGGGTCATAAACACTCCCAAGCCACTGTGGAAACCGTCGAGCGAGGTGGGCATATCGCTCGGATTATCGTCACATGCACCTGTGGCGAAAGGATTGAAATCGACTGCATTTACTAAGTCAGGAAAGAAGATCGGCGCAGAGTTTCGTTGTGACTCGTGCTCCCGGTCTGGTAATAGGCGCATACTCGGTAGCCGTGTTGGAAGATTTTATAAAAAATAATAAAGTCCACCCACTGTTAGCCGATAAAATAGAGTATAGATGATCCAGACTGATGCATTTGAACTCACTAACAGGGTGCCAGCACGGACGTGAGTGAATAGTTCACACTCCCAGAGTTGCAATGACCACTGAAGGCACCCAATCGACGATCAAACACTCACTTTATCACTACCCATGAGCCTAAAACTTGGAACTAAAATATGCGGCGGCTTTGCGCTCATAATTGTACTCACATTGATAGGTAGTGTCATTGTTATGCAAATCTCCAAGCAGACCGTGGAGAAGACGACCATAATGGGCTCGGACTTAATGCCCACCTTGCAGATTTCCAATGAAATCGAGCGAAACGCCAGCGAGACTATTAATTCCGTCAATCTTTGGCTGAGCAATCCCGATCCCGAGCACTATAATACAGCGCAGAAGGCACTCTCCAATACCGCACAAAGCCTCGAAAAGGCTCGGGCTCTGGAACAGAAAGATAAGAATAACAATCTGGTGTTCCTTAAAGACGCGATTGCTAAGGCCGAAACTGCGGTGAATCAGTACGGCAAGCTGCTCTCAACTACCGCAGAGATTGTCGCTCGCAATGCAGACAATCGGCGCGCCATGGAAAAGACTGTCGCCAGTTACAACACTCAGTGCAACGGGCTCTTGACCAATATTATGGCGACGATTCAGGAAATTCAGACGAAAGAAGAACAAGGAATCGCTGTGGCAGAAGCATCCGACTATCAAAACCTCTTCGGCCAAGCCATTCTAGTAAATGAAATCCAGAGTTTGGGGAATCAGACAATCATACTCTCACAGTCTGGAAAGCTGGATGCAGCAGCATTCAGCACCACCAAGAAAAACTTAAAGACACTGGAGCCCAAGCTGGCCAATGATGCCCAGAAGAACCATCTCAAGCAGTGCAATCTGCTAGTAGCTGAAATGGAGCAGGGGTTGCAGAAGAACATCGAGGCACTCCAAGCGCTTCAACAAATTGAGAAGGAGCGCACCACGGCTGGACTTCAGGTACTGGGTGAAGCCAAAGACACTGCCACGACCAGTCTGGATGTAACCGTACAATACGCGGAGGCCATGGGGCACTCCAGCAGGAATGCTTACAGTATGATCCAGATCGGCATGCTGGCGCTCATCGTTTTGGGCACACTCACAACGTGGAAGATCACTACCTCCACCACCCGCCCGATTCGGGAGATTGCCACGACCCTGACCCTCGGAGCAGATCACACTACCCAGGCCGCAGCCGAGGTCTCAAACTCCAGCCAAAGCCTGGCCGAAGGCGCAAATAACCAGGCCGCTTCTTTGCAAGAAACCAGCGCCTCGCTGGAACGTATGGCCGGGATGACTCGCCTGAATACTGAGAATGCGGACCGTATGAACAAACTCGCCCGTGAGGCCTTCGGGTCCGTTGAGAAGGGTTCAGACAGCATGCAATCGATGCAAAAGGCGATGGATGCCATCCAAACCTCCGGGAATGAGGTGGAGAAGATAATCCACACCATTGATGAGATTGCCCTGCAAACGAATATCCTGGCCCTCAACGCAGCCATCGAGGCTGCTCGTGCTGGTGAAGCAGGTGCGGGATTCGCCGTCGTAGCCGAGGAAGTGCGAAATCTTGCACAACGCTCTGCGCAGGCCTCCAAGGAAACCAATCGCAAAATAGAAGCCTCCATGCTTCAGACCGCAGAGGGCGTTAAGATTTGCGCCGATGTGAGTGCGGCTCTCCATGACATCCAAGTCAAAGTAAAGACGGTGGATGAACTATCTGCGGAAGTCGCCCAATCCTCCCAGGAGCAATCACTGGGAATTCAAGAGGTCAATAAGGCCATCACGGAGATAGACCGCATCACACAGAGCAATGCCGCGAATGCAGAGGAAAGCGCCAGTGCCTCCGAGCAGCTCAATGCCCAGGCATTGACCGTCCGCGACACGATAAGACAGCTCCTCTCCCTGATAGACGGCGACAAGGAAACGGATCATACCTCTCACAGTAGTCCCCCACCGTACGACAGCGGGCCAAAACAACGCGAAGCAACACCGTTACCCTCCCCTGCCAGAAGTACCAAACAGCAAGCGATGTTCTCAGCGAATATCTTATAAAGCTTTGTACCAGTCCCTTTCGTTTTCAACCCAGTGCCCAACTCATAATCCATGAAACTCCGGCCATCCCTGCGAACACTACTGTTTGCAACCACAATAAGCCTCGGGTCAGCATCAGGCTCGCTCCTTTTCGCTGCCGAGATATTTACCCCCGAGGAGATAGCAGCCTCGGTAAGCCCCAAGGACGTCTCTGCACCAAAGCCCGTCAAACAAGGTAATCTGCCTCGTCGTGGAGAAAATGCCACGGAGAGCGGAACGATAAAAGTCGCCTTCCTACTGGATGTCGATGGCAAGGTAAAAGACCCGCGCATTGCAACTTCCACCAATGAGAAACTAAACGAATTTGCCATTCGAACCGTATCCAAATGGGAATTTGAGCCCATTGAGAAAGACGGTGTAAAAGTTATGGTCCGGATAATAGTTCCACTCCTATTCAAGGCGGAAGATTAGCAGATAATGGAGAATGGAGAATAGAGAATGGAGAATGCGGAAGGCAGGCGGCAGGGCGACCTAGTAGGTAGGTAGTAGGTAGGGAGAAGGAGCTATTAGCTCATGGCTGGAAGCTTAACTTCAGTCATCCAAAGAGAACCCTACGATGGACGGAATTGACTGGATGGACTTGTCCTTTCTGCCTTCTTCCTTCTGCTATCTGTGTCTTCTTCCTTCCAGCCTTGCCGCCACGCCAGGAACACTTGCCGCGGCTCCAGGAGAGCTTGCCACGACTCCAGTAACCCTTGCCGCCACTCCAGGAACACTTGCCGCGGCTCCAGGAGAGCTTGCCTCGACTCCAGTAACCCTTGCCGCCACTCCAGGAACACTTGCCGCGGCTCCAGGAGAGCTTGCCTCGACTCCAGTAACCCTTGCCGCGACTCCATGCGAGCTTGCCACCACTCTATGCGACCTTGCCACCACTCTATGCGACCTTGCCGCGACTCCATGCGAGCTTGCCACCACTCTATGCGACCTTGCCACGACTCCATGCGAGCTTGCCACCACTCTATGCGAGCTTACCGCCACTCTATGCGAGTTTACCGCGACTCCATGCGAGCTTACCGCCACTCTATGCGAGTTTACCGCGACTCCATGCGAGCTTACCGCCACTCTATGCGAGTTTACCGCGACTCTCCCCATTCTCCATTCCTCTCCCCGTTTTCCATTCTCCATTCTCCATTCTCCATTTTCCATTCTCCATTCTGCATCTATACTTTCAGCCGCAGCCCATCCCAGGCGAAGCGGATGGTGGGGGGCAAGTGCGCTTGCTCGCGTTCGTGATCAACATGGCTGGTCATGTGGACGAACCACGAGGCGGGGGCATCGAGAAGGAGCGCTGTGGCAGTGGCCTCGGCGATGTTCATGTGGGTAGGGTGCTCCTCGGGCCTCAATGCGTCCAGGATAACTACATCCGCGCCGCGGGCTAGCTCGCGGGCTGTGGAAGTTACCTGCTTGCAATCAGTAAAGTAGGCTACTTTCTTCCCCGATGAACGCTCGGTAAAAACAAGTCCCAGCGTATCTACTCTTCCATGGGGTAAGAGCGTGCTGTGAATGGTACCTTGAGGCAAATCGAGTAGTGCGGGCATCTCGGTGAGGTGGAATGCTGGGTACCCACGAAACTCCGGACGCTCACGGATCGCATAAGGGTAAATGCTGCGCACTCGCTGCAACCCCTCGGGCGTACTATAAACGGGAAGTGCCTGACCATCGCGTAGATCACAGAAGCGGCGCAAATCATCCATGCCCAGGATATGGTCAGCATGCCCATGTGTGAGCAGAACGAGGTCGATCCACTCAATTTTGTTGTGCAGGCACTGCAATCTGAATTCCTGCCCGGCATCCACCTGGATATGCAGGCCATCCATCACTACATGAATGCTTGTGCGTCCGCGCCAGTTCTTAGGGTTGTCCAGATCGAGCCCCTCGGAATGGTGTGCAATCATGGGGACACCCTGTGAGGTTCCCGTTCCCATGAATATAATCTCCATACCGCCTACCCTAGAGTTATATACCGCACTCTGACACGAAAAAAAGTACCGTTGCAGAAAAGTTACGTGTCGTGGTAGGCACAGAGGTGCAAAGGCACAAAGGCACTGAGTCGGAAAGGCAGTTGGTAGTGGGTTCAGCGGCGTTTTGGGTTCAGCAGAGTCCTATAGGACACATAGGTCATATAGGTCCTATAGGACTCGCCACTATCAACTAACAGCTAAAAGCTAATGGCTAATAGCTGATAGCTTCCCTACTTCTCGCCGCGCTTCTTCGCAAGGTCCAGCCAGAATGCCTCCATCAACCCGCGCTGAATGCGGTCGGAAATATCTTTTTCGAGATGCTCCCAGTCCTCCACAGTCGCCTTGAATTCCTCCCAATCCTTGAAACGGCCAAGCTGGCGTTGGAAAGTGAACTTGCGTCCGTGGTAGAGGACTTGAATTTTAAGTTTACCGAGTTCCGGGTCGCGGCGCCACCATCCTATTTTTCCGTGCATGATTTAATTAAGCTTTTGGTTTGAGTCCCCAGAGAGTGAGCTTATCCGCGATGAAGGCAATCACTTGATCATGTTCACCCTTGCCATTTCCTGTGACTTTGAGCGGTGTGCCGAAAGCAAAGTGTACGGGCAAGCTCGGGCGAATGGGGCCAAACTCCTTTATCCACGAGCCATTCCCCCAGGCATCACTGCGAATGGCAACGGGAACCACGGGTACATCCGCACGGCGGGCAAGCTTCACCCCGATACTGTTAAACTCCGCAGGATTAAACTCCGTTGTGCGCGTGGTCTGTGGAAATACTATGATCGAACGCCCGCTGCGCAACCGCTGCTCCCCGCCTTCCAACACGGTGACTAAATCTTCGCGAGGATTCGTGCGACCGACAACGATGGGATTCAAGGCACGCATGGCGTGCTTGAAAAAGGGATACTCCACGAGGCTTTTCTTGACTATGAATGTCACCGGTTTTTGAGGGCCAATGATACCGCCGAGGGCAAAGGTCTCGAGTGTGCTCATGTGATTCGCGATGAAAACCGCAGGCTTCTCAAAGCTGCGCAGCACCGCCGTATTCTCCACTGAGACAGTGCCACCGATGGCTTCTATAGCGCTCAGTGACCACTGGGATGCCCGTATCCAGGCGGCATCATCGTAGCGGCCTTTCTTTGCCAAACCAGAGGACCACTGGACAATCCGAAACACTGTCGCATAGAACCGGAGCGTGGGAAAGCTGCGCCCGAACCAATTGGCACGGTTCGATGCCGGGGTGATATAGTCTTTCGTGAAATCAAACAGTGACATGGTGCTGTGTCTTATCAGAGAACTTCCCGCACGGTGGCAAACACAGAATCGACACTGAGCCCGGCAATGTCACCCCTGGGCGCGATCATTACCCGATTCCGTGGGTTATCCAGTGGATACGGCCCGAAACGCTCCGGTGGTGTAGGGCCGAAAAGCGCAACCAGTGGTTTCTCCAAGGCTGCGGCCAAGTGCATGGGGCCACTGTCATTCGCTACTACCATCCGGGCGTGTTCAACGAGGGGTATCATCTCCGCGAGCGTGGTATGGGCTGTCAGATTATAGAACCGGGGGTTGCTATCGAGATCCGGGGCCTCTCTCCTATCGGCACCACTCCAGAGGATGGACGTACTGGGATTGTGCTCCAAAAGCCGCTGTGTTAGCCCCATAAAGTGGGGCCATTCCTTCTCTGCGCGACGGCTGTCCGGAAACATTACCACTGGATGCCGCGTCATAAAAGTTGCCACATTCGACTTTAGCTCAGGCGAGTGCAGGATAAGCTTTCCCGATAGTTTGTTTTCCACCCCCAGCGCAGGGAGAAACTGCCGCAAGCAGTCTACCGCATGTGGACCCGGTGGATGCGGGGGCATGGGTAACTGCGAAGGCACGAGCCACCCTGCACATTCCCGGGTTATGGGATGCATCAAGCGGCGGTTTGCCCTGACCAGCCGCGTGATTAATGCCGACCGAAACAGGCCCTGCATGTCTAGAACCGCATCGTAGCGCTCCTCGCGCAGCGTACGGATCAGCTTCAAGAACTGCACCCAGCCCCCATGCCGCTCGAAAATATAGGTTCTGTGAACAGCAGGGCATGCTTGAACCATCGGTGCAAATATATCCCTGACCACCCAACTGATAGACGCATGCGGAATGCTCTCACGGATCGCCTGCGCGATTTGTAACCCTTGAATGATATCGCCCAAAGAGGACGGCTTTACGATTAGTATTCGCATGCAGATAGTAGCAAACCCTGACAAATACTACCAATACCCACCCTGTGGCAAGTACGGCGTGGAGTTACTCCAGATTCTCAGTGCATTTCAAAGCCATTGCGCTGTTTTGAGTGGCACGGGTATCTAGCCGGTGTGTCTTCCAGCGATCATCTCAGAACCCGAACATGGGCGAGACGCCCACGCCACGCCCGAACCATTCGGTTTGTACTGGCATTGCGCAAATCACTTTGTTTAACTGAGCGCTATGGTAGCAGATGTGATCCATCGGGAGGTTTACTTTTCAGGCCGTGTGCAGGGCGTTGGTTTCCGCTACAGTGCCATGCAGATTGCGAGAGAGTTTGAGGTCTCCGGCTATGTGGAGAATCTTCCGGATGGGCGGGTGCATCTCGATGTGGAGGGCGAGGTGGCTGAAGTGAGTGCCTACGTAGATGAGTTGAAATCAAAGATGGAGCAGTACATCCGCCAAGTGCAGGAACACACGAGCCGACGGCAGCGCCAGCACTCGGGGTTCATCATTAAACACTAATCCATGACATCCACTCCCGCAGTCCAGATTACGAACCTTGGGAAGACGTATATTCTAGGACTAATGGGACCGCGCGTAGTGGCTGTTGACGCGATTTCCCTTTCCATTCATTCCGGTGAAATCTTCGGACTACTGGGTCCAAATGGTTCGGGGAAGAGTACTACGCTTAAGATTCTCCTTGGCCTGCTTCGCCCAAGTGCTGGAACGGCTAAAATCTTCGGCAAAACAGGGGACACCCGTGGTGCTCGGGCCAATATCGGCTATCTCCCGGAGTCACCCCACTTCTACCGGTTCCTTACTGGCCGCGAGCTGCTCGAATTTTACGGACGACTCAGCGGTGTACCCGCAGAACACCTCGATAAGCGGGTAAAGGAAGTCCTGTTCATCGTCAAACTTGAGCACTCGGCGAATCGCACCCTCGCAAGTTACTCGAAAGGGATGCTTCAGCGAATCGGCCTTGCTAGCGCTATCATCCACGATCCCGCACTGATCATCCTGGATGAACCTACAGCAGGGATGGACCCGGAGGGCGTCAACGATGTCGGTGATATCATTCTGGAGTTAAAACGACGGGACAAGACGATCATCCTCTGTTCCCATGCACTCACCGAAGTAGAGAAGCTCTGCGATCGCGTGGCCATTATGCATCGTGGGCGCATCCTTTGCGAAGGCACACTGGATACCCTGCTCAGCCATGGTAGCGAGGTCCAGCTACACCTTTCAGCTCTACCCCAGTCCCTGGAGTCTGCCATTCGCGACTTGGTGGGCAGACACGGGCAGCAGATTATTAACATTAATGCCTGGCGGGATACTCTGGACCAAGTGTATTTGCGCGCTACCAAAAAGGAATGAGCACCCCATGGACTATCACTGCTCTGGACTAATTCGTGTCAGGACCATCGCCATCAATACTCTCCGGGAGGCGGTGCGGTTAAAGCTCTTCTACCTTATCATCTTCTTCGGCTGTACACTCGTCGGCGGTGCACTCCTCCTGCGAGATTTTGATTTCGGGCGGGATGAATTGCGCTTTCTCACCGACTTTGGATTGGGCACGATTCTTCTCTTCGGGTCCATACTTTCCATCGGGTTGACAGCACAGTTGTTCTTCAACGACATCGACCATCGTACCGCACTCACGGTGCTGGCAAGGCCAGTCAGTGCAGCGGAGTTTCTGTTGGGAAAACTCTGCGGCATCGCCCTGGTCCTGCTCCTCTTTCTCATACCACTGCTATCGGTGCTGATGGCCATTGTATTCTGGCGCGAAGGCCAGCTCCTCGCCTCCCATCCATCCGTTTTCCAAGGACAGCCAGACTACGCGTACAGCGGATTACTCGTCTTCGGTTTCCTACAGTGGTTGCGCCTCTGTCTGCTGGCTTCGATCACGCTGCTAATATGCAGTTTTGCCCGCACTCCGGTATATGCAACAATAGTGTCCTTCTTTTGTTTAACGATCTGCCAGCTTCAGCCCGTTGCCAGACAACAATGGGCTCATATTGAATCCCCTGTTATGCGTCTGGTCACGCAGGGCATCTCACTCATCTTCCCGAATCTCCAACTCTTTAACATAGGGGACGGCATTGCCAACGGGGTACTACCCCGGATCGACGCCTTAGCGGCCTCCGTGGGCTATGGACTGGCCTACCTTATTATCATCAACTGTCTCGCCATACTCAGTTTTAAGAACCGTGAATTCTAGAGTCGGCATTCTCTGGATAAGGCTAGGGCGCAGAATCGCCATCATGGTGGTAACCATTGCTGTGCTCTACGGTGCTGGATGGCTGCTCTCCCCGCTCGAGCAGCGTGCCTGGCAGCCAGAGTTGGTGGGGTGGCCAACTTTGAAAGCCTCCGAAACCCGGGCACTTACCGAGCAAGGCGTATTGCTGGGACTCGTAGGCGGCCTGCGAGCACTCACCGCAAATATCATCTGGCTTCAGTCCAGTCTCTCCTGGGAGGAGCACGATATAGCAGCGACCGACCGCGGTATGCAACTCGCACTCATAGTGGATTCCCGGCCTTTCCTGAACTGGCGGAATGCCGCCATGATTATGGCGTTTGACATCCCGCATTGGCGTATAGCTGAACTATCCGCCACTCTACCCAATCGAGACCAACTGGTCAGGGAGATCAGACACGTTCAGGGAGCCCGGGCGCTGGCACTCCTCGAACGCGGTAAAGTATATCACCCGAATAATTGCGAACTTTACGCACTCGCCGCATTAATTCACCACCAGGTCCTCGATGACGAGGAGCGTGCGGCATCCATTTACGGGTATGCATCCACACTACCCAATGCACCCTACTATCTTGCCCGCATCCGTGGCGAACTCCTCCGAGAAATGGGTAAATACGATGAAGCTTATGCGTGGTACCGCGCTGTTTACGAATCCCTGCCCAATGGGGATCCCGCTGCACAGAAACACATCGTCTTGCAGCGCTTGCGCAGTCTCGAAACCGTTCTGAATCTCCCGGAGTATAAACGCCTGCCCAAGCAGCAGGGGCAGTAGGCAGGCACTAAAGTACAAAGGCACTGGGCACTGAGTCGGAAAGGCAGAAGGCTGAAGGTAGCGGGCAGTTTGCAGTTGGCAGTTGGTGGTTGGCAGTTTGCTGAATGCAGTTGCAGACAACCTGAAGTGGTGGGAAATACAATGATCCCAATTTTGCCTATGCAGCGCCGTTGGCGCGTATGTGTTTAGCGTAGAATTCATGGCATCCTGTCGCACTGAAGGTGCATCAACTCATGAGCCCAGGGCATCGCCCTGGGAAAGGTTAACCCCTTTATCAATGAGCCCTGTAAGGGCGGTAACCCCGCCAGATGAATAGCGGGTATCGCCCTTACAGGGCTTAAATAATAATAATACAATCCATACCCAGGGCGATGCCCTGGGCTCAAGAGTGGTTGCGCCTTTGGCGCGGAATATGTCCGCTGTGCCTTGGTATACGCTAAACACTTACGTTGGCGCTGCGTAGATATTCTCTCACCTCTACGACAGCCTATTGGGTTCATCCTACTTTCCGCGACTCGCCGGGAATCCCTTTGTTTCGTGCGTACTTCAGGTAGGGCGGAACGCTGCTGGCTATATCCCCTCTCGACGCTTATGGACTTTTCAACGGTCGCGGAAGCGCTGTGCGTTCCAGCTTTTTCAATGGCTGTCCCACGTCCAGTGTATTTTCCGTGAGTGCCGCATTGGCAGGGCCAAAGAGCTTCCAAAACTCCGTCGAGATCACAGCTTTTACCTCTTCCATGGGGGGAGCGAAGCCGAGTTCCTTTTCCAGTGAAGTGACGGTGCCATCCGTGATGCCACAGGGTACTATGCCATTGAAATAGCGCATGTCCGGTGACACATTGATGGCGAAACCGTGCCAGGTTACCCAACTCTTTACAGCCACCCCAATCGCAGCCACCTTCCGTGTACCGAGCCAGATACCCGTCTTCCCATCGCGCCGATGCGCGGCCAAGCCAAAGCAGCCACAGGCGTTAATCAAGACCTGCTCAAGCAGGCGGAGGTAGCGGTGCAGGTCTCGCGCTTCTTTGAGAGACACGATGGGGTAACCCACCAGTTGCCCGGGGCAATGGCAGGTAATATCGCCTCCGCGTGAGGTCCTGCAGACATCGACCCCGAGCTGCGCCAGCGTCGCCTCGTCCCAGAGCAAGTGTTTATCGGCACCGGGGTGGGCACCAATCGTAAACACGGGTTTATGTTCGGTAAAGACCAGTGTATCGGGAGCCTCGTCATGGATACGGGATTCCAGTTGAACCCGTTGCATTTCAACCGCATCGGCATAGCGAGTCAGGCCCCAGTCCACAGTTTGTCCGCAGGCAGATAGCATCGGGGCGGGAGTCCCGGCAGGGATGTCAGTCGTACTCATTCCTCATACACTACAACGAACCCGAACAATCTGGAAGCCCCATCTTTTTAGTAGGGTTTGACTTCGGGAGTCGGAGTTCACGTTTTAGCGTGTGTTTGTGTTTTGAGTAGAATCCCCCTGTTTTGTATCTGTCTTGAAAATATCCCGAAGGGATTACGCCCCAAAGCCCGGGGTTGGCCGAAGGCCTACCCCGGGTAAATGTAAGAAATCGGACAACCCCAACGGGGTTGCGTCTGCATTGCTACGGGCGGGATATACGCCGCAAAGACGGACGACGCAACCCCGTTGGGGTTGGGGTATCTGTCACATGCTTACCCAGGGTAGCTCGCTCCGCGAGCAAACCTGGGCTTTTGGGCGTAATCCCTTCGGGATATTTCTGATTCTGATAACACTCGATTCTACGCTAAACAGATCGCCCCACAGGGGCTGGTATGCGGGTGCCTCTGTGGGGCACTTTGTCCCCATTGGAAACAGAACATAAATCGGCCTTCTCCACCCTCCACCCGCCCTTCCCCCTACAATCTCCCGAACGATACATCGCCACTAACAGTAGTAATCTCTATGAGCGAGCCACCACCGTTGATTGTCCCTTTTATCTGATTTTTACGCGAATCCACTGATTCCGAGGTGATGGCAAAGTCGCTCGTCAGATTCCCACTCACGGTTTTGAGTGCTATCGATGCCAGAGAACTGGCAGGAACTTTGACTACTACGTCGCCACTGGTACTGGAAACTGTAGTCGGCGTATCGAGACCGCCCGGTATAAGCAGCTTGATGTCGCCACTGCTGGATTTCGCATGGTGCGCACCTGGCGTGTTCTCCACGAGAATTTCCCCACTCGTGCTCTTTAGCTGTAGTGCTCCATGCCCATCGCGAACGCGAATATCACCGCTGACTGAGCTTAGTGTGTGTTTTCCGGGACAATTCTTGAGCCCTACGGTACCGCTCGTCGATTGTACGGTGAAGTCACCGGTGCAATCATTCATCTGAATATCGCCGCTTGTGGTCTTCAAGTTATGGTCACCCGCACACTTTAACGTACTGACTTTGCCAGAGGTTGAAGTGAGATTGTGGTTACCCTGAATCCCGGTGGCTTTCACATCCCCGCTCGTGCAGCGCACATCCAAGTTATACGTGGCAGGAACCTTTAGCGTCACCACAAGCTCCGGCCCCTTGCGAAAGCGCCACTCAGGGCCAACCTTCTCTCCATCGAAGTCCACCCGCCCGACTACTTTACCCGACTCTTCCTTCAGGTCTGCTATAATGGCCGCAAAGAACTGCTCCGCATCGGCTTCATCGCTGGCTTTTACCGTCACGAGCACGCTCATTGTTACCGAGGTGTCATCCCCGGGAATCGTGCTGATCTCCGCATAGCGGCTGCTCAACTCTACACGGTTGCCAGGCGTGGTGGGCAGGGACTTCTCAAATGTCCTGGTGAATGTGGCTGCCTGCGCAGGTAACACGATCAGAAGAACAGTACTCGCTGCCGCGAGTAGACGATTGCTTAGGCGTATAGTTAAGGTGGATTTATTCATGGTTTTTATGTTTGGTCTGTTATCGGTGGCCTATTTCTTAGCAAAGGTCGTGCCACTGTTTTGAACTATTCCGTAAGTAGCGGTCCCATGCAGGTTTAAAAGCAGTATGCCCATGGCAACCCGAGCGCGCAGCATGAGCAAGCGGTGAATTATCTGCTGTTTTTGACAGTTCTTACGCGCTTTTGTGCAGAATATCTTGGGGATTTGGCTAAATCATTTGGCGCCGTATATCAAGCTACCCACGATGCACAAGGGGCAAAGGCATGTGGCAGAAGCAGGAAGCAGAACCTATCCCACTGGTTACTCTCATACCGAAAAACGCCTGTGCATAGACCTGCTTTCGGTGCTTTCGTGACTTTTCTACGGGTCACGGACGGTCCGCAACCCATTTCATGAATCATTTACGGGTCACGGTCGGTCCGCAACCCACACCCATGACTCATTTACGGGTCACGGACGGACCGCAGCCCACACCCATGACTCATTTACGGGTCACGGACGGACCGCCACACACACCCATGACTCCTTTACGGGTCACGGACAGACCGTAACCCATACCCATGACTCACTTACGGGTCACGGTCGGTCCGCAACACACACCCATGACTCATTTACGGGTCACGGTCGGTCCGTAACCCATACCTATGACCCTAAAAACGGCAGTAGAAAACTTGAACTAGCCGGATAAAGGGTTGATTAATGGGCCAATGCAACCGATTTCATCAGGAAAAGATGAGCACCCAGAAGGTGAGGAAAAGAACCAACGAACGGAAGGCAAAAGCCAGTGCAA
>JANRLC010000097.1:0-65397 GCA_033762955.1 Verrucomicrobiota bacterium | reverse complement strand
CATAGCAATGCGGACGCAACCCCGTTGGGGTTGTCCGGTTTCTTACATTTACCCGGGGTAGGCCTGCGGCCAACCCCGGGCTTTGGGACAGAATCCCTTTGGGATTCCGATGCACCTTCGGTGCGACAAAATGCCATGAATTCTTCGCTAATCCCTTTGGGATTCGGGCTCGGAAATTGACCAACTCCAGCCCCGTCCCGGAGGGACGAAACGTCCGCAAGTGCTGTGTGTCGATGATTTGCCAACCAGCAATTGCAGTTATATTATTTCTGCATGGCTAATTCATCGGTACCCACCCATGTAGATGCTAACACCACAACTACTGCGACAGACATGCTTGAGCGCCGCACGGTAACGCTTGGGACAGAGCTGTTTGAAGCAGTTCGAGGGCACAAACGCTCCCTCTTTGACACACAATTCTATACGGCGAAACTCATTGATTGGGCGATGGCGGATGAGGAGTTCCGCGTCGCGCTCTTTCGTTTCGTCGATGTATTGCCGGCATTAGCCGACTCTGCGGCTGTGATCCGGCATGCGCAGGAATATTTCCGCCCCGTGGCGCACCGGTTTCCAGGGATGACGCGGTGGGGGCTCGATCTCGCACCGGATTCCCTTCTGGCAAAGGCTGCTGCCGCGCTGGTGCGTCATGAAGTCCGCTCCATGGCTGAGCAATTTATTCTCGGAGAGACTCCCGAGGCTGCACTCAAACCGTTGCGGAAGATACGCAAGGAAGGCATGGCGTTTACAGTGGACCTGCTGGGTGAAGCCACCATTGGTGAGGATGAAAGTTTGCGTTATGAGCAGCGCTATCTGGAGCTTATCACGGTGCTTTCGCGGGAAGTGCCTTTATGGAAGGAATCCGCCCCACTTATTGCCGGGCATGTGGGCGAGCAGAGCCCGCTCGCCATCTCGGTGAAGCTCTCCGCCCTCTATTCACAGGCCAAAGCGGTAAGCCAGGAGAAGAGCTCGGCTGTATTGGAGGAGCGACTCGGGCACATCCTGAGTGCGGCTACTGCCTCGGGTTGCTATCTGACCGTGGACATGGAGGATACTTCCAAGACCGACCTCACCCTGGCCACAGTGCGGCGTCTGTTGGATAGCCGGGAGTTTCGCAGCTACGAGCGCGCTGGATTTGTCTTCCAAGCCTATCTTCGCCGAACCGAGAGCGACATCCACTCCACGCTGGCATGGCTGCGCGCAAGGCGTACTCCCTGTACTGTGCGGTTGGTCAAGGGCGCGTACTGGGATACAGAAACGATTGCGGCACGGCTGGCAGGATGGCCTGTTCCCGTCTGGCAAATAAAGGAAGCCTCAGATGCCACCTATGAGCGCATCAGTCAGCTTTTGCTTGATAATACCAGCCTGGTTTATCCCTGCTTTGCCTCGCATAATCTGCGCTCCCTAAGCCACGCGGCTGCGTATGCCGAAAGTATTGGCGTGGCCCGTACCGGCTACGAGATGCAAGCGCTACACGGCATGGCCGAGCCGATTAAAGCTGTACTGGTCAATCGGGGGTATCTGGTGCGAGAGTATGCGCCGGTGGGCGAGCTTCTTTCGGGTATGGGTTATCTGGTAAGGCGATTGCTGGAGAATACCTCCAATAGCGGCTTTCTGCGGCAGGGCTTTCATGAAAACGAAACTGCGGCCAACTTGATGCGCAGGCCACAGCTACCTGCACAGGCTACGGAGGATGCTCCTGCTTGGAAGCCAAGGGAACGTTTCCAGAACTCCCCCATGACGGACTTTTCCCAAGCCACGCATCGTGCGGCTGTTCTGCGAGAGCTTGAGGACCTGAAGTCCAGAGTGCAATCCGCGCCCGAAAGCATTTATCCCATTATCGGCGGGCAGGAGCAGACCCATCTCAAGGCGAGTGTACCCACCGTTTCCCCCGAGAACCAAGCGCTCATCCTCGGGTACGTGGCCAACGCCACCGCGAAGGAGTGCGAGACAGCGCTGGCTCTGCTTCGTGCAGCTTTCCCTGTCTGGAGGGACACCCCCGTGTCGCAGCGCGCAGAGGTATTATTCAAGGCAGCAGAACTCTTTGAAATCAGGCGGGCGGCATTTACCGCGCTGATTGTTCTGGAGTCTGGAAAACCCTGGACAGAGGCTGACGCCGACGTGGCGGAGGCGATAGATTTCTGTAACTACTATGCATTGCATGCGCCGCACCTCTTCACCGCTCAAGCCCTCTGCGAGTTGGAGGGAGAGGAAGATTATCTACTCCACGAAGCACGCGGGGTATGCGCCGTGATCGCCCCGTGGAACTTCCCGGCAGCCATCCCGTGTGGTATGTTTGCCGCAGCCCTCGTCACCGGGAATACAGCGGTACTTAAGCCCGCCGAGCAGACACCGTTGATAGGACGCGCTGTATTTAAGCTCTTTCTCGAGGCAGGGCTACCGGGGGATTGCGCTGCATTCCTGCCAGGGCTTGGCGAAGTGGTGGGCGAGGCACTTGTCAATGCACCAGAAGTTAGCACCATTGTTTTCACCGGCTCAAGAACGGTGGGGCTCCACATCATCGAGAAAGCCGCCAGAGTACACCCCGGGCAGGAGCATGTGAAGCGGGTGATCTGTGAGATGGGAGGGAAGAACGCCATAATCGTAGATAGCGATGCAGACCTGGACCAGGCGGTGAAAGGCGTGGTCCAGTCCGTCTTCGGGTTTGCCGGGCAGAAGTGCAGTGCGTGCTCGCGCATACTCGTCGTGGGGGATGCTTATCCGCGTTTCTGTGAGCGCCTCGCAGACGCGGTAAAGAGCATCACTGTCGGTCCGGCTAGTGATCCCGCGACCCTTGTTGGGCCAGTGATAGACGCCGAGGCCGTCACTCGATTGCGCGACGCCGTGGCCGTGGGTAAACGAAGCTGCCGGGTGCTCGCTGAGGGGGAAATAGGCGAGCTTCAGGGGGGTAACTTTATCGCGCCCATCATCTTTGCAGAGGTGCCACTGGAACATGAATTGATGAAGCATGAACTCTTCGGCCCGGTGGCTGCCGTTGCGCAGGTGCCAGACTTTGCCAGTGCACTGCGTGCAGCCAACGCTAGCGAGTACGCCCTCACGGGTGCTATCTTTAGCCGCAGTCCCGAGAATCTGCGCCTTGGCGCACGTGAGTTTCGTGTGGGGAACTTGTATCTGAATCGAGGAAGTACCGGCGCTCTGGTTGGCAGACAGCCATTTGGTGGAGCGAAACTCTCCGGCGTTGGATCAAAGGCCGGTGGGCCCGAATACCTTGCTCAATTCGTGATTCCGCGTGTGATCTGTGAAAACACCTTGCGCCAGGGCTTCGCTCCTATGAAAAGGTAGGTGTCTGTAGTCCGCTGATGCGGATATGTTTTCCGATCAACCAATTAAGATGCCCAAATTTTCCTCAGCCCGCACACCGACTCGACGTCCAGCGCCCATTAATCCGCTGGATTTTTCCATAGCGCATGCGTTATGCCGCATTGCCACGGCAGTGCTAGGGGAGGGGAGCTGGCTGGATCGCGAGCTGCGCCTGACGCTAAAGGAGAACCACTGGCACCCGCAACAACGCACGCTGGCGGTGAAGGCCGCGACGGCGTGGATTCGCCATGCGCGGTTGATAGATGCCCTTGCGGAGGCCTTGCCGAAGGATACTTCTTCTCGCTGGCAGCGTGGCTTGGCAGTGTTGCCGATTGTCTTCCCCGAGTTTGTCATCCCGGGACTGCCCTTTATCTCACCCGGCGTTAAAACTTCACTTATTAACCGCTTGAAGGAGCTGCGCGGCACACGGGCCATTCGCGAGTCCGTTCCAGAGTGGCTGGATGCTCTTGGCGAGAAGGCCTACGGCCCCCGCTGGGATGCCCTGCTAAAGGCGCTGAACCAGAGCGCACCGCTTTATCTGCGAGTTAACCGGCACAAGGCCTCGCGCGATCTCGTAGCGGGCAGTCTCGCTTCCGAGCAGATCGATGCGGACCCGGTGGATGGAACAGAGGATGCCCTTCGCGTCTATGAGCACGCAGCTATTTTTGAAAGCACAGCCTTCAAGGAGGGGCAGATAGAAATCCAGGACATCGGCTCCCAGGCAGTAGCTCCGTTTGTGCTTCCACAGCCGGGCCAGCGCATACTCGATGCGTGTGCAGGGCAGGGGGGGAAGACGATTCACCTAGCCACGTTCATGAATAACCGGGGGAAGATCATCGCCTCGGATTCCAGCGAGGCACGGCTCAAGGCACTAAAGATACGCCTTCGCCGCGCCAGTGTGGATGTCGTTGAAATCCGGGCTGATCTGCACTCGGTTTCCCCGGATCGTTTCCGCAATAAGTTCGACCGCGTGCTTCTCGACGTGCCTTGCACGGGCACAGGGGCACTGCGCCGCAACCCCGGGTTGAAATGGTCCCTTGATGCGGCAACGCTGGAGCGACTTGTCGTGGAGCAAGCCCGCCTGCTCCGCCGCTACGCCCAGGCAGTGAAGCCCGGAGGCTATCTGGTCTATGCCACGTGCTCGATTCTGCCCCAGGAGAATACGGAGCAAATCCAGAAGTTCCTCGCTGACAGCAAAGGTGCTTACGAACTGGAAGCTGAGCAACAACTCGCTCCCGATACTCACCCGGGTGATGGGTTCTACATGGCCCGGATGAAGCGCGTGGCGCCTATAGCAGAGAAGCCGGCGAAGCCTGCGCCCGTCAGCACGGAATCGACTAGCCACCCGGTGGAATCTCCTGCCGACAGCGCGGCTCTTCCCACCGACGCGGCGCTCCCTTCTGCCAACCCGACCGAGTAATGGCTGCTTTTCCCACGATTCGCACCTACCCCGAGGCGCTCGAATCCTTCTGGCAGGACGAGGCTCGGGCTGTGACTCGCTGTAGCGACCTTGGCGGGGCTCTCGAGAAGCTCGAGCCCGCCGTGCAAATGCTGAGCGATCTCTTCACCGTGGCCCGCCCGGAGAAGTTCCGTGACTACGGGGCAGACGCGCTCCAGCGCACCGCTTACGGGCTCTTTTACTTCCCGCAAAGCTTTGTCCGCGTGGGGTTCCCGTTGGCTGAGTTGCTGGATGTGCGTGGTTGGAGACCGGATACATCCGGTATTCGCATCCTCGACCTGGGTGCCGGACTCGGTGCGTGTGGATTAGGTGCTGCTCGCGTGATACGCTCGCGCGGTTTTACCCAGCCCATTACCCTCGACGCCCTCGACCACTCTCCCGCGAAGCTCGCTGTGCTAGGCAAGGTGGCTATGACCGCCTGTGCAGACTATCAACCACTCACCCTGCGCACGCACCCGGGGGACTTGCGCAAGGCGGAGAACTTACTCGACCGGCATGGCCCGTATGACTTGATCCTCTGCGGATTCGCACTCAACGAAGCCTGCGCTGGCAAACCTGTCGAGCAGTCCGCCGCACTGGTTAACACCTGGCTGCGCGCGCTAAAACCAGGCGGCGTACTCCTGATCCTCGAGCCCGCCCTGCAACCCACGGCCCGCGCCCTTGCTGCGCTTGGAGACTTCATACTTGCGAGCAAACGCTGTGTGCGCCTCGCACCCTACGCCGGCACCCATCCCGACCCATTAACTGCCGATCGCTTTCACTGGAGCCATGAAGTACGCCGGTGGACGATTCCAGAGAGCCTTCGATTCCTCAACCGCCACCTATGGCGGGATTTGGACGTCCTTAAGTTCTCCTTTCTGGCCCTCACCGCAAATCCCGACGCCTTTACGCCACTTCCGAAACCCACCAACGAGCACTTCCGCCTCATTTCTCCGTTCTCACTGATGAAAGGCCGCTTCCTAGCCACAGGAGTGGGAACAGACGGGCTGGTTTACACCTACGATCTCCCCACACGCGGCATGGAGAAACCCGAAATCCAGGCACACGAAGCCATCGAACGCGGGGACCTCTTAACGGTAAACGATCTGGTAGCTCTTGGCAGCGAGCGAACCTACCGAATACCGAAGGCATCGGCGATTCTGAACCGGCACGGGATAGAGTAGATCATACTTGTCTGATCCGCCCGATCTGTCCGATCTAAACAAAAAATGGTCGGGGCGACAGGATTTGAACCTGCGACTTCTTGCTCCCAAAGCAAGCGCTCTAGCCAGGCTGAGCTACGCCCCGTGCCAATACAAGGGTCCAAATAAGCGAGAGTATCGGCCTCTTGTCAATCGCAAGCTCGCGGTCCGGTGCTTTTTAGTTACTTACCCCGCCAATGCCGCCAGTTCGCGGGAGCGTTTCTGGGCGGCGAGGACGGTTTCACCAAGGGTTTTGCGGAAGTTGGAGTCGTTCATTACCTTGAGCCCTGCGAGGGTCGTGCCACCGGGTGACGTGACCTGATCCCGCAGAAACTCGGGGGTCTGTTCACTTTGAAGCAGGAGCTTCGCCGAGCCGAGTACGGTCTCCATGGCCAATTGGTAGGCCACTTCGGGCTTGAGTCCGGCAGCGATGCCACCATCGCGAAGCCCGGCGATAAACTCAAAGACATAGGCGGGCCCGCTGCCACTGAGCGCTGTGACTGCATCGAGATCAGCTTCCTCTACCGGAATTACCGGCCCCATGGCACCGAGTGCCTGGTCGACCAGCACTTTATCTTCAGCACTTAAGGGATGGAGCGATGCAAAGCAGGTGATACCAGCCCCGATTTGGCCCGGAGTATTGGGCATGGCACGCACGACATTGCGCGCTCCAGCGAACTTCGCGGCAATAGCGCGTATTGGTGTGCCTGCGAGGATGGAGATTACCAGCTTCCCAGCTGCCAGAGCGGTAAAGGATGGCTCCAGCGCCTTGAACTGTTGGGGCTTAATCGCAAGCACCAGCGCACCAGCCTCCGCGAGTATGCTGTTCGCCTGATCGCTGTAAATGATACCTGTCTTCGTTGCCAGAGTTGGCCCTGTGCCATCATCCGCACTGGTGCAAATAATCTCAGTGGAGGTCGCATACCTCTTGTTGAGTAGTCCAACAATCATGGCCGATGCCATCCGCCCCGCTCCAAGAAAAGCAAATTTATGCATACCTCCAACGCTCTGTCACCCTGAGCCCCAGTGGCAAGAAGAAATTAGCTTTTTAGCTTTTTGCCTCAGACATCATGGCATCTCGAAGGCATTATCCTAAATAGTAGGTCATCTCGCGCGCGATTTTCGGGATGGGAGTTACAAGCCAATTCTCCTCTGTGCAACGGAAGTAGCGGTACATCTATTCCGCTCACGGATTCGATTACCTGCCTGCCTTTATCCGTGTTTCATTCATCCATGAAATCCGTGGCTAATGAATGCAATCCTGTTCAATCCCAAGCGAAAAATGAGTGCGCCCTGCGACGGCTCCGGCATTTTTTTATAGCGCTTTCTTGCGGCTAAAAATCCTCGCCACGTAGCACACGGATTACGACAACTCCTCGGCTAAAGCCACCTATCCAAAAACTGAGATGCGCCCTCTGGCGGTTCGTACCCTTGATTCTACTCGTATCGCCTGTTGATTTATGGCAAACACACGATTGTTTTTGGAAAGATTCCCACCTCGTTTATTCCTGAATATGAATTTGGAAAGCAATCGCCCGGCATTGGAGAAACGCCTGTTCCGCAGCGTTGCGGTGGAACATGCCATACGCAAAACCAGCACGGTTATCGGTGATCCCGAGTTGGCCTGGCTTTTTGGCAACTGTCTGCCCAATACCCTGGATACGACCGTTTACCATGGAGAGGTGGATGGTTTGCCCGACACCTTCATTATCACTGGCGATATTCCTGCGATGTGGTTGCGGGACTCCACGGCGCAGATATGGCCCTACTTGCGCTTCTGCAAAGAGGACCCGGCGCTGTCCCGGATGATTGCCGGGCTGATTCACCGGCAGAGCCGTTGTGTGCTCCTTGATGCTTACGCCAATGCGTTTTATCGCAATCAGGAAACCGGGGAATGGAAGAATGATCGCACTGATATGCGACCCGGTGTACATGAGCGGAAGTGGGAGTTGGATTCGCTCGCCTACTTTATGCGACTCTCCGCAGGGTACTGGAAGGCAACGGGCGATACCGCACCGTTTAACCAGAAGTGGGTGGCCGCTCTGGGCAGGGTACTCGATACGCTGGAGGCGCAGAAGATGGGAGAGGGCTATAGTTTTCAACGGCTGGCCATGGTCTCCAGCGAGACACTGGCCTTGAACGGGAAAGGCGCCCCGAGCCGCGCCTGTGGGCTCGTGCGGTCGGCCTTCCGCCCCTCGGATGATGCCTGTCAGTTACCCTTTCTGATCCCAGCGAATGCCCTGGCCGCAGTGGCATTGGATGCAGTGGCAGAATTATGCACGCAGGCCTTGGGGAACTCATCCCTGGCGCAGAGGGCGAAACAAATGAGCCAGGGTATTCGGGCGGCGATTGCCGCGTACGGGATAGTTGCGCACCCCAGTGGCACCAGAATGTATGCGTATGAGGTGGATGGCTTTGGCGGGCAGATTGTGATGGACGACTCCAACGTGCCGAGTTTGGTGGCACTGCCCTACCTGGGTTTTTGCGATAAGAACGACGCCCTCTACCTGCAAACCCGCCAGTTGATGCTCAGCGCCGCGAACCCGTACTTCTTTCAGGGGACGGCGGCTGCGGGTATTGGTGGACCGCATGTGGGTCTGGACTTTATCTGGCCTATCGCGATCACGATGCAGGCCATGACTGCGCAGGACGATGCCGAGATACTGCAGTGCTTGAAGGTACTTAAGCAAACCCATGCCGGAACTGGGTTTATGCATGAAAGCTTCCACAAGGATAACCCAGAGAAGTTTACCCGCCCCTGGTTCGGCTGGGCCAACTCACTCTTTGGAGAATTAATCCTGGAACTCTGCCAGAATCGCCCGCACCTGCTGAGCTTTGTGAAGTAAGTGAGGGCTTACAGTGGCATGGGCATCCTGCCGGCATTCTGCCCGTGTGTTTGCTGCGAACTTATGATCAACTCTTCTGAATCTCCCACAAAGGGGCACCTACAGCCCAGAGGACTGTAGGTTATTAGTCGGTGGTGCAACCCACCAGTTGCATCGTACACTATGAATTGCGCCCCTGCCGGGGCGGAGAATCCTAAAAGGGAAAATGAAATGTTGGCAAGACCCGGTTAAAATGGCTATCTGAGCCAGCGCAGAGACAACCGAAGCGCTAAAAGACACTAACCCTATGGGTGAGTAAGAAAGGCGAGTGGCAGATGGTCCTAATGCATCTATTTCCTGAATGTAGGAGGCAGGAGGATGCCTACGGCATCCCAGAAATTAGCCGGGGGTCGAGACTCGCGTCTGCGCGAGGCGATACCCCCGGTACGTCTGTCAAATAATCTCGACCCCAGCGGGGTCGCAGCGCGGATGGCCGTGGCAGTGGCATTGAATCGCTGGGATGCCTACGGCATCCTCGGAAAAGCATGGATTGGTCACCCACTATTTTCCTTTCTAGGTTTATAAGCGCACGTCGTTTCGATGCTCCCTCAAGGACATCTCCAATGGATGGGCAAGACGACTTGGGATTGGTCGTGGATATTGACCGCAGTAAAACAAAAAAGCCGGAACCCGCGAGGGTTCCGGCTAGAGTTGGAGAATGAATCGCGGCCTAGACCTTAGAACTTATAGGAAGCCTCGATATAGAAGAGGCGGCCAATTGGATCGTAGGTGTCGATGTCAGCATTTGACTGGTCGTACAATTCTGGTGCCAGAGGAGGCATAACATTGCCGATGTTATTCACACCGACGCGAAGAGTAAGCCCATTCAGCATCGATACTTCTTCTCCAAAGGCATAGGAGACGGAAGCGTCGAAGGTCTGATAAGAGTCCATCTCAACACCAACAGGAGCATTCTCGTATGGCATTGATGGGATGTAAGTATGGCCGACAGTGAAATCAAATCCGCTGATACCATAAGTCAGTGTGTTATACACACGCCATCTCGGGATGGTACCATTGAGGTTTGATGCACGTCCAGCGGTTTCCTCAGGAGCACCTGTGGGGAGAATCTGGATGTCGTAGTTGGTGAAGTAGGTCCAAGTAGAAGCGAAATCGATTTTTCCGAAGTCGTACTTATTGGCATATTTCACCACGAAATCAAAGCCGTCCAGTTCCTGCGATGACAAGTTCTGGGAGTTTACGGTGACATAGACATTCTCGATATCAGCTGCGCCATCGGTACTGATCTGTCCTGCGGCTGTCACTGGAGTCGCGCCCGGTCTGCCAGCAAAGTTGTTAAATGCAACAAACTTGGCGTAGGGCGAGGCTGCACCATTGTCTTCAACATCCTGCAGAATGGTTTCTGAGGGAATACCACCCACGATATTATCTTCTTTGATATTAAAATAGTTCACTTCAAGGGAGAGGCCCTTCGCGAACTTGGGTGTATAAACAAATCCAAAACCATAGCTTGTGGATTCTGCGGGTTGCAGTAGTGGATTGGCACCACCTTCTTGCTGAGCTTGACCAATTTCCACACCATCACTTGCACCTTTGGGGGTGAGGACGATAGGATCCGTGAACCCTTGATCGGTTGGCCCATACATCGAGTAGAGGTCGGGGGCATTGAATGACTCACCCCATGCACTGCGAACAACGAGTTCGTCTTTGAGTACTTCCCAGCGCAGACCAATCTTTTTTACTGTGGGATCTGATGTATCGCTAAACTTTTCATGACGAGCCTGTAGATCCAGATTAAGTTTGTAGAAAGCAGGGATGTCCTGGTCAGGACCGAGGAGCGGGATATTAAGCTCACCGAAGAAGGAGGCTATTTCACGCTTAGCCTTGATTGGCTGAACGGATGTTGCACCGACCCACTTAATCACACCATCTGAATCAGGAATGGAGTTGAGGTCGGCTGTACCAATAAGCAACTCACGGCGGTGTTCTGCCCCAACCGCAAATTGTATATCACCCATCGGAATCTCGAAAGCCGAGCCACGCACTACAGCATCAAAAGTGGTCAGGCGGCTGGTGAAGTCAGAAGAAGCTGTACCAACCGAACCAGAGGCATTCACTGCACCGGGTGCTTGTTCTCTGGCGAAGAAGTTGATCAGGGGACGGTCATTTGGACCAGCCGGATCCGCAGTAGTAGACAAGCCAGCGCTGTCCATCAAGGCAGTGAGATCATAAACATTTCTGTTCTTGTAGGACTGGTTCACTTCGTTCCAGTTACCCGCAACTTCGTAGCTGATCTTGTCCGTGATGTCACCTTTGAGTCCACCAAGAGCGCGAAGACTGGTGCTGTCGTAGAAGTACTGGCGGGGGTTCGTCACGAAGCGATTGCGCACACGGACAGTCACATTCGTTGGGTTATAGGGGTGACTTGCCGGGGCATTAAAGAATGCATTCGTCCCCAGCGGTTGAGCATTGATTTGGGACAGGGTCTGGTTGCGGCTATAGAGTATGTCACCAAACACGGTCGCATAGTCGCTGATCTTGTGCTCGAGATTGATTGTACCACCACGACGCTCCTTGCTGAGAAGGACTGTCACGTATTGAGCGAGATTGAATCCATAACCAGTGGCTGCACCTTCATTGAAGGCAATATCAGTCTGCGTGAATGGACCAACATAGACACCTTCTGTTACCAAGTCGCCTATTGGCTTATCTGAATTAACCGGAGGAGCATTCAGTCCAGGCTTTAATACATAGTAATTGGAGCCAATGTTGATCACGCCCGCAAAACTGGGTGTTCCATAGGCAGGATTGGAAAAACTGCGCTCAGCTTGAAAGAGCGGGTCCTGTTTATTCCATTCAGCACTGATGGTTACGCTAGTCTTTCCATTGGATGCTCCAAAGGTAGTGTAGGCACTGCGTTCTTCCCAACTGCCTTCGTTGTCCGACACACCGTAGCGGGTGCCGACTTCACCACCCTGGTACTTTGTTTTCAGAATGATGTTCACAACGCCAGCCGTTGCATCGGCGCCATAGATGGCAGACGCACCGTCATTCAGAATATCAATGCGCTCTACGGCAGAAACCGGAATTTGGTTTAAGTCAACCCCATTGAAACCACCAGAGCCCGCAATGGGAGAAATGGCAGCGCGACGTCCATTGATCAGCACTAGGGTTGACGTGTTACGAAGCGCCACAAACGAACCACCACCCGTTGAACCGGATGCAACGTTACCATTCGAAGCACCCAAATTGCCGTTTCCGACGAACTGGGGGGCTGACTTGCGGATAATTTCAAGAACGCTGGTGGCTACACCGGTGTTCCTGATCGCTGTAGTATCGATGAATGTTACTGGAGCTAGTGTGGTCTCACCAGCGGATGGAATTAGGGATCCTGTAACAACCGTTTTTTCCAGTTCTACAATAGGTTCAGTACTTTCGGTTTGTGCGTACGCCATGGACGAGAGCCCAAGACCTACACCAACGAGGGGAGCGAATAGCACTCCCCGTCGAATCTTTTTAGCGAGAGAATGAGTCATAGCGATATGATCTAGTTTGATTGGTTAAGAACGATGAACGGGGACTTAGTTACATTTACAAAAATATTTTGCAACATTTTTCTACTTGGGGCGTCTAATCATTAGCACATAGTGTGTCCGGGGTGGTTGCGGTGCATAATGCTGTGGCATGACCGGGGCATAATGGATATGCGGCGAAATGGAATGGACTGGAATGGGCTGGTATGGACTCGAATGGACTCGATGGACACGCAGCTTCTGCCTTTCCTACTTTCTACTGACTACTGACTACTCTTCTGTCCTTCTGCCTTCTTCCTCCTTACCCTACATTTACCCAGCGACCTTCGCGGTTCGATTGGTAGATGGCGAGGACGACTTCCACGGGTTGGCGGGCTTCGTTAAAGCCGACAAAGGGTTGTCTGCTCTGCTGAATGGCATGGACAAAGTCTGCGATCTGGGTGGGATGGCTCGGTCCGTAGTAGTCCTTGCCCACTGTTGTCTTCTCGGCTTCCTGTTGTGCGGCGAGCTCGGTAATCAACCGGGCTTCGAGCGCCTTGTCGCGACACTGGAGGCGTGCGAGCTGGCCGTTGCGGGTCTCGATAAACCCATCGGTGCCGTAAACGGAGAGCGTCGGCTCCCAGTCGAGCATACTGGCCGAGGTTACACTGAGGGTGCCGATAGCCCCGTTCTTAAAGTGCAGGGCAACGGCGGCGGTATCCTCGGTCTCAATTAAACCTTGGTGGCCGAGGTTTTCACAGCGGCTGCATACGGCGGAGGCGCCGCCCATGATCCACTGGATGGAATCTACGAAGTGAATCGCCTGATTAATCAGAACGGAGCCACCTTCCTGCGCCCATGTGCCGCGCCATTTATCCATCTTATAATAGTCGGGCGAGCGGAAGCACTGCACTTGGAGCGCAGCAGTTACGGGCTTCCCCAGATACCCTGCGGCTACCCATGTCTTCATGCACCGGTAGAGTGGATCAAACCGGTGCTGAAGCACACCGCCAAAGTACACGCCAGGATTGCGCGCGACTGCGTCGCCTATCACTTGGAGGTCGGCCTTCGAGATGCCGAGTGGTTTTTCGCAGAGCACATGCTTGCCGGCATCCAGAGCGGATGCCACGAGCGCGGCGTGCGTGTAGTGGTCGGTGCAGATGGCTACGGCATCGACTTCGGGGTCTGCCAGCACCTCATCGATGGATGTCGTCTGGCGCGCCACGTTATATTTCTCAGCGAGGCGTGCTGCGCGATCCGCTTGTACATCGCATGCCCAGCGCAAGGAGACGCCGGGATTGCGTAGAAAACTTTCAGCATGAACGGGACCGATCACGCCACAGCCAATGATGGCAATTTGCAGAGATTTACTCATATGAGGAACGGGGAAAGGAGCAGTTCACTCTTTTGCAACCCATTCGTCAAGTTCTCCCAACACGCGTTGCCTGTCATTGTCAGGAATCATCGCCACCTTGAATCCATTCTTCGCCAGTGCCACCAGTTCGTTCCGGGTAAAGGCTGCCTCGCGGTGTAGAGCGAGGTATTCCTCGGTTAAGGTGTTCCCAAAGGAGAGCGGATCGTCCGTATTAACCGTGCAGACAACCCCAGCGTCGTGCAGCAGGCGAATCTGGTGGGTCGCCAGCGAACGGGTGGGACCGAGTTTGACATTACTAATGGGGCATACATCGCAGGCCACTCCCAGCGCGGCCATCTCGGCGAGTAGCGCCGAGTCTTCCGCAGCGCGGACACCGTGCTCAATCCTTCGCACACCCAGTTCATGGATGACCTGACGCACAAATTCAGGCCCACAGAATTCCCCGGCGTGAGCTTTGGTAAACTTCCCTGCATCGCGGGCCTTTTGCCATAGCCGCGCGGTCCAGTCCTCTAGTGGCATAGACTCGGTGCCATGGAGATCGAGCCCATCCAGCTCCGGCCAGTGGATGCAGTCCTCCAGAAAGTCACGGGTGCGCTCGTTATAGCCATTATGGTGAATACCGCAGAAGACCTTAACCGTCAGCCCCGCGGGTGCAGCCGACTTAATCGCCTTCACAATTGCGTGCCCGTCCAATCCCCCAAACTCCACCACGCCCGAGGCGAAGCTCGTTTCCACATAGCGCACATTCTGGGCCAGATGACGGGCAAAGATGAGCTTCGCGGCTTCGTGATACCGCTCCGGGCTCGTGTACCAGCCGAACGCCATGGCGAGTAACTCACTCTCGAAGTGGTCGAAATCACGGAACCGGTATTCCGGATGCCACGAGGCAGGCGGATGGGGAAACTTCACCGCATCCAGAGCATGCAGCAGATGCCAGGGCAACGCGCCTTCGATATGGAGGTGGGTTTCGGTCTTGGGGAGATTGGCTAGAAACGCGGCAAATGGAAGTGTGTGTTCGTAGGCTGACATGGATAATTGCCAGGAATAGGGAATGAATGTTTTTGTCTTACTCGTTGTCGCCCATGTAAAAAGGACGTGCAACTCCAAAGCGTAACTTCCCATGAGATTTGACCAGCTTCATATTTCGCGCCAAAGGCGCGGCAGAATGCAATGAATTCTACGCTAACCAAATGCTTCGGTGCAACAGAAGGTAATCGGTAATGGCGATATCTTACGATTCTTGTCTGCTTCCCATTTTCCTTTTTAGATTACCCCACCCTAACCCAGCAGATACTCCGGGTTCAGTTTGTCCAAACCGGGTACGAGGAAGATGCCATCCTTGCGGACGAGTTGGCCGTCGAAATACATCTCGCCGCCGCCGTAGTCGGGACGCTGGATGGAGACGATATCCCAGTGAATTTGCGAGCGGTTGCCGTTGTCGGCCTCATTCGCATAGGCCTGCCCTGGAGTGAAGTGGAAACTGCCTGCGATCTTCTCATCGAAAAGCGTGTCGCGCATCGGGTGGAGGATGTGTGGGTTAAACCCGATGGCAAACTCGCCAATGTATCGGGCGCCGGCGTCGGTATTAAGAATTTCGGTAAGTTTCTTTTGCGGTCCGCTGCACGACTCCTCCACGATTTTGCCTTCTTTGAAGACAAAGCGGATATTATCAAAGGAAGTACCTTGATAAACGGTCGGGCCGTTGTAGGTAATCACACCTTCGACGGAGTTCCTCACCGGGCTGGTATAAACCTCGCCGTCCGGGATGTTTCTGAGGCCGCCGCAGGGAATGGCGCCCTGACCTTTGATGGAGAACCGCAGGTCTGTTCCGGGGCTGACTATGCGGACTTCGCTGGTCGCTTCGAGTGCCTGCTTTAGGGCATCCATCCCGGGAACCATGCGCGCGTAGTCGAGGGTGCAGACGCGGAAATAGAAGTCTTCGAAAGCCTCCGTGCTCATCAGCGCCTGCTGCGCCATCGAGGAGGTGGGCCAGCGCAGCACCACCCAGCGAGTTTTGTTTATGCGATAGTCCCAGGCTTCCTTGAGCTGGCTCTGCACCAGGCTCATGCGCTCTGTATCGACATCCGAGTTCTCGAAAATATTACCGGCACCGCGCACGCCGATATAGGCGTCCACCGACTGGATGCGCGTAAGCTCGATTTTGGCTACTGCGGAATACTGCTCGCGTGTTGCCCCGCGAAGCATCTCGCGAGTCACGCGGCTCTGGTTGATATTAACGATGGGGTCTGCCCCGCGTGCCCGGGCTGCGCGGATGAGGGCAACCACAATACCATCTGGGATGTCGTAGGCATCGATATAAACCTTTTCGCCAGCGGCGAGACGGGTGGAAAAACCAGTGAGAACTTCGGCAAGCTTGTTATATCTTGGGTCCATAATCTTGGATAAGGGTTGAAATCAGTTGCTACTGGCCTAATCCCGTACCGATGCGTGTGGCAAGGGAATACTATGCAAATCATCCATGCGCGCCTCTCACTTTCCAGGAAAGAGCAAGATAGATGCACTCATCGGGTGACGTATTGCCCTGAATCCTGCCTACGGCATCCTCGAAAAGCATGGATTGGTCACCCACCATTTTCCTTTCTAGGTTAAGTCGTGTGAAATGAGATGAACCCTAAATGCCTTAAATGCGCCAACGGCACGCAACAACTATAGCCTGGGCCGTTGGCTCAGGCTAATAAGTGGTCGCGCCGTTGGCGCTGCATGGGCGCATCACCTATACCCAGTCCTCTTGGGTTCATTCTACTTCCCGGTACTCGCTGGTATTCTCTTTGTTTTCGTGCTGACTTCAGGATGTCTAAGGTGAATAGCCACCATCTACCACGCGGCAGGCAGGAGCGTCGTTCGGAAGCGCAGGAGCGCCCTTAGGCACGGGGGAAGCATCTTTATCTACGATCCAAACGTCCTTAACAACGCACGGACCGCCCTTAAGGACGCACGGACCGCCCTAATCAACGTACGGACCGCCCTTAACGACGCACGGACCGCCCTAATCAACGTACGGACCGCCCTTAACGACGCACACACCGCCCTAATCAACGCGGGGACCGCCCTAATCAACGTGGGGACCGCCCTTATCAACGTACGGACTGCCCTTATCAACGTGGGGACCGCCCTAATCAACGCGGGGACCGTCCTTGACAACGCACGGACTGCCCTTAACGACGACGGGAGTGCCCTTGGCTGGTAAAGCTTGGGTAAAAGAGCTACGGGATGCGCTGGTGTCAGTCATACCCAGTGAGTGTTAGCCCATTCTTGCACCAGATGCATGAGCGGGCTTGCCAAGGCTGTCACCAGCTTGTTGCATTCATCGAATATTTCTGATGAAAACCCTTCCCGCCATAGCTGAATGTGCCCAGGCGCACATTCGTTCCATGAGTCCTTATGTGCCAGGTCTGCAACCGCAGGAACCAGGCTGGATTAAGCTCAATACCAATGAAAACCCTTACCCACCCAGCCCAAAGGTCGCGGAGGCCATACTGGCAGAAGTGGATAAGCTGCGCCTCTATCCCGTGCCGGATGCGCGGCCCTTGCGCAAGGCACTGGCGAAGTTCCACGGCGTGGACGAGTCGAATGTGATCATTGGCAATGGCTCGGACGACACCATTAACATGCTTATGCGTGTCTTCTGTGGGGCGACGGAGTCGGCAGGGTGGACATTGCCTAGCTACTCACTGTATCCCACACTGATTGGCATCCAGAACACGACGCTGCTTTCCGTTCCATTTGAGCGGAATATGGAGCTGCCAATTGATGCGATTGCTGCGAGTGGTGCACAAATATTTTTCCTGACTTCGCCGAACGCCCCCACAGGCACGGCGTTTTCAAACGAGAGCATCGCCGCGCTGCTGGAGCGCTACGAAGGCATACTCGTAGTGGATGAAGCCTACGCTGACTTTGCTCCGGAGAATGCCGTGGCCCTGCTCCACAAGTACCCGAATCTGGTCATTACCCGGACGTTCTCCAAATCTTACAGCCTTGCCGGGCTGCGCGTCGGCTATGGGCTGGCCTCGGCGGAGATTGTCTCCCTGATGGACCGCGTGCGCGACAGTTACAACCTTGATCGCCTCGCTCAAGCTGGTGCTCTCGCTGCGTTGCTGGACCAGGATTATCATAGGATGACGACGGCGAAGATACTCGCCACCCGCGCGAGTACCGTAGCAGAGCTGCGCTCACGCGGCTGGTTCGTGTATGACACGCACACGAACTTCGTCTTCACTGAGCCCGTAAATGCCCGTGGTGAAAAAGGTCCTACCGTAGGGAAGAGCCTCTTTGACCACCTCAATAAGAACAAGGTACTCGTCCGCTACTTTGGCAGCCACCCCTTCACCGCCTCCTTCCTGCGCATCAGCATCGGCAACGATGCCGAGATGCAGGCACTGTATGCCATTCTGGACCAATGGAAGTAGGCTGAAGGCAGAAAGATTTAAAATTCAAAATTTAAAATTTAAAAATTCAATCCGCATTCTGTAATCTGGAATTTGTAATCTGGAATTTGTAATCTTTAATTCACATTCACATCCCATGCGTACCGCCTCAATTACTCGCAACACGAAGGAAACCCAGATCACCCTTACAATCGACCTCGATGGCAAGGGCGTGGCGAAGGTGGACACGGGCATCCCGTTCTTCGATCACATGCTCGACCTGTTCGCGAAACACGGGGGCTTCGACTTGGAGCTGGTTGCGCGGGGCGACATTAGCGTGGATTACCACCACACGGTGGAGGATGTTGGCATCGTTTTAGGGGAAGCACTCAAGAAAGCATTGGGGGATAAGGTAGGCATCCACCGCTACGGCTTCTTCCTGCTTCCGATGGACGAGACTCTCGCCCGCGTGGCACTCGACTTGAGCGGGCGCGCCTTTCTTGTATGGCAGGTGGACTCACCTACGTGGTACGTCCGCGATTTTAACGTGGCCCTGTTCAAGGAGTTTTTCCAAGCCTTTGCCAACAGTGCCGCAGCGAACGTCCACATCAAAATCGAGTACGGCGACGAGCCGCACCATATAGCAGAAGCCATCTTCAAGGGCTTCGCCCGCGCCCTCGGCTCCGCCGTGAGCCCCAATCCACGCATGAGCGGGTCCCTGCCTTCAACGAAGGGGCTGTTGTAAGCCAAGGCGTAGACGAACCGACTTCAGACATCCTGAAGTCATTGGCGCTGCATAGGAAGATGGGTTCATCTTAGTTCCCACCACATCAGGATGTATGTCTGAATTCGTGTCGATTGAATGAGGGGAGGGCGGACATTCCGGCCTGAATTTATCCCACGTGATGTATTGATTTTATATCACGGCGTGATACGATTTCACGCATGATAGCACGTTTATATTCACCACTCCTGCAAGAAATGCTACAGCTATTTCCAGTGGTTGCAGTGGTTGGGCCGCGTCAAGTAGGCAAATCCACGCTCGTTTCTTTGCTGTCAGACCGGGAATATCTATCGCTTGATGATATCACCCTCCGGTCCACAGCGGAGGGTGACGCCAAAGCTTTTCTTGACCGTACACAGCCAATCACTGTTGATGAGGTCCAGTTGGTGCCAGGATTATTGCGCGAAATTAAACGGCTGAGTGATCTCAACCGCCAACCGGGTCGGTTCCTGCTGACAGGGTCCGCCGATCTCGACCACTGCGCTGATATTTCTCACGTACTTGCTGGCCGTGTAGGTGTGATGCGTTTGCCACCCATCACTCGCGCTGAGGAGACAGGCGCAACACGCTGGATGGACTGGCTTACAAGTAGTTCAGCCGAATCTTTGGACGCTGCATTTACCAGCCACAAATCCCCTCCGTTCGATTTTTCCCGCTTACTGCGAGGAGGATTCCCCCTGAGTGTACGGGCAAGAACCGCGCGCGAACGAAGCCTCTGGATGGAATCCTTTCGACTGACCTATCTTGAGAGAGATTTGCGGAGAATATCAGACATAGGTAATCTCGCTGACTTTAACCGCCTCATGCTACTGACTGCCGGCCTGACTGCCACCATCGTCAACCAAGCTAGTCTGGCCCGGGATGCCGGACTGAGCCCAGCAACAGCAGGACGGCATCTTTCAATTCTAGAAGCGAGTCTTCTAATCCGGCGCATTCCGCCGTATTTCATCAATATAGGTAAACGTCTGGTTAAATCCCCAAAGCTATTCTGGACAGATACAGGCCTCTGCTCACATCTCCTAGGTATTGCAGATATAAAGATTATTGATAGCGAGCCACTTTTGCGCGGACGCCTTTTTGAGAGCTTCGTCATGATGGAGGTCGAATCACTCCTATCGCTACTTCCCACACCCGCTCGCCTCCACCACGTACGCACTCATGACCAACTGGAAGTTGATGGGTTGATCGATTGCGGACGCACCAAACTACTCTTTGAGGTCAAAGCCTCCCGCACCGTCACCGCAGAGGATGCTGCATCCATGGAGCAATGGATCGCCCTCAATCCCACACACGGACCGGGTATTGTAATTTACTCAGGTACGGATTATCAGCCATTGACCAAAAATGTGCGAGCCATCCCGGCTTCAATGCTCTTTGGTTAAACACGGGTTACAGCATCCAGCGTAACTCTACTATCACCCCGCCTTCCCCGCCGTCACAATCCCCTGAGCTGCTGCCCACTGGGCAAGGTTTTGCCTGCGCAATGCGGCTGCCATGAGTTCGGGGAAGCGGTCCGGAGTACAGGCAAATGAGGGAATCCCAAGAGTAGCAAATGCTGCTGCTACATTGTGGTCGTAGCAGGGCGTACCCCTGTCATCAAGCGCGAGCAGGGCAATCATACATACTCCACTTCCCGCAAGTGCGGCGGCGCGCTTGATCATCTCCTGTTGGTTGCCACCTTCAATAAGGTCACTTATCAGGACGAGAACCGTATCATTGGGACGTCTTACAATTCCCTGACAGTACTTTAGGGCAAGGTTGATATCGGTGCCCCCGCCAAGTTGGGTGCCAAAGAGAAGGTCTACGGGGTCCTTGAGTTCAGCGGTGAGGTCCACCACGGCGGTATCGAAAACCACCATGGAAGTGTTCACACTGCGCATGCTCGCCATCACTGCGCCCATGATGCTGGAGTACACCACCGAGCTGGCCATGGAGCCGCTCTGATCCACGCAGAGGATAATGTCGCGCAGGGCAGAACTCTTGCGACCAAACCCGATGCGTGTGTGTGGCACTATGGTACGGTACTTCGCCTGATAGTGTCGCAGGTTTGCACGAATGGTGCGGTTCCAATCGATCTCCGCGTGGCGGGGTCTGCGATTGCGGACGGACCGTGAGAGGCTGCCAGTGATAGCCTGCCGGAGAGGATTGGCCAGGCGTCTTTCCAAGTCCTCCACCACCTTGCGCACAACCTGACGGGCAGTCTCGCGCGTTCTTGCAGGGATTACACGGCCCAGCGAAATCAATGTGGCAACGAGGTTGACATCTGGTGTAACGGTTTCGAGTAATTCGGGTTCGAGCAGGAGCTGCTTTAACCCCAGGCGATCAATCGCATCCTGCTGCATCACCTGCACCACCGAGCTGGGGAAATACTCGCGAATATCTCCCAGCCAGCGTGCGACATTCGGGGCGGAGCTTCCCAACCCGGCACTGCGCTCGGACTCATAGAGTGCGGAGAGCGCGGAATCCATGGTGGCATCCGCCGGGGTGAGTGCACACTGGATGCCGTCAGCCTCCTTGCCACCCAGAATGAGACGCCACCGGCGAAGGCGTTCTGTGGACGTGATAGTACTCATGCGAGGGACTCCGGGTTGAGGCCAAGAAAGAGTCGAAGGGTTGGCAACAAGCACTGGCTGCGCTCTGAATCCCAGCCACTTTGCAGAGCGAGTACCGGGCTGCTGCCAGTGCCACCCTGCCCCAGCAAGTGCTCGCCTATCTGGCGGCGCTCTGGCGCACTGAACGCGGTGAATGTCCGGCGCAAGAGTGGAAGAAGCCCGGTGAAATGATCATCGCCTAACTCGCCAATGAATGCATCCACCAGCTTGAGCAAATCGGGATGATGCAGCAGTACAAGGCCACTGCCGCTAAGAAATCCTTCAAGCCAGTAACCGCCCTGTGTTGACCCATTTGCGGTGGAGAGGGAGAGACTCATCCTGCGATTCAGTTCGTCGGCGGGAATAAGCTTCCGGTCAAAAAGAATCCGGGTCGCACGCCCGGTAACGAGCCCATGCAGTGCGCCATCCGTGGAGAGTTTCTCAAGGGTATGATTCCATGCGGTGGCATGCTCAGTGTTCTCAAGCAGACTCACGGCTTGATCGGTGCTCCCCATCAGCCCACTCATCTGCTTGGCGGCTTCGTCATTCATGCTTGAGCACGCAGGCACCAACCCGACACAGATACGCGCAACGAGTCCACTCACCACTTCTGCGACTGCGGAGGTATCGGTCTGGCGGATGTCTCCATAGCGGTTGATGTTGGCCAGTGGTGGAAGCGCCTCCATCAGATGCGGAAGGTCCGTGGTTACAGCAGCCACATTTTGCAACCGTTCCAGTAGCTTGCCAACCGACTCGGGTAGATGCGCCAGCAGCACGGCATCGAGTAGTGTGGTTAATTCCGGCAGGCTGGCAGATTTCTGACTGTCATTAAATACGCGACTGGCCGCAGCCTCCATCAGCGTATTTCCCCAGGTGCTGGCTTCGATGAGGGTAAGCGCAAACTCGGGCTTCCACAGCGTGTTCCAGATTTCATGAAAGGTGCCAGACTTTCCCCGTGTGGTCTGCACTTTCCCCCAGGGCAGGCTGAGAAGATTCAACCGGTGGAGCAGTCGGCTCCGGTCGAGGTCATTCGGCTTGCGCAGGTCTAGATCGTAAACCTTGTGGGACGCCTCAGGTGGCATGCGAAGTCGCTTTTGCTCCCTGGCGAGATCCGTGGCAATAGGTACCTGGGGAACATCGTCGGGGACTTTTCCCAGCTTCTCATTAACCAATAGTTTCTCTTCCAGTAACCGCAGGGGCGCATCCTGCCCAAAGCAGTAGATGGTGCGTATGGCTTCCATCGCTTCCGGCAACCCGGGGAGCGGTGCACCACGAAGCGAGGCGAGTGTATCCGCGAGACGGGTGGCTTCAATGGCGTGCGCGGGTGAGCCATCCTGCCCCTCGGCCCTGAAGACGCGCGCTGCACGAGACATCCATCCCGGCATGGGATTGTGCGGGTGATTGAATAGATGCTGATACCAGCCAGGTGCATTCACACCTGCACCGTAGCCACTGGCGCGGGCCAGACGACCGTGGCTCCAGGGAATCCATGTCGCTGCTATCTTCACCTTTGGCAGACCCTTGAGTATCTCGTTGTCGTGTTTCGCTGGGGGTAGAGTAAGCAGTGCTGGCCCATGCCATGCTCCACATATCACGGCTATCTTCTGGAATCCTTCCTTCTGTGTAGCGCGCATCGTTTGCCGCATGGTGGCTTCGCGTCGCTGCTCGCGAAGACTGATAAGGTCGGTACAGTCTTCACGCATCGCCTGCATCAGCTCCATGACCGCAGCAAAAACTTCGTCAGTATTTTGTCTCTGCTCCACCAGGTGCTCCCACCAGCGTTCTCCATCGGAGTACCCGGCGAGTCGCGCAGCAAACC
Organism: Verrucomicrobiota bacterium; assembly: GCA_033762955.1. Lineage (GTDB taxonomy): Bacteria > Verrucomicrobiota > Verrucomicrobiia > Opitutales > Oceanipulchritudinaceae > JANRLC01. The sequence goes on along the minus strand of JANRLC010000097.1, from coordinate 42,127 downwards.
CAATGGGATCCATGCGTATCTCCATGGCCCGCTGCATGCGTGGGTCATTTACATCCACACCCTCAGGGATGGAATCGTTTTCTTCGTCGTCATCCACCTCTTCTTCATTTGCAAGTGCCGGAGGGATTGTTGCAGCTTGAGGAACCGCCTCGCTAATAGTCTCGGCGTCAATGGGTCCCTGCTGTTTCTCAATGGGAACCCGGGGTGGCAGCAACTGGTTCGCCATGGGCAGGTCCATGAATCGCAGCGGTACAGAGTGGGTATTGGCATAGCGCAGTGCCTGCCACTCGGGTGAGAAGCTTGCGAATGGGTAAAATACTGCTCGTTGGGGTGCATCCGGTACATAGAGCAGGAGTGCAACCGGCGGTTGCAGTTCGGGATTTCCTACGCTACCGACCAGCGAATCCGCCTCAGGTGGGCCTTCCAGTAGAATCACATCCGGCTGAATGGAATTCAGCGCAGCCTGAACGCTGCGGGCTGAACCCGGGCCATGATGACGGACGCCTAGTATGTGGAAAGCCATGGAACCGATTAGGCTAGACTCCCGATTCTTTCTTGCAGGCGCGGTAGAGATCCTTCCACCCATCGCGTTCCTTGACCACAGTTTCCAAATACTCCTGCCATACGATACGGTCCTGCACCGGGTCCTTGATGACCGCACCGGCCATGCCCGCAGCCAGGTCACCCGCCCTCAATGTACCATCGCCGAAATGCCCTGCAAGGGAGAGCCCCTGATTCATGACCGAAATAGCTTCACCCGTACTCAGTGTACTTGATGGCGTCTTCAGCTTGGTCTTGCCATCGATGGTCACTCCTGAACGCAGTTCGCGAAAGACTGTGACCAGCCGGCGAATCTCCTCCAACGCCGGGGGCTCAGTCGGAAGTGCCAGCGTACGGCCAATCGAAGCCACCCGACGCTGCACAATGTCCACCTCTTCCTCCAGCGTATCAGGCAGTGGGAGTACCACCGTGTTAAACCGTCGCTTGAGCGCGCTGGATAACTCATTGACGCCACGGTCGCGATCATTGGCAGTAGCGATGATGCTGAATCCACGGGTGGCGGGGATTTCCGAATTCAACTCAGGAACCGGGAGCGTCTTCTCGGAGAGAATGGTAATCAGCGAATCCTGTACGTCGGATGGGATGCGGGTCAGCTCCTCAATGCGTGCAATTTTCCCGTCCTGCATGGCACGCATAATCGGGCTGGCTACTAGAGCCGCGTGCGAAGGCCCCTCGGCCAGAAGACGCGCGTAGTTCCAGCCGTAGCGGATGGCTTCTTCTCCGGTTCCCGCGGTGCCTTGAACGATCATGCGGGAATCGCCGCTGATGGCTGCCGCAAGATGCTCCGAAAGCCAGCTCTTGGCTGTGCCGGGGACACCTATCAGGAGCAGCGCGCGGTCTGTTGCCAGCGTGGCGACGGCTATCTCAATCAGCCGCTTGTCGCCGATGTACTTGGGGGTGATCTCCACGCCTTCCACGGTGACACCGCCGATGATATAGGTGCAGACAGCCCATGGAGAAAGCAGCCACTTGGGTGGGCGGGGGCGATCATCGGCCTTGGCCAGTGCAGCCAGTTCCGCTGCATAGATAACTTCGGCTGACTGGCGAATGGATGCGATGGGGGACTCTGTTGGCTGGCTCATGATGGAGTGGAGGTTGTGGCAAATGCCTGATGTATCTTCTGGCGAAATTCCAGAGTGTTAAGAAATGCGTCGATGTGTTCCTTAAGCGTGGGCATGGCATCCTGTGGCCAAAGCATGGATTGGGCTGTAAATGGCGGGATATGCCGTGCCACTCGTTTCAGAGTGCTCAGCCACGAGGTGTACACGGCCCAGTCTTGCTGGAGTGGCCACTGTTTCTGCATCGTCGAAATAATGGTTCGGGCCAGGAGCGGGTTCCAGGGAGTGAAAACCAGCGCGTAGTCAATGATGGCCAGGGAGCGGCTCACCGAACTCTGCCCAAGTATTTTGATGAAGAAGTCCAGACGCGTCTCAGCCGACAAAACCTTGAGAAGGGCTGGAGAAATGGCGAACTCCATCCATCCCTTTTCCATTGGCATGCCTACTAATGCCTCAGCCCACTCTCTATCCGAAAAACGGATCGTCGCGTGGGTCAACCCCTGTACACATTCGCTGGACACCTCTTCCTGCTTTCGGGCAACATTGAGTAGGGCGGTAGGCGTGGTCTTCCATAACACAGACCAATGCGCTGGAGAGACGGCTGCCAGCATCTGTTGGAACCACCACGCCCTTTGTCCTTGTTTGGGATTGGTGGATTTCTGCTCAATCCCGTCGCGAATCATTGCGGGCGTACAGGCCTCGGGAAGAGTGACATCGAGCTTAGCACTACGAAGCAAACCGCCAGCCTGCCACTTTAGCAGTGGTGTCACCCGCTCTATCATCCGCAGCGTGAGTCGGCTCTGTGGCAGTTCGCCAAGCAGGTGTGCGGCCGTTCTCCGCACTTCCTTGCGCTTGTCGTCCAGGGCGGCCTCCAGAAAGGGTTCATCCTCCATACCGAGATTTATCTCAAGCACATGGAGAAGCGCCGGGCGGTCCTCCGGTGATTCTTTTGCCCAAGTCGATTCCAAGCGGATTCTTGCGGTTGCCGGGTCCCGTTGACGCATCGCTTTCAATGCAGCCAGACGCTCCCCGGAGTCTCCAATATCGAAATGCACATCAACTGGAGATGCGGACACTGCCAGCTTCTCCCAGTCCCGGTTCTGAGTGATTAACCACTGGGCGCGGTTCCCCATGACTGCCTGCACGTGAGGAATACTGGCAGTCTTGCCAGCCACCCAGTTCAGCAAATCGGGTACACACTCCGGGCGGACCAATTGTCCGCGAGCCTGGCAGAGTTCAAGCCATTCTGAAATGCTCTCCGCTTCATACCCATCCAGCATTCGTACCAGCAGGGACGATGCCGCTTCCGAACAATAGGGACGCTCCTCGTGTTCCGCACACACGGGTATGCCATCCAGCTTTAGCGGCTTGTATCCGCCTTGTCTGGCCAACTGCAGAGCCGCAGCCAGACCGAGCAAGCTGCCCTCCCTGTCCGAATTGACGCATTGGGCAAGAAGTCCATCCCAGTTCGCATCGCCAGTGACCGGCTTTGCTGGAGCCTCGTTCTGCGTGCCGATTAATGCCTGGCCGGCGAGTTGTTTCCAGGCATTCATCCGTTGCCAAGGGTAAAGGATTGCTGATCGGTGAAGACCGTCAGTGGCCAGAAAAACTCACCTGTCCACTCGCCGAAAACTGTCACTGGATCGCCACCGGAGATGGAAAGCAGAGTCCACCAGCGCGGGTGTTTCATAGCAACGGGAATGGCGTCCCCCGAAGAATCGCGCAGCCATCGTAGTCCCTCATGCTGGCAGGGGATGACACCGCCAAGGAGCATGGGCCACTGCTCCAGCCAGGGGTCTCGCGCAAGGGCCCCAGCGTACCGGTTCAGTGAGGTGGAAATAGATTCTCCTCCCGGAACTACCAGCGGTGAATGGTTGAGGGCTCCGGAAGGCACTGCACGAAGTGGCAATGAGCCGGGATAATACGAGAGCGCACCGTGATAGGCGCGTGGCGCGGGAAACTCGTTCTTCAAGGGCTGCCCATGCGGTGCAAACTGGAGTAACAACGCCCACTGGGCACCATCATCCTTCAGCATCCATGTGCGTCGGGTTGCAAGTCGCTCATCCTCTTCCACACGCTGACCGGTAGCAAACCAGTCGGCCTCCACGGCGCCAGATTGGATAACATCCTCCGTCTTGGTTGTCCACCCAAGCGCATTGCGCACGAGGTGCCGCTCTGGCTCGGGTAAATACTCCAATCTCCCAGCGGCTCTGCGCAACAGATAGAGCCTGGCCAGCTCCCCCAGGACACGCTCCTGCCAGCCTGTGCCAGACGCGCAGAGTGTGGCCAGCTCGCGGACGCGGCGGGCTACTCCCGGTGCCTGCGCATCGACGAGACGCGCCGCTTTATTCTCCCAAAAACTGGATGACTGCGCCTGGGCAGAGGCAAGCCCGGTGCGCACCGTATCACGCAGCCATAGCTCCATCTCCGCCAGCCCATCGGCTACGCGCTCCTCGCGCTTTTGGGCGCGTTTTGCAGCGGCTGCGGCAACTGCCTCGGGATCGGCGGGAGGTTCGGTGGCAACCTCGGCCTTCGCAGCGGCTTTCTCGGCGCGTGCCTGCCGGGACTGCATCCACTCGGTTACCCATGGAGGCGGTTCGCCCTCAACTACAGCCTGAGGATTTTGGATAAAGATGAGTAGCAAACCCAGCCCATGCTTGCAGGGGAACTTCCGGCTTGGGCAGGAGCACTTGAATGCGGGTTCGGAGAGATCGATTCTGGCTTGATAAGGGTCCGCTCCACTGCCCTGACACAGCCCCCACACAGCGTTTCCATTCCGCCCCAAGCTCTGCCACTTGCGTGGACTGGATAATCCCTGTCCGGCTTTAGCTGATGCCGGGTCCGGTGCGAGGGCGAGGGCTTGTTCTATTGTCCAGGACACAGTTTGTTCAGTTCGAGAGTAGGGGCTCCCATTCCAGCCCTATTACTCAGGCTCCTCCTTCTTCGCTTTCTTCTTTGTCGGTGGCTTTGGGGTATTATCCGCTGCCGTAGCCAGGTATGCGTGGGGATCATACGGGACAAAACCGCGCGTGACACCCTCCACAACGAGTTTGTCCGCCAATGCATTGGCGCGGGATTCCGTATCGGCGTACTGCGTGGTGACCTTGAGGGGCTCGGCGCGTTTGGTGGAGTAATCACTCCAAAAGATAACATAAGGAAACTGGCCTTCGGCCTCGGGTTGCTGGATAACAATCAGCTTGCGCACGGCTTCGGTGCCTTTGGCATAGACTTCGCGCCGAAGTACGACCGGTGCAGCGACCGTGGGGGCCTTGACCTCGGGCTTCGGCGCGCTCTCCACTATCTGGGTTATGCGGGCTCCGCCACTGGCTAGAGACTTGTCTTCCCTCCAGTGCTGGAAGCGGGCAAATGTCAGCCGTGGGCAGGCAGCGAGGCCGACAAACTTATACGTGCCGGATGCCTTGTCCCAAACAAAGGTCTGTGTGCGGTTCTCTGCTCCCTTTCCGGCCAGGGGAGTGAGGTCCTCGCCCGCTATTTCCGCGATAAGCGTGGGCTTCACAAAGTGTACCGCGCGGCCATCGGAGTCTGTCATGGTGAGTGGTGCCACCACCTTCATGGAGCGGAGATTATCCAGGAGCGAGACACGCAGCTCATCACTTAATCCGGTACCCACGCGGCCAAAAGTTTGCAGCATTAGGGGCGCGTCCACCGCCTCGGGGTGACTTAGCGCCATGAGGAGCGAGGTCACACCGTACTGCTCCTCAAACTCGCCTTCAACAAAGCCGATGACGACAGCATCGATGGTGCGGAAGGGCTTTATCTTCAACGCCTCGGCGCGCTGTAGACGGCGAATGACGAGGCCCTCGGCACCGGCGGAGACTTGCTCATTAAACCAGCTTACAACTTGCTTTTCCGAGATAATCGAGCCTGCCATGCGGAAGCACGGGGCCGTGGTATCCGTCCCCGCGAGCGTGGCGAGTGCATCCCAAGTGGTTTGAAACTGCGCAAGGTTTGGCCGGTGGTCTTTGCCGTCCAGCATGACGATATCGATCACAATAAGCCGCAGCCCGGCGATGTCCTCTTCCTTTCCGCTAAAGCTCGCGCGGATAACATCGCTCACGCCCTTGCGGCGAATGGCTCCGGGCTCTGGTGGGAGCCAGAGTTCGCAGCGCAGTAGGCATCGACGAACACCCTGTGCGGTGAGCTTTTTCTCCAGCCAGTCGAGTGCCGGGAACCCCAGCCGCATACGCCCGGAGGGTGCATTAAAACAGAAGCAAAATTTCCCGGCTTCGAAATAGACGAAGACTCCCTCGCCGTCGTATTTCAGTGTGGCGAGCACCGGTTCATTACCGGGAAAGCGCCGCGCCAAATCATCCGGTACCAGGGAGACTATCTTACGGCTCACGGTGTTCTCATACTCAGTGGCAACTGCCATGAGTGTCTGGTCGGTCACTGCCCCGGCAGTGGCCATGCGGTAGCGACCAGCGCGGATTTGGAGTTTGGCTTCGTCAAGCATGGGAGTTTGTGGAAAGCGGTGTGTTTGCAGGAGGGTTTAGGGAGTGCCGGAGGCAGCGTGCGGCGGACGTTTCAGCTCCATGTCACTCAGCAGCATGAGGAGCTTGTATCGGTCTTTCGCCGTCTCATCCTCGCCCACTTCGCCGTAGAGAAACGCACGGTACGGGCTGCCGCGCTCGCGGATGACAAGGGGCAGTGTCCCCTTCGCACCAGCGCCGAGGAGCGCGACTTCCTGTTTCTGGTGCAGCTCGCGGGCGATGTCGTGGAGAAAGTCCCGCGTCAGGCTGTCATTGTGGAGAATCTGGTAATTAAACCGAAACACAAACTGCACCAGCGCCTGCGCCAGCGGGATACGCTTGCCCACCTTCACGGGTTGCAGCTCGTTGAGGTTCGGACGGCGGTTGCTATGGGGTCGGCGCTCCTTCTCATTGCCAAACGCATCGTACACGATGTCCAGTTCGCGGAAATCCGTCACCGGCTGCGGCTCGGGCACAGAGGGATCATAGTAAGTCGTAGTGAGTTGATCGACATCCAGTATTTGCCCGGCAGTCGCGAAGTCGATCTCCGGGTCCCCCTGGATAAGAATATCCCCGCGGAGCTGCGCCGTATCGACCCGTGGATTGAGCCCATTCGTTACCCGAACCTGGGTGACAGGCCCGGCTGCCGTGGACAGCGTCACCGTGGGCTTTGGGCGGAGGTCTGGCAGTCCCTGGAAGTTCACGCGGGCACTTTTACCGTTAAATTCCAGATGGAGTATTTGTTGGGCCATGAAGATAAGCAGTGTGGAGGTTGGCGCGAATGGGGGAGGGCTACACCATGGAGAAATCGAGGTCCTCGCCTTCGCCCTCGGCATCCTCGGCAGAGTCGAAGAACTCGTAGGCCACGGAAAGCCCCACCATGGTACTCACCTTATACTGACCGACCAATAAAAAGGCGTCTTCCGCGCGCACCAGAACGAGCGCATCATAGGGCTGAATGCTCTTGCGGTAGGAAAAGACCGTCTTGTAAAGCCCCGGAGCCAGCGTGCACTTCGTAAGGGGGTAAACATCCCGCACGTTGAACCCGATCAACGCCTTCAGCGGCACACTCTCCATCGGCGCAGCCTGCTCGAAGGAACTCGGCTGCAACGACACCACCTCGCCATTCGCCTCGGTTACTGGTTCATCAAACGGAGTCCCCTCGGGATCAATCTTCTGCATGGCGACCGACTCCCGGCGAAGCAATTTCCCGTCCGGGCAGAGCCACCCGCGGGATAAGCTGCGCCCATCCTTCTCTATTGTCTTGGCCGCATACCCATAGAGCGATTTGCGGTCGATCTTGGCCTCAAGTTGCACCGTGGCAGTCTGCCCGCCCAAAGTAAAGTTTACATCGCGCGCCATAACGAGACCAATAAGAAGCCATGCGTTAGCGCAAGTCCAGTCTGAAAATGCAATGTTGCCTGATTGCAACGTGGCACACCGGGTTAAACAAGTGCTACACCCCGCAACAGCATGCTCCATACCCTGGATGCTCCTTCGCAACCAGCGAATACCTGTGGTGGAGGTCACGGAGACTCTGGCGAAGTCCCTGGTGCTACAACGCATCCCTTTACGGGCACTGTTTTAGCGAGCACTGGCACTGTTTGAAAGATCACAGTTACTGATTGTGCCCACATCGGAACTGTTTGTATATTCAAGCGAACTGCTTATGCCTTAATTCGAACTGCTCAGCCTCTAATGTAAAGTGGCGGAGTCGTCATCGCTACTATTCATCCTCTCATTCGAACCGCTTTTACAATCATTCGAACTGTTCAGACCCTAATGTAAAGTGGCGGAGTCTTCATCGCTACTTTACATCCCTTCATTCGAACCGCTTTTACAATCATACGAACTGCTCAGCCTCTAATGTAAAGTGGCGAAGTCTTCATTGCTACTATTCGTCCCTTCATTCGAACCGCTTTTACAATCATTCGAACTGCTCAGACCCTAAAGTAAAGTGGCGGAGTCTTCATTGCTCTCACTCGTCCATTTACGGAACTTACTGCTGGAGTTACGGGAACTGTTCATGCACTCCTTGAAACGGAAATTCTTTTGAGTTCAGAATAAATATTACCGTATTCGAAAATATAACAGCTTAAATCGACATTTTCGATTGCATACTCGTCTACTCTTCGATCATAACAAACACAATGGGCCGCAAAACAGCTTATAGACCTATTATTCCAGATTCAATTGGAAATAGGTTGACCGAACTCGCAAATAAGTTTGGGGGTTTGACTGATCTAGCGAAAGAAGCCAATGTGAGCAACAGTGCACTCACTCGTTGCCTTAACGGCGGAGCACCCTCGGTTTCCACGGCTCGGTCCATATGCAAGGCGGCCAAAGTTAGTTTGGATTGGTTTCTCACTGGGTTGGATTCAGATGTTTCCTCAAGGAATCTTGATGGCTTTCATATCCCATTGGTTGCAGCAGAGGCAAGTGCAGGACCTGGCCTTATTCCTCCCGAAAATGAAGGGGCTGGACAGTTTCTATATTTTCCCAGCGGATCCGTGTCTTTTCAAAACGCTTCTTGTCACCTGTTTGCCATTCATGCCAAGGGAGACAGCATGGAGCCCACGATCCGCAATGGCTCATTACTGATCGCGAATCGAGCAGACGTTCAACCGCGGGAAGGTATCTACGTGGTTCGTCGGGGAGATTCGCTCCTCGTGAAGCGAACCCAGCCCCGTGAAAATAATAGGCTTCGTTTGAAGAGCGATAACGAACAATATGACGACGAGGAAATCGATCTGAAACATCCCGACAATGGAGTCAGGATACTCGGCCGAGTGCTCTGGATCGGACATCTAATCTAAAAAAGAATATGTCATGAATCTTGTAGAAACTCATCAACTCCTTTCATGGCCATCGCCTGAGCGTATTCTCAAGCCTTCTGGCGGTGGTATGAGCCATCTCGCCACAATCGCTCAGGCAAAAATCGGGACTCCATTAACTCGCGTTGCCATCTCGGAAAACGGAACCTCAAAAATCTCTGTGAGAACAGGGCTTCTTGTCGCCAATCCTGAATCAGAAAAAACTGAAGCGCCGCTGGCGATCATTTGTGAGTTTAACCGGAATGTCAGCCCTAACACGCTTCAAGAGGCCCATCGTCTGGCGTGGAATTTCTCCCACGCACCGATTCTAGTGACACTGGAGCCAGGACGAATTCTTCTATGGTCTTGCTGTGTTAGGCCTCTCGAAGGTTTAGTTCAATCCGAACTAAACCTGATCGGATCTGACCTCGCCGCTCGCTTGATTGCAGTGGATTTACAACGATCTGATGATCCCCTTTCATCCCTTGTTCAAGTCTCTGGAATTCAAAAGGACGCCACAACTGCCCTGCATTGGGTGAACTTGCTAGCAGGCAAGCATTTCTCAGAGCATCCCGGCGCATTTAAGTCATCGGGAAGACTGGATGAAACCCTGATTCAGAATCTTGTCTTCGTACGCAACCACTTAAGGGATGCCCTTGGGCTTCCCGAGAAACGTTGCCATGATCTGCTGGCCCGCCTGATCTTTATTCAATTTCTCTTCCAGCGCACTGACTCCTGCGGCCGCGCGGCTCTTCATGTTGATCGGCTTCGCTCTCTAGCCAAAGAGGGAATCCTTGGCCGCGTTCACGCTGGCTTGCCAGAGCTACTCGCGGACTACGAAGATTGCTATCATTTTTTTGAGTGGCTGAACGAACGTTTCAACGGCGACCTGTTCCCAGGTAAAGCAGACACTCCCGAAGAACGAAAAAAAGAATGGGAAGATGAGAAAAGCGAGGTAAAACCGATGCACTTGGAGTTCTTGTCCCGCTTCATAACAGGCAGAGAAGAATTGCGAAGCGGGCAAGCGCTGCTTTGGCAGCAATATGCCTTCGATGTGATTCCACTGGAACTTATAAGCAGTATTTATGAGATGTTTGTTGGTCCACCAGATAAAGACAAAGCCTACTACACGCCTGGCAGGATGGTGGACTTCATGCTCGACGCCGTTCTTCCGTGGAAAGGTGACCGTTCGGACCTGAAAGTACTCGACCCCTCCTGTGGCTCTGGCATTTTCCTCGTAAAAGCCTTCCAAAGGCTTGCCCATCGACTAAGGATCAGTCTAGGGACCGAGCCCAAGCCAAACGAACTCCGCAATCTGTTGAGCAATCAGATATTCGGCGTCGATATCAATCCAGAAGCAGTCCGTGTTGCAGCATTCAGCCTCTATCTTTCCTTCTGTGATGAATTGGATCCTCGATACTATTGGTCGAGAGAAAAACTGCTTCCATTGCTCAGAGGAATAAATTTGCTAGATCACGATTTTTTCGTCGAGCAATCCCCTATTCATTCTCAACTCGACGCGGGGAAATTCGATCTGGTGATCGGAAATGCCCCGTGGGGGAAAAGCTCTGCAAAAGATATCCGTAGTGATGCAGATGGTTGGGCCAAGCGAAATGGATGGACAGTGCCATCCAAGGATCACGGACCGGTGTTTCTAGCAAAGGCTGCTAAACTCGCCAAGCCAGACGGATGGGTCAGCATGATTCAACCCGGAGGCCTCTTGTTGAACCGATCCAAACCAACACAGGAATTCCGGCGAAAATTGATCTCCTCGTTTACCATTGAGGAAATTATCAATCTCTCTGCCATTCGCCGGGATATCTTCGCAAAGGCCATAGGAGCCTGTTGTGTGGTTACTTTCAATCCCCAATCGCCGAAACCGAGCGCTGATTTCGCTTATGTCACCCCCAAGCCCCAATCCAATGCGGAGGATAGAATACGCATCGTCATTGAGCCCCAAGATATCCACTTCATTTCTCAGGAGGAAGCGGTAGATGATTTGCTTTGGAGTGTCCTCATGTGGGGCGGTCGAAGGGACTTGGAACTGATCCGACGTGTATCAAAGGGAGAAACCATAGAAAATCTCATAACCGACGATAAGCTTTTAACCCGTGAAGGATTAATTAGAGGGAAAGCAAGCCCGGTTTCGGATCCATTGATTGTCGATAGGCATTATTTGTCTGACAAAGAATGCCCGCCGTCCACAAATGGATGGATTGATGCTGGGGTGTTGCCTGTGAATCATAATCCTATGGTCCATCGAAAGGACAAGGGAAGGTTACGGGCTTTCGATACTCCACAGCTTTTATTTAAACAAAGCTGGCGAGCCGAAACGGGAAGATTTGATGCAGTCTTGGTAAAACCTGACTCTCAAGGTAAAGGCGCGCTATGTTCCGATAGCTACGTCAGCGTGAGAGACCTCGAAGGCAAACATGATGTGCTCACAGGACTCTGGCTAATGTTGCGAAGCAGTTTTGCTCCCTATTGGTTCGCTCTCACAAGCGGTCAGTTCGCCGGCTTCATCCCCAAGGCTACCGAAACAGAACTCAGGCAAATCCCCGCACTTAGAGTCTCGGATTCCAAACTGGTTGAGCTTGTCAAAGAAGGAACTAGCTCAATCGACGATACCGTAATGGAGCTTCTGAAGCTGTCCCCTGCCGAAAAAATCCTTGTCGAGGATTTGCACCAAACCGTGCTGCCAGACGCTCAACGACAGGGGGGGAACCCACCTGGCCTTAAACCTGCCACGTCTTCCGAATTGGAAGCTTATGCCTCGACGTTCCTGAAAGTTTTATCAGCCACTTACGGACGTTCTGTTAAGGCAAGTGCCACTGTTTTCCACGCGACTGGTACGGACGTACTTCCTTTTCAGCTTATCGCCATTGAACTCAATAGCCATGGACAGGATGGTGTGGTTTTTCAAGAACTTACCAAGGAAGCGCTCTGGCAGCAACTCGTAAGCTGCCACGAGAATCTTCTCGGACGAACCCGTGAAGGCATTGGCTACCAGAGAATAGTTGAAGTCATCTTGGAGCGCCAGCATCAAGCGGGCGTCTCCCCTGCATTGTTCCTGCTCAAACCCAACCAGCGCCGTTACTGGCTGCGTTCACTGGCAATGCGTGATGCGGATCGTCTTGGCCCACTCTTGTTCTCATCCATCGAAACCTTCAGATGAGCCGATTTCGTCAGTCTCTCGAACAAGCACTCGCATCCTCTCGGAAAGGTGAAGGGTTTTTGACCGAATGGCCTAAAGAGACCGTGCCAGAAATCCTTCGTCTCCTGTGGCAGGCATACGATCGTCTGAAACAAACCGCCCTATGCCAAATCGATATTCAACAGGCCGACCTCCAACTTGAACGTTCCATATGTGCCCTGCTTTCCGACGAAATCCAGATGCTCTTGCGTGAAAGTGGAGGTTTCGCCTCCTACCTTGTTTCCCATGAACGCTGGGAAATGGAAACACTGAACCCTGAAGTATCCAATCGCCCTTCACAATATGACATCTGTTTCGTTTGGTATGCCCAGAGGGAACTCAAATGGCCATGTGAAGCCAAAGTGCTAAAGACCGATGGCGATGTGTTACCCTACGTTGCTGACATCCGCAACGAATTCATACCCTGCACTTACGGCCCCCTTTCATCTTCGGGGGCCATGTTGGGGCTGCTTGTTCAGGGTGATTGCCATGCAGCACTGCGCAACATAGCACTAAAGCTAAAACTACCGGTCACCGCCAGTCTGGAACATTCTAACCGCCCCCATGCATGCACAACATTGAGCCGGACATCGCCCCCGGCGAAAACCTATCCAACCGTATTTGAACTTCATCACCTTATCCTTCATCTCCGTCCGCAATAACTTTCACAGGAAGCCCCATCGAAAGGAGTGAGGCGTTCATTGAATCTTGGCTACGCACCACCACCACCATAATTATTGGTTTCCATCCATAATTACTTCAACGGCCATCAATCAGAAACTCGTCATCCCAGCGACCTTCGGGACGATGGATACCAACCGAGGCATCTCGCAGGATAATAAGCCAACCATCCACGATTGACAAGGAATCATGGGCTTCGTGCACGGTTGGGTAGAATGTGCCAAATGGAATCGAGCTGTGAAAGGCATAACACGGCGGGTTCCCGATCTTTTCATAATTTCTCTGCTGGATGCACTCTGGTCGTACACAGGAGTGATACTTATGACATAAGCTTTCCAGCAGCTTTCGCCGACCTTTGTCATTTGAACACAGTTCGGTATAACGTCGTGCCGATTGTTGAAGAAGATAAGTGTTGGAGAATTGAATGAACGCCTGTTGTGCATCCAGTGGCGGCGGTTGTTTCATCGTCTTGGGAGTTGGCATGGACACAGTAGGCTGGCATTCATTTCGCGGCCTCTTCCTCGGGACCATAAATATCGAACCCAAGTTCAATGCCGCGTTCACCGATAGCTTTCAACGTTTTTGGTGACAGGGTAAGCCCTCGATTGTTGCGATCCAGAAATAGACCGCAGAATAAATCCAGACTGTAGTACTTCGCGAGATGCTCCCAGACCGTCATACTTCGCAAGTCGCTACCAGATCCCCAAATCTGGAGTAAGTTGGGAGTCGCTGCTGCGTTTCGCCGGAACTAACAAACCCATTATTTTACCGTCAATTCCTTGAGCAGAGAATAGCCATCCTGATCGAGTGTAAAATGAACTCCTGCCAGCGTATCATTTGAGTACATCACTTTGGTTTCAATGATGTGCACGCCCTTCGACTCCAAATAGTTCTGTACGGCCAATCCACCGCGTTGGATTGCAGGCTGATCAGGGATAAAGGTAGGCATAGACATGATGAAGACAACAGTGCCTCCCTTGCCTCCACCAATGCGCAAATTAATACCATCTATGGCGATTTTCCGCGTACAGCCGGACATAGAACAATCCTCATCCAGTCCCAAAGTCGAACAACCAGCGGCGGCGCTGTAAGTGCCAACCTCTTTCCCATTGTAAAGAGCAGTTTTGGGAGTGCTGATACACCCGGTTAATACAAAAGCAAGAAGCAGTGTGGATACGATTATTTTCATTGGATAGGTAACGAGACATTTTATAAATTTAATATCATATGCATAGAGGCAAGGTAATTCATTCACGTAATCAGCATACTACTTTATCCAAGCGTCGATGCGAGCCTTGGCATATTTCTCCACGCGTAGCTATGATTACATTAGTCAGTGGTCATTCTAGAGTTTAAACAAATACCTCATGCCGACTGAAATCAAACACCGTGCCCTCACCGATCTGGCATTTGTCGGACTGCTCTCCTACGCTTTTGTCACCTTTAACCTCCCTTCTCCGAGTAAGGTGCTGGCGCTTTCCACCGCAACCATAACCGTTGTTTTGTTTATTCTACTTGAGCATCGCCGGGGTGTAAGACCCCTCGCATCTGTCGGCCTGCGAACGGATAATCTAATAGGAGCCTTCAAGCTTTCTGGATTCACCCTATTTCCCCTTCTTGTCGTGGGCATCAGCTATGCCATCCTGCGCGGCGTGTATCGCCCCGGGCACTTTGTCGTTGCCCTCTTGCTCTATCCATTATGGGGACTCGTTCAGCAAATCCTGTTTCAAGGCATCGCGCTGGAGGCATTCCGCTCGCTGGGGTTGGGCTGGTGGAGCATTCTTCTGACCAATGCACTCTTTGTGGCCGTGCACTATCCTTCCACTTTCTTGATGAAAGCGACTGCAATTGGCGGGTTGCTCTTCTCCGCCACCTATTACTTCCGTCCCAATGTAATTCCCCTGGCCATCTACCATGGGGTATTCGGGGCGTTTCTCTATTATGTATTCCGGCAGAAGGATGCTTTGGGCTCGTTGCTGAATTAGAAGCCGGGGTGAGTGCAGGTGCTGCTCAGGGCACTGACCCGCTTTCGCTGACTGGCTTTCGACTTTGAAGTGTGGGATAGACAATAGACATTCTTGTCTGTCCTTACAGCCCAACAACACGCCGGCGTGTTTCGCGATGGGAGTAACAAGGAGACTGGTTCGGCTTCTGCCTTATGCCTCCTGCCTTCTGACTTTCCGACTTTGTGCCTCTACTGCCTTTGTCCCTTTGTGCCTACCTTCCGAACCTTGTTCTTCAAGAGAGAGGCTCGAACCTATGGCCTTTGGACAGACAGGAATGTCTGTCCTTATCAAGAGCGCCAACGGCGCGCCCCAATACCAGCCTGGCCATCTGCCCAGGTAAAACGATACAGGATCGGAAGCGCTGAAAGTAGGTCGACAGGATGTCTGAGATTAACAGGTTCAGAAACTGAGATGCGCCCTCTTCCCATGAAGCGATAATTCCTTGGTTGCTAACGCGTGCGGTTGCGGAATAATCGTCCCATGCAAGTTCGACTTCGTGGAAAAGAAAAGGCTGTGCGTACGGTGACGTTCGATGTCAGGCGCAATGAAGTGGTGCTCATCGAGCAGCGGGAGTTACCGCATCGCTTCGGGTACTATCGCTCGCCAGACTACCAGAGCACGGCGGTTGCGATCCGGGATATGGTGGTGCGGGGTGCGGGGGCCATTGGGGCCACAGCAGCGTATGGGCTAGCGCAGGGTGCTTTGTCCTACAAAGGGGAATCAAGCGCAGAATTTGCGAGCCTTATGGAGAGGGTGTACGCGACTTTGCGCGATGCACGGCCCACGGCGGTGGATCCCGTGAATGCCATGAACACGATCCGCGCGGCGATGGCGCAGGGCGGGAGCGTGAGCGCGCAGCAGGCCATCGCCCTGGAGGCGGCGGAGCATTTTGCCAATGAGGATGTGGCGCACTGCGCCGCTATCGGGAGGCACGGTCTGCCCTTGATTAAAGAAGGGAGCAGACTATTAACCCACTGCAATGCTGGCTGGCTCGCGTTCGTAGATATAGGCTCTGCGACCGCGCCGCTCTACGCAGCGCAGGCGGAGGGCAGAAAGTTTCACGTTTATTGCGACGAGACCCGTCCGCGCTGTCAGGGGGCTGCGTTGACGGCGTGGGAACTCTACCAACAGGGCGTGCCGCACACGGTGATTCCCGACAATGCTGCCGGACACCTGATGCAGCACGGGGAGATCGACCTGGTTATCGTAGGCAGCGATCGAGTCGTGGGGCGCACGGGGGATGTGGCGAACAAGATTGGCACGTACACGAAGGCCATCCTCGCACGGCATCACGGGATACCGTTCTATGTCGCTATTCCGTTGTCCACGATCGATTGGAATCTGACCAGTGGGAAGGCGATTCCCATCGAGGAACGGCATCCGGATGAGGTTCTTGGTGCCTGGGGAGTGAATGCCAGCGGTCGGCGCAGCTACATCCGCATAGCAAACCCCGGCAGCACGGCCAGGAATCCGGCATTTGATGTCACCCCTGCTGAACTGATTACCGGGATCATTACCCCCGAAGGTATATTCAAGCCCGGGGAGCTGTGGGAACAGCGGGAGAAGCTGGGGAATGCGGCATTGTAAGTAGGTTAACTCGCTCGCGATTTTAGGGATGGGAGTAACAAGCCAATTCTCCTCTGTGCAATGTGCAACGGAAGTAGCGCTGCATCTATTCCACTCACGGATTATTCGGATTCAGTTGCCTGCCTTTATCCCTGTTTCATCCGTGAAATCCGGTGCGTGAGGCTGATGCATGCAATCCTGTGCAATCCAAGCGAAATATTGCACCAGTGCTTCTCTTGTTAATCCTATAACTTGAGCGTGGCATGGGCGACTCGTCCATTTTCGGGTTCTGTGATGATCTCTTGAAGACATACGGGAGATGCCCGTGCCACTTGAAACAGCCCGGATAACTTCGCGATGCGCCAGTTTCTTCGTGAGCATCAAAAAAAAGCTTGTGCAAAGGTCCTTGGTGTTTTCCCATGTATCCTTATGGCCGATACTACTCCTCTCATCATGCTCGGACTGCCCAAGGGTAGCCTCGAGGAATCCACAATCGCCCTCTTTGCAAAGGCGGGGTGGAAAATCTCTGTATCATCGCGGTCCTACAAGCCCGTGATCGATGATGCAGAACTCGAAGGGCGCTTCATTCGCGCGCAGGAAGTGAGCCGGTATGTGGAGCACGGATTTTTCGACTGCGGACTCACTGGTCTGGACTGGATTATGGAGAACCGCAGCGATGTGGTGGAGGTGTGCGACCTTATCTACAGCAAGACTTCGACCGTCCAGAGCCGCTGGGTCCTCGCAGTGCCGGAGGCCTCGTCCATCAAGACAGTGCAGGACCTTCAGGGCAAACGCATCGCCACCGAGGTGGTGAATCTCGTCAAAGATTACCTCGCCAAGCACCGCGTGGAGGCCGAGGTCGAGTTCTCCTGGGGTGCCACCGAGGTAAAAGTACCCGACCTGGTCGATGCGATTGTGGACCTGACCGAGACTGGCAGCTCGCTGCGTGCGAATAAGCTGCGCGTGCTCGATACGCTTCTCTATACGAATACCAAGCTCATCGCAAACAAGCAGAGCTGGGCGAATCCACAGAAACGCCAGAAGATTGAGACCATTGCCCTCATGCTGAAGGCAGCGCTGGAAGCGGGTAACAAAGTAGGGCTGAAACTGAATATCCGCCGCGAGCAGATCGAGGCCATTCTCGCCACGCTTCCCGCATTGCGGAACCCGACTGTCAGCCCATTAACCGACCCGACATGGGTGGCACTGGAAACCATCACCGATGAGCGCACGGTAAGGGAGATTATCCCCACGCTCAAGCGCCTGGGTGCAGAAGGCATCATCGAGTATCCGTTGAACAAGGTGGTTTACTAGGGTAGCTTTTAGCTTTTAGGTGAGTATCGCCCCAACAGTAGCATGAACTCGCGGACGAGTTTAGCGATGGGTGTCACAAGGGGTTGGTAAGGTAGGACAGACATTCTTGTCTGTCCTCGGAGAAGTTGGTGCCCGGACAGACAGGAATGTCTGTCCTCCCTTCCGCCCGACTCTGTATCTCTGTGCCTTTGGCACTTTGTGCCTACACTACTTACTACTTCTCCCCTGATTTGCAAAATAGGACAATCCGATTAACACTACACCATGCCAACAAAACCCATCCTCTATGGATTTGCCTTTCTGGCCGCTCTCGCAAGCACGCTTGTGTGGCACCACCTTTCCGCCGATTCCGCCCCCACCATGAAATCTGATAAATCCGCCCCATCCACGCCTACTGCCTGCGCCATCGACCAAAAGTCTGCCTGTGCGGTGGACTCCCATGCAGACATTAAAGGTAAGTTTGCCTTCACCTTGAGCGATGAGGAATGGCGCAAGAAACTCACCCCCACCCAGTACCGCGTGTCGCGCCAGCAGGGGACTGAGCCCGCCTTTCGCAATGAGTTCTGGAACAACCATAAGGCGGGCAGCTACCACTGCGTGGGTTGCGACACACCGCTATTTACCAGCAAGGATAAGTTCGAGTCGGGCACGGGCTGGCCCAGCTATACCCGGCCCGTGAAGTCCGGCGTAGTCGCCGAAGAGCGCGACAGCAGCTATGGCATGGTACGTGTGGAAGTCCACTGCGCGGTATGCGGCGGGCATTTGGGCCATGTCTTTGAGGACGGGCCAACCCCCACCGGCCTGCGCTACTGCATTAACAGCGCATCCCTGCGGTTTGCGCCGACAGAAGCGACCAAGTAAGGAAAGCGCGGAGCGTTTAAGCAACTAGCGCGTTTCAAACACGCCCCTGGCATAGTTATAGAACATGCGAGGCTGTTCTGCGGTTGGGTAGTGTCTTACCCAGGTGGCATCGCCAAATACGAATAGGTCCGGAAAGAGTTGTGCGCTGGTGTAGCACCAGCCCAGCCCAAAGTCATAGTAAAAATTCTCCGCTGTGCCGGTGCCGTAAACATAGACCCACCCCAGTTGTGGGTGGAAAACGTAGGGAAACGCGTCCAGGTACACGAATCCCAGCCAGGGAGACCATTGCCAGTTACCGAGGTCTGTAACGTAGAGTTCTCCAAGGGGATGCGGGGTCTGGGCAAGGACGACACTAGCCGCAGGTTGGGCAAGCGAGGCTGCTTGGGTGGCAACCAGCCTCAGTAATGGCATACGGTGCATGGCGTAGTCGCAGCGTTCATCGCGGTGGGAGCGCCCCTGCGAGTACAGCAGCGTTTCCGAGCGCTCGGGAGAGAGTTTCTCCCACTGGATGCCGTTGCGCGAGCCTTCCCACTCCACTGCGAAATCTCCCGGTGATGCTGGTGTATCGTACGACAGCCACTGTGAAGCGGAGTAGTACGGGTCTGCGTAATTGAGGTGGACTACGGCTCCATTCGGCAACTGGGGATCAGTGAATAGTGCGTATTCGGCGAGGTTACTCAGTCCGTCGCTGTCATAGTCATCCGCAGGGCCGAGTTTGCCAGGGTTGGCGCGTTCAGTGGCGCTGAAGTTCGCGTCCTGCCAGCGGGCGAAACTGCTGCCCCGCCATTCTCCAATACGGGCACAGCGGGGGTCCGAATCGAGGCTGGTTGCGCCTATCCAGAGCGCTACCATGGCTGGGTCTTCCGTTGCGGGTGGGGCAAAGCCAAAGTAGTCACCGAGCATATAGCCATCGCCCGTCAAGGTGGCTTTACGCATATCAAAAGTATTCGGAGTAACGCGCCGGTTGGGTTGCCAGGTGGCGCCTCCATCAAAAGACTCCGCAAGGTATATATCGCAGAGGTACTGGTTGGATGGGTCATTGCGCTTGTCGTAGAAGAGCACGGTGACGTGGAGCCCATCATCCGATGCGGCAATCGCTGCGCCGAAGACAGCCTGCTTCGGCGCCAGATCGTCCACCGCCACGGGAGTGGACCATGTCCACGCGGGGTTGTTGCCTGACATCGTTTGCGAGAGGGAGCGCACTACATAAATTCGTGGCGAGTAATCCGCAGCATTATCTTCCGCTTGATAGGCGATGTACACCGTGCCCGCAGTACGTGCGACTGCGGCACCGAAGATGAAGCCCCCGGAGCGCGCATAGGGATCCGCATAGGGGTAAGGAATGGTGGTGATTTGCGGCTGGCCCTGAACGAAGCTACTGCCACCGTCATTCGACAGGGCGAAGTGGATGGCGTCGTCGGTGCTGTTGTCTGCGAATTTCCAGTACGGCACAATGAGTTTTCCGTCTGGTAGAAATAAGGGAAAGGACGACTGGTATGCGCCGGTGTAGGTGAGGAATGGCTCGCCCGGGCTCCATTCCGGTGCAGGTTCGGTAATCTCCATCGGGCTGGTCCACGAGGCACCTTGATTATCACTGGTTGCAAGGTAGATGGCTGTGTCATCGTACTTGTAATTGGCGGTCTGCAATGTGCGGAAGCGTGTCCACGTGCAGACTATCCTGCCCGCTGTGCTTGTACCGGCATAATCATTCACCGCCATCCAGTTCTTGTCGGGAAAAGTGTTGTCCGTCGCACTGCGATAGGTGGATCTGGCGATGACCGCAGGCGGGGTCCAGTTCTGCCCCCCATCGCTACTGCGGCAGATAACCACATGACTCTGCGAGAAATCGGAATTCACCGCTGCGAGATGATTGGTAAACAGATTCCCGGCGAGGTCTGCGCCGGCAACGGGATCGGTGGCGCGGTAGTACACGCCGCTGCCATCCAGGCGGGTAAGGTTCGGGTGCAGCCGGCGTTGCCAGGTGAAGCCGCCGTCGTCGCTCAGTGCGATACCACAGCCCGAGGCCCCACCATTTGTGAGGCGTGCATCCTGAAACACAGCCAGTAACTGAAGCGGGTTTGCCCTGCTGCGAATTATGTGTGGCTCCGCTTGGTTCTTGTTCGAGACGGGTAACTGCGCCGGGTCGGCCCCGAGTGTATGCACCGCGCTTATCCAGGGGGCAATTGGCGCTACATCGCCAGCCGCTTGTTCAGCCGCGAAAGCCGTATGCATGCGCGTCGGAGATGCGTTCTCCTCGATTATACTGCCATCCAGTGCGGCGTACAGTCCGCCAGAGAGGCGGCGGGTGTCATGCCCATACCATTGCCGTGGGGCGTCGGCTCTCACTGTTCCGGCAACCACACAAAGCGCGACACCCAGTTGGACGGTTGAGAATAACCCGCCAATTGACCACTGCACGGTGGAGTATTTCATTGCCCACAGTCTATACGGAATGACGATCCCGCCAAGCCTGTTTACGGCTTCTGCACTATGGAAATGGCCAATTGACCCAACAGAGAGCCATGGACTATTGCGTATCGTGCAAGTTCTGCACAAATTCAACGGGAAATAGGTTTGCCAAGCCACGAGGAGTCGGCAAAGTGAATTTTTTTAACCGAGACAATTTGTTATGGCAGAACCACTTATAGGAAACGTCCTTGTCGCCCAGTCCGGCGGCCCGACAGCCGTGATTAACGCAAGCCTCGCTGGCGTCATCAATGAAGCGCTCAATCATGAGTGCATCGAGGATATCTATGGCGGGCTGAATGGGATTGCTGGTATCCTGCAAGAAGACCTCATCGATCTGGCCGAAGAATCCCAGCAAGTGATTCGAGGCCTGCGCTATACGCCTGCATCTGCACTTGGAACCTGTCGCTACAAGCTCAAGAAACAGGCAGACTACGACCGCGTACTGAAAGTGTTTCAGGCGCACAACATCCGCTACTTTTTCTACATTGGAGGAAACGACTCCATGGACACGGCGGCCAAAATCTCTCAGACCGCCCGGGACCTGAAGTATGAGCTTCGCGTCATCGGTATCCCAAAGACGGTGGACAACGATCTTCCCGTCACTGACCACACACCCGGCTATGGCAGCGTAATCAAGTATGTCTCCACTGTGGTTAAGGAAATGGCCTGTGACCATGAATCCATGGGCCAGCATGATCTCGTCTCCATTCTAGAAGTGATGGGGCGCAATGCAGGCTGGATCGCTGCCGGTGCCACGCTCGCCAAGCGCCGCGACCACCCGAATGACGCGCCCCACCTGATTTATCTGCCCGAAGTACCCTTCTCCCCGAACAAGTTTCTCGCGGATGTGGCTGCGGTTCTCAAAAAGGAACGCTACTGCCTTGTCGTCGTAGGCGAAGGCTTGGTTGACGAGAACGGTAACTACATCGCCACCAGTGGAACGGCACAGGATGCATTTGGTCACCAGCAGCTTGGTGGCGCGGGTGAGTACCTGCGCAATCTCGTGGAAGAGCATCTCCAGATTAAGGCCCGCTCGGCCAAGCTTGGCATCGGGCAACGCGCTGCCACGCATTGTTCCTCGCAAACCGACAATGATGAAGCCTTTCTCGCAGGACAGACTGCGGTGGAAGTCGCCATCGAAGGCACGACGGACAAGATGATCACCATCGTCCGTGGCGAGAACGAGCAGTACTCCTCGGAGACCGGCCTCGCCGACCTTCAGGAAGTGGCAAACAGCGTGAAGTCCATCCCCGCCAACTGGATTAACGAGGATAAGACCAGCCTGAACTTCCAATTCGTGAAGTACGCCACCCCGCTTATTCAGGGCGAAGTCAAAATCCCCCATGACAACGGCGTGCCGAACTTTGTCCGCCTCCATAAGGAACGCGTGAGCCGCCGCCTCGACCACTATCCGTTGGATTTGTAGGTTTGTTGTCGGTCTCCAGTTCTCGCGAGAACTGAGCCACGGTTTATTTTCAGGCCCTATGAGTCATTGTGACTTATAGGGCCTTTTTTCAGTGCATTTCGAAGTTGTTGTGCTTAGGAAGAAAAGCCGATTGCTGGGGGGGCATGGGCGTCTCGCCCATGTTCGGGCTCTGTGATGATCGCTGGAAGACACACGGGCAAGATGCGCGTGCCTGAAGTTTGGCTCAGACTAGATAAATCAATGCACCGTTGATCGCAAATAGGCGGACAAGAATGTCCGCCCTCCGTTGGTATAACAGCGGACAAGAATGTCCGCCCTCCGTTGGGTGTTTGAAGCAAACGGAGAGCGGGTTTTCTAACCCGCTCCACATGGGCAAGATGCCCGTGCCACTTCAAACAGCCCAACAACTTCGTAATTCACAGGGCCTTTTTGCATCTGGAGAGCACACTAGACATTCCGGACCGATTGCGCATTATGGAGCTATGCGCCGATGCCAGCCTTGTTTGTTGTTTGTAGTGTTTTTGTTTGTGGCCGCGTGGTGGACTTCCTCACAGGCGGCTTCGGTGGCCTATACGCTCGAAGCTACCGATACCACGGTTTCGGACCCGAATGAGCATCAGGTACGCAAGTTGGACGTTGTCTCCACGGCGCGGTGGTTCAGCCTGACTGAGGGTAGTAACCGGAGAATATATGACCTCACGACCAATCAGGTCTATTACATAAACCTCGCCACGCGCACGTACACTCAAGCCGCGCTGGGTGGCATGGTGGCCGCACGGGTACGGCTCCACGACAGTAGCGCTGCCATGGAGGATGCATCTACTCGGGTATGGTTTGCCCAGCGCTGTGGGATAGCCGTGCAGGGCGAGTCGAGTGCGTTCCAGATTGTCACCGCCGACGAGGCACAGGCCTGGCTCCTCGACGGGGCGCTGCTGTTTAGCTCATCCACTGTTTTGACACGCGCGACCCCGGAACACTTGGATAACTTTATGAAAATCCTTCTCTACGATTACGGCCTGCATCCCACCTTCCAGGCGTGGGTGCAGTCGCGAGCTGGTCTACCGCAATGGGTGACGATCGAGCACCGCATCCCCGAGGAGCAACGCTGGCGCATCCGCTTGCAGAATCTACGCGAAACACCCACGGCCACCTACTCGCTGAAGTCGCTATCCTTTAACGAAGATGGCCCACCCCAGACACCGGTTTCCCGGCTCCTCTACCAGCTTTCGCAGAAGGTGCCGACGCTTGAGACGCTACATCCAAGTGGACCAGCCAGCAAATCGAAGCCCGCCCTCGCCGGTACAATGCGCACACTCGAAGAGGCGCTCAGAATTTATGAGCAGGAAGAGTTAACACCCGAGCCAGCACCAGCCGGCGACTCGCTCTACAGCCACTTGCGCAGCGACAACTTTCTCCAAGTCTTTCTTCAACTGCGCGAACTGGCCCAAACACGGGAGGTACTTGATGCCCGTTCTTTTACGCACACGCTGAATGCACTGGACCTGCTCTCTGAGCGCGTGGGCAATAAAGGGCACATCCTGGACATCATTCGTGGGCGTCTCTATGTGCGCTCGCGGCAGCCGGGCACTTACGCCCAGGAATGCTTCATGCGTGCGTTGCAAGGAAACCCGCGTCTGGCTCGCGTTTATTTTGATTTGGGCAGAACCCTTATGCAGGAGAATGCCGACCCCGCTCTCGCGTGGCTTGCATTCGAGCTTGGTGCCCGTCACGCACCCACACTGAAGGAGAGCGTGCAGTTCAGAGAAGAAGCCGAGGCACTCGAACGCAAACACCCCCAGTTTTTCAAGCGCTGAGTTTACTGTTTGCCAACGGAAACTAACTAGGTCCCATAAGTCCTAAAACTCAACCACTTTCGCACCCAAGTGCACGTAGGTATCGTCAGCCGGGAGCTTGACATAGTTCGGGTAGAAGGCGGTGCCGGAATAGCCGAACTGCTCGCGACCGAAGTCATAGAGAAAGTAGCCTGATGCTTCTGTGCTACCGGGGAATACATAAATCCAGTTCGCGGCATCGAATAGATACACGAATGGATAGAACCCGGTGTAGCTAAAGCCTATATCCTGGCGCCAGCCGAAGTTACCGCCGAAGTCGGCTGTACTTCTCAAGACATATTGGGGAACCACGGATTCCCAGGTGGAGCCAAAGCGGAGTTCGTCAAACATCATGCCCGTCGTGTTAGCGGTGGCTTGCTGGGCGACGATGCGCAGTGCGTTGAAGGTCATGTCGCGCGAACTATTCGCAAGCTGCGGAGTGTTCTGTGCTTCGGACATGGAGCCGTCTGGGTCAACGAAGACGTGGAGCGTGTCATCACCATCCTTATACTCGATCTTCATGACCACCAGATGAGTTTCTGTATCGATGGGAATCAGTCCGCTGAGTGTGTCGGTGCCCCATTCCTGGCCGAAAGTATATCGGCCTGTATAATTACGAACATAGGCTTGAAGATAGTTGTCGAATTCGCGGCTGGTGTTCACGCCATCGATGAAGGAAATCAGGTTATGGTTTGGTCCCACGTTCAGGTTGGTGAGTTTGTAAAGAAAACTGATGTAGAGCGTGGTGCCATCCTTGTCGATGAGTGTGCCGGTGGTGCTATAAGCTGCAAGTGGGCCATCCAGAGCCGTATTGATCTGAGCGTAGTAGCTGAGTCCACCAGAGGCTACCAGCAGCTTCCCCCCACTGGTAACCAAATTGCCGGAATGTAATCCAGTGGCAGTCACATAGAAGGGTACGAATCTGCTACCTTCCTTCAAATAGCGCTGCGCTATGCCATCAGCGTCCCTATTGTCAAAGGTTGAAAACCAACCTTTGATTGGGCTGGTGGCAATGGGGTTGGTTTGTGCTACGTGTGTCATTTGCATCCCTTCCGTGTAACCTACGCCGGCGGGGCCAATAATAAACTGCTCCTGCGCCAGCGGCTGGGCAATTGCAGTAACTGCTGTCATAAGGAGAGCGGATAGTGTGACTAATGATTTCATTATCTGGAGGGGTGGATGTATTTACTATAAGCAGACATACTCGCTAAATAGCGCGCTTTGCCAAAAGTAGTAAATGCTCAAGTAACAATCAAGTATAATTAAAGGTGAATATATCCGTGGCATCACCTAGGTCCTATTGGTCGCATAGGTCCTATAAGTCCTATACGTCCCTTGTCGAAGCCCACAACGCCACACACCCAAACAAAAAAAGGCTGCGGACCCAGAGGATCCGCAGCCTTGAGTAAATAGATACAGCAGAAGTTACTTAACTACTTTGGCACTCCAGTTCACATTGGTGCCGTCAGCCGGGAGCTTGGCGTAGTTCGGGTAGAAGGCGGTGCCTGACCAGCCGAACTGCGCGCGACCGAAGTCGTAGAGAAAGTATCCCGTTGTTTCAGAAAGACCATCGACCGGGAATACATAAATCCAGTTCTCACCTTCAAAGATGTAAACGTATGGATAGAACCCCATGTAGGTAAAGCCAATATCCGAGCGCCAGCCAAAGTCACCCAGATCTACGTCAAAGCTCTCCAAGATGTTGACTACAGGGGGTGGGGGAGCGGACTGGGTAATGTTGAATACCTTGTTGTTGGTATTGTTGCCTGTTTCACGAACGGTGATTGTGCCAGTACGCGCCGCGGTGGTCTTGTTCTCAGCGATGGTATAGGTGAGAGTGCCGTTGCCTGTCCCACTGGTGGTATTTAGGGTGATGAAGGCGCCAGCTTTGACGGCACTCCAGGCGATACCAGTAGATACACCGATGGAGAACTGTCCGCCCGCTGCCGGGATGGTTACCGAGGTGGGGTTCAGGGTGATGGCTTGTACAGCGAAGTTCGCGGTGACTACGAGATCAGCAGTCAGCGTGCGATTGAGGGGGTTGGTGCTAAAGTTCTGCCCCCCGATGGTCCAGTTCACAAACTTGTATCCGGGTTCTGCAACTGCGAGAAGGGTGACTTCGGTACCTTCTTTAACTGGAGGCGTGGGGTCCAGCTCCACAGAACCACCCTCGACTGGGTTGATGGTAACTGTGACATTATAGTCGGGAATGATTACAAACTCGGGAGTGATGGTCTTGTTGGCAGTCATCGACACGGTGATCTGTGACTTGGCCTTGTCGGCATCGGCTACATCGCCAGACCAGGACATAAACTTATAGCCAACTTCTGGAGTTGCGGTCAGGATGACGTCCGCACCGTCGAGATAGTCTGCAGCATCGGGAGCCTTGGTGACTGTACCGTGGCTGAATGTGCCAAGAGTGAGAGTGTAGCGGGCGGCCTGGGGAGTTACGGATTCCCACGAGGAGCCAAAGCGGAGTTCGTCAAACATGAAGCCCGTGGTGTTTGCGGTCGCTTGCTGGGCACAGACGCGAAGCCCATTGAAGGACATATTGCGGGAGTTATTGGCGAGCTTGGGTGTATTCTGTGCTTCGGGTTTGCTGCTATCCGGGTCAATGTAGACATTGAGCGTATCATTACCTGCCTTGTACTCGATCTTCATGACCACCAAGTGAGTGGCTGTATCGAATTGAATCAGATCGCTGATGGTGTCGGAGCCCCATGCCTGGCCAAAGGTGTATCGGCCAGTATAATTACGTACATAAGTTTGGGCAGTATTGTCAAACTGGCGTGTGGTGTTTACGCCATCGATGAAATCAATAACATTCTGATTCGCGCCCACATTCAGGTTATTGAGTTTGTAGAGAAAACTGATGTAGAGCGTGGTGCCATCCTTATCCAAGACTGTACCATTGGTGGAATAGGCACTGAGTGGGCCATCCAGAGCCGTATTGATCTGTGCCAGATAGCCGATACCACCAGTGGCTGCCATCAGCTTACCACCCTTGGCGGCGAGTGCACCAGAGTTAAGGCTGTTAGCGACAGGATAAATGGGGATAAATTTGTTACCATCTTTCAGATAGCGATCTGCAATGCCATCGGCATCCGTATTATTAAAGCTACCGTACCACCCTTTGAGTGGGCTCGTGGCGATGGGGTTTTTCTGAGCGTCAGCTATAATATTCGTGTCAGCCGTGTAACCTACACCGGCGGGACCGATAATAAACTGCTCCTGCGCCAGTGGCTGGGCAAAAGCGGTGGCTGCCGTCATAAGAAGGCAGGATAGTGTAACTAATGATTTCATATTTGGGATAGATCTTGTTGGTTTAGGGGACTCGCAGAAGAACATACTTCATGACACTACTTATAATTCAGGTCACAAGCAAGTCGCTTAGACTAGAAGTAAGCATGAGAAATGCAAGAGATTTTAGGGAGTGGGAAATTATCTCGGTTCATTTCGAAGTTGTTAATATATTCCGGACTGTACCGATCGCGCAAATGCCTCCGAAGAGAAGCCTATTGAGCGGGCGTGGCATGGGCATCTCGCCCATGTTCGGGCTCTGTGATGATCGCTGGAAGACACACGGGCAAGGTGCCCGTACCACGAGCGCTTCCCTGCCTATGGTTCTTGCAACGCCACAGGAAAGCCTGCATTAACAAGTGGGTTGTCCGCACTGAACCATGCGATTAATCCGCGAGCGCCATTTTCTTTGTTTTAATCTTGCTGATGACAAGTATTCCCTGCGCGGGCTGGGGCTGCTGGCGTTGGTGTACTTTGGGGCGCTGCTTGTCTCTGCCGTGCTGTCGCCCATGGTCTATGCCGGGGTGCAGGCGTGGCATGCTGCGGCGCCAAATGCGGTTACGACTTATATTCATGGCAAGGGGTTTGATGATTACTTCGACCGCGTTCGCTGGCTGCCGGTCTTGATTGGTCTGCCCTGGCTGATGAGTGTCTGTGGGCTCTGGGGGAAGGGGAACCTCGGGTTTCGCTTGAGCTGGAGTCAGATTGGGGACTCGGTGAGCTGGCTGACACTAGGCATCACCTTCATGGCTGTAGTGGTACTTACACAGATGGCGTTCATCGATGTCAGCCTCGCTGCGAAATACTTGGACAGCGGTTTGGAGGCAGTGCTGATCAAGGCATTAATCAGCGCGCTCTGTGTGGCACTGCTGGAGCAATTGATCTTTCGCGGGTTAATCTTCCGGCTGTTCTATAGTGCGTTTCGCCCATGGGTTGCTATTTGGGGGGCGGCTGCATTCTTTGCCTACACGCATTTCAAGATGCCGGGTGCGGTATGGGATCAGACGGGCGGAGCGGTCCACTGGTACAGTGGGTTTTACGTGCTGTTCTGGAATCTACTGGCTATTACCCGGGCATTTCAGTTTGTGCCGTTTATAAACCTGTTATTACTTGGAGTGCTACATAATCTTGTATTCATCCGTACGCGGTCGCTCTGGCCCGGTGTAGGGTTGCATGCCGGGTTTGTGTTTATCATCATGAGCTACCAGAAGTTGTTTAATACCCTGGGCGCCCGAGTGATGGACTATACAGCCGAAGGGTCTGTGCACTGGGGCTTTGGCTGGAATCTAGTTACGCTGGTGGGCACGGAGCGGATTGTGGACGGGTTCTTACCGGCCATCTTGCTGGCTGTGTATTCATGGTACTATTGGAAACACTCTTACCCGGTGCCTGTGCTGGAGGATACGGTCGCAAGCACCGAGAGCCAGAGGAATTAGCTTGTTACTCCCTTCCCAAAACTCATCCGCGAGTTCTTGTCCGGACAGGCAGGAATCCCTCTGGCATAAGCTGTGGGCGGGAGCGCTCGATCTGGCGTTTCCCCGGCATTGCGAAGGCTGCGGGGGCACGGTGGATGAGGCTTCAGGCTGGCAATGGCTGTGCAGCGAGTGCCGGGAGGACTTACCCATTGTCGAGCCGCCCTGCTGCCGCACCTGCGGGTACCCGTATTATGGCTTGGTGGAAAGTTCTCGTAGCTGCCCGCACTGCGCCACACTTGAGCCGCTCTTCGACGAGGGGCGCACCCTTCTGCTCCATCGTGGCTCCGGGGCCGAGTTGGTCAAGTGCCTGAAATACCGGCAGGGCACGCACCTGATGAGCGACATCCGGCAACTCGCGGCGCAGCGACCGTGGCTGGCAGAGTACTTGAGGGATGCAGTCGTCCTGCCCGTGCCGCTTCATCCGCGCAAAGAGCGGGAACGCGGCTTTAACCAGAGCGCACTGCTAGCCAAGGCCTTTGTAGAGGGCACAGGGCAGGGCAGGGTGGAGCAACTCTTGCAACGGGTGCGCGACACGCCAACGCAGACCCGACTTACCCGGGTTGAGCGTGTCCGCAACCTGAAAAATGCTTTTGCCTTAAAGCCCAAAACCACTTTAGCTATGGACCTTACCTATATTATGGTGGATGACGTATTTACTACTGGCTCAACCCTCAACGCCTGCGCCCAAGCTCTCCGAGCCAGTGGGGCAACAAAACTCAAAGTGCTTACACTAGCCCATGGCTAGGTCCCGACTATATCAGCCAACAATCCGCCACCTGTTTAGACCTGTACCATGGCATTCTTTAGCAAACCAAAGTACTCGACTGTAGCCACCAATAAGAAGAAGGACATCCCCAAGGGCATCTTTGGCCGCTGCCCTATCTCCGGGGAGATTCTCTATAACAAGGAGCTGGAAAAGAACTTTAATGTGGTGACAAAGAGTGGCTACCACTTTCCCCTTTCTGCACCGCGGCGCGTGGAGCTACTTATCGATCCGGGTACTTTTCAGGAGATGGACAGCAATCTCCAATCTGTCGATGCCATCGACTTTTCCCGCCACGTTAACTACTTGCAGAAGCTGGAACGCGACAAGCAGAAGACCGGCCTGGATGATGCCATCATTAGCGGACTGGGACAGATCGCAGGCATAGAAGTCTCTCTCGCCGTGCTCGAGTTCAATTTCCTTGGCGGTAGCATGGGTTCTGTAGTGGGAGAGAAGGTCACACGCGCCATAGAACGGGCTACTGCAAAGAAGTTGCCAGTGATCATCGTCGCGGGGTCGGGTGGCGCACGTATGCATGAGGGTGTGCTCAGTCTGATGCAGATGGCCAAGACCAGTGCGGCGCTTGCCCGCCATGCGGATGCAGACTTGCCGTTCATCTCCATACTCACAGACCCCACCTACGGCGGGGTGACCGCGAGCTTTGCCGTGCTGGGCGATATAATCCTCGCCGAGCCAGGTGCTCATATCGGCTTCGCCGGCCCACGAGTGATCAAGGAAGGCACCGGTGAGATTCTTCCCGAGGGGTTCCAGACCGCAGAGTTCCTGCTCAAGCACGGATTGATCGACCAGATTGTCCCCCGCCTGGAGCTTCGCCAGCGACTCATCGTTTTACTCCACGCCATTCATTTGAAGAAGGCAGTTGATCCGCAGAAGGTGGACGGCAGGAAACAGAAGGTTGAAGGTTGAAGGCAGAAGGCTGAAGGCTGAAGGCAGAGAATGGAAAATGGAGAATGGAAAATGGAGAATGGAGACATAGAAGGCAGGAATGGAAAATGGGGATGGCAGTAGGCAGAAGGCAGAGGGCAGATTCGCTTGCTGCCTATAAGCCCCATACGTCCCATTCTTCACATTCTTCCCATACACCACCGTTTTTCAGGGGCGCGGCGGTCTCCCCGGGTCCGTGTAAAACCATCACGGGACACCAACTTCGAAATGCACTGCCCTTCTGTCTTATGCCTTGCGCGGGGTGAACTTCCCGGTAAATTGCGGGATAAACTGCGAGACTGATTGCTGCCATGTTTGATAATCCGCCACGGGTGCTAATTGCCGATGATCAGCCCGACATCCTTGTCGCCCTTCGCTTCTTGCTCAAAGGCGAGGGCTGTTATGCCAAGACGGTGTCTTCGCCGCTCGAAGCGGTGTCCGCCATCAGTGCGGAGAGTTTCGACCTTGCCTTAATCGACCTGAATTATGCCCGCGATACTACGAGCGGGCAGGAGGGGATGGACCTCATCCGCCGGCTCAAGAATCTGGAGCCTAATCTCCCCATCGTGGTCATGACAGCATGGGCAACGGTGGACCTCGCCGTCGAGTGTATGCGGCGGGGGGCTGCGGACTTTATCCAAAAACCTTGGGATAATGCCCGCGTCATCGCCATCATCAAGAACCAGACGGACCTGTTTCGCGCACGCAACCGCCGCGATGTTCTGGAGGACGAAACCCGTGTCCTCCGTGGGCCGAAGATGACGGACTTCCTCGCCGAGAGCGATGCGATGAAGCGCATCCTCGATGTGGTGGAACGGGTGGCGGAATCGGATGCAAACATCCTCGTCACCGGGGAAAATGGCTCGGGCAAAGGAGTTATTGCACGCCTCATCCACGACCGGTCCAACCGCGCGGACAAGCCTTTCATTGCCGTGAACATGGGCGGGATAGCCGCTGGTGTCGCAGAGAGCGAACTCTTTGGCCACGTGAAGGGAGCATTCACCGACGCGAAGGCCGACCGCGCCGGCCGATTCGAGATGGCGGATGGCGGTACCCTCTTCATGGACGAGATAGCCAACGTCCCCACGGACCAGCAAAACAAGCTGCTCCGCGTGATAGAGACTGGGGATTTCGAGCGCGTGGGCTCCTCTAAGACGCGTCGGGTAAATGTCCGCCTTATCAGTGCGACGAATGCCGACCTGGATAAGGAAGTCGCCACAAGCCGCTTTCGCCAGGACTTGCTCTTTCGCATAAACACCATCCATCTCCACCTACCGCCGCTGCGCGAGCGCGTGGAAGATATTCCGCTACTCGCCCGACACTTCCTCAAAGTCCACTCGGCCAAATATAAGAAGACACTGGGTGGCTTCGCGAAGGATGCACTCACCGCACTGCGCGCTCACCGCTGGCCTGGAAATGTGCGCGAGCTTGAGCACTGCATAGAGCGAGCGGTCCTCTTCACCCGTGGGCCAGAAATCGTGGCTACAGACCTCGGTTTGCGCGCCACCGAACCCGCAGCAGCAGAACCCCCTGCGGATGGCCAGCTCCCAAGCGTGCTCGATAACATGAGCTTTGAGGACTTGGAAAAGTACCTCATCCAGCGCACCCTAAAGCGCCATGATAATGTCTCCGCCGCTGCCGAAGCTCTCGGTGTCTCCCGAAGCGCGTTTTATCGCCGCTTGCAGAAGTATGGGTTGTGAGGGGACAGGTAGGTACAAAGGGACAAAGATGCAAAGGCACAAAGTCAGGGAGAACGTAGACAGTAGTAGTAGGTAGTAGTACGTGTGAAAGTTAACAGTTGGCAGTTAACAGTTTGCAGTACAAGGCATGGCGGGAAAGAGTGACACCGGTTTAAATTTGTATATATTCCCGCTGCAAACTGAAAACTTTCCCACCGAACACGGAACACCGAACACCCGCTGCCGTAGTAACGGCTAAGGCTGCGTCGCGTGCCCGTCGGCGCATGACGCACGTCCACCAGGTGCAGTTACTTGCGATTCTGTGCGGACTGCCTGGGCTGCTAAGTACGCTGATTTTGCTCTGGGCTGGGGGATTTCCTGCAAAGGTGTACTTCACGGTCATCACCCTTGCTGGAGCTTGCTGGCTGGGTTTCACGGTCGCTCTGCTCTCGCGTATCATCCGCCCGCTTCAGACAGCGTCGAACATGCTCTCTGCCATGCGCGAGGGTGACTTCTCCCTACACGCCAGCTATACGCATGAGGAGGACCCACTGGGGCAAGTGATGCTGGAGATTAACCAGCTCAACGACATTCTGCGCGCGCACAAACTCGATGCACTGGAGGCACTAAACCTGCTCAACAAAGTCGTCAGCGAGATAGATGTGGCCGTGTTTACCTTCGACCCGGAAGGCAGACTCGGCCTCGTAAACCGCGAGGGCGAGCGTCTCCTTGGCCGCTCCGCGAAGGAGGCCGTCGGCAAGCCTGCACACGAACTCGGGCTGAACGAGTGCCTCGTCTCGGACAATGATGCGTGCCTGCTCGATGGCCCATTCCCCAACCGACCCGGACGCTATACCATGCGGCGCGGGAGCTTCCGCGAGGGCGGTCGCCCCCATACGCTGCTACTGTTGACCGATGTTTCCCAACCGCTGCGTGAGGAGGAACGGCAGGCGTGGAAGAAACTGATCCGCGTCATAGGCCATGAGCTAAACAACTCCTTTGCCCCCATTAAGAGTCTTTCAGCGAGCATGATAAAACTCGTTCACAGCCCCAATCCACTCCCTGATCTGCGCGAAGACCTTACCGAGGGCTTGCAGGTTATCCACGACCGCGCGGAAGGCCTTAACAAGTTCCTCGCCGAATACTCCCGCCTCGCCAAGCTCCCCCCACCATGTAAACAGCCTACCCAACTCGCGCCCCTCATCGAACGCGCAGCCATGCTGCAACAAGACCGGCTGCGCTTTACGGTTGTTGGTGGGCCGGAGTGTGAGCTTCTGGCCGACCCGCACCAGCTTGAGCAGGTTTGTATAAATCTCTTCAAGAACGCAATCGAGGCTGCGATTAGCACAGGCGGCGGAGTCTCAGTGCGCTGGGAACAGCAGGACGGGGAAGTAAAAATCATCATCGATGATGAAGGCCCCGGAATCGCTAATCCGGATAATCTCTTCATCCCCTTCTTCTCTACCAAGCCCGGCGGCTCCGGGATAGGGCTCACCCTCTCCCGCCAGATTATCGAAGCCCACGGCGGCCATCTCGACTTGGTCAACCGAACCGATGTTCCCCACGGGGCAAGAGCGACGGTAGTTTTGCCGGGATAAGAATGAGGATGACGAGTCAGTTGATCCTAAAGAGGACAATGAAGTGTGACCGATCAGTGCTTTCTCAGGATGCCGTAGGCATCCTCTGGATTTTGGCCAATTTCGAAGCAGTGCAAACGTAAATAACAGCCAAATACCGATCATTTAAGCCGCGGTAGCCTCGATTGTGCGCTTAACCGTCCCAAGGGGACGGTATGCATCTTAGCCCCAGGTTTCAAACTGGGGTAAACGGCGTAATTAGTAACACAAGTCCCGAAGGGACGGCTGAAGGGGTTTCAAATTCGCCATTTGAGAGAAGGAAAACGCTTCGACTCGTTTGATGACGTCCTGTCAGTCGTCCCTTCGGGACTTGGTCCATGTATGTATGTTTACCCCGGGTTGAAACCCGGGGCTAAGATGCAGGTCGTCCCTTCGGGACTTCATTCATTCTTCCCACGGGATCATGTCGAAAGGTAATGCTCACAACACACACAAATTGGCCAAAGTCCAGAGGATGTCGTAGGCATTCCAGCGATTAGCCGGGGGTTGAGTCCCGCTGCGGGACGACACCCCCGGTATGGGCAACATTCACCATCGACCCCAGCGGGGTCGCAGCCGTGCATCCGTCGTATACGCAACCACCGCGAACGGCGCTGCGACCCCGCTGGGGTCGAGATTATTAGGTCGGTGTTCCGGGGGTATCGCCTCGCGCATTGCCTAATATAAGCTTCCCGCTCGGACGGTTACGACTTTACCGCGACCAGACGTCGATCTTGGTTTCAAGACCTGGAGTAAGTAACTGAGTAATGGTAGTAGTAGCACTTGGCGTAAATGGACCATTTATTACTGCATCTATGTCTATGCGTGGGCCACTATTAGGCGTAAAGACGACACGAATAGGCAAGGGATACGGAGAGGTGAACTCGGCTGGATAGCTTGCGGTGATTTCGATTGTGGCGGGATTTGGAGAGCCGGGTGGCAGGAGAAAATAGAGCGGGGTCGATGGGTTCTCCGGCATGACGGTGTCGTTGATCTTGGAAATTCGGAGCTTCGGCAGGTTCGGCGCGAAGACCATCATGTTCGCACCGACGCTGGCGTTGCCGTAAAATACCTCTCCCGCCAGACTTCCCGAAAAGTTGGTTCTATCGAGCGTGTCCAAGCGAACACGACCAGGGTAAAAGAAGTAGGCTGATTGGCTTGGTTCAACCTGCACGTTACCGCTTCCAGTCATTACTGGAGTAACCAATCGGATTGCACCACCGCTTCCATGGTTTTGGTCTGAAAGATTCGTGTAATATCCGCGCCCTCCTCTCGAATACAACGAGCCATTGAGGTCTATTCTTGTATTCGAAGCGATGAGAATGGCACCACCACCGCCACCACCACCACCATCGTTGGCGCCTCCACCGGCTCCTGAGCCACCAATCAGTGGAAGCAAGAGTGGGTTGCCGTAGGGTTTGGGTATGTAATTGATCTGGCCGCCATGGTAGCTGCCCATCGATTTAGTCTGACTAGTTGAATTATACACATCTCCCCCTCCAGGGCCGTGGCCAGCGGACGCAAGAGAGCCTCCATTTCCTCCGTCAAATCCGCCTGGTCCACCAGCTCCACCAGCACCGCCCAAGGCATTGGCTCCTGACACATCTATCGTGCCGGAGATTGTCACATCTCCCTGCGCTAGAAGATGAACCGGGGTATTGTTGGCATTGCGAGTGAAACGCAGTGTGGCTCCATTAGCTACCGAGATTGTTGTGCAGTGGAATATCCCATCTGCTGGCAGGGGTAAGGTGGTGTTTTCTGTGATAGTCATGGCCCCGTAGGCACCGGTGCTGCCACAGTCAAATTGTATCTGGGCATGGAGTGCGAGGCTGAATGGAAGTAGCAGAAGAGTCAGAAGTGCGGGTTTCATGGTGTTGATTGGAGCGGTTGATTAAGCTGGTTAAAGTTTATTCCTGTTGGTGCGCAGGCTCAGGGGATGGTCACCTCTTGTTTTACCGTCACGGGTGGTTGCCCGACGATCGGGCTGTTATTCGTTGAGCCACCAGATAGCGGTACGACCTGCACTGTGTTGTTGCCGTAAACGGTTGCAGGTGTGACGACGGGCGAGGCATTGCCATAGACAGTAGCGGGTACCACGGTGAGCGCGGGGGAGCTATAAATTATCGCTGGCACAACGCTCAATGATTGCTGCGCATAGACAGCGAGTTGGGGCACTGAACCCGGACTGGTGGGACTGCTCCCCATCAGCACTTCCGCATCGTCGGAAAAGCCGTCGCCATCCGTATCATTGGTGGTCGAGCTGGTCTGGTTGATAAATTCGTCGCCATCGGAGAGACCGTCGTTGTCGCTATCGGAGGAGAGGGGGTTCGTCCCCAGCTCAGCTTCCTCCCAGTCGTCCACGCCATCGGCATCGCGGTCATAGGGGGAGAGGGCACGCAAACGCCAGGTGACAAAGCGGAAGCCGGTAGCCATGTCCACGGTGTAGTTATAGTCCGCTCCATCGCCAACAATCAACCCTGTGGGCGAGGCCCAGTTCACCACGTCGTCGCTAAGCTCCAGTTGATAACGCAGGCCAGCCTGTGTCGCCCAGCGCAGGTTGATGGCATCAGGGGAAAAAGACGGCACTATAATGCCGGAAACGAGATCGCTCGCATTTGGATTGGTGCCGAGTAGAAACTCCTGAAGATTGGTCAACCCGTCATTATCCTCATCGCCCTCTGGCAGCATTACGCGTCCGTATTTGTCTTCAAATACGTCCGAGATGCCCGAACTATCGGAGTCGATTGCGGAGAGTTTGTGCCAGCCAACAACCAATACGAGCATGGCAAGGATGATTGCATACAGTCCAGCGCGTTTCGTGTAATGAGTGTAAGCCATGGGTTGCGACAACCAAACGGAATCAATTTCAAAATCGATAGACAAGCTATTTTCGATATTATCTAGGGCGCATCTCACTTTCTGGACCTATTAAATTGATTAGCCGCAAAAAGTCGAAAAAAGATACAAAAATGAAAGGCAGCAGCTTGCATCGTGCATCATGCGTATGCCTTGACTGCTCGTTAACCCATTTTTTTAATTTATTGCGCCTTTTTGCGGCTAAAAATCCTCGTCACGCATCACACGGGTTACGACAAGCCCCCAGCTAAAGCCACCTATATTCCACTGGGATGCGCACCTGAGAATGTGGGGATATTACTTTCCCGAAAAGAGGAAGGCAGCAGTTTATCCACTAAAACTCACTAAATACACGAAAGAGATTCAGATGCAGTCTGGTGCAGGACGCTGCAGGTATTGTATGCATTTACAATTTTAGTGAGCTTCGTGAGCTTTAGTGGATAACAATCTGGATATCAGGCTGAGTTCATACGGAACGTAGGTCTCTTACATTCGCTCAATGCTGGGTGGGTGCCCGGCATTTTGCGTGTAGGCGCGGCTGAAGTAGGCGGGGTCGGAGAAGCCGCAGAGAGTGGCTATCTCTTTGACGGAGAGGCGGGTCTGGCGCAGGAGGGTGCGGGCCCGGGCCATGCGGATCGCGATGAGGTACTGGCTCGGGGTCTGATTGCAGGCGGAGCGGAAGAGGCGGTTGAGCGTAGAGAGGGAGCAGCCACAGTCGTGGGCAATTTGGAAAATGCTCAGGGAGGGGTCGGCGAGGCGTGCGTTGAGAAGCGCCTGGGCGCGAAAGAGCTGGGGGCTGGCAGGCAAGCCGTTGGTGGTGAGGGTGGCGGGGAGATGGGCGAGAAGGCGGAGGATACTGGCCTTTAAAAGGGCGCGACCCCGGGCATCGCCAGCCGCGCGGAGGGCCATGGCGGTGTCGTGGTAGAGGGTGTCGAGGAGTTCCGGGTTTGGGCAGTCGCGCACTTCCAGTAGGTGCATGGCTGCCCAGGTGGCATGGTGCGGATGGGTGGCGACGGTGAAAGAGACGCAGGCGTAGCGAAAGTCTGGTGAGGTGCGTGGGGCGCGATTCCCGTGATGGGCGTTGATGCAGGCGATCTGGTGCGTCTCTACTCTGCGGGTCTTTGAGCCGACCTCGATGTCCATCCATCCGCATTGCACGAAGATAAACTCCACGAGGACGAGGGGCGGTGTATCGACGGGTGCTGGTAGGGAATGCTCCGCAAAATAGAGCACGCTGACCGGTTCATGCATCATCCAGTCCAGGAGCTGTGCCTGCGCCATGACGAAAAAGTCCATGTCTTTGCTGAGAACGTCCAGTTGGGCGGAGTTGTCAATACTGCACTGACAGGCAGACTTGGGTAATGCCAATTATACAAGGACCCCACACGACTCAACCCGCCCCGGACTTCACGGCCTGGGGGCTTGCAAAGTTCCCGGCAGGTGGCCGCAATATCACTGAGCCGCACTTCCATGATTGCGACGAGTTTGTATTTATGATCGAGGGACGCATGCGGATGCGCTCCGAGGCTATTGACTACGAATTAACACCAGGCGATGTGCTCGTCACTCGCATGGGTGATGTGCATGAGGTGACGGAGATAATCGAGGATACGGTGTACTTCTGGGCCGAGACAGAGCTGCGTGGGCAGCGCCGCACCGGGCATCTTATTCGCGGAAAGGATGCCCAATGAGCACCGATACAAAACCAGCCAGTGAGTACGGCGTGCCTGTGGCGTTTCCCCGCCCCAGAAAGACAGACTGGAAAATTGGGTTCATCGGGTTTGGGGGAATTGCCCAGAATCACCTGGCTGCCTACCGTGCCGCCGGGTGGTCAGTCGTGGCGATTGCTGACCCATCGGAGTCCGCTCGCGAACGGGCAACCCAGCAGGGCATCCCGCGCGTTTATGCCGACTACAGGGAAATGCTGGTAGACCCGGCGATCGATGTAGTCGTGCTCTTAACTCAACCGAATCTGCGTGTGGAACCGATTGAGCACGCACTTCGCGCGGGCAAGCCAGTGCTTACCGAGAAGCCGTTGGCCGCAACCTGGGACGAGGCCGTACAGGTGGCGGAGCTTTCTGCAAAGTATCGACTACCCGTGGCGGTGAGCCAGAACTACCGCTGGATAGCGACCCCGTTTGCGGTACGCCACTTGATAGAGCAGAACTGGATAGGGAAGCCGTTCTTCGGGCAGATAGAACTCTACGGCACGCAGGATATCGACCTGCGCGAACATGGCTTCTACTCGAAGTGCGAGGACTTTCTTACGCTTCAATGGAACAATCACCTCGCCGATTTGCTGCGATGCTGGTTCGGAGCAGAGCCCCAGCGGGTGCAAGCGATCACGCGCAGGCGCGCGGGGCAGCACTTCGTCTCGGGGAATCTGTTGTTATCCACCATTGATTATGGGCCGGGGCTGACGGGGCATATTGTGCATAGCGAATTACTCTGCGCGGGGATGCCCTCGAACCACTGCCGTATCGACGGCGATAATGGCTCGCTCGTGTTCCCGCTGTGGGGTAACTCCATTCAACTAACCTCCAAGCGACTCGCCGATGGCCCGGTAAGTCTGGTGGTAGACGGGCCAGACTTTGCCCACACCCAGATCGGTACGCTCGGAGACCTGCTGTGTGCGATTGAGGACAAGCGTGAGCCCCTGCTCAGTGCGCGGAATAACCTGGCAACGCTTTCCCACGTGTTCGCCGAACACGCGAGTACGCTCAGTGAGGGACAGTGGGTGAGTTGTAAGTAGGTCTGCGGGCTTCCTAAATAAAGTGAATGGCAAACAAATCATCGCTCTGATTGGGTTGTGTTTACAGCAGCTATCATTGCCATCAGAGTTAACTACTAACTCCTATTTACTGGCAAATAAATGCACATTTTGCACCGGATAGAGTTCATTTTTGTATGCACCAGGGCATTGCTTAATGTGGTCACGGTTCCCCTGTGCAGTCGTTCGCCCAACCAACGATTGGTTACACTGGTTTGCGATTTCACGGCATAAGCCAACTTTACCATCCATGGGGCGCATTTACGCCCTTCGAGAAGGTCTTGTTCGGTTTTTCGCATGGCTTTATTTAGCTCTTGGATCACCAATCGCCCGGCTGTCTCCAAATCATGCAGGAGCTGCTTGCTTGCGGTGGCTACTCTTCGGATTCGGATCAGAGCAGGTGATACCGTCGTGGAAAGGGCTGCAACATTCAGCTTGCCGGGTTTCTCGGGGACCGTCTATAAGGTACTTTATTCCTTTATATTAGCCTTTAAAAAATCACTCATTCGGTAATCAAGGACACATGAACCCCTTCGCAACTCAACCCGAAACAATCGTGTCCCCAATCACACTCAACCGCAGTCTTTTGTTATGCTGCATGTTTGCGGCTTAGACAGACTGTTCAGCTAATAATCTTCTCCTATGAAAACTACCATCGCTATTATTGTCGGATACGCGGTATGGACCGCTTTTTGGCTCGGCGGAAATGCAGGATTTCGCGCCTTTGGGATTACACCGAGAGACCCATCCTCCAAGATCGAGAGTTCAGGCACATTGCTTGCCTTGTTGGTGCTGAGTGTCTTTGCGTCAGTCGCAGCGGGGTATCTGAGCGGTCTGATCGCGTCGGGGAAAGCCCCGGCTTACATCTGTGCCGGCTTACTGCTCGCCACGGGTATAGCGGTGCAACTGGGCGTCAGGTCACTCTTTCCTATCTGGTATCATGCGACGTTCTTGCTGTTGCTTGTGCCCGTGTTTCTTCTGGGCAGCAGCTTCGTGAAAGGCAGTTGAATGAGCCCAACCAATAATGGAATGCAGGCAACGGGAGTGAAACTCCAGCATGCTTTTGAATAGTCAGATCAGGGGCGCGTATCCGTTTTTGTAGAGGTGGCTTACTGTAAGTAGTCGAGGGGTTGTCGTAATCCGTGTGATTCTTGAGCGGTCCATTCCGGTGATGGCAGACAACTTAAGCTTAAGCAATAGTATCGCTGCCATGGGGTATCATGCATAAACCCAATTCAGAACTGAGATTTTGGCTCAGTCAGTGCCATTCAGCCTATCTTCTTGTGCTTCCGGTTTCTGAACCCGTTTCACGGTTTATTACATTCCCTCGACTGCACTTATGTGACTTGTGAGAACATTGGGGGATTTCAACTCGACGTGTTTCACGGGACGTTGCTATAATATCCTTTATCGGCAGTAAACCACCGAAGTTTGTTAGAAAGTACGCAAACAGCAAAGGAGTTCACCGTGGCATGGCATGAATTCATCACCGTCGAGCAGATTCCCGCGTGTAGGGTAGCATTTTTCAGAACCAAGTACCCGCCAAAGGACGTGACAAACGAAGTGGACATCGGACCGCTCTTCCCATTGTTCTTCGCAAGCTCTCAACGGACGTACACGAAGGAGACTGGCAGGCCGAGCACTGAGGAAGCCGTCAAACTCTGGATGGGTCCTTCGCGCTACCACCTTCCTCCAACCACTCGTTGGATATGTCGACTCGAGTTGTTGGCTGGTGAACCGAGCAAAGAGTCGGTTGAAGTGTGGATGGCAGTAAGCGAGCGGGTGGTACTCGGAGAATACGGTGACGTCAAGAACTGGTCAGGCGGACTCTATGCTTCTGTGGAGTCGGGCTTCGACACGACGGTTGACGAGAGCTGGGCGGGGCTGCAGCGACTTCTGCCCCATCACGGGTTGACTGCGGTAGGCAAGGAAGTACTGGTGGAGAATTACCAGGCAACCAACCATGGTGGATGGGACCGCTACCGCGTCATGGTGGAAGTTGACAGCCGTCAATTTGAGGAACGCGGATGGCAGGTGTAGAATTATCACACGGCAAGAATCGACCAATAAGTGGGGGCTAACATTGGCAATGGAGTCTGCCGGAGTTGAGTGCAAACATCAGGTAAAGAACGTAGGCAACGGGAGTGAAAGGTGCGCAGCACGTTTTGCGGACCCAGCGGAATTGCACGGGGTCACAGGGAACACACGGGGTCGGGCTTCCTAAATAAAGTGAATGGCAAACAATTCATTCATCGCTCTGATTGGTTTGTGTTTACAGCAGCTATCATTGCCATGAAGCTTAACTACTTACTCTAAATAGGAAAATGGTGGGTGACCAATCCA
This sequence comes from Verrucomicrobiota bacterium, assembly GCA_033762955.1. Taxonomy (GTDB): domain Bacteria; phylum Verrucomicrobiota; class Verrucomicrobiia; order Opitutales; family Oceanipulchritudinaceae; genus JANRLC01. The sequence continues at coordinate 110 of JANRLC010000097.1, read as the reverse complement.
GCCTTTTCGGTGGATGCCGTAGGCATCCTGTTGCCCCAGAGGGGCAAAATGTCGGTAGAAAACACAACGATAAAATCCCCTGCGTCCCATCGGGACGCAACCCGGTCGCG
>JANRLC010000096.1:0-29702 GCA_033762955.1 Verrucomicrobiota bacterium | reverse complement strand
CCTAATCGGGCACGGCATTTCAGGTGTCAGAGTGGCGAAAAGGGGTCGCGGACCGTCCGCAAGCCATTCCATGACTCTTTTTCGGGTCACGGACCGTCCGCAACACACACCAATGACTATTTTTCGGGTCACGGGCTGCCCTCAACCCATTCCATGACTCATTTACGGTTCACGGACCGACCGCAACACACACCCGTGACTCATTTACGGGTCACGGACCGACCGCAACACACACCCACGACTCATTTACGGGTCACGGACCGACCGCAACACACACCCACGACTCATTTACGGGTCACGGACCGACCGCAACACACACCCGTGACTCATTTACGGGTCACGGGCTGCCATTGGCTCATGATCGTGACTCTGGAGGGTGTCAATGGCTGCGGGTTGTCTGAACATCATCGACGCTCTTTAATCTTGATGGCAACCGGAAGCAAATCGAGGCGCACGGTGGTGACGGAGTAAGAGGCCTTTCCCGTAGTCCCACCATAATAGCCGCGCGTATCAGCGGTTTTGCTGAAGCGGATACGGTAACCACGGCCTTTTTCATCCCACAGAAAGCTGTCGACGGTGTCGGTCGCATCATTATCGACCAGCAGATTGCCAATGACATCGCCAACACTGCCGCCATAGGGGTTGAAGACGCCTTGAGCCGAGGGTTTGGGGATCGAGAAATACTCATGACCAACTGTGGGCTTACGCTCCGGGTCTACACGCACTTCGCCCGTGGTGAGGTTAAGCCCATCACCCGCGGAGAGCAGGTCCAGTGTCACATTCTCGATTCTTCGGGCGGTTGGTTTGCCACTTTGTTTTGCATGAATAGTCTGCACACGGGTTACCTGGCCCCTACCTGCCACGGTTAACTGATTTGTCGAGGCATCAAAGATCAGGGCTGTGTCTTCGTCGATCCCGTAGCCGAGGAATTCCTGTCCTTCTGACTCCAGCAAGACCACTATGAGTCTTCCAAGCCGGGCTTTGCTGTCAAAATGCTGGTCGATCACGCCTTGGGGAAGGAAGCCCAGCCCCTTGCCAGTGGAAACGGCGCCTGCTTCCTGCTCCTTCATGGAGCCATAAGTGGCTCGTGAACCCTCGAGAAGCGCACCGGTAGAACTGCCACCGGTGATCATCAAGCTGCTCTGAATGGCCGCTCCTGCACTGGTGCCGCCGATGACTCCACCGCGCGCGTAAACCTCACGAATGGCTGCGAGTGCTGGAGTGTCGCCGCCCTTGGCATCCATCAACGCCGTTGTGATTCGAGTCTGATCGCCACCGAGAAACCACACCGCCGTGAGCTGCTGAATCGCTTTCACGACTGATTCGTTAACGGCATTCTCCCGCCACTGGCTTTCGTCCACACCGGGGGTTTCGGGATCATCGATCAGGGCAAGCGGTAGAATCTCTATACTCGTTGCCGGAACGCCGTAGCTGGAGAGTATATCCGCGAAACTGCGGGCATTGGTTGCGGGGTTTCCGCTTGCGGCAGGCACTATACCGATACGTGGCTGAGCTCCGGCGCGTTGGATGAAGCTCCTATACACCTCGGCGTTCGAGCGGCTCAGCGCGCCTCCTACAATCACCAAGCTGCCGGCAGGCGTGGCTGCGGCGAGTGGTGCACTCAGGGTAAGGACACTGGCGACACACACCCACGCGAGGAGTGATGGCAGCTTATAGATTCTGGAATTCATAGAGGCGGGGCAGATGGAGCAGTGTGGTGAGTTCATCGAGCGCGGACTGGGTTTCCCGCCAGAGTGCAGGGTCATGTAACTCACTGGGGTGCAGCGATTCGCGGTAGTGGCGCTCCACCCAGGAAGTGAGGGAGCCATAGAGCGAGTCGTTTAGAAAGAGGTTTGCAGTAATCGCGCGGCGCTCCTGCTCGCTGAGTACAACACGCAAGCGCAGGCACGCAGGGCCACCGCCATTGCGCATGCTTTCACGCAAGTTCAGGTAGAGGACTTCGGTAATCGGGCACTCCTTACTGGCCAGCAGTTCCTCGAGGTAATTGTGGATGCGCTCGTTCTCCCGACACTCTTCCGGGGCAAGCAGGAGCACACCGCCCTTTCCATCATCCAGTAGCTGGCTGTTAAATAAATAGGAAGAGACTGCGTCCAGCAAACTTACCCGCGCAGTGGGGACCTCGGTGATGTGCAACTGCCCGCCCGTCACGCGTTCAAAGACGGTACGCAATTCCTCGAGTACGCTGGCTTGCGCAAGGTAGGCCTGCTCGTGTACGAAAAGAAAGGACTGGCTGCCAACGGAGATTACATCGTTGTGGAAAACCCCGGCGTCGATGGCGTCGGGGGTTTGCTGGGCAAACACGACTTGGTCGGCAGGTATCCCGTGGCGGCGGGCAATAGCCTGACTGGCCTCAATCGTCTGCCGCGCTGGGTAATGCGTTGGCTCGGGCAGCCCGGGCTGCAAACCGCTGCGACCATAAACGAATAGATGCACACCGGGACCGCCATGGGAAAGGCAGAGACGCGTGTGGTTCGCCGCGCCTTCGTCGCTCATGGCAAGGCCACCCGCTAGCGGTGCATGGTGGGTGAAATGAACTGGATCGGAAAAGATGCGCTTCAAGTTATACGCGGTCTGGCGAGTCTCCAGTGCGCGGTGAAGCTTGTTAAAGAGATTGGCTGGGGTGAAGTGTACTCGCTTGTCCGGGGCATCCGGGCTTGGGTTCACGGTGGCAGCATTCGCTGTCCACATACTGCTGGCGGAGAGCAGGGCGGCAAAGAGCTTCGGGTCTTCACACGCAGCGGCACTAAAGCACTCTTCTGCGTTGCTGCCGGTAAAGCCGAAGTGCCAGAGATCATGCAGAGTGGGGCGCTCAAGTGGAGGCAGCACTGCTTGGAGAAGGCCTCGGTCGTGCAGGGTTTTCATCTTCGCCAACCCTTGCAATGCCGCTGCTCTCGGATGGGAAACCGATTGCTGGTTGCGACTCGAAGCGATGTTCCCCACAGATAGTCCTGCGTAGCTGTGGGTGGGGCCTACCATCCCATCGAAATTGACTTCCACAAAATGTGTCATGGATGGATTATATCAGAAATCCTCTGCATTCATCGACTGCACTGAAACATTTTATTAACTTACTCCCTAGGTTGTATGGGACAAAGTATTTCCTCTGTTATAATTCCATCCATTATGATGACCGCCAGTCCCCTTCAAGCCCTCGCCCTTCATGGCGGTTCCGGAACGCTCCTGCGACAGGACATGAGCCCCGAACTGGAGTATGCCTACCGGGAGGCGTTGGGTAGTGCGCTTTCACTGGGCTGGGGTATTCTTGCTGCCAATGGCAGCGCGCTTGAGGCGGTGCAAGCCGTGGTGGAAGCACTCGAAGACTGCCCGCTCTTTAATGCAGGGCGAGGGTCTGTCTTCACTGCCGAGGGCAAGCATGAGATGGATGCCGCGATCATGAACGGGGCAGACCGCCGCGCGGGTGCTGTCGCCGGTATCCGACTGGTGCGCAATCCCATCCAGCTCGCGCGCCGGGTACTGGAGCGGGGAGAGTTCGTGCTGCTCAGCGGTACCGGTGCCGAGGCATTTGCACGGGAGGAGGGTATCGCCTTTGCGCCGGAGAGTTACTTCTTTACAGAGCTGCGCCACCGGCAATGGTTGGAAGCCCGCGCCTTAGAGCGCGTGGTGATGGACCACGATCTTCCGGGCAAGAAGTTTGGCACGGTGGGCGCAGTTGCCTGCGATGCACGCGGCCATATTGCCGCAGCAACAAGTACCGGTGGACTCACCGGGAAACGCTTTGGGCGCATCGGTGACTCTCCGCTGATCGGTTCGGGAACGTATGCCAACGATGCCACCTGCGCTGTCTCCTGCACCGGCTATGGCGAAGAGTTTATCCGGGGCCAGGCGGCTTACGATGTCGCTGCACGGATGGAGTATCTGGGGGAATCGGTCGCAACTGCCTCACGGGTAGTCGTGCATGAACGGCTGCCACGGCTCAATGCGCGGGGTGGATTGATCGCCGTGGATTGCCGGGGCAATGTAAGTCTGCCGTTCAACACCGAGGGCATGTATAGAGCGTGGCAACGCACGGGCGAAGTAGCTAAAGTACAAATCTATCGAGATGAGTGTACCACCGAATCAGCTCTTCCCCACTAAACTCGACCCTTTAAACGACCTATTATGTCAACTGCTACGCCAAGTCCATCCCCGTCCGTATCTCGCTGGGAGATGCCGGACAGTTATATCCTGATCTTTCTCATCATCGTACTCGCAGCCGTCAGCACATGGTTCATTCCTGCTGGCACTTTCCAGACGGAGCAGAAGACAATCGTCTCGGATGGGCAGACCATCCGCCGCACGGTTATCATGCCCGGCAGCTATCGTGTAGCGACTCACGAGGACGGCTCCACGCTCTACCTCACGGCCAGCCTTTTCTCGGGGGAAGCAGGTGATGGCACGCGGCATCATGTGCTGCCTGCCAGTGCCGAGGGTCGCACGGGCCTGCTTAACTACGCGTTTGACGGGATGACATCGGGCACGCGCTATGGTGCCGCTATCGGCGTGGTAGTGTTTATCCTCATCATTGGGGGAGCCTTCGGAATTATCCTAAGAACGGGCGCTGTTGAGGCAGGCATTCTCAAGCTCATCGCAACCTATAAAGGGAGTGACCAGTGGATCATTCCCCTGTTGTTTATCATCTTCTCACTGGGTGGAGCAGTGCTTGGCATGGGGGAGGAGGCGATTGCGTTCGCCATTCTACTGCTACCGCTTTTTCTGGCGATGGGCTATGACAGCATCACCGTAGTACTCGTCACCTATGTAGCCACCCAGGTGGGCTTTGCCAGCTCGTGGATGAACCCGTTCAATGTTAGTATCGCCCAGGGATTGGCCGACATCCCAATCCTCTCTGGAGTGGGCTTCCGCTTCTGTATGTGGTGTACCTTCACCCTCGTCACCCTCGCCTGCGTTATCTGGTACACGCGACAGATTAAGAAGAACCCCAGGAAGTCCCCCGCGTACGACATCGACCTGGAAACCCGTGCATTTAAGACGGATGCTACGGGGATAAAGCACAGCTTCAGCACCGGTCACGCAGTGGTCCTGCTATTGCTCCTTGCCGGGCTGGCATGGATCACCCAAGGCGTGATCGTGTACCATTACTTCATCCCGGAAATTGCCACCCAGTTCTTCGCCATAGGGCTGGCCATCGGCATCGCGGGTGTGCTTATGAAGCTCAATGGCATGCGCTGGAATGACCTCGCCACCAGCTTCCGTCACGGCGCAGCCGACCTACTGGGCGCAGCCATGATAGTGGGTATGGCGAAGGGAATAGTAATCATGCTGGGCGGGGACAACCCCGCGGTACCGAGTGTGCTCAACACCATCCTGCAATGGGCGGGGGGTATAATAGAGCCCTTTAGTGGATACGCCTCTGCGTGCGGTATGCTTCTCTTCCAGAGCGGGTTAAACTTCTTCGTTCCCTCTGGCTCGGGGCAGGCCGCGTTGACCATGCCTATCATGGCACCCCTTGCGGATATAGCAGGAATTGAGCGCCAGGTGGCTGTCCTTGCGTTTCAACTGGGTGACGGGTTGACGAATCTTGTCATCCCCACGAGCGCAGCGCTTATGGGCACGCTTGCTGTAGTCAGGCTGGACTTCATCACCTGGCTGCGGTTCATGTTCCGCCTGCAAATTGTACTGGCGGTACTGTCCTTCTTCTTCGTGCTGCTGGCGGTGGCGATTGGGTTGACCTAGAGTACGGGTGCGGGGTTGGCCATTTCCGAGTCCGAATCCCAAAGGGATTCTCTGGAGTTTGTCCAATTTTCCAACTTAAGAAGCGCCTTATGTATACTACCCTACCCTTCGTACTTGAAAATCGTGGTACTGTTGGGCGCCAAAGTCAGGCAAACCGAGTAGCTGTGGCGATTCCACGGGTGGTCCTCGCTTCGGAGTCCGCCTGCATTCCCAGCATCGCTGCCACCGTAGTAGCGGGAGTCAGTGTTGAGCACTTCCTTCCAGAATCCGTTGAAGGGTACACCCAGGCGATAACCATGCCGTACCACAGGAGTGTAGTGTCCAATGACTAGGAGGTGGTTGGTTCCGGCCTTGTTCTTGCGCCAGAAGGCAACAACGCAACTGTCCTTGTCATCGATGGAAAGCCACTCAAAACCAGCGGGGTCATTGTCCGTCTCGTGGAGAGCGGGCTCAGTTTTGTAAAGGGCGTTGAGGTCGCGGATGACGCGGCGCACGCCCTCGTGGTCGGCGTATTGCAGGAGATGCCATTCCAGGCTGCCATCATATTTCCACTCCAGAGATTGCCCAAAGTCGCTGCCCATGAAGAGGGTATTCTTACCCGGCCATGCCCAGGTAAAGGCATAGAGAGCGCGCAGATTATTCGCTTTACCCGTGATATCCGGTGCGGACATCTTCATCAGCATCGAGCCCTTTCCGTGGACGACTTCATCGTGGGAGAACACGTTGATGAAGTTCTCGGAGTACTGGTAGATCATCCCGAAAGTAAGGTTGTTGTGGTGCCACTTGCGGTAGATCGGGTCCTTCTGGAAATAGACGAGACTGTCGTTCATCCAACCCATGTTCCACTTGAAGTCAAAGCCGAGGCCGCCTTCGCTCGTGGGCTTGGATACGCCACTCCACGCGGTGCTCTCTTCGGCAATCATGAGGGCGCCGGGGTAGTACTTGTGAACGAGGTCATTCGTGCACCGCAGAAAGTCGATGGCTTCGAGATTCTCGTTACCGCCAAACTTGTTCGGTATCCATTCGCCAGATTTGCGGGAGTAGTCGAGATAAAGCATGGAGGCCACTGCATCCACGCGCAGCCCGTCGATATGGTACCGGTCAAACCAAGCCAGAGCGCTGGCTACGAGGAAGCAGCGTATCTCGTGGCGCCCGTAGTTAAAGATGAGCGTGCCCCAGTCCATGTGTGCGCCCTGGCGGGGGTCTGCATGCTCATAAAGGTGGGAGCCATCGAAGTGCGCGAGGGCAAAGGCGTCTCTTGGGAAATGGCCAGGCACCCAGTCCATAATCACACCTAGATTATGTCGGTGGAGCGTATCCACCAGGTACATGAAATCCTGCGGCGTGCCGAAGCGTTGAGTCGCGGCAAAGTACCCGGTGACTTGGTATCCCCATGATCCATCAAACGGGTGCTCGGCGAGCGGGAGGAACTCTACATGGGTATAGCCGAGGTCCAGCAGGTACGCGGGTAACTCATCTGCCATCTCTCGGTAAGTAAGGGGTCTATTGCCATCTTCTGGCTTACGTTTCCATGAGCCAAAGTGGCACTCGTAAACAGAAATGGGCGCGCTCTTCCAGTTTGTGGAGGCCCGGGCGGCTATCCACCCGGCATCCTGCCAGTTGTAGTCATTCACTGGCCAGATGATGGAGGCATTATGCGGTGGTGCCTCAAAGAAACTGCCGTAGGGATCCGTCTTTAGGTGGAGGAGTCCATCCGCTCCCTTAATCTCATACTTGTACTTCGCTCCTGCTTCGAGCCCGGGAATGAAGATTTCCCACACCCCGCTGGAGCCGAGGGTACGCATGGGATGGTATCGGCCATCCCAGTGGTTAAAGTCGCCCACGACAGAGATGCGCTGCGCCGAGGGCGCCCATACCGCAAAGGAGACTCCGCGCACACCATTGATTTCTCTCAGTTGAGAGCCCAGCTTGTTGTAGATGAAGTGTTCGTTGCCCTCGTTGAACAAGTACAAATCTTGTTCTCCCAGTGTGGGCAGGAAACTGTAGGGATCGTAGAATTGCCGGATTTCCCCATTGTGCTTCTCTATCCGCAAACGGTAGCGAAAGCTTTCTGTATGATCCTTGATGAATCCCTCAAACAGCCCCTCGTCGGCAATGCGTTTCAAGGGGTAGCGCCGCTCCGGTTGGCTGGTGAGGTCAACCACCTCGCAAGTCACTGCGTCCCGCAGGAAGGCACGTGCCACCAACCCCTTTTGCTTGCGTTGCGTCGCGGGGTGCAGCCCTAGAATAGCATGTGGCTGCGTATGAGCGGCTTGGAGTATGGCTTCGTAGTCGGAAGTTTCAATAATCACAGGGCTGGCGGATTCGGGTTTGAACGATGCAGTATTATGTCACCGCGCCTTCCAGCCTGTACTCCTTTTACACTATGTCAACGTTCGGTGAAGTCCCTGCTGTAAAGTAATAGCAGATGGCGGATGGATGGCAGAAGGGTTATACCTCGCCATCAAGTCCGTTCCAAAGTGCATTGAGTCCAGAAACTGAGAGGCTCTGTCGTCGTAGCAAGTATCGCGTAGAAAAGGCTTTATCCCAAGAGTTATTCGGATATAACAACGGATAAAGGTACGCTGTCATAATCCAACTTCACCATGGCCATCATTAATACTGGTTCGCTGAATACTCCCCAATCCCGCCAAACACAAAAGAAGAAGCTGGGATTCGCTGAATCCCAGAGGCTGGCGAAGCTAAAATCTTATGAACGCGCGGCAAAGCGCAAGAAGATCAAGATGCAGAGCCTGTGTGTGTTTACGCAGCAGTTATCCTCTATGTTGGAAGCAGGCCTGCCACTCGTAAGTGCACTCGAAGCATTGCAAGACCAGACAGAAGACCCTGTCTTTCAAGTCATCATCCGGGATGTTCGCATAGACATCTCCAGCGGTACGGCCTTTTCCGCCGCAGTCACAAAGTTTCCAAACGCGTTTCCGAATCTATTTGTCAGCATGGTGGAGGCCGGTGAAGCCTCTGGTGGCTTGGCTACAATTCTAGGAAAGGTGGCCATCTACTTCGAGAGCAGCGTAAAGCTGATGAAGAAAGTTAAAGGGGCCATGACTTATCCCGCTGCGGTCATCGGGTTGTCGATCGGGCTGGTCAATGTACTGCTAATATTTGTTATTCCAGTGTTCGCTGAGATGTTTGCCGGGTTTGGAGCAAAACTGCCCGCCCCAACACAGGCGTTGATTGATGTCTCGGACTTTATGAAGTCGAACATTATCTACATAATCATTGTAGGTGTAATTATTTTCAAAGTACTCGGTAAATTTTTCGATACACCAAAAGGCAGGATCAAGAAGGACCAGATTTTATTTAGGATTCCCATTGTTGGCGCACTCATCCAGAAAATTGCCATCTCCCGGTTCTCCCGTACCTACGCGATCTTGCTGCGTTCCGGTGTACCTATCCTTCGCTCGATCGAAATCGTCTCCAAGGCATCTGGAAATTCCTATGTTCAGGAAGCCTGTACTCTCATCACCCGTACCATCAGCCAAGGCGGACAGCTCTCGGATGTAGTTGCCACCCTCCCCTACTTCCCTCCAACCCTCAAACATATGGCCCGTGCGGGTGAGCAAACTGGTAACGTGGACGGGATGCTTAACAAGGTTGCCGACTTCTACGACAACGAAATCGACAACACCGTGGCCGCACTGACATCACTGATGGAACCGCTCCTGATATGCTTCCTTGGTGTATTCGTAGGTGGTATAGTGATGTGTATGTTCCTGCCGATCTTCAATATGGCCGGCGTTGTGGGCGGCAACGGCTAAACAGCCTCAACCAGATAGTAGTCGAAGTGTGCGTCATGGCCACATAATCGGTCAATCGCGTCACGTGCTCGCGTCGCATCAAGGAGAGCGTACCCCTAAAATGCAAGACCACCCATTGTATGACAATGAGTGGTCTATAAAATGGTCGGAGCGACTGGATTCGAACCAGCGACCTTTTGGTCCCGAACCAAACGCTCTAGCCAATCTGAGCTACGCTCCGAGGTGTCGACGAAGTAGACTAACACACTCCCTTTACATGGCACTGGCAAGCACAATTTGCGGCGGGATTGAGGGTCCTTGTATGCTTGTATCGGCTCCGAACCCGAACACCGTACACGGAAAACCGAAAACGCTGTCAACACCCCAGCATCTTCCAGGCTTTTTAACCGACATCCACTAAATACAGTTGCACGCAACGCAGGGTACGGTTTATTTCCTAAAAACTTATGGCTACATGGCAAAGCGGCGTACTGGCACTCGAAGATGGCTCAGTCTTTCGTGGCATGGCATTCGGTGCCACCAAGACGGTGGTGGGCGAAGCTGTCTTTAACACCAGCATGACTGGTTATCAGGAGATCATCACAGATCCCTCCTACTTCGGACAGATCGTGACGATGACAGCGCCACAGATCGGCAACTACGGGGTCAACGCCGAGGATGGTGAGAGCGGTGGCCCTCGTGTAGCGGGGTTTGTGGTTCGCGAGTTGAGCCCCATAGCCAGCAACTGGCGCTCCACGGAGACCTTGCCCGCGTGGCTTCTGCGCCATGGTATCCCCGGCCTCTCCGGCGTGGACACCCGCTCGATCACCAAGCGCTTGCGCTTGCACGGAGCCTGCAAGGCCTGCATCTCCACCGAGAATATATCCGACGAGGAAGCCGTCCGCCGCGCCCGCGAGTGGGTGGGCATCGTAGGCTCGGACTTTGTGAAGGAAGTCACCTGCAAAGCACCCTATGCGTGGGCATCTGCCGCGCAGAGCTGTGTCCCCTTCACCTTAATCGGGACTACACTCCAGCCTCCAGTGCTCAGCCGGGAACGCTACAAGATAGTAGCCTACGACTTTGGTGCGAAGTTTAACATCTTTCGCAAGCTGGATTACCATGGCTTCGATGTGGAGGTCGTGCCTGCCACCACACCCGCAGAGGAGATCATCGAGCGCAATCCCAAGGGTGTCTTCCTCTCGAATGGCCCCGGTGACCCATCGGCACTGCCCTATGTCCACAAGGCAGTGCGTCAACTGATGCCGCGATTCCCCATGTTTGGCATTTGTCTCGGGCACCAAATGATCACCCACGCCCTCGGAGCGAGCACCTTTAAGCTGAAGTTCGGTCATCGAGGCGGCAATCAACCGGTGAAAAACCTCGAAACCGGTGTGGTGTCCATCACCTCACAAAACCATGGCTTCGCATCCAGCCCGGAGGAAGTGGAGAAACACGGCGGCATTGTCACCGAAATAAACCTCAACGACGGCACCGTCGAAGGCCTCCGCCACAAGGAGCTTCCCATCTTCTCCGTCCAGTACCACCCCGAGGCCTCGCCCGGCCCGCATGATTCCGACCCTTTATTCGAGAGCTTCTATAACTTGGTGAAGAAGCACGCGTAGCGGATTCCCATGTGTTCATTAGAATAAGTTGCTGCCCATCGAGGTTTTGGTGGAAATGCAAAGGTGCGGCGGGGGAACTATTTACTGCGATTGTACTGACTACCAAAAGCGCACGGCCAGCTTGTATGATAGAAACGGGCGATCCGCACGAGCGCGGCCAGCTTGGCCGCCATGGGTGATAGAAGCGGGCGGGCCGCCCGCGCTCCTGTCAAGATGCCCGATGACACCGAGATACACCATGCACGACACCGCAGGTAATAGCTGCATTTGTCTTGCGGAGTGGCCGCATGTGTTCACCGAGTGACGGCAGTCGTTCGCGGAGTGGAGGTAAGTTTCCACAGACCCAAGGCAAGGCCAGTAAAAATCTTCCTGCGTTCGGAAGGCACAATGCAAGCAGGTGTCTTTCATTTTTGTATCTCTTTATGCGCCTTTTTGCGGCTAATACATTTATAGGTCCAGAAAGCTGACCGCTCCCCACCCCACCCTGCTCCCAAGCACTTCCGCATTGCCTATCGGAGGCTTTCCGCATTCGCTCTCGTGAGTGACACGGATAATCCATACGGCTGACTGGCATCTTGGGGCGCGCTTGGTGGACTGCGACCGGCTTCCTGAGCAGGCGGCTTTTCTGGATTGGCTGCTTGCTGAGTTGGAGTCTTTGCGTCCGGACCTGCTGATCGTCGCCGGGGATGTTTTCGATGGCACTAACCCGCCTCAGGAGGCGCTGAACCTTTACTATAACTTCCTTGCCCGGCTGGCGGTAAGGGTGAAGTGCCAGACACTGGTTCTCGGAGGCAATCACGACTCGCCTGCCACACTCCACGCGCCGCGCGAGTTGTTGCGAGCGCTCGCCATCCGGGTGATAGCATCGCCCGCGAATCCGCTGGCGGATGCCTTTCTGGAACTGAAAGATGCCGTGGTCTGTGCCGTCCCTTTTCTGCGCGAGCGCGACGTGCGCACGGCGGAGCCCGGGCAATCTGCCGATACTGTGGCTGCCGCAATACGCGATGGGATTACGCAACACTACCGCGCATTGTACGCATTGGCACGGGAGAAGTACGGGCCCGCGTTGCCCTTGATTGCCACCGGCCATCTCACGACCGTCGGCAACATCTCCAGTGAGAGCGAACGCCGTATCCATGTGGGCACTCTCGGTGCGGTACACTCCCGCTGTTTCGATGGCTTCGCCTACGTTGCCCTCGGCCACATCCACCGGCCTCAAGTGGTGGAAGGCCACGAACACGTGCGCTACTCGGGCTCGCCCATCCCACTGAGCTTCGACGAAGTGGAGTTGCCGAAGGAGATTCGGCTGATCACCCTCGATGCGCATTCACTTAAACAGGAAGCTATTCGCGTTCCCAGCTTTCGTCCGCTACTGCGGTTAAATTGTATGGCGGGAGAGTTGAGAAAGACGCTTACCGCTTGCACCACGTCAGCTTCGATCTCGCTGCCACCGTGGGTGGAGTTGTCGGTGAGTGACGGTCGCTCCCACCCTGACCTGGACAGGATGGTCCGAGATGCAGCGGGCTCATTGAGCCTGCGTGTTCTCAAGATTATCGCTCTGCCTGAGCCTGAGCGAAAGAGCGGCGACTCCCTCACCCTATCGCATCGCTCGCTGGATGAGCTGACTCCCACGCAGGTATTTAAAGAGAAACTGCTACGCGCTGCGATCGATCCAGAAACGGATGCTGGTAAAGAATTAATGGAGACCTTTCAACTCTTGCTGAACCGTATGCAAGAGGAGGATATCAAGGCAAAGGGGGCCAAGCGATGAAGATTCTCCGCATGCGTTTGCTCAACCTGAACTCGCTGAGAGGGACGACGATCATCGACTTCACCAAGCCTCCGTTTACCAATTCCGGCCTCTTCGCAATAACGGGGCCGACTGGTGCGGGCAAGACCACGATTCTGGACGCCATCACCCTAGCGCTCTATGGGCGTGTAGCCCGCTATGTGGGCGAGAAGAGCCCGGAGTCTGTAATGAGTAAACACACCGGGGAATGCTCCGCCGAAGTGGAGTTTGCCTGTGCTTCCGGCACGTACCGAAGTGTCTGGCAGCTACAACGCGCGCATAAGCGGTACTCCGGCGCGATGCAGAATCCCAAACGCCGCGTGATTGAGGTGGCAACAGAGACCATTCTTACGGAGAAGATCGAGGACTCGGAGCAAAAGATTCAGGAGCTGACGGGTCTGAATTACGACCGGTTTCTGCGCTCTGTCATGCTCGCGCAGGGTGAGTTCGCCCTCTTCCTAAAATCCAAAAGCGCTGAGCGCACGGAGCTGCTGCAGCAGGTGACAGGCGCTGCGATCTACGGGGACATCTCACGCGCTGCTTATGAACGATGCGATGTCGCGGATCGCGCCTATGAACTCCTCCGTGCGGAATCCGCCGCCGTGCCCGTGCTGGATGCAGAGGCGCGAACGGCACACGTGGCGAATAGCGAGGGAACGACACAGCGATTAAAAGCAGTGGGTGAGGAATACCAGACGCTGCTTGGCAGAATCGACAACGCCCGGCGCTGGGGCGAGTACCAGAACGCGGTGCTGCAACTCGGCTCGGACAAGGTACTCCATGAGCAGAAGGTCTTGTCATCCGCGCCAGAGATGGAGCGGTTCCGCCACCATGAACGCGCACAGCCCTTTGCCGTGGACCTCGCCACGTGCGGACAGCTTCAGCGCGAAGTGCAGCAGGACACAGCACGCCAGCACCAACTGGAAGCGGCGCTACCTGCACTCGAAATACAGTTAACCGCCGCAGAGCTGGAGCAACAGAAGGCGCTGGATACGCTATCCGCTAAAGAGCGGAGTATGGAAACCGCAACCGTCCTCTGGAACACAGTCACAGAACTGGATGGCAACCTGGCGAGTGCCCGCAAGTCCTGCCAGTTATTAACGGAGCAACTTGACGCAAACACCAAACGCCTGACGGCAAGTATTCGCGAGCAGACAAAGGCGCTTGATGAGCACGCCACCATGGCTGCGAATCTGGCGAAGTGCGAGACCTGGCTGAAAGACCACGCGAATGAGGTAACCCTTACAGCGCTGTATCCCGAGATGCACGCCTCGGTGCATCGCTGGCAGGAAGCCGAGAAGCTGAAGCAGGAGCGCACCCGGGAACGCGATGCGCTTGCTCTACTTATTCAGAACCAGCGAGTCAGGCTCGAAGCGGCGGGGGCGTCGCTTCTATCGCTTGAAAAAGATGCGCTTGCCCAACAGGAAGCCATCCATGTCGCAGAGCGATCTCTGGCGGCAGTCAGTGCGCAACGGTCGTTGCCCGAGCTTGAGCAACAGCGCGATGCCGCCCACGCACAGTTGACCGAGCTGGAGAAACTCCATGCCGGGGCGATCCGCTTGCAGGGTATCGCGGCCAATCTCCACCAGAAGTCCATAGAACAGGAGACGCTGACTGGAGAGTTGACGCAACTCACTGGCGAGCAGGCCCGGCTCGCGCAGCAGCTCGAAGATGCCGCCAAACTTATCGAAGCGCATACCCGCACGCATCTCCTGGCTGTGCGGGTACAGTCGCTGGAAGCGCACCGGCGGAATTTGCAGAACGGTGAGCCTTGTCCGCTCTGCGGGGCGAAAGAGCATCCCTTCTCCAGCGCTGATGCCCTACCCTCGGACGATGCAGGGGAAGCCGAACGCGCGCTCAAGCAAGCGCAGATGGCTCAGGCAAAGGTGGCGAAAGCACTTAAAAAAGCAGATGCCGATCTCTCAACAAAAAAGGAAGCGCAAAGACGGGTGACTGCCGACCGCTTACAACTGGAGAACGAGTATGGTGCCTCTCTCCGCCTCTGGAGTGGCCTGGCCGCACCGTTCATGCTGGCCGATCAGCACGCCAACACCAGCCTGCTTGAAGCCCGCGTGTCTGCTGCGAAGCGCGAATGGGACAGGACAAGCCAGCAGGTTGCCCAGACCCGGGATGCCATCCAAAAACTCCAACTCTGCAAAGACACGGCGAAGGATACTCGGAGTGCAGTCGATAAGCTGCGCGCATCCCTCGACAAAGACCAGGCTCTGATGAACCAGCAAGCGGAACGACTTCCCACGTTGGAACAAGGCATAGTGCAGGCTGCGGCTATTTGCACGACTGAGCAAACGGCTCTCTCCGCGATGGTGTTATCTTTTATAGAGGCACCGTTTGACGCGGCTTCAGCCTCTGTCGGGATCGCTAACTTGCGGGGCAGAGGTGAACTATTTATTAAGCAACAGAACGCAGCCCAAGACCTCCGCACCCGGCTCCAGGCCCAGGGGGAGAGATTGAAGGCCATCGAGGGGAGTGTAGCCACGGAACAGGCCACTGAAGCAGAGTCCCGGAGCAAGGCGAACACGGCGATCGAGGACTGCAAACGCATGGAGAAGGAGCGTACCGCACTCTTCGGCACACGCTCAGTGGACAAGGAACGGCAATCCGCAACAACAGCCATTCAGCAAGCGCGGCAAACCCTGGAGACCGCACGCCAAGCCACGGAGCATAAGCGTTCACAACAGGCGCTCACAGCGCAGGAACTCGCTTCGCTCAAGGTCGCAATTAAGCGCCGCACCGATGAGCTTAATACCAAACAACAGCAGATTCTTATGGCAGTGCAGGCAGCGGGGTTCGCAACCCTGGACCTCGTTCAAGGCGCGCTTCTCTCACCGGATGAAGCGCAGCGGCTGGCATCGGTGCGTGAGCAACTGCACGCCGTTGAGGCATCCCTAAAGAGCAGACAGTCAGCATTGCTAACCGCGAAAGAAACATTACCCACTGATGCCGAAATGGATGCACAGCAACAGGCGGAATTGCTGGCGAGTAAAGAGAAGCTCGAGACCGAACGCAGCGCGCTGGAACGCACCCTCGGTGAGCTGGATGGTATTCTCAAGGCAGATAACGAGAACCGCCAGCGCCTCGCCACCTTTGGTGAACGCATCGCCAATGCGCACCGGGAGTACTTACGCTGGAACCGACTCAATGCGCTTATCGGCTCCGCGGGAGGCACCGTCTTTGCCCGATTCGCCCAGGGACTCACTCTGGAGCGACTGACCATCCTGGCCAATACACACCTCGCAAACCTAAACCCGCGCTATACACTCCATCGCGTGACCGAGGATGGCGCGGATGATCTGGAGCTGGAGATTGCCGACATCTATCAGGGTAATGTCACCCGCCCCATGTGCAGCCTCTCCGGCGGCGAGACCTTCCTCATCAGCTTGTCGCTCGCCCTGGGGCTCTCGGAACTCGCGCGCGGCCACTCCGCCATTGAGTCCCTCTTTATCGACGAAGGCTTCAGCACGCTGGACAGCGATACCCTCGAAGCCGCGATGGCTGCGCTCGAGAATCTCCAGGCACAGGGCAAGTCCATCGGCGTCATCTCCCACATGATGGCCATGCAAGAGCGCATCACAGCACAGATTCGAGTGATAAAGGAATCCGGCGGATGCAGCCTGGTGGAGATTTGCTGAAGTGAAAAAAGCTTTCAGCTTAGAGGAAGGTAGGCACAAAGGTCCAAAGGCACAAAGGCACAGAGTCGGAAAGGTAGAAGGCAGGAGGCAGATAGTGGACAGATGGCAGTTTGCAGCGGGTTGAGTGAAAGCTGAGAGCTGATGGCTTCTCTTGTTACTCCCATCGCGAAACTCGTCTGCGTTTTCAAGCTGCTGAAGGCGCGACCCCAGCGAGTTGTAGGGCATCTCCTGAGGTCGCGCCTTCAGCGCTCATGGTGATATTTGGGTCATAACTGGGCCGCTGGACCAAGCTGGGGCTCGGTCGCACGGCCAGCTTGGCCGCCTTGGGTGTTAGAAGCGGACGATCCGCCCGCGCTCCTGTCAAGATGCCCGATGACACCGGGATACACTATGCACAACACCGCGGGTAATAGCTGCATTTACATTTTAGTGAGCTTCGTGAAATTTAGTGGATCCAAATCCGCCCATGCGTATTGGAGCACCCCGTTGGGGATATCCGAACTCGATAGTCTTCTCAGATTTCACTGCGCGTAACCGGGGTTGTCAGTAGCGCCTGGTTAGGCCCGTCTTAAGGCCTTCGCGATTTCCGCCTCCACACGCGGCGGCAACTCGCTACCTTCAAGAACGCGCTCGGTGTATGCGGCTAGCCTTCCGTTCTCCTCTCGATCTGGCTCGACACGCATTGCCTCGCGAAAGCGCTCACGTGCAATTTCGGTGTGGCCGCTCAGAAGATGTGCGACACCTGAATTCACGAGCAATCCAGGCTCACATGGTGAATTAACAAGCGCCTGGTCAGCAACTTGAGCCGCCAACAGATGCATGCCGAGATGACTGGCAGTCATAGCAACCTCCTTGGCGATAATCGGGTTCCCGGGGGAAATATCCTGGGCTCGACTCATCCAATTCAATGCCTCCCGCTCTTCGCCAAGACGCTGTAGTATCTTTCCGATGAAGAGTACCGACTGCCAGCTTTCTGGATAGATCGCGACGGCACCTTCGAACATGGCTCGAGCTTTCCGCAACCGCCGGCGCGCGAACCACCCGGGTGAACGCAACTGATGACCGTCTAGCAGAATCTCGCCTTCCATTAACGCGGTCGCCTTCGCGTAAAGGCGGTTGTACTTGTTGATTTGGGTGGAATTCAGATTCATTGCCTTGGACTAACGACCCATGCTCAGTGACCCGGCCCGCGGGACGCGTGGATTACAATAGGAGCGCGATGGCCGGGTTCTCTGTTTCATTTTCTTCTGATTACTGGAATAAATGAGGAAACTCACGAGCTTTCATGGAAGTGCGACTCCACCCATTTCTGTATGCTCGAATAATCATAACCAGTTCTGCTGGAGATAAGGGATTGAGCGGCCTCGGCAGACTCTTCGTCCAACTGCTCATCCGCGTAGCGGATTTCTCGTAACGCGCGAGCAATCGGAATTGCCTGAATGCTCTCAAAGGCATCCGCGCACACATCAAGGCCATCACGTCCATAATGCCTTAATGGATAGTCCAAGCCAGAACCCATATCACAAGCGACCTCCGCTTCAGAGATAAGATATACGCTTCGTTCCAATGAAGACAGGGATAATATCCCTTGTCGGCTACCCTTATCTATCGCGCCGGATATAAACACGTCTGCATCCATAACAAACTGCTGCTTGAAGCTTGAAGGGCTAGGTGGGGGCGTTTCGTGTTTGTCATACTGACTAACTTATCAGGTCAGAGACCGGAGTAGCTGGCGCGGAGCGTGCGTAGCACGATCCGTGACAGCTGTGGTGGTTCTCTGTAGCGATTGGTTGGGCACTTCTTTTTCGAATTCTGCAAGTGCCCGGCTTAAATATGGCAGCGCCTTTTCTCTATAGCGGAGGCTATGTGTCTTTGGGGGAAGGCGCCCGAGCCATATGTGATTCGAAAACCCAGTCAGGCCATGCTCACGAATGAGCTGAGCTGCCGTGGGCAAAACTTTGCGGGAGAGCACTTCGATGCACACTCTCAGCTCATGAAGCGACGCGAACCTAAACGGCACGCCATCTAACTCGACGCAAAACATAGGATATCCTTTGTCGCGGAAAGGCGGTGGCGCTGGAGGAGTAAATTCCTTCGCTTCGTGCCACCGAGCATCATCATCCGCACGGTAGACCCAAAATGTCATCGGGCAGTGCTTCCACTGGGGATGATATTCTATCCAGTGCTTCTTCATATTTCTTTTGCCCAACGTCGTGCTCAGGGGTGGTGCGAAACGCCGTGCCCTGTAGCAACTTGTTGGATGTTTCGTTTTGCAGAGAGACGCCCCAACCCGATCCCTAAGAGCAGAGTGGAAACCGATGAAAGGAAAACCACACGCTTGCGGCTCTGACGTCCATGTTCCCGAATCATAGTATCGTAGAGAGTCTGGAGATCAACCTCTGAAGTCTCTCCTGATTCAATAAGATCTTTCAGATCTTCGTTTTTCCTGAGTTTCGGCTGAAAAACGAGGATCTCATCGCGAACTTTGTCATGCGTCAGTCCATCTCGCATCCAATTGTTCGGAGAATAGTGTATATCAAATACATAGAGCGCGTGATCATCGAACGAAGCTCGCAGGCTCGCATAAGTAAATCCAATGAGGCCAATCGTCGCAAGGATCATACTTATGAAATCGATCTTCATGGTCTTCATTCGAATTTCATCCTACGATATTAGTCAGACACGACCTGCGCTGGCGCGGAGTGTGCGGCAGCACAATCCGTGATAGCGTAGGTCGTTGTCTGTAGTGTCTGATTCGGCTCAGTGGTTTTCATTTTGTAGTCTTTGCGCCTTCGCTCCAATCCGACGTAGTCCGAAGCTCTGCTGGTATAGCGTCGATGGCTTCCCGTGGGCCTTCGACGTCATAAAGGTGAATGCAACAGCCACAGCCATAGTCATCGCTGAAAAATGACATCTTTTCTTTCCAAAGCGAGCACCACGCTTTGAATGCGGAATTTTCAACGGTAGAATCTGCGGTGATGCTTATAGATGCTCTGTGCATGCTTTTTGTGCCGAACGTCTATGCTGAGCCATGTCCAGGCGCCGGCCCGGACATGTCTCAGGCTATTGGTTAGGCTTCTTTGATCGCATCGAGAACACCTTGGCGATCGAGTCCGAACCAAGAGGTGCGTGCATTCTGAACCGCGATACCTCCTTCTTCAGCTTTGATGACCATCTCGAAAGCCTCGCGACCGGTCATGGAGATGAAGGAAGTACCGAGGCGCGCATCGGTCTTGCTCGTGTAGAAAAGGACAAGTTTCAGCCCGCTGACTTCGACCGTGCGAATCTGAATGCGGTCTCCGGCTCCAACGATATACTTCATGCCGACAGGGTTATCCGGAAGACCTGAAATCACCGGGGCGAAGAGCTCTGCGCAAGCGAGTAATTTCAAGAGCTTCCGCATATCACCTGGACGCTTCTTTTCAGCGTAGTCGTAAATCAGACTATCAAGATCCTTGTCAGTGAATGGCCACATGCTTCTTCCTTACGTCTCGGGTCAGACATGCCGAACCGGAGACTTTATAAGCTGAACGGGGAAGAGCCTATGCATTGTCTGTAGCCGCTGGTTGGGCTCCGTGGTTTTCATTGATTGGTTTTCGTTTTTAGGTGCCGACATAACTTATTGAAGTAGCAACAGGCTTGCGCGTGCGTGTCTTGATCGAGCATTACCGGTGCAACTTTAGGGTCTCCACCCAATACGATTGGATGTACCAGATGAACTTCTTTCTGGAAATGCTGATAAGACAAAGGGGCTTCATGTAAGCGGGCGATATCCGCTTCAAGGGCTGCAACGCTGTCGTATCGCTGCCTTCGATATTCTTCTTCGAGGGGAATCCAATCTATTGTGTAGAGACGCGAATCTGGACCGAGACATAAAGCATCCAAACCGAACGATCCCCACGGCTCGTAGCCTGGAAGGAATGTCGCGAAGTCATACAGTGTGTAGATCCGCTGACGATCCGCAGCAGCATAAATTCGCACGTATTCATCACCGAGCCATCCTTCGCGTTGTTTGGTCATATTTTTGCCCAACGTAAAGGTCAGGCGCAGCCACTGGCAGCCGCACTCGCGACTGCAACCACAATGTTGTGCCGTCTGATGCTCACGCTACTGACCGGTGCGGTGGCTGTTGCCTGCACCGTCTGGTTCGGCATCGGCCCCATCGTTTATCGCTCCATCCTTCTGATCTCTCCATTCCGATCAAAATCATCCGCACAGCGTCGTCTTCGGAAAGTGCCTCGCCTCGGACGTAAGCGTGCGGCCACGGAGCAAGGCGCTCCGGCATCAAGTACTCGAGGAAGTAGTTCCGCTCGTTGAGCGCAACAACCGTGACGAACCAAGGTGTCTCGGATGAATCCGTTGCAAGCAAACATAGCCGGTAGTGCGAGGTGAGCCCCCAGACGTCTCGGCCATCCGGTAGTGCTCGCAAGCGAGCAAGAAGGCTGAGCATGGCCATGCCAATCTCCCGGTCAACCCGATCATGCTCGCTGATTTCTTTGTAGAACTCGTCAAGCGTCTTCGACTTCTGGTCATGGCAGCGAACGAGGTGCATGATTATGCCGAACGCTTTAGGTGAGATACCGAAGCAGCTGGCTCGGAGCGTGCGCAGCACGACTCGTGACAGCTGGGGTCGTTGTGCTGTAGCGCCTGGTTCGGCGTTGTAAATTTACGAGGATCAACATATTGAGCGCCGTTCCGCTTCAAGAGCCGCGACAGCTTTCCGACAAGTCGGCCATCAAAGATCCAGTATACGAAAAAACTAAGGAAACCTCGGCGCGGGAAAACAACAATAAACTGAACTTCCGTATCACCTTCCTCCGTAAAATCGTAAACCTGAGCCAGTGCGGCACCAGATTTAACCAGTAGCGACCGACCAGACTGCTCGACGCTATAACCGGCAGCGCGAAGACACGATCCAATCGCCTCGAACTTCGGACTTGGAAATGTATAAATTGGAAAGCTCATGTTTTTGCTGAATGTAAAAGCTCAGGGATGGCCACGTCAGCGGACATTCCCCGCAGCTACTCGTTCGCTCTGTCCCTAGCCTTCGGTTTCCACAAGACTTCTCCATGTTCCGGAGATCCGGTATAGACAAGAATTATCCCGGGTATAGAATCACCAGCGCGTTGATTTTCACCTATTCCGTTGAAAAAGAGATAGACGAATTCGTCGAAACATCCCTCAAGCATTATATTAGGATCACTTCCCGTGGGTCTGACCTTCTTTGGGTTAAGATCGGAAAACTCATCCGGAATGTTCCCGGTGATGCTGTTGTATTCCCGAAGCCTAGGTTTTTCATCGCCTTCACTCTCAAGTTTACGGCGGTGAATGCGCATATCTTCATAGAGAACTTCAAGCCGCTCAGTGGAAAGAGATCTAGCCATAACAACCGCGCGCGATTTCTCGTCGCATCGCGGAAAACCACATCCACTTACAAGAACGGCCAGGAGAATAATTGCCGAGATTTCCTTCATTTGATTTGAGCGAACGTATCAGATCAGACACGGCGGCTTGGCGCCGTTGGCTGTAGCGCCTGGTTCGGCTCTTCTTTTTGGATCAGGAAAACCTCGGTCCCTTTCGGTATATCTTCCGTGCTAAATTCGCTCGGTAAACAAATCGGAACGGCAACCTTTTGCGGCTTCGTGTGATAATTGACCATCTCTATGGACGCGATATGCGTCAGGATCTTCGATCCGTCGGGACGAGTCAGCATGATCTTATCTGAAACCCGAACTATAGGCAGCGATGGCTCATGTGGAATGCCGGGAACAAGAACGCAGCCTCTTCCCGTAAGTTGAAACCTGTCCTCAACTTTGAACAGTAGGATCATTTCTTTGCCGAACAGTTTGATATATGGAAAGATTTCCGTCTTATTGCAAGTAGTAGATGGAATATTCTCCATGCAATTCGCTATAGAATATAAAACTGTGGAAATGCGAAGGTTGCAGTTTCGTTTTCCGCCCTAATGGCAAATAACATGGATAAAGTGGAAAATAGGGCAAGATTTCATCCTAATCCGGGGTTGCGGTTTATGTAGCAGGTGGGGGAGTCGCTTCGCTCAGGAGGCAGATTTAAGATTACAAATGGCGGAAGGCAGAAACATGGGCATGTTGTTGGGCTCTGAGCCTGCTTCTCCGCCAACAACCTGCGGTATGGGCGACTTATGCAAGCTGCCGCCCGTGGTCGAGAGAGTGGTTCCGTGGACAACTTCCCGATTGCTGAAGGTGGATAGATGCTGTGTTTCCGGTGACACCGGAGGATGAGACTGCACTCCAGATTGGAGAACCAACTTTGGCAAGCGGGAAATAGCGTAGGGTAGGCTCAAAGTGGGGAAGGCAGATTTAAGATTACAGATTTCAGATTCCAAATGGCGGAAGGTGGAAGGCGGATTTCAGATTCCAGATTTCAGATTCCAGATGGCAGATTTCAGATTCCAGATTCCAGATTTCAGATTGGGGAACGAATGGAGAATGGAAAATGGAGAATGGGGAGTGTTGGCAGATTCCTGATGGCAGATTCCAGATTCCAGATTCTGAACGATGGCTGATTGCTTCCCCTTCTTCCCATTGCCTTTCCGGGAGTGGCTGCAACGGTTCCGGGAGTGGCGGGAACGGGTCCGCGAGCGGCGGTAGCGGTTGCGGGAGTGGTGGCAAGGGTTCCGCGAGTGGCGGTAGCGGATCCGGGAGTGGCGGCAACGGTGGTACGAGTTGCGGCAATGGTGGTACGAGTTGCGGCAACGGTGGTACGAGTGGCGGTATCGACGGTACGAGCGGCGGCAACGGTGGTACGAGCGGCGGCAACGGTGGTACGAGTGGCGGTATCGACGGTACGAGCGGCGGCAACGGTGGTACGAGTGGCGGCAACGGTTGCGGGAGCGACAGTAGCGTCGGTACGAGTGGCGGCAACGGTTGTACGAGTGCCCTGAAACGCTCCGGGACCTCAATGAGGGTTGTGAAATACCCTCATGTGCATGTGCAAGTATTTCCCGCTCCCAGAGCTGCGGAGAGCCTGAAGTTACTTCAGATTTTGAACGCAGTGCATTTCGAAGTTGCTGGGCTGTTTGAAGTGGCACGGGCATCTTGCCCGTGTGGAGCGGGTTAGAAAACCCGCTCTCCGTTTGCTTCAAACACCCAACGGAGGGCGGACATTCTTGTCCGCTGTTATACCAACGGAGGGCGGACATTCTTGTCCGCCTATTTGCGATCAATGGTGCATTGATTTATCTAATCGGAGACAAACTTCAGGCACGGGCATCTTTCCCGTGTGTCTTCCAGCGATCATCTCAGAGCCCGAACATGGGCGAGACGCCCATGCCCCCCCGGCAATCGGCTTTTCTTCCTAAGCACAACAACTTCGAAATGCAAGGTTCTGAACGCCAGCTTCCATGGCGTCGGAATTCGGCTTCTTTTTCGACAAAGATTTCGTGCGGTTGTGCGTTGTTTCATTAGTTCCTGAGTAGGGATTCTACAATCCAGACTCACTTCCGCAGACGGCACAACAGCCGTTTGTGGCACCGCATTGCCAACCCTAAAACGTTCACACTATGAAATCACTGCAAGCCTCACTGACCGCACTATTCCTCGTAGCCGCCTCTATTTTAAACGCACAGGAGTCGGTCCCCAAAGACAATCCCTCGCCACCCGCCGATACCGTGTTAACTCCGGAGAAGAAAGCCGGCGAGGACTCTGCGAACCGCAACAAATCTCCCCATGGCTTCTTCCCTGATGAAGACGTAATCAACATGGAAGGGGTTACCATCCTGGCCGATAAGGCAGGGTACATGCGCAATGAAGTTACTGATACCGTACAGAGTATTCCAGTCATGCTGCGCAAAGTCCCTTTCGCTGTCGGCATCATCTCTGAGGAGCAAATGCGCGGGATGGGCATCAATGAAGCGATCGATTCCTTTCGCCTTATGGCGGGGATTTCCACGCAGCCGGATGACGTCCTGAACCCTTCGGCGGGCTTGAAGATTCGAGGGTTCAGCGCGGGGCGTTTCCTGCGCAATGGGTACGTGAAGTACTACTTACAGAACCTCGATGGGATTGACAAGATAGAGGTGGTGCGCGGTCCATTGGCGGCGCTGTATGGGCAGTCTGAGCCCGGTGGGGTGGTCAACTTTATCACCAAGAAGCCCTCATTAACGAACTGGCAACAGTCCGTGCGCTTCGCGGTGGGGAGCGACGCGTTCTACAAGGCCTATATCGACAGCACCGGCCCCATTCTGAAGGACAAGCTGGGCTATCGCGTCATTTCCACCTACCAGAATAGTGGCTCGTGGAAGGACTTCGTTAGCAATGAGCGGCAATATCTCTTGACGGCGTTGCGCTACAAGCCCCTGAAGAACCTCCAAATCGATCTCGACTACGAGTATAACCTGAACCGCCAGCGCGGAGCAATACGTACCGGGCTCGTGGAGCATGCCGACTATCTTGCGGACTACTCACGCTGGCAGGAGATCGGCGAGAGGTTGAAGTTTAGCCAGCTTCTGAGCGCAAAGAACGAGGTGTACACGACAAAAGACTCGCCGCTTCTTGGCACGCGCAAAGGGACCTACAGCCCGTACAACCTCAACTTCTTCACGCGCTATCCGATGGCGTATTCTGATGCATCCTTGCTCGGTAAACGACCGTGGATGGGAGTCGGCTTCGTGGACCCACGTACCGGAAAGCCGCAGCAGCCCATCATTGAGCGTGACCCAGGATTCGGCGTCGTTTTCCAAGGCGAGTTACAGAATCGAGACTTTATCCAAAGCACCGCGAACCTCTACCGTCACGGCTGGCGGACGCTGTCCATGCTTGAGAAGATCGGCGCGTATAATCCGCAGACCGGTGCCTTCACCAAGGTCGATCTAAAGTCCCTGGATCCCGCCACCGTGAATGCCGGCCCGGTGCTGACAAACCTCGCCTTCCCTCTCGGCGAATCGTTTAACCCAAATGGCCCCGGCGCGTGGTACTTCGATGAGAGCCATGTGGCCACAGCGGAGCTGAAGTACGATGTGACCGACTGGCTCAGTGTAAAGTACGGCTCGAACTATTATGAGAATTGGTCGAAACAGGTCCAGCAGTACAACTCCGACACGGATATGGATGGCTACACGCTGGATGCAGGGCAGGGTTTCCCGAAGTCGCCCGGCACCACCTCTGGTGCCACTGGAATGGGATTCTTTAATCGACGCTGGGTACACCAGTTGTCGGTGAATCTTCATGGTGTCACGGGGCCGCTGACGCATGACCTCTCTTTTAACACAGAGTACAGGGATGACTACTTCATGCAATACAACCCGCTCCGTTCTGATACCTGGGCAACTGTTGGCGGGAAGTACAGTACTTCTGTTAACCCGCAAGGCTCCCCTGGTTTCGCCATATGGGACATCTATAACGACCCTGCTCCGAAGACGAACGAGTGGGCGTCCGACAACTGGGTGTTTAACAACACTTCCCACGCCACGGTGCAGACGGGGTATGGCACCAGTTATCGAATGAGTTTATGGGATGAGAAATTGCAGTTCTGGAGCGGCATCCGCCACGAGCGGCAGGAGCAATTTGGATTGGATAAAGATGGCATACGCACAACCGCAAAGCCTGTCGTCACGGGGACAACGCCCATGGTTGGCGTGAGTTACGAGGTGGGTAAGCAGGTCAACCTCTATGCCAGCTACAGCGAGAGCTTCATCTCGCGTAATCCCGACCAGAACAACAAAGAGTACTATAATCCCTACAAGATCAAGAACCCCGCGCTGGCTGCGTACCTCGCGGATAGCGACAACAACCCCGCTCCGCAGTCAGTTTCCGTGGAAGATTTCACTTATGAACCCTTGCAACCCCTCACCAATCCGAAGGGCATTGGCTACGAGACGGGGATTAAGTGCGATGTAGGCGATGAGGCAACAGGGTTCTTGAGCGGTACGGCATCGCTCTTCCATTTGGAACGTCAGGGACTTATCAATCAGCTCAGTGGCTCCACCGATGATATGAATGCAGAGATCGCTCGAATTAACCGGCTATTTCCTGCGCTAAAACTGAAGGATGCCGCCCCTCTCTATGCGAATTCAGGCAAAGAAGTAACCGAGGGCGTGGAGCTTAACCTCACCTACTTGCCGAATCAGAGCTGGCAGTTCACCGCCTCGTGCTCCTATCTATTTACGAAGAAGGCCACGGCATTTGACGACCGCATCCTCTATGGCAACAAGAACGTTCCCCCGGGGACCACACACCCTGCCAACGGAGACGGCCCCATCCCCAATGCATCACTCTACTACTTTGATCCCAATTCCGAGACCTACCTCGCGAAGTGGCCGAGTAATAACAATGGCAAACAAGACGTCGGCGAACAACGCGACCCCACCGTATCGGATACCCAACGCCTCATCGACGACCCCACCTACTACGACGAAGTTTACCTGCCGAAGTACACATCTGAACTCAACAACGTGCCCGATCTTCAGCTCAACTTGTCCGCACGGTACGATGTGCGCGATGGCTATCTCAAAGGTGCTCATGCTGTCCTCTCCTACACGTACGAGGGCAGCTCTCCAGTCGCTGTGAATGGGCAGACGAATGGCACCTACGTCCTTACACCCTTTCGCAACCCCGAAACCCATCTCTTTGATGGCTCTATAGGCTACAAGTTTCCTCTGGGCAAGAACACCCTTGATGTGAGTCTGAGCGTGCGCAACATTCTCGATGGTCGGTTCACCAAGGGTAGCTTCGGCGTGATGGACCCGCGGACGTACCGAATCGACGTGGAGTACAAATTCTAAGTGCAGCAAGTGGGAGACGTTCCGGGTTAACAACAGGAAGGCCTGCCTCATATCGGGGCAGGCCTTCGCTTTGGAAAAGTTATGCGCAAGCTTTAGTGAGCCATGCTCTTCTTCGTGCTCTTCTCCGCCAGGCGGTCGATGAAGGCGATAATCCCGATCGGTTTCGGCGGAGCGAAGTCCTGCTCAATCGCAGGCACGCCATCAACGAGGACAATGCGGGACGGCATGTAAGTGCGAAAAACAAAGTCCGGCACTGGAATACCAAAGAACCCGCTGATTGCCTCATTACACTGGATGTTCGCATGATGCCGCAGATGGAAACAGTAGATCGCGGACCACAGCTTGCCCCAGCGCGGGTGGTCGATCTTCTTCTGCCAGAACTCTTCGTAGGAAAGGTGCTCCACAGCGTGAAGCAGCTCGTAAAGCACTACGGACCACGTCACCGCCAGCACGCTACCCAGTACGATGGGCAGACTGGGAAACAACCACTGCAGCACCGCCATGAAGGGAGCGCCAATAAGGATAAAGATAATCAGCGAGTACCACGGAAAATACGAGGCCTCGTGTTGTTTCTCCGCAACAATGGGGTAGCGGTTGAAGACCCGGCGCCCATTGTCCTTCGTGATCAGCTTCACATTCGTCAACCCATGATGCAGCGTGTGCTGCTCATAGAAATGCTTGAGAAATGGGATGGGATAGGAGTGCAGCACGTAGCGGTGGAATACAAATTCCACAAATCCGGCTGTCATGTGCCCCGCAAGGAATACTCCCAGCAGTGCCAGCCACGATGCACCCACCTGGCCCGCCCAGAATGCGGGCGCTACCAGCCAGATACCCCCAAACACCACGGCTAGTGTTCCAAGTATTATTACAATAAACATGAGCGGTGAAAACGGCTCATCGGGTGTTTTATCTCGGCGGCGAACTTCAGACATGCAGACTCCTGATTATGGGATTAATTGTCCTGATGCCCTAAACTTTAAGGCACTGGCTTGAAATAAACATAGACTCCTCCCTCTCTCCGTACAAGCGGATAGCGAGGGTAACCCCTTATTTCCTTATTTTATGTATTAGGATTGTTTCAGAAGGTAGGCACAGAGGTCCAAAGGCACAGAGGCATAAGGGGGAAAGGCAGAAGGCATAAGGTGGTTGTCACAGAAGCGTCTGAATAAGTCAGTTTATCTAGTCTATTGGGTCATACAAGTAAGGGCTAACAGCTACAAGCCGACAGCTCCTCAGTTATATTACTCCCTCCGCCTCCCCGACTCAGTGCCTTTGTGCCTTTGCCCCTCAGTGCCTACACTACATAACCACCACCTACGTATTATTCTTAAACGCAATATCCTCTACCCTGCGCAACTGGTCGGAAATCTCCTCCGCCACACGAGATTTCTTCCCCTCGGAAGAGAGCTTCGTCTCCAGACCGCTGAGGTAATCCGTGATCGCGGCCAACCGAATCGAGAGCTGCACAGCCACGTGACGATATATCTCCGGGTGACTCCAGGCAAAGCCGGCATCGACCTTGTAGAAGCAGGAATATTTCATCGCACGGACAGTCGCCGTCGCCGGCTTGTTAAGCAGATACGACATTTCACCGAAGATGGACCCCGGCTCCGTGATGATGTTTACCCGATGAGTACCCTTAAGAATCTCCACGTCTCCCGCAATGAGAACATAGAGCGTATCCACTGGCTTCCCCTCCGAAAGGATTTCCTCTCCTTCGGCGATGGTTATCGTCGGTTCACTTTCAAAAAGGCTGAGCAAAGGATTCATAACAACAGATGCGATGAGGGATTACAGCGAGCGTTCCTAAGCATAAAATAGCCCCACACAGCCTGTGGAGTCAAGGGCGTTACGTAGCAGAACACAAAATTTCGGGGACTGCGTGCGGATATCAGGCAACATTCTGGCAAATCTGCGATCATCCTAGGCCAATCTATCTACTCAAAATTCAAAACTTTGCTGTCCGGGAGCAAGACCTCACGCCCCGGAACTAAAACCTCACGCCCCGGGAGCAAGACTTTGCTGTCCGGGAGCAAGACTATGCAGTCCGGGAGCAAGACTTTGCTGTCCGGGAGCAAGACTTTGCTGTCCGGGAGCAAGACTTTGCTGTCCGGGAGCAAGACTTTGTAGTCCGGGAGCAAGACTTTGCTGTCCGGGACGATAAATTCATGCTCCGAGACGACATTTTGGGATTAACAAGGGGGATATGGTGTGAGGCGCATAGGGTGTAGGACAGACAGGAATGTCTGTCCTACCTCTGAAGTTTGGCTCCGACTAGATAAATCAATGCACCGTTGATCGCAAATAGGCGGACAAGAATGTCCGCCCTCCGTTGGTATAACATCGGACAAGAATGTACGCCCTCCGTTGGGTGTTTGAAGCAAACGGAGAGCGGGTTTTCTA
>JANRLC010000095.1:0-71928 GCA_033762955.1 Verrucomicrobiota bacterium | reverse complement strand
CCAGGGTAGCGCGCTCCGCGCGCAACCGCTGGGCTTTGGGGCGTAATCCCTTCGGGATATTTCTGATTCTGAAAAACTCGATTTGACGCTAAACACAAACTCCGGGGCATACGGAGATTCATGAAATTGGCCAAAGTCCAGGGGATTAGCCAATTTTCGCGGTTCTCACCGTTCTCCATTCTCCATTCCCCTCCGGCTCATCGTCTCAGTTTCCAGAAGCTCACGCTGCCATCGGTCCCGGGCATTAACCGCTGCCGCTTGCCCGGCGTAGCGTCGAGGCGTATCAGGTCGTACATGTCGTGCAGCAGCGCATCGGCCTGGGCAAAGTAGCTGTGGCCGAGCAGATCAATGTCAAAGTCGGGCACGGCCACCGTGTCCACGCCGGGAGCCACGGTGTAGGGCTTGAAGTAGCCAGCACGCGGGGCGTCGTGGAGTTTCGCGGAGAGATGCACGGGCAGGTCGCCATCGGAGGCGTAGAGCGTGGTGCGTTCGCTGTGCTCGGGGTAAAGGAGGGCGAGGTCGAGAAAGAGGTCGCGGTCCACGTCCGGCGCGGCGAGGAATATCTGGCCAAACTTCACCTTGCCCCGCGTCTCCGCTTTGGCGGCGATGCGTTGCAGGGCACGCAAGAGGGCGCGGTTGCCCATACTGTGAGCGATCACATGAACCTTCTCTGCGCCGCAGTTGGTGGCGAAGTCCACCACGAAATCCGTGATCGCCCGCTCGCTGGTCTCGATGGTTGCCTCGTCTGCTGGGTACGCAGTGACGCTGCCGCGCGAGGGCCAGCTAAAGAACGCGGTGGCTCCCTGCACGTTCAGATCATAGCCGATCTGCGCGGCACGGATCGCGGCATCTTCAAAGCTGACGTTGAACCCGTGCAGGTAGAACAGCGCGTGCGGCGCGCTGCCGCTCTCCCGCGCGGCCTGCATGGCCTCGTGGATTTCGGCGAAAAAAGCGTCGCGTTCCCGCTGCTCCACGCTCTGGAGGCGCAGCCGGTCGTCGCGCAGGTCGAACCGAAGCAACCGCTTCCAGAAAGCATTGCCCGTCTCGCCGAAGCGATGCGCTTCCGGCACATGCACGAGCACGCGGCCCCGCGTCGTGGCGGAGTGGCGCGTGTGGGTGAAGGTGCGGCCATCGGCGGCGGGTTTGCGGTTCGTGCCGAACCAGACGGGATACACCACGCCCTCCGGTTTCTCCGGGCTTGTACCCCGCTCTGTGGAGAGAGCTTCCAAATCCAGCCGATGGAGTCGGGGCATGGGTGCATCCAACTCCTCAAGCAGGGCGCGGACGCGACGCTCCGTGCTGGCTCGGTCCGCCGCTTCGGTGGCGAGTCGTTGTTGAAGCTGTCGGGCGCACTCAAGGGCACGTTGCCGGTCGCCGGTGCGGACGGCGTCTTCGAGTTGGGCTATCAAGTCAGGCAGGGTGGGCATGGGCTTGGTCATGGTAGTGAAGCGTTGGGCGGGACGACTCCCGGGCTGTTAGTAGCACTTGAAGGGCCGGTCGAGTGGCGGAATGCAAGCGGGGTTGATAACGAGTTCGATCGCCCGGGCGGTATGGGGGATGCGGCGGATGAAGCCCCGCTGTTCGAGTCGCTTTAGCATGGAGTTCACCGACGGTGGCGTCAGGTGGAAAAACCGCTGGAACTGCGCGTGTGTGGGGGCCACCCCGGCATGGTTTCGCAGCATGTATTCGCGGATGAAGGCGAGGAACTGCCCCTGCTGACGGGTCGGGCCGCCCGGGGGCAGCGTGGTCGAGCGGTGGGGCGTCGGCGCAACGGACTCCAACGCACGAAGCGAAGCGCTGATGCTGACCGCCACGCAGCCCAAGGCCGTCCGGGTTTCACTGGGTGTTTTGGCCAGGAGGGGCTCATCCTGGAGGACGACGTTCAATCGCCGGGCCGCATCGTGGAGCAGCGCGCTGGCTTCGCCTGCGGCCTGACGAAGGACGAGGTTTTCCGTCTCGAAGTCCGGCATGGAGGGATGGTCTCGGTTCATGTCTCTGGCTGAGCCAAGGCTGCTGCCTGGCGGGCATGGTCGAGGAATTGGTCCACTTCGTCTTGCAATTGGTCCAGGGGCACCTGACGCTGGTGCAGCCACTGCGCCAGCGGGGCAAAGGCGGGGTCGGCGAGCAGGGCGGACACGCGTGGTACGTCCAGCACGGTGCCAGTGGCGTGGGCGCGGCGGAAGCGGATGGCGTAGTTGTGCTGCGAGGTTAGCAAGTGCTGCCTCAGCCCGGCGACGAGGCGGTAAAGGAGCGCCGCGAGTATGTGGCGGGGGGATTCGGAGAGAGCGGAGGGGGTGCCGCTGCGATCGAGGTAGTTGGCCAGGTTGTTATGCGAGCTGGCGCGGTCGGAGGGATCGGGCGACTGCTCGTGCATGGCGAGAGCGCGGCGCTCCTGGGTGATGGCCTGGGCGAGATCGCCCTGTTTATCGAACAGGTCGGCGAGGGAGCTGAGCACCTTGGATATCTTGGCTGGATCGTTCTGGAAAAGTGAGAGGCAGGCCTCCAACTCGTCCCTGGCTTCGCCCAAGCGGCCCGGCATCTCCACCAGCACGTTGGCGCGGTTAAATCGTGTGTCGCCGATGGCCTCCGCCGGACGCTCCAGCGCGCGCTTTATCTCCAGAACGGCCTCAAGGCGGCGCAGGGCGGAGTGCCAGTCCTCCTGGGCGCGGTGGACATCTTTGGCGATGTCGAGTGCACTGATGAGCGTGCGGGCAAGGAACACGGCATCCGGGGCCTCGGGCACAGGCTGGCCGGAGCGGTGCTGCTGCCACCACGCCTCCACCTGCGTCAGCCGCGCCTCAACCTCCGGTAATGCCGCCGCGACCTGGCCCTGCTGAATGTCTATGCGCAGAACCTCCAGCTCGCTGCCGATTACGTCGATGGTGGGACTGCCCGCTTTCTTCGACGCCGCGGCTTCCTCGAGACGACGCATGCGCGCAGCCTCGAGGTTGCCGACATCACCAATAGCGTTTGCCCAGTTGCCAGTGATCACCGCGAGGTCCGACCATGCCTGCTGCGAGCCCTCGCCATCAGCCTCAGCAACAGCGCGGGCCAGGGCGGAGGCCTGCGCGTAGTAGTGCAGGCTGGTATCGGGACGGCCACCTTGCCTCAGCGCATCGGCGAGGTTCCCGAGGCATCTCCAGCGCGGCTCGCCCTCCGGGGCGGACTCAGCGGCGGTATGAAGATGTGGGACCAGCGCCTGCAGCAGGCGCGGATCGCTCGTGCTGGTGACCAGGCCGCTGGCAAAACCGCCGAGCCGATCCCAGACCCCGACCTCGACGAAATAGACGAGGGCGCGGCTGCCCGCCCGCAGGGCAACGGTCATATCCTGGTGCTGGAGCGTCTCATACACCGCCGCCAGCCGCTCGGCGTAGGCGAGGCGGATGGCGTTCTCGGTCAGGTCCACGCGGTCCTGCGGATACTCCTCCATCCAGGCGCGGATGCGTTCTCGGACGAGTTCGTGGCAGGTGAGGTTCGGGTTGGCATCGTCCGGTTCGTCGCGCTCTTCCGTGGCCAGTCCCACGCTCACGAGCTGGGACAGCAATGGTGCAAAATTCCGCTGCATTGGCCTCTCGGGCTTCCTCCCGTCCCATACACTTTTTACCAGCCCGAGGCGCTCGGGCTGATTGGCCACAGCGATGATCCACAGCAGGCGGCGGGCATCCGGGCTTACGTCGCGGATGAGCTGGTCCAGCGAGGAGGTCAGCGCGTCGTCGAGGTAGGCAAGTTCCTTCGCATCACCCGGCGTGGTGGCAAAGAGCGCCGGGAGCTGGGCGAAGTCCTTCGTCGTTTCCAGCACCTCCAGCGCTGCCAGAAGCTGGGGCCGCGGCGGAGCGTGCGCCGCCAGCTTCGCGAGCCGGTCCATGAGCAGTGGGTGAAAGCGGCTGGCATTCAGCAGACGGAACGCAAGCGCCTTCTCCGCGGCATCGGAACCAAAGACCATGCGGCTCAAGGTGGGCTGCTCTTTCAAGTAAAGCGCCGCCTCCGCGCCGGGCAGCGGGCCGAGCCGAACGGAATGTGCCGCCCCGCCCGCCAACGCCGCGAGCGGAAGGCGACAGGTGATCAGTACCCGCGACGGCGAGCCGGCGAGTTCCTTGGCGAGCAACGCCAGGCAGTGGTCCCACGCCGGGTCCTGGCAGGAGGAGAACGTTGTCTTAGGATCAGCAGGCTTCAGATTGGTCTCGAAATTATCCAGCACGATG
Organism: Verrucomicrobiota bacterium; assembly: GCA_033762955.1. Lineage (GTDB taxonomy): Bacteria > Verrucomicrobiota > Verrucomicrobiia > Opitutales > Oceanipulchritudinaceae > JANRLC01. The sequence continues at coordinate 67,726 of JANRLC010000095.1, read as the reverse complement.
AGGATAGGCTCGTCCTTCAGCGCGCGGAGCAGATTGCGCGTGAGCCGCTCCAGCCGCGCGGGGCCGGTGAACTCGGCGGTGGCATCGCGGTAGATGGCATCGGCGGGATACTTCTTTATGTGCTTGTAGTAGCGTTGGTCCACTTCGGCTACGAGCTTGAGATGGATGTCGCGCAGTGTGGCGTCGAAGCCGAGCGCATTTGGTTTCGACTGATAGAGCAGAACCCACCTAAATCGCGTCTGCCACAGAGCCAGCACTTCAGCAGTGAGTGCAGTCTTGCCCATGCCGCCCAGCCCGGTGATGACGGCGACCGGCTTCACCTCCGCTCCTTTTTTCGAGCCGATGAAAGCCGCCCCAAGCCTGACCAGCTCCCACGTGCGGCCGACGAAGTGCTCATGGCCCGCCGTGGTCAATTCTGCAATCGCGTGCAGGCGGGGACTGTGCGGATTGAGAGCCGGGCTGCGCCCCTTCACGAGGGTGAGGCCGGGCTGTTCCTCGCCGTAAAGCACCGGCGTGGCGTGATCGCACACGCTGAAGCGCGCGGGGTCGTGCGTCTTCCCATTCAGCATCGCCTGCCGCGCCATGGTGAGAGCGGCGGCGACGTTCTTCGGCTGCGCGTGGGCTAGGAGCGCACGATAAAACTCCACCGCCGTCTCGCGGGCATAGTCGTCGCCCACGGCGTAACGCATCGCCACGACCGAGGGCACTCCGCCCTGTAGCAGCGCATGGGCGGTGCCAGTGTAGCCAGGCTGTTCCGCAAGATCGAGGTCTTTGGTATCGGCTTCCTTGGTGCCAGGCTCCTTGCCCTGGGCCACAGCGAGGAAATCCTTCCAATCCTTCACCCGCAGGATGTCGCCTGAGTGGCAGGCGCTGAGGAAGAAGAGCCGTGGGAGAAAGCCGCCAGCTTCCGTGAAGAGGTCGAGCAGTCCCTGGCCAGAGAGACGGTCGCTCTCGCCGTCGGGCTTGCAGAGTTCGAGCAGGTTCATGTGCCCATGCCCGCTCCAGTGGACGACGTGGTAGCCGCCGTTCTCCTGAATCTGCGCCGCCAGCCGTTCGCGCGTGACGCCATGCGTGAGGAAGTGCGCAACGACGCGGCGGTTCGGATAGATCTCCTTTTCAAAGAGCCGCAGCAACTCCCTCCGCTCCTTGCGCGCTCCCAGCGGATGCGACCCACGCGCCTCGGCAAAGACGAAGAGCACGCGCAACGGTTCGTCCGCCGCCAACTCGATGGGCTCCGAAGCCGGGGCCTTCATGTCGTGAACAACGCGGACAAGGAGGTTGCGCTCGCCGAGGGTCTCGGCATCGGCCTTTGGCCGGGCGATTTCCCACGGTACGCGAGCCAGTGCAGCGGCGAGATGGTTTTCCTCCCCCTCAGCCCCAGGCAACTGGATGCGCAGCGTGCGCTGGGATTTCGACGCCCAGAGCTTCCCAAAGATGTCCTTCCCCAGCACTTCCTCCGCGATGCACACGCCAATCTCCGCCACGGCAGCGCGCTCTTTGCCCTCCTCGACGTAAAGGCGGAGGTAGTTGTGCAGATCGAACAGCCCCCGCTGGCGACTTTCGGAGATGGTCTTGAAGTCAGTCTGCCGGAAGGCGAGCTGCACGCCTGCGGCATCGCGGAGAGTGAAATTGGCGGTGCGGCTCGGGTAGTCCGCCGTGATGATAAGGTCGAAGTGGGCTTTCATCGTGAGTTGGCAAGGATTTCAGGCGGCGGGTGGTGGTGGTCCTTTGTTTCGGCTGCTGCCGCAGCAGCCTCATCCTCGGATGGAAACCCGGCTTCGGGCTCGCTCATCCTGCAAACCCATCAAACCGCGATAGTATATGCGAGCTATTTCTCGCGCGATGGCGCATTTTTCTTGCAAAACGCAGGCCTACTCCGAGAGAGGGGCAGAGAAACGGAGAAGATGCGGACATCCTTATGGGGTGGGAATGGGGTAGGAATTACGATGAACCCATTTTGCCTGTGCAGCACCAAGTACCTGCTTAACGTAGCATTCATGGCATTCTGTCGCCCCAACGGGGTATCGGAATCCCAAAGGGATTCTCTGGGGTTTGGCCATTTTTTTGAGCAGAGGGCCATCGGTGTCCCAGAGGGACACAATGGAGTTTGACCAATTTTGACCATGACGAAGCGAGGTATTGAATCCTTAAGGGTCTCTTACAGCCCGGCGGGCTGTCGGATATTAGCCGGTGGTGCAAACTACCGGTTGCATCACACAAAATTAATTGCGCCCCGGCAGGGGCGCCTCTGCCGTAAGCGCAACAACAAAGTTGCCCCCCTTACATCGGGAGCAAAAAATCGGGAAAGATGGGTGATGTTATTTACAAAGCATCAGTTCGTCTCCATGTGGGCGAACCACTTTACAAAGCATCAGTTCGTCTCCATGTGGGCGAACCACTTGGACGCATTTGAGATTTGAGCAGGTAAATGGCTCCAGAATCGCCAGAACCGCCAGAACCCAGAAAGTCATGTCCTCAATCTGCGAAAATCTGCGCAATCTGTGGATGATATATGATATGAGACTGTATGCTATTATCCGCAGATTACGCAGATTTTCGCAGATTGTAAGACCACATATCGAGGCTGAAGCAATCCGGTGAGAAGGACCCAAGCTGGAAGCATGATCTACCCGACACATGACACGCTAAAGCGTGAACTCCAACTCCTGAATCCAGCCCACCCTGTTGGAGTTCCTACTTTAGCGGGTTCCAGCTCGCTCCTTCTAGCTTCAGACATCCTGTAGCCATGGGAAATGAGATATGAGATGAACCCAAATTGACTTACTAGCGCCAACGGCGCGACCCAGCCACAGCCTGGGCCAACGGCCCAGGTTTAAACCCAAATACCACCATGAGCGCTGAAGGCGCGATCCAAGGAAATGTCGCGCAACCCACCGGTTTGTCGATCCATGGGCGCAAATGCTGCTCGTATAGTTTTCGACTGTAAAAGATGTTTTCGTGCAAGCGGTTAAAGTTTCGAATATACTCGAATCTTTTCGAATTAAATAGATGCCTCTCCAATCCCCTCTGCTAGACCACAAGCACATCGAGTGCCTTTCGGCGCTGTGGATTGATGGAGTGCACCACCCGGTCAAGCTATTCGATATTCTCTGGTTTCTACCCCTACAGCAGGGACTACTGGTAACTCCATTCTTCTGTAAAGCACAGAATTACAGAATGCATCTTGAAGTCATTGTGCCTTGGGGGAAGAAGCGAATGGCTCGCACTGGCATGGCGTCTCGCCCATGTTCGGGTTCTGTGATGGTCGCGGGAAGATGCTGGAAGGCACACGAGCAAGCCGCCCGTGCTACTCAATACAGTCCTCACACGATCCCAAGTCCTGCGACCGATTGACTCGGACCCGGTGGTTCTACTGTGGACGATCAGGGATTTGAAGCCATCGTGTGCTTTACCCTTACGCGGTAAAATGAAATACGTTTATTCATGAAGTTGGTGTCGGTCATAGTCACTTCCTGTCCCGAACCTGGGAACTCCGTCCCGAAGGCTGTCCAGGTTGCAATACCGAGGTCGACACATGTCTCGACCAAATAAGTCTGACCAGTAGCGGTGGGAAAGCGAAGTTGGAGTGCCCCTGCTTGAAAGGTTGTGGTGAGTTGTGGCAGGACTAAAGCAGGAAGTGGGACACATCGGTATATAGCCACTCCATTGGATGGAATCTGATCGGTGAATGTCTTTTGCTCGCCATCAGCGACGAAATGAACCGCTGACGAATAGGGACTCGATAGATAAGCGCTCCTGGGCACCAAATTATAATCGTCGTATCGTAAAAGAGCGTAGGCTTTGCCCGGAGTCAGTCCCGAAATGATCCCAATTGCGTTTAAAGTAACTGGTGTTTCACCCAAGACAACATTAGGTTCATCCCATCGATTCAGCATCAATCGCACAGGGCGGATATCTCCGGAATCATCCGCGACTCCTGTGATGGCGCAGGCGTAATTCGTATCGCGCGGGATACAGTACTCGTGCGCGCTCCCGTTACCATTCATCGACCTCGTGTCCCAGAGTGAACCAAAAGTTCTGTTAACCCTATCAGGGCTGTAATTATCATGAAAGAAAAGCCTGTCTTCTTCATGAAAAACGGACACTGACAGCGCAGAAAATCCTGTAGCAAGGACAATGTGATCATACTCCTGGCTGCTTAAATCCTTTACGAAAACTCCAAATACGACCGGATGGCCTGCCAGTAAACTTGTCTTCATCCAGTTGAGAAACACTTGGTACTGAGGAGTAGGTTTTTCCGAATCCCAGTTGGTAAACGTCAGCCGAAGGGCAGTGAGTACATCAACAGTGTGATCAGGCACCCAGACATCCTGTTGTTGTGAAGGGTCGATGATCTCGCGTATCCGGTGCTGGGAAACGTATCCACCAAAATGGAGCGCGGCTTGTTGTATCGAGGTTTCCCCACAATAGCCGCTGTTATTATCCCATTGAAGTCGAGGTTCGATCGGCAGTTGTACCGCCTCGCCATAGACCTGGCAGGCGGTAAGCAGGATTAGAAGGAATTTAGCTATCATGTAAATTACGAATGTAGTTCACGGACAATACCCTTCTGGGTCGAATTCGGAATGCGATTGGAATACAAACGCGTTGATCATCGAAATTCTATTCGTTGAAAACGATACATTGCAGGATAGCTCATGCGGAATGGCAACGCAAGGTGGTCTTCAAGGATTTGAGAAGCGGCGGTGCATTTCGAAGTTCTTGGGCTTTATCAGATGGCACGGACATCTGGTCGCATCGCAGTTCTGAAAAGGGGAGGCAGTTTATCCACTAAACTCACTCAATAACACGAAAGAGATTCCGGGTCAGGACGGTGCAGGACTCACAAGGATTTGGGCCTAGCAGCCTCAATGCTTGACCTGCGCTCTCGTGTAATTCTCCAGCCCCCCATAAACCAGTCGCACCACTTCTGCCATTCTGGTGTAATCCAGGGTATCCGCAGTGTCAGAGGCTTTGTGGTAATTGGGGTTCCGCATAAAGGCGGTGTCGGTAATCATCAAGGCGGGATAACCCAATGCCCAGTAATTGCGGTGGTCAGAGAAATTTACGCCCGGAACCGATGCGGGTGCGGCGAGTGTTTCATAGGGGATGGAGGCGACTCCCTTGGCCGCCTTCTTGAAGCGCTTGACTACTTTGCGCTGGGCGTTGCTGCCTACAATTGCGATGTAATTTCCCCGCGAGGGATAGAAGAACTTCATGATGAATGCCGGGTATTGCTGACTCCCGCGCTCATCCTTGAAGAAGCCTATCATCTCCAGCGAAATCATCAATGAAACCTCGCGTTTAGCCTGTTGGAGCGAGCGTGCATGCACCGCACTCCCCATGTAATCGGAGGCGAAGTAGGGCGGTTCCTCCAGAGTGTAAGCCACCAATTCAACGGGGAAGGGTGGGGGATGCTGCCCGTACAGTACCGCCAGCTCGATTAGCCCCGCTACACCGCTGGCATTGTCATCGGCTGCCGGGAAAGCCTCGCAGGCATCATAATGCGCGCCTATCACCGTAATCGCTCCCTCAGCGGGACCAAAGCGACCGATAACATTCATATATTCACCGCCGGGTACCTTTACGGGTTGCATCTCTACAACGGCACCAGCTGCTTTGAATTGCTCCGCGATATATGAGGCAACCTTATCCAGATTTTCCGCGTGGCGGTAACTGCGCGGCGCCAGTGTCTCGCTCAGCATCCGTACATGAGCTTCCAGTCGGGCGGGATTCACAGTAACCGGAGTTGGCGGATTGTCGCCAGCCATAATGGGCTGCGCGAGAAAGACCCATGCCCCCGCAATCACACAGCCGATAATGGCAGACACCCGCAGTCCTCGAATCAACCACTGGCGAAGTTGTTTTCTGAAAGTTACGGGTGTGCTTGGGGTGACTTTAAATCGGCTCATTTGTCGTTTGTTTTATGCCAGGTTTTATTCCTACTTCGGGTTAAATCCATGTAGCGTTTCCAAGGGTTCTGCACAGACAAAAGGTGAATACGAACGTGGCAAGTCCATTATATAGCAGATTTTGAGGCGCTTCCAAGGGTTGGTTGGCCCGTGTTTAGGCGTTCTTGGTTCGCCATCTACGAGGTTATCTGAAGAGGTTACTGTGGCTACCAACCCGCATGAGCTTCACTACTTGACCTTCGGGCTTGTAAATCAGCAACAGGTCGGGTTTCAGATGGCATTCACGACATCCGACCCAATTGCTCGTCAGGGCATGATCACGGTAACGTGCAGCCAGGGGGTTGTCGTTGATCAATGTCTCAATCACCTACAGAAAGCGCGCCTCGTCTTGGTCGCTCCAACGCAGCTTCTTGAAGTTACGTTTGAACTGCGACGTATGGACAACCTCGCGCATCAGGACTTCAGACTATCGAGCAGGCTCTTCCCGGACTTATGTCGCTTGGCTTTGCCCAAGTCTTCATTCAGAGCACTGAGGCTTTCATCGTTGGGGATGCGGTCTTGGTAGCGAAGATCAATTTCTTCCAGCGCGGCGTTGTTCAGCGATAGATGACGTTCAGTGGTTACCGGAAATGGCAATCTACGTTGAATCACCACTTGGTTCAGGAAAATATTAATAGCCTCGCCTGTGGTAATTCCCAATAGACTCAGGACAGCCTCGGCCTGACGGAGCTTGTCGGGGTCGACGCGGGTACGCAATATCTCCGTTTTCATTCGGGCACAATTATGCCACATCTGTGCTCATGTACAGTTATAAGGCGAGTTGCGTCATAGATTCGGTAGCTGGGGTGGGAGCGGAAATTGGCGAACAGGGATTCGTGTTCGAGGAACCCACACCTACGACCGCAGCCGAGACGGTGATCCGGCGCGGACGGCCAGCATGGAGATGTCGACGACCTGTCAGACAGATGCTTGTGGTTTCAGCTTGCTGGGTTTCAAGGAAAAAGTACAGCCAGTGCCTTGTACCAATGGGGACCGGAAGATGCATAGTCTAGAGCCGTCCCTCAGTGAAACGGTCGCACCTCTACCGATGCCCGACAGGCGATCGATGCCTTGCGCCCCCACTCCAACGCCTCGTCAAGATCAGCGACTTCGAGTACCCAGAAGCCGCCCACATGCTCCGTGGTCTTCAGGTACGGTCCATCGGCGATTAACACCGTACCATCAGGCTGTCTTCGCAGCGACTTCGCGTTGCGTTCCGTCTGCAGTCCGCCAACAAATTTTATAACCCCCGCGGCGTTCATCTCATCGTTTAGCCTGTCGATATCTCGGCCCATCGCCTCATCCTCTGAGACTAAAGGGTCGTAGTTGGCGGGCCGGTGAATGGCTACCAGATAGTTCGTCATGACTTGTTTGTTTGAATTATTTGGCGAACAGTAGTCCTTCAGAAGCCAACAGCCGACCTGTTACCATCTTATCAGAGGCTTCTCGTTGGCACTCTGGCAATATTTTCAACTTATAAGATCAACGTTACCCCCCACACAGGAGGTCCACCCAATGCCTTTTAAAACATGAAGAGTCACTTTGCCTCGGAGCGCTTCATATCGGGGGACAATGCATACTAAGTCAGGTGAAAACTTCGGATGCAAAAAGGGGTTGTTGAAAAGAACCAGGAGTCTGAATTCGCCTCCATTGGCGTGGTTTCAGGCGAGGGCTCCTCAAGCAGATTCACCGACTGAACTGCAGCTAAGTGCAGGGTGCTGGAGGCGCGCGCGGTGCCCCGTCCGCCATTGGGCTCGTAACCTCGCACGATCAGCCCCGTGCCTCGCTCGACGGGTTTGATCCAGTCGAGCAGGAAGTGGGTGTCGCCACCAAACCACGACACGCGGGCTGGCAGGGTTCCCCGACCACCAGTGGGCCAAGGGCGGAAGTGCAGCGGCTGGTTGAGCCGCGTCGCTTCCGCGACCACCCCTCCCTCGACCAATCCGCCAAGGTGTGGGAAGATCGCATAGGTGAACTGCTGCGGACCCAAATCCATCACCGGGTCGGGCGCACGGGGGCCACGCAGGAGGCTGAGGCCGATCTCGTGGCCGAGTACCGAACGGCCGTATTTGCCATCGTCGAGGAGTGCGACCCCATAGCCCGCTTCGCTGAGGTCAACCCAACGCTGGCCAGGGCTTTCAAAGCGGGCCTGTTCCCAGGAGGTGTTCTCATGAGTGGGGCGTTCGACATGTCCGTACTGTATCCCGTGCGTGGCCCGAGGACTGTGAATGGCGCAGGGGAAGTAAACCCGGAGCAGGCGGTGCGCCTCCTGCCAATTGACGCGGGTGGCAAAATCCAGCCGGGTACTGCCAGCGCGCAGGGTGATGTCCTGTTCCAGGGTCGAAGCTTTCCCCACCCTCCGTCGCACACGCACCGTGGCGCGCAGAGGTCCGGTTTCAAGGACCTCCATGGAGTCTGGGGCCGACAAGGTTTCCCCTATCAGGCGGTATGTGGCGTCGATGTCCCAGGCATCGGAATCATTTGGGTAGTCGGGGTGCAACACCAGGCGGTTCGCGCGTGCCCCTGGCGGCAAGACTTCGCGCATCGCGCGCTTGTCCCAGAGCGAAATCAGGCAAGTCTCGGCATCGAAGCATGCACGGAGCAGGCCATTCTCGATCCGCAGTCCTGCAGGGCCACACTCGATCTCCACGGGCACGGTGCCCTCAGGCAAAGCAGCACCAGGCCCGACGGCGGCCCATCCCCAGCCGGGAACACTTCCCCAAAACGGCCCCGCTGTAGTATCCAAGACCCCCTCAAAGGCGAAATCGGACGCGTTGATAGCCCAGCAGTCCCCGGTAGCCGCCACGGGCAATTCCGCGGCCAGCAGATCTAGCTGCGCATCGAGCACAGCTATGGCCAAGGCCTGGGCTCGCTGGTGGTCACGTTCGGCTTCTACCGTCACCCACGGAATCGATGTCCCTGGCAGGATATCGTGAAACTGATTCAACAACAGCAGTTCCCAAGCCTCGCGCAACAGCGCACGGGTGGCTGTCCCCGGCACCTGGGGATAGAGGACCCCCGTGATTGCGGTGAGGAACTCGGCCTGCCGCAGGCGCGTCTCGCCCTCCCGATTGCCACGCTTTAGGCGCCCGGCGGTAGTATAAGTGCCCCGGTGGGTCTCAAGATAAAGCTCGCCTTGCCACACCGGACGGGGACCGGGTTCGGCCCGCAGGCGGTCAAAGAAGTCGTGGACCGTACCCGGGCGCACACGGGGCAGGCTCTGTACGGACGCCATGGCGCGCACCGCTTCAATCATTTCGCGCGTAGGGCCGCCCCCGCCATCACCATGGCCAAACGCATAGAGCGAGCTCCCCGAGCTCTCATGATCGAGAAACCGACAGGCAGCCCTTTGCACCTCCTCAGGCATGGCGGAGCCACCATAGGTGTCGGACGGTGGGAAATGGGCCAGAATGCGTGTGCCATCAATCCCTTCCCACCAGAAGGTATGGTGCGGCAGGCGGTTCACCTGGTTCCAGCTCAGCTTCTGGGTAAAGAAGCCATCGAAGCCGCTCTGCGCCATGAGCTGGGGCAGGACCGGGCTGTAGCCAAAAACATCGGGTAACCAGAGCACGCGGACATCAACACCTAGCTGATCCCGGACCCATCGTTTGCCCAGTAGTATCTGCCGCACCAACGATTCGCCGCAAGGTACCAGTACATCCGGCTCGATCCACATACCGGCCAGCACTTCCCACTGCCCACGGGCCACGGCGGCCTGGATGCCCTGCCATAGTTCTGGATAACGGTCACGCATCCAAGCGTAGTGCAGGGTCTGCGAAGCGGCGAAGACATAGTCCGGGTACTCCGCCATATAGGCCAGGGCGGTGGCGAAACTCCGCGCACACTTGCGCGCCGCCTCGCGCACCGGCCAGCACCAGGCGGTGTCAATGTGGCAATGCCCAACGGCCGTCACCTCGTGCGCCCAGGGTCCGCCCGCGACGTGCCCTTCGGCCGCTGTGAGTGCCCTCTGCAGGGCGTCGATAGTCTCCCAGCCTCGGGCCTCAGCCAATCGGGCAGTATCCGCGAGGGCCGCCCGCAGGGACCCACGCACGGGCTCGGGGGTGGCCGGTGCCCGCAAAAGGCGGAGGAGAAATTCCCAGCGGCGCAGGAGCGGTGCCCGGCGCGGATCGACAAGGGCGAGTTCTGCCCGGCGCAGATCGAAAAGGGGCACACCACCTACATCGACCCCACTCACGGGCTCCAATCGGTGGCGCGGGGCGTTGAGGTTGGCCGCACCCTCAACCATGATATCCACCGCTTCGCCGCCAATGGCCTGGGTCTGCAGTGGCACATCGTTGCGGAAGCTGCCAAGAGCCCGCACCGGACATCCATCCTTCCAGACCATGCCTTCCCAACCGAAGGATTCACTGGTCGGCCCGCCGAGTTCGATCAAGGCCACGACCGCACCCCGGCCCGTCCAGACGTACGGTACTGCCGCAGTGAAACGAAACCACACTGTATCCCAAGCCACGCCCCAAGGCTTACCGATGCTTATGGGTTCAAAGGTTCGGGAGAAGGCTTCAGCAAAGGAAACCGGCTCCCCGCCGATAGCGGAACAAGTCGCCTGCATGGGTACCCGATCGAGCAGCTCTGTGTTGCGGAGGCGTTGCAGTGATCGTTCAATCCAAGTTTCTGTTTGAGCCTGTGTCGTCATGGGTGGGTGCCGTGCGCCATCAAGCGCTACGGCAATAAAGGGTTAGACATACTATATACAATATTCGTTGGTGAGGTACGCGCTCTATCCGCTTGGCTCCTGATTTTAGTTGGGCAGCGCGGGCTTCAACCACAGTAGCAAGGGGTGTGCGCTCCAAGCGTGGGCATCACTGCGGGTCAGGCCAAAGGTCTCCGGGGTGGTGGTGAAACCCTGATCCACCGTCTCCAGCCATTGTTCGAGTCGCCGCTCAATGAGGGACTCGACTCCGGCCTCCCGCGCGGCACGGAACAGGTAGTAGGCCATGAAGGACTGGCAGCGCAGGACGTCTGTAGTCTCGATTCCAGGTCCACGAAACCAGGTCCTTAAAGCCGCGCGCTGGGTCTCGGGCAGCCATGGGGTGAGCCATGCCAGGGCTTGCGCATGCTCGGAGTACGCCAGGCCCCCGGGAGCATCTCGGAAACACCCGCGCACTGGATCCCACGTCTGGCTTACCAGGGATTCTGTCAGTCGCCGCCCACGCGCCTCGTAGCGCTCGGCGAATTGTGGCTCGCCCGCGGCCCGCTCGAGGTCGGCCATAGAGGCAATGCCGTGGAGGAGTATCCAATTCAGCACGCCGCTATACTCGCCGGGCAGGCTCCCCGATGGGATGCCGCCCACATAAGCCCAGTCCACGAAGTTCCACCCTGCGGGGGATCGGCAGATGCCCAAGGGCTCATCCACCAACGCCAACCATCGTTCCACCATGGCACGGAGGGAAGGCAGCATGGGGCGGAGAAAATCGATGTCTCCCGTGTGGGCGAGAAAATCACCAGCTATGGCGATCCACCACAAGGCAAACGTTGGAATCACCTGGCAGCCACGCGAAGGCGCGGAAGAGGCTGTCCAAAGTCCGGGGTTGAGGGCGCTTGCTTGAAAATGGCGCAAAGTATGTCGCATCAACGCGGTGTCCCCGGGACAGAGCGCAAGCCAGCAAAGAAACTGGATACGGGAGTCGCCCGCATAGGCCAACTGCTCGTAGTGCGGGCAATCCATGGTGGTCTCATGGGCGCAGGTGTGAAGCACGCGCAGACAATTCTCCATGAGGCGGTCGCGGCGCAGATCGCCGGTCCGCGGTGCTACGGCGGCAAACGGGTAACCTGTGGGCTCCACGGTCAGCGTTTCCATCACCAGAGGTTCTTCGCCCACGGTGTAAGCTATCTCAATAAAGCGCCCGGCACGCCACCAGAGCGTGCTAAGGTCACGCGTATCGCCATCGCATCGCCAACTGTCTACAAAGCCCAGAAAAAAACCGCCTTTCCATGCCGCCCGGTCCCCTTTGAGGCGGTAGATCTCATCGTCGTGGTGCTGAATCAGCACCGGCTTGGGGCCGAAGAAGGCCGCCTCAGACCAGAGGGCTTGGAGTTGCGCTCCGGCCCCGCCACGTTGGCGGAATTGCAGACGGCCACAGGCGTAGGCACCGAGGTCAAGTAGGACCCGACCCTGGCTGTACGGCGGCAGCGTCAACGTCTCCGCCCCGGCGATCATCGCCTGCCAGGCAGGAAGCTGTGGGTGCGCCCCAGCCGATTCCAACCAGCGGTCCTTAAGTCCACTAGCATCGACCGCCACCGGCCGAGGCTTACAAACGGGCGACGTCGCCTGCGCAGGTAAAAGGCTGGGTGCGAGTAAATGAACCTCGTTGCCGGGATACATCTCAAAGCCCTTGTTCCCATGCCTTCCATTCGTGGGAACGCTCCACCCGCTACCGAGACCAGACTCCCACCCAATGGGCAGGAGCGCACAATCCATCAGCTCCTGCGGGCCGACAGGATTACGCAGGCTGAAGTCCCAGGCCGGAAGCAGGCGCCACTCCCAGGCAGCCACCCCCGTGCTCAAAGCGGCATGGCTGGCATCGCCATCACCCGCGAGAAGCATTCCAGGGCGTACGCTGATTTGCGCCGTCGGGGCGGCATCGCCCCAGGCAAATACCAGTACCATCAGCGTGTGTGACCCAGGCGTAAGTCGCATCTCGTAACTGGCGTAGTACCAGTGCAGGCGATCCCCACGATCTGGACCACGGTCTATTCGCTGACCATCGAGCCATAGCTCGTAACGCTCATCGGCCGTGAGGGCAAAGCGGTGTACCGTCTCCTCCGGCACCTCCAGCACCAGTCGAAACTGCCCCACCCAGGGCTTGGTCAAAGGCTCTGGAGGTGTGAGCCAGCGCGCCGGCCACTGTGGGACTTCAAGAAAGGGCATCGCTCGATCGATAAGCGCCGGGCCAGGAAATGGGTTGCGCGCCGACACCAGCCGATAGCAGGAGGCAGAGGGGGAATCCATGGGTCTTAATCCATCGGGTTAGTGATGGGAAAATTAATTGGTGTTAGGGAAGTACGATTTGTCGGATTCTTGGGGTCTCCCGATTTTGTAATTAAGAAGCGTTGGATTTAAGCTTGGCAAGCCGAAATATCGCCGCTTCCCAGACTAAGCCAGGGTCGGGTGGTACTGCAGCCTGGTTTTGGGCATACGCACTCTGCATCCCGAGTAGGCCAGTAGGGTAAGACCCCATAGTTGAGAGTGTGTTACTCGTGTAGAGTAGCTACCGAACAATAAACACAATTAAAGATGAAAACACTTAAAGATTTATTCATGGATCAACTGGCAGACATGTATGACGCCGAAAAGCGCATCGTGAAAGCATTGCCGAAGCTGGCTAAGGCCGCCACCTGCGAAGACTTGAAGGTGCCGGCAGTCTTAGCGAAATAACTATCGCTGTCCCTGCGACCATTTTGAAGTGGTTGCCGGGCCGGCAAAACTTTAACTATTTATCCATCTATGATCGCACTTGTATTTACCCCCGTGGTAGCCGCGGTTGGCTTTTCCTTGATATATCTCCTCCTCGGTGGAGGCCTTTTCGGAGCCTTGATGATTTTTATCGTGGCTAAAATGTTTGGAAAATGAATTTAAACTAATAATCACATGAATTACGAATCATCTATTCCCTCAAGCGCCGCCACAGTTAACTCTCCCTCTGTGAGACGCTTCATGCCTTCACTTTGTTGGAGCTCAATTATTGGCGGCACAGTCGCTGCAATCGGATTTCATCTGCTCCTGACCGCATTGGGCGTCGGTGCCGGTTTGGCCACCTTCACCCCGATGACGGACGCGAATCCGATTACGAATTTCAGCATAGGAGCTGCCATCATCTGGGCGGTATGTTCACTGATTTCGCTGGCGTTTGGCGGATTCATCGCAGGGCGCTTCTCCCATTCGCTCCATAGTGGTTTCGCCCACGGAATTCTGGTTTGGTCGCTGACTTTGATCATCTCCTTGCTGCTGCTGACGGCAGGTACGGGCATGGTTCTGGGTGGAGCCTTGAAAGTATTGGGCGATGGCATGGGCATGGGCGGAAATGCCGTAGCGGTGGGCGTTGGAGAGTTGGCCAAAGAATCGGTCCAGCGTGGCAGTGACCAGCTCGCGAGTTTTACTGATGAGGCCATGCAATCTTTGCCGACGAGTGCCTCGGCGAAAGCCAGCACACGAGCCAAGCGTGAAATCGGCTTTGCGGTGGCGAAATTATTTGCCCCCGGAAACGACATCGCATCGCAAGACAATCGCACCGCGGTTATAAAAGCACTGGTGGACCACACGCAGATGTCCAGGGCGGATGCAACGAAAGTCGTTGATGAATGGACGGCTTTCTACGAGAGCCTGAGAGTGGAACTGGCTCGAATCAAAGATGCCGCGGAACTAAAAGCCCGGGAAATCGCTGACAAGGGCGCGAGCAACCTTTCGAGCGCAGCCATCTGGTCGTTCTTTGCCCTGCTCTTCGGGCTATTGGTCGCTGCTCTGGCTGGCCGTTGGGGTGCCGGCTGCGCAGTAAGACATGCCGAATCCGATTGTGCGACTGCAAGGCGGATGGACGTACGATGAATTGGTAAATCGTGCCCGGTCAAACAATGTCGTCGCCCGCCATGATATATGTGCGGGCGATTTTTGTTTAATGGCCTGCGATTCATTTGAACCGAGTGTGATCGGCATCGCCGCCAATGCCAACTGGATCATATTCCAAAACTCACCGAAAGAGCTAGAACGGATTTTATGCGTAACACAGTCGACCCGTTTAACTGGAGCTTCTGGATAATGGCTGCCCGGGCTGGGGTTGAACCAGCGACCAATGGATTAACAGTCCACTGCTCTACCACTGAGCTACCGGGCATTTTAGTAAGCTGTCGGGTGTGGTTGACCACATACAGCGTAAAGATTCAACTTAAGACATTTCATCGCGGACTCTTCAAGCGAATTTTTACAACATTGCGAATATTTTTCGAATCGGTGGCAAGCAAGCCAGCAGCCATTAGCTTGCAGTTCAGTCCACCCTGCCTTCACTCAGGCCAGCCCTAACACTAAAACCACAGTGATCGAAGTTCTGAAACGCAATGCGGACGCTTCGCACTTCAAGCTAATAGCTCGCAGCTATCCGCTCCCCACATGGAGGGCCAATTCATCACCCTCGCGGGTAAAGGTAAGTGTATCGCCTTCGGTTACCTTATTACCGATGATGGCGCGTGCCAGGCGGTTCTCCACTTGCTTCTGGAGGAAGCGTTTAAGCGGGCGTGCGCCATAGACCGGGTCGTACCCACGCTCGGCAACCCAGGTCAGGGCAGGGGCGTCGAGTTGTAGCGTGATACGGCGGTCTGCCAGACGTTTGTTTAGGTCTGCAATGAGGATGACCACGATCTTCTCTATCTCCTCCAACCCCAGTGGCTTGAAGAGGACGACGTCGTCAATGCGGTTTAGGAACTCCGGGCGAAAGGCACGGCGCAGCTCCGTCATTACAGAGTCTCGCACACTTTCGGGAATCTCGGTACCAGTCACCCCTTCGACGAGAAAACGGCTGCCTAGATTCGAAGTCATTATGATGACCGTATTTTTAAAGCTTACCGTGTGCCCCTGGGAGTCCGTCACGCGCCCGTCATCAAGGATTTGAAGCAGAGTGTTGAAAACATCGGGGTGCGCCTTCTCTATTTCGTCAAAAAGGATCACGCTGTAGGGTTTGCGACGCACCGCTTCGGTGAGTTGGCCGCCTTCGTCATAGCCCACGTACCCTGGAGGCGCACCGATTAGGCGGGAGACGGAGTGCTTCTCCATGTACTCGCTCATGTCCAGCCGGATAAGGTTCTCCTCGGTATCGAATAGCGATTCCGCAAGGGACTTGGCCAGCTCAGTCTTGCCCACACCGGTCGGTCCGAGAAAAAGGAAGGAGCCGATGGGGCGACGCGGGTCCTTGATATTCGCGCGGGCACGAAGGATGGCGTCAGACACAACAGTGACGGCTTCATCCTGCCCTATCACCCGCTGGTGAAGTATGGATTCCAAGCGCAGCAGTTTCTCCTTCTCGCCCTCTACCAGCCGCTTAACCGGGATACCTGTCCATTTCGCCACTATCTCCGCAATTTCTTCGGCGGAGACTTCCTCGCTGAGAAGATGCTTGCCGCCAGTAGTAATTTTCTGCGCCGCCTCGAGGCGATTCCGCTCGGCTTCGAGTTGGGGAATCTTCCCGTGGCGAAGCTCGGCCACCTTGTTTAAATCGTACGCACGCTCGGCCACTTCCATGGCTCTGCGGGTTTCCTCGATCTCCTGGTTAACCCTCTGGATTTGCCCGATGGCAGCCTTCTCGCGTTCCCACTGCGAGCGCAGACCTGAGGCCTTCTCGCGCACGTCCGCGAGGTCTTTACGCAGGTCCACAAGCCGGAGCTTGCTGGCATCGTCCTTCTCCTTGGTCAGCGCGGTTTCCTCGATCTCAAGCTGCATTATCTTGCGAGTAAATTCGTCGAGTTCCGTGGGCATGGAGTCCATCTCTGTACGGATTAGCGCGCACGCCTCATCCATCAGGTCGATCGCCTTGTCCGGCAGGAATCGCTCGGTGATATAGCGGTGAGAAAGCACGGCCGCGTTGACCAGTGCGTTGTCCTGAATGCGCACACCGTGGTGTACCTCGAAGCGTTCCTTCAACCCGCGCAAGATGGAGATGGTATCCTCAACCGTGGGCTGCTCGACGAGTACGGTCTGGAATCGACGCTCCAGTGCGGCATCCTTCTCTATGTTCTTGCGGTACTCATCAAGCGTGGTTGCGCCGATGCAGTGCAGTTCCCCGCGCGCCAGCATAGGTTTGAGGAGATTCCCCGCATCCATCGCGCCCTCGGCTTTGCCAGCGCCGACGATGGTGTGCAGCTCATCGATAAAGAGGATAATCTGGCCATCGGCCTTCTTAATCTCAGCAAGAACCGCCTTTAGCCGCTCCTCAAATTCACCGCGAAACTTGGCTCCGGCAATCAGCGAACCCATGTCCAGCGAGAAGATGGTTTTGTCCTTCAGTCCCTCGGGTACATCTCCACGGACAATCCGCTGAGCAAGTCCCTCGACGATCGCGGTCTTGCCTACTCCGGGGTCACCAATGAGGACGGGGTTATTCTTTGTCTTGCGCGAAAGGATGCGAATTACCCGACGAATCTCGGCATCGCGTCCAATCACGGGGTCCATCTTTCCGGTGCGTGCCTGCTTGACCAGGTCGATGCCGTACTTCTCCAATGCCTGGTACGTGGCTTCGGGGGTTTGCGAGGTCACGCGCTGATTCCCCCGTACAGTTTGCAGGGCCTTTAGTAGCTTGGCCTCTGTCAGCCCAAAGCTCTTAAAACACTTGGCCAATTCCGGGCTGGTAGTTGTTTCCACCAGTCCGAGAAAGAGATGCTCCGTGGAGATATACTCGTCCTTCAACCGTGCAGCCGCAGCCTCCGCCCGGGTAAACACATCCTGCACGACGGGCGTAATGTAGATGGACGTCGCCTCCACGCTCAGTCCGCGGACCACGGGTAACCGGTCCAGCTCCCTGTCCACCGCGAGGACCATGGCATTCGGCGTAATCTCCAGCTTCTGCAATAGCGCGGGCACGATGCCGTTCTCCTGCGCCAGCAAAGCCTGCAGTAGATGCCAGCCATCGATTTGCTGATGATTCCTGCGGCGAGTTTCAGCCTGTGCCGTCATCACTGCAGCCCGAGCCATCTCTGTCATTCGATTAAGATCAATACTCATGGGATTATCTATTTTAAACAGTGATAGCACACTGCGTACCAGTCTGCCCATCGACCAGTATGGTGGCCGATAACCCAAGTTACGAAGCAATAATAGAGCGATTCAAGAAGAACACTGCGCCTCGAAGACACGCTTGCACGAGACACGACTGTGTCAGCTTGTGTCATCTTGACTCAATGCGACACTGCTTCTGGCATTTGCAATGATATGCTTATTCGTGGAGAATTAGTTTTTCGTCTCCTGCTCCAGGTTTCTGGACGTGCATGCATCGTCGTTGGAGTTGGAAGAATGCAATATGCCAACCTTTGAATGCCCCTGGGGGGTAGAATGTCGGTAATAAACACAGCCATCAAATCCCTGCGTTACATCGCGTCGCAACCCGCCACATTGCATATCGAAGTTCTTGCACATACCGCATCTTATACAACCGCCCCTCAGGGGCAACCTGCGAGCGCTGACGTCCTCGTCGGCTCTGGCTCTACGGCTTTGATGAAGGAGTACTTGTTAGCCGAGAGCTCTATGCAGAAGGGGTTACCGTGGGTGAGATGGAGACCTTTGCCAAGCCTGCGTCACCGGCAGCAATACCTGCGGACTTAACCCCAGCGACGGAAGTGGAGTCGAAGCCCAATTCTCCTGCGATACCCGAATAACGAGTGCCCCGCAACATCAGCATGGAGTGGTTAGCCGAAAAAGGAACGACCAAACTGCACGGACTTGTCCCTACCTACCACGCTGAGGCTTGCAAGCGGACCAGCTTATAGGAATCGGATGGGAGTTCCTGCAGGAATCGGCTGGGGTTATTTCGATTTGCCATGCCATTGCTTAATGTGACGCTGGGGTAGCAGAGGTAGAGTTCATCTCGGGCACGGGTGACTCCGACATAGAAGAGTCGGCGCTCCTCGTCGAAGTCTCCGCTCTCTATGGAGCGACGCAGGGGAAACATACCGTCTGCCAGGCCGATGAGGAATACGGCGTGGTATTCCAGTCCCTTGGCTTGGTGAATAGTCGTCAGTCGCACGGTTTCCTTGTCGAGTTCCACCGAGCGGTTTGTAGTCTCGCCACCCATGAGGCTGAGTTGAGCGAGGAACTCGGACATGTCCTCGTAGCGGTTGGCAAAGCTGACAAGCCCTTCCAAGTCGTCCTTGCGGTTCTGCCAATCCTTGTAAGCGGTGCGCATATAATCACCGTACCACCCCTCAATGAGTAGCCTGATTATTTCGCACGGTGGAGCAGGTTGGTACGGCTCTGGTGCGATTACCGGGCCACCCGGTCTGCCAAATAAATCGACCTGCGCGGCCTGTGGTGGTGGCGCTGGTGGGCCGCGAAACGCAAGCTCGGTCTCCGCCAGACTCATGGCCAACTGTTTCCACTCCGCTTCATTATCACCGGGCACCTTGTCCACGATGACAGGGTCGCTCATGACGGCGACCGGGGTCTTATTTTTCTTTAATGCCGTGGTGAGAATCTGGGCATGCAGGCGCTGGGCACTCTTCTCCCCGAGCTTGGGAAACAAGATGGCGAATCGCTCGAAGGCGAGTGAGTCCGCAGGGTTTACGATGAACCGGAGCTGGGCAATGAGGTCCTTGATGTGCGCGAGTTCAAAGAACTTCATGCCGCTGGTTATCACAAAAGGGATGCCCCGCTTTGTGAGTTCAAGCTGCACATCCAGTGCGTGGTAATGCGCGCGGTAAAGGATGGCGATTTCGGAGAGACCGATGCCTTCATCCTGCATCGCTTTTATGCGTTTGGCGATGAAGATGCCCTGTTGCTGGCTGTCCAGCAGGGGAAGCAGGCAGGGCTTCATCCCCTTCTCCCGGACAGCGCGCAACTCCTTGTGATATGCGGTGCCACCGGGCTGATTCCGCAGCACCTGATTGGCGAGATGGAGTATTTGCGGGGTACTGCGGTAGTTCACCTCAATCTTGTAGATGCTGGCTCCCGGATGGCGGGTCTCAAATGAGGCGATGTTCGCGAAGTCTGCCCCGCGCCACGTGTAAATACACTGGGCATCATCACCCACGGCCATGACTTGGTGCCGATCTGCAATCAAGTCGATGATCGCAGACTGGAGTGAATTTGTGTCCTGGTATTCATCGACGAGAATATGCTCAAACTGACGCTGATACTTCTGGCGGACGTCGGCATGCTCCTTGAACAGCTTCAGCCACAGTTCCAGTAGATCGTCATAATCTGTCACCTGCCTATCCATCTTGCCCTGCTGGTACGCGGCTGCAAATCGGCGGATGGGAACGATCAAATCCGTCCCCCATGGGAACTTCTCCAGGATAATCTCATCGAGAGGCCGTCGGGTATTGCGGGCAAAGCTGATGCAGTCATGGATCGGGCCTTTCTTGGGGTTGTCCTTGTTCTTTGTAAAGGCCAGGTCCTCCGACTTCATGATGGAGTCGAGTAAGGACTCTGATTCATCTGAATCCAAAATAGTAAAGTTCTTCTGCAACCCGATACGGTCCCCATGCATGCGCAGGAAGCGTGCGCCCACACTGTGGAAAGTACCACCCCAACTGGAGTTAAAGTTCCCTCCAGTCAGTTCTTCCACGCGGCGTAGCATCTCCTTCGCGGCCTTGTTGGTAAAGGTAAGCAACAGAATCTGCCAGGGTCGCACCCCGCGCTCAATGAGATAGGCCACCCGGTAGGTCAGCGTACGCGTCTTGCCAGAACCCGCGCCGGCGAGTACCAGTGCAGGCCCCGAGGGTGCAGTCACCGCAGCATACTGCTCTGCGTTAAGTTCATTCGCATAGTCAATCGCGCCTGTCCCCAAGGGTACCGCCCAAGGGCTTGAAATTGAATCCGGGTCTTGTCCCTCCATCCACTCACTATCCAAGGAAGTGTCGCTGGGTGTCAACCGTGCTTATAAGGATGGGTGAGGGATGGGCGAGGGATGGACGGGATGGACAGGATGGACGGGATGGACCGGGCTCTTCATCTTCTGCCTTTTGCCCTCTGCCCTCTTAAATCTTCAATCTGCCATCTTCAATCTGCCTTCTGCCTACTCTTCGCCAACAAAGTAATCGACAATCTCTCCTTTAACGAGATGGCGCTTGCCAGCTCCGGGGACCATCCACTTGTCACTGTCGGGATAGTAACACGCTTCTCCGTAGGGGTTGTCCGCGAGAATATAGAACCGCAAGTCTACGGTGCCATCATTGATAATCTGGTGGGGCACATGTGGTGGAAAAAGCAGGTGATCGCCGGGCTCCATGGTCAGCATGCCCTCTGGCGTGCGCATCTTTCCCAAGCCTTCGAGGACTATGTAGTGCTCCCACTGGGCGGAGTGGAAATGGTATGGGCACATGGATGTTCCCGGTTTCACGCGGCAGAGCTCCACATCGAAGGGATGCCGCTTGCTATGGCTATCCGATTGCGGTTCCCGCCCTAGAGCGATGGAGACGTTGAGCGATGCGGAATGGTACTTGCCGTTCGGGGACGTAAACGCCTCTTCCTGAACGTCGCGTAGATTTATTTTGTACATGCCGGGAAACGTATCCGCACTGGATTCGGTTTCAACCGCAGATGCGTCATTCCTGGAATAAAAAAGAGGCGTGCACCCAGTAAAAGGATGCACGCCTCGGTGAAGATTAACTTACTGCTGGATAACTACTACTCTTAGAGCTGGTACTTCAATGTGATGATCTCATACGGCTTTACATTCAGTACCACAACGCCATCGGTCATGGGCAGGGGGGCGCCGACGCTACGCTCCAGCATGTCTGCATGAGTCACGCTTTTCACGGGGAGCTGGGTGGCAATGGCGCACTCGCCGCGAGTGCCCCAGCCTTCGTAGAGGCGGACTATAACAGTGTCGCCATCCTCGGAGACTTTTACGGCCTCGATATATACGCCGGACTTATCCGTCTCGAACCAGGACTGCTCGGAGGGTAGATTCCCTGTTGGCTGTTGTGGCAGCGAGATGACACGCAGTGGCAGGTTGAGGGCGTGGGCCTCTTCGATCACACCGCCTTCGCGGAAGTCTCCCTCGTGTGGGAACAGCGAGTACGTGAAGTCGTGCTCGCCCTGGTCGGCCACGGGATCGGGATCGGTCGAGCCACGCAGTAGGGAAAGACGCAGGGTGTTCCCCCAGATGTCGTGCCCGTACTTGCAGTCATTGAGAAGAGCTACGCCGTAGTCTCCTTCGGAGAGGTCTGCCCACTTCTGTGCTGCCACTTCGAACCGCGCCATATCCCACGAGGTGTTGCTATGGGTGGGGCGCTCGAGGTTGCCGTATTGGATTTCATAGGTGGCGCGTGGTGAGTGAATGTCCACGGGGAATGCCACCTTCAAGAAACGGCAGCACTCGTGCCAGTCGGCATGGGTCTCAAAGTCGATGCGCGAGGTGCCAGCGCGAAGGATAAGTTTCTGTGAGAGCTTGGACTTTCCGAAGCTGCGCTCGATAAGGACTGTTGCTCGCAGCGTAGTAGATTCTATCAGCTCCACCTTATCGACGGCGGTGATGTCTTCGACCACTTCCTTATAGAATACATCCACATCCCAGGCATTCCAGTTGTTGGGGTAGTCGGGGTGTATTTGGAAAACATTCCCCTTCTTGCCGGGAGCGATAACTTCGCGCTCATTCCAGAGATCAAACACGCTGCTGAGGAGACCATCCTTGTCAATAGTTACCCGTATCAGGCCGTTCTCGAGGATGATATTGCCATCCACTTTTGATGTCTCCACTTCGATCAACCCTTCGGGCACTGTTCCTGCCGTAGCCTCATCTATAACGATGTAGCCAAGGGATGGAGCTTCGACGAAGAACGGTGTTCCTGTAGGCCCATCCACTACTTCGAAGCGGTCAAAGCCGAGTGAATTAAACACAGCCAGCGGTTTGTCAGCCGCGCCTGTGTTGATACGCGTCACCAAAGGTTGAGCGGAGTCCTCGCGGACCTGTGCAGCCAGAGTCTGGATGACACTACAGTCCTTCTGATTATCCTGATAAACCCAGGCGATAGAGGAGCCCGGCAGAATGTCGTGAAACTGGTTCAGCAACAGAAGCTTCCAAGCGCGGTCCAGCGCACCCGTGTGCCCACGGCGCACTTCGGCATCATCGCGGACATACACATCGTACACAGCGCGGTCCGGAGCGAGTGCGGAAATGGATTTACCGCTGCCTGCACCGTTCAGAGCGAAGTCTAGTGTATCGAAGAACTCCGCTTCACGCAGGGATTGTTCGCCCTTGCGGTTGCCCCGCTTGGTGCGGGCTTGCGTGGTGTAGGTACCACGATGTAGCTCCAGATAGAGTTCGCCCATCCAGACAGGCAAGTCTTTCGCATCCTTCTCTGCCTTGGGGAGAAAGTCTGCCAACCGCTCCTGCTTTAGCTTGGGGAGCCCCTCGAAGTCCTCGAAGCGCTTGGCGAGCTCCAGCATGGACTTGGTCGGGCCACCACCGCCATCGCCATAGCCATAGATCATGAGCGAGCGGTTGGCACGACCGTGTTCGAGGAAGCTTTTCTCCGTCTTCACCAACTCGTGCGGTTTCATCTCTGCGTTATACGTATCCGCAGGGGGGAAGTGAGTAAATATCTTGGTACCGTCGATACCCTCCCAGTTAAAAGTGTGATGGGGGAAGCGGTTGAACTGGCTCCACGAAATCTTCTGAGTAATGAAGTAGTCCACACCGGACTTTTTCATTATCTGCGGCATGGATGCGGCATAGCCGAAGACATCGGGAATCCACACATCCTTGGTCTCGTAGCCGAACTCCTGCATCCAGAAGCGCTTGGCATGGAGAATCTGGCGCACCAGGGACTCGCCGTTCGGTACATTGCAGTCTGGCTCGATCCACATGCTACCCACGGGCTCCCATTGGCCGCGCTTAAATGCCTCCTTCATCCCGGCATAGATGGCTGGGTACTTCGCCTTCATCCATGCATAGTGAATCGCCTGCGAACAAACGAATACATAGTTTGGGTAATCCTTCATGTATTCCAATGCAGTCGAGAACGTGCGCGCGCACTTGCGCATGGACTCACGCAGTGGCCAGAGCCAGGCAGTGTCGATATGGGCGTGGCCCACAGCGGAAATCTGGTGGGCGCTCGAACCATTTGTACAAGCGAGCAATGGTTTCAATAGAGCGCTCGCTTCCTCGATTCCATCGCGCCCACGCAGGTCCAAAAGGTTTACAACCTGATTCAGGGTATAGATTAAATTCCCCTTTCGCGGTGTCTCACCTACGAGGTTCTCTGCCGTCTCAAATGCAGCCCAGAAATCGTGGTAAAACGCCCAGACTGAAGGCTCGAAAATCGCCAGCTCTGCCTGGGTGATGCTGTAAAGAGACTTTCCTTCGTAGTGCTTCGTTGTGTCCCAGGGTATGGAGCCTTCGCGGTCGCGGTGGTTGTAGCCAGCTTCAATATAGACCTCTACTTTCTCTCCACCCCTGGCCACCTTGGCCACCGGGATATCGTTGCGGTTACCATTAATCGCAGTGATGGGCGTGCCCTCTGGCGTGAAGACCTGCGCCTCAATGGTGAAGCCCTCCCAGCCGCTGTGCCCCAGATTGAACATTAGGTCCACATGCTTACCCTTCCAATCCGCGGGCACCTCGCCCTTAACATGGAACCAGGTGGTATCCCACTGGGAGCCCCAATGCTGCCCAAGCTTGTGCGGCTCATACTTCTGGATCATTGCCTGGGCCGGGGATACCGGTTCACCATGCACCGTCCATGAAGCTACTTCCACAGGGACAGCTTGCGAGTAAATCAATGGCTTGATGCGGTTTTTGAACGTATTGCGAATGCGTTCAAGCGTAACTTTTTCGTGTTTTAACATAGGAGAATAATGGGTGCTAGCTAGGAAGCGAACATGCCACGCAGTCTCGCGGAGACGGGCAAGCAAATTATCGCAGAGCTGCTGGCTTTTAGCAGGTAGGCACAAAGGTCCAAAGGCACAAAGGCACTGAGTCGGAAGGGTAGGGGCTGAAGGCAGTTGGCAGTTTACAGTTTGCAGTTCAGACTATCCCAATAGGTCGCTGGTGTATGTGCTATCAAGGCAATTGGGTTCATCTCATTTCCCATGACTTGAGGATGTCTGCAGTTTCCAGCGGTAATATCGAACGATGAACAGATCCTTTCTGTCTACTAACTACTGTCTACTAACTACTTCCTTCTTCCTACTGCCATCTTCCTTCTGCCTTCTCCTAAGCATGCGCGCCTGAGATGTAGCGCTCAAGCTGTTCCACATTGTACTTGTAATCGATGATGACATTCTTGACGACATCTCCAATCGACACCAAGCCGATGAAATTGCCGTTCTCCATTACAGGCAGGTAGCGCATTTTCTTCTCGGTCATCAGGGTCATGCACTCTTCGAGTGATTGCGCAGGGTCCACAAAGACCAGGCGAGTATTCATGGTATCGCCTACTGGCGTGTGTCTCGACGCCTTTCCCTCGAGGACTATTCGCCGCGCGTATTCACGCTCTGTCAACAATCCAAGAAGTTTCCCATTTTGTACCACAGCGATGGCGCCTACATCCTTTTCTGCCATCAGTTTCAGTGCGTCGTACGTGGGGAGATCGGGTGAGATAGAGTATATCTGATTGATAGTCTTGGTGCTGAGAATATCGCGAACAGTACGCATGGCGGGATATTTTGAGGGTTAGAATTTCCAAGTTGTAGTTAATGGCTGCGAGTACGTCGCTGCTAGTTCCAGTATAATTCTCCAATGACACTAGGCCGTCAATGCGAACTCTCCGGCGATCTATTCTTTTCGAGGCACAAAGGTCCAAATCGCGACTGAGTCGGAAAGGCAGAAGGCGGTGGGCGGTATGGTCGAATCGAATCGCCAAAGATTACCGATTATCCAGCGCCCCCGCTGGCCCCTGCCTGGGCGCAGGGCGTCTCGCTGGGACACCCCGTCCCGGAGGGACAGTATGCACCTTAGCCCCAGGTTTTAACCTGGGGAGCGGGTTAGAAAACCCGCTCTCCGTTTGCTTCAAACACCCGACGGAGGGCGGACATTCTTGTCCGCTGTTATACCAACGGAGGGCGGACATTCTTGTCCGCCTATTGCGATCAACGGTGCATTGATTTATCTAGTCGGAGCCAAACTTCAGCCCCAGGTTAAAACCTGGTGCTAAGATGCAGGTCGTCCCCAAGGGGACTGCATTGTTTCCATGCCGGGGATGCGGTGAAGCATGGTAACGCAAAATTGGCCAAATTCCATTGTGTCCCGCTGGGACACCCTTTTGCCTTCTTCCTTCCGCCCTTCCGACTCAGTGCCTCTGTGCCTATGTACCTTAGTGCCTACCTTCTGTCTACTTCCGTAGCCAGCTATCCCCAACTTCAAGAACAGTGGAAGGACCGGAACTATCAAGCCAGACGCGGGCTGCCATATCGGTGCGCAGCCATGCATCCCAGAACGCTGTACTCAGGGCGAGTATCGAGCGGTGGTGATTGGGGTTGCGCGGCCCGTCACCGGGCAGTGGGCTATCCGTGAAGGCGGAGTGCTCGCCATCTTTCAAGACAAGCTCGTATTTTCCCACGGGTGGCAACGCCTTGTACACTTCACGGCGAGACTCCGGGCTGGTATCGCTAATCAATGACGTATCCTTCGTGCCTGTAATTATCATCCAGGGAATGGACACTTTCCCAAAAGCATCTTTGGGAGCACTCACACTTTGCGGAGCTGCAGGGCTCAGTAGGAGCGCGCATTTGATGCGTGGGTCCGTGTAGGACATGGTGCCGCGAACATAGGTCTGACCGCTGACCGCCTGTGCAGTTACTGCGCCAAAGGAGTGCCCGGCCATTCCGATATGATTCAAGTCCATACGCCCAGCGAGGTTCGTATCCGTTTTATTCCAATGCTCTAGCTGGTCCAGGACCGTGGTCACATCCTTGATACGTGCGAGAAAGTTCGCGGTGTTTGTGGCCTTGCGAATTGAGTTGGCACGCTGTACGGGAGTGCGATTTTCCCAATTAAAGGCATCGCTTCCCTGGTGTTGCAGGATGATAGCCACATAGCCGCGTGCCGCCCAGTGTTTGGCAAGATACGAGTACCCTTCGCGCGTGCCACCCAGCCCAGGGCTGAAGACGATCACGGGCGATGCCTTGCGCTCCGCTGGCAGGAGTACACGCAGTAGAATACGTCGTTTGCGAGACGTGTCATTCACATCGAAATCAAAAGTGGCGGGGGATATCGTTTCTGTTGTAGACAATGGATCGTAGGCCACAGGTGCTGCTGGTGGGGCAGCGTGTAGATAGGGCAGGTAGAGTACTAGTAGCGTGAGTAGAAAACCGGTGTGCTTTGGTAGTAGAGTTATCATAGCTGCAAAGTCAGGATACCGTATTTTGGGGGATTCTCAAGAATAAGGATAGGTCTTGTGGGACCTATGGGGTCTAATAGACCTATGCGACCTATAGTACTAATAGTCATTTCGGTTGCCTAGTCTCCCCCATTCTGCGAAATCGAAAGCTTCCCCACTTGTTTATATCCTATGGCTAAAACACTTAAAATCGGACTGATCGGCGCCGGCGGCATTATGCGCTGGGCTCACTTAAACCCCGGCTGGACCTCGATTCCAGATATTGATATCGTCGCTGTTGCAGACATTAACCGCGCCTCGGCAGAGAAGCTTGCCACAGAGTTTAAGATTCCCCAGGTCTTCACGGACTATAAGGATTTGCTCAAGGTCGAGGGCCTCGATGCCGTCGATATTTGTACGCCAAACAACCTCCACGCGCCCTGCGCGATCGCTGCATTACAAGCCGGTCTGCACGTCCTGTGCGAGAAGCCACTGGCAACCACAGTGAAGGAAGTTAAGCAAATCGCAGCGGCAGCCGAAAAGGCTGGCAAGCTCCTGATGACGGCGCAGCACATGCGCTTTGACAAGCCCGCTCTCGCAATCAAGCAATGGGCTGATGGCGGGAATCTTGGCGAAGTTTACCACGCCCGCGTACTTGCCATACGGCGCAATGGCCTGCCCACCGCGCCAACCTTTATCGACCCCAAACTCTCCGGCGGCGGCCCGTGCATGGACATCGGCGTGCACGCCCTGGATACCGCCATGCACATCATGGGCTTCCCCAACCCCGTGCGCGCAAGTGGCCGTTCCATGGTGAATTTCGCCAAGGGGAATGATTTCCCCGGTGGCTGGGGTGAGTGGGACAGGCAGCTCTTCGGCGTGGAAGACTTCGCCTCGGGCTACGTGGTGTTCGACAACGGCGCCTCTATGAATCTCGAAGCCAGTTGGCTGGGCCACCAGGAAGGTGAAGACTTCAGCTTCCAGCTCTGGGGAAAGAAAGCCGGTGTATGCTGGCCCTCGCGCAAGCTGTACACGCTCATGAATGGCATCCACACCAACGGCGAACTGCAGCCCCCCGGTGGCCTACAGCCCGCGCATACCGAGGAAATCAAAGCATTCGTCAAAGCCATCCGCGAATCCCTACCATCCCCTGTCCCAGTCGAACAAACCGTGAAGGTAATAGCCATCCTGGAAGCCATCATGCGCTCCAGCGCTCAGGGCAAAGAGGTCAAGGTTAACTACTAGACGAAAGCGAAAATGGAATAGGGTGGGTGCCTGAGCCAGGCTGTGCCTCAGCGTGCCATAGTTCGTGCTTAGCGTATACCAAGGCACAGTGGTTTGTTTAGCGTAGATTATCCTAAAGAACCCAACAACACGCACGCGTGTTTCGCGATGGGAGTAACAAGGAGACTGGTTCGGCTTCTGCCTACTGCCTATCCGACTTTGTGCCTATGGTGCCTTTGCACCTTTGTGCCTACCTTGTTCTTCAGAGGAAAATGGAAGGATGGCAAGAGTCGTGAAAAATGGCTAAATGAGGGAGCATAGAGACGATGGGGCTCGAAAATATACTAACCCTACGGGTGAAACGGATTTGCCCCAACGGGGCATTCTGGAGTTTGGCCAATTTGTGCGTTCGTTGGTGGTAAAGGAGTCGGAGATGACATAATCCTGAGTCATAATCCACCTCATGGACGGCATGATATATACGGACCAAGTCCCGGAGGGACGACTTGCATCTTAGCCCCGGGTTTCAACCCGGGGCTAATATGCAGACCGTCCCGATGGGACGGGTTTGCACCAACGGGGCATTAGGATACCCACGACATCCGGGGAAAACTAGGATTTGGCACCCGCCATTTTCTTTGTCAGATTATATGACATCCTGTCGCCCCATCGGGGCCTCGGAATGCCAAAGGGCTTCTCTGGTGTTTGGCGTTATCGAAGGTAGCCAGACCGTCCCGGTCTGGTGTGTAGCGTCCGATTACCTGAGCGAGACGGATACATTTGGGACTTGGGACGACGTCGAGAGACCCAGCGCCCCAGCGACCAGACCGAGACGGAGGCTCTTAAGCTGGAAGCTTGTGCTACTCTAATAATACCCGGGAGCCTTGGAAATGGTGAATTGGTGCTGGCTAGACAATAGGGGCGATGGCGGGCCTCTGAAAAATTCCTTAAAATAATCGGAATGTACTGTGAAATTTTGGGGTAATTCGCAAGTCGTTGGCATGCAGCGACTTGCAGAACATTCGCGAAGGTACCGCGTCACTGCGTGTCGCGGTAGGGGCACTATTATAGAAAGACAAAATAAATTTTATCCAAGAAGGTCCACAATGAAACCCTACCAAGCCAACTACAGCGAGTCATCCCGGTCCGGAATGTGCCTCAATGCCGCAACCGTCCTCAAGGGGCATGGCTTCCCCGGCGACAGAGTGACGAATGAGCGTTGCGAAAGGCCATTGACAGTTGTTCGCGACTCTTATTTGGGTCGGGGACTGTCGTTGACGCCTGTACGCGACTTGTTCATGGGTCAAAGATTGTCTTTGGGTCACGCACACGACTTGTTCATGGGTCAAAGATTGTCTTTGGGTCACGCACACGACTTGTTCATGGGTCAAAGACGGTCTTTGGGTCACGAACACGACTTGTTCACGGGGCAAAGACCGTCTTTGGGTTACGCACACGACTTGTTCACGGGTCAAAGACCGTCTTTGGGACACGCACACGACTTGGTCATGGGTCAAAGACTGTCTTTGGGTCACGAACACGACTTGGTCATGGGTCAAAGATTGTCTTTGGGTCACGCACACGACTTGTTCACGGGTCAAAGACCTTCTTTGGGTCACGAACACGACTTGTTCAGGGGGCAATGGCTGTCTTTGGCTCACGAACACGATTCTCTACCGAGTCAGGTAATTAGCATTAACTATTCGGGCAGCCGTAGTGATAGCGAAGTCTCCTACGCCGCCCATACCGAGACAAGATTGTCCCGGCTACATTAACCTTGAACACGCATTTTTTCGATTTTTCGGAGTAAACCAACCGAATACTAACAAACAAAATAATAAATAGATATGTATCCACTAAGTATTAGAAACTGTGGCGGCACCATGACTAAATGCATAGGTAGCATGGCCACTATAGATGACGCACGAGGTGCTACAAAGCACATCGTTTTACAAGATAACTATGCTCTGCCAGAGCTTACAGCTACTCGGGACACCTTCGAAGCCATGGGTGCCGAGCATGCAGCGCTATTGAGCGCATTGCGACAGGCTAATGGTACGCGCAATCTATTGCGTAACGAAGTGATAGGCATGATGAGCGAGTTCAGTCTGCGGGCACGCGGATTCAAGCAACATCCTGTGTTTGCAGAGGCGTGCGAGGCGCTTCGGACAGACATTGTTCCTACCAGCAGCATCAATAAGATAGTCGAAGCTGCAGCGGTGACTATGCAGGAATGGCAGAAGATCGATACGGTGGTGGCTACTGCCATCCCACACCCCTTTCTGCTCAGCAATGGGGTAAGTCTGGAGCAGTTCACCACGAAAGTAACCGCACTGCAAGTCAGCGGCGTGGCCGTCATCATGGCACAGGGTGCCGTGCGTAACAGTGCTGCCTCGCGCAGGCAGTTTATTAAGGAAACCATCCGCCCGCGTTTGACCGAGTACCGTCAATTGGTGAAAGCGCTGTACCCGCGCAACCACATTTTCGTGGTCACTCTCCCACGGCTAAATCCACCTCCCGGCTCCACCCCGGATGCCGTTACACTTCGAGGTGGATGGGATGTAACCGGACAGATGGCCGCCCTTATCTGGACTGCCTGCAAGCACCCCGACCTCGAAGCCTACGAGATTCGAGTCTGTCTGGATACTGTTTATCATGCCGATGAGGACGAGGTGGTGGGGCGGGTCTCGAAGGACACCCTGCACTACACAACAACCTACGGCCTGGCTGACCATGAGGATCGAGCGGTCTTCCGCGTCTATGCCATCACCAAGACGGGCCGCGAGCGCGGCAGCAATAATCTGATGGTTATCCGCCCGATGGCGCTGCCGGTGGCGGTGTAGGAAGGCAGAAGGCAGAAGGAGGATGGCAGATTCCAGATGGCAGATTCCAGATTACAGATTCCAGATTACAGATGGCAGATTATAGATTGCAGAAGGCAGAAGGCCGGAGGCAGAAGTAGTCAGTGCAGAGTAGGATTCCCGGAGGCGAGAGGAGCGCAGTGGCGTTTCTCTCGCCTCTTATTTGCGAGTATCTCGGACCTTTAGAATAAGCGACCGGATAAATCCGCTACCCACGCATCAGCGGCCCTTGCGGAACTTCATAGTTACTGCTGCCCCGAGGTAGGCAGTACCGGCGATGGCGATAATCACGGGGCCGGTAGGCAAGTCGTACTGGTAACTGACGGCTAGGCCGCTGGTGCAGAAGACCGCGGCGAAGGCGATGGCGGCCAGCATCATTTGCCATAGATGTCGGGTGATGTAGCCTGCGAGGGCGGCGGGGATGGTGAGTAGGGCGATGACCAGAACGGTGCCTGCTATATTGATTAGGAATACCACCGTTACAGCGACTACGACGAGGAGTAGTAGATACAGGAGATTGGCTGGGACGCCGCGCAGACGGGCAAACTCGGGGTCGAAGCAGAGGGCTTGGAGTCGGTTGTAGCCAAGAAAGAGTCCTGCGATGAGAGCGATATTCAGGGCGAGGACGCGCCAGAGGTCGGCACTGGAGATCATGAGGATATTTCCGAAGAGATAGCTATTCGGGTCGGTAAAGCCAGGTGTGCGCGCCAGAAAGAGCAGGCCGATAGCCATGCCCATGGCCCAGAGGGCGCCGATTACAGTGTCTTCGCGGTCCTTGGCGTACAAACTTACCCACCCAATGATGAGTGCTGCCACTGTTGCCGCGAGTAATGCGCCCAGCATGGGGTTCAACCAAGTGACACCGACAACGCGCTGGAAGTACAGGGCCGCGCCAATGCCTCCCAGAACACTATGGGCAACCGCTCCTGCCAGTGCGCTTAAGCGCCGCGCTACCACAATGGTGCCTACCAGGCCAAAGGCCACGCTGGCGAGCAGCACCAGACCGAGGGTCTGCCGTAGGAAGGGAAGGTCTGGATTATTGAGGGCTTGGAAAAAGGTGGATAACATGGAAAATGTCTGTGCGCGGGATTACGGGGTGTGTGTATGCGCGTGCCCGGGTGTGTGGTTGTGGTCTGCACAATTATGGTCGTGGCGAACCATCAACAAGTCTGTCCCGTAAATCTCGCGAATGACTTCACCGCCGAGTTTGCTTGTGGGGTGGATGGCCACGGTGCGGTTCACACAGATAACTGTTTGTACGAGCTGCGAGACAAAGCCCAGGTCATGAGAAACGAGCACCAGCGTCATGCGCTCGTGGAGCAGGCGCAGCTTTTCAAGGAGTTGGTCCTCTGCGGCGGCATCGATCATCGCGGTGGGCTCGTCCAGTAGGAGTAGTTCCGGCTCTGCTGCGAGTGCGCGGGCAATGAGCACCCGTTGGCGTTGCCCGCCAGACATCGTCGCAAAGCGATGGCTCGCCTGGTCTGCGAGGCCCACCTCATCGAGATAAGCCAGTGCCTTTACGCGGTCCGCTCGGCTGTAGAATCCCCAGCGCACGTGGTCCAGCCGGCCCATGAGTACTACATCCAGCGCGGATATAGGAAACAGTGGGTCGAAGGGGAGTGTCTGCGGCATGTAGCCCACGCGTCTTCGCGCCTGGGTGGGAGTTTGCCCGAGTACTTCTATCGTTCCAGTCTTTGGGGCCAGCAGTCCAAGTATTAATTTGAGCAATGTGGTCTTCCCACCGCCATTGGGACCGACCAGGCAGACGGATTCACGCGCTCCGATGGCCAGGGATACGTTCTCTAGTATCAACTGATCTCCGTAGGCAAAGCTTACCTCGCGTAGCTCGATTACCGGGTGGTCACTCATGATGGGGTTTGTGGAAACTGTGGTGTATGAGGTAGTAGGCACAAAGGTCCAAAGGCACAGAGGCACTGAGTCGGAAAGGCAGGAATAGATTGAAGGCTACGCTGTGCCCTGTGGCATGTATCCGTTGTGCCTTGGTATACGCGAAACACATACTCTATTAGCGAGTTCCAAACGCAGATTTAAGCCGGGCCGCGAGTGTATGCAAATTGGCTATGTAGTTGGGGCTAAGGTCATCCATCTCCACGACGACACCACCGATGGCCTTTGCCACGATTTCCGCACTACGCGGATTAAACTGGGGTTGTACGAAGATGACTTTGGTTCCCGAATCCCTCGCACTGGCTATGAGCTGGCTGAGTTGGCGCGGAGACGGCTCCCTGCCTTCGATCTCTACGGGAATCTGCTTAAGTCCATACGCCTCGCAGAAGTAGCCAAAGGCTGGGTGATAGACGTACACCGAGCGGCCATGATAAGGCTTGAGACTGGCTGATAGCTCGGCATGAACTGCACCAAGCTCGGCTTGTAGCGCGGTGAGATTCGCCTGGTAAAGGGCAGCCCCTGCGCCATCGATTGCTATCAGGCTGCGGGTTATGGCCTCCGCTTGGATAGAGGCATTCAGCGGCGCCAGCCATTGATGAGGGTCCACCTGAGGCGCATGCTCATGCTCCGCGTGATCGTGGTCGGACGCACACACCGAGGCGAGTAGTGGCTTAATGCCTTCGCGCAGGTCCACAATTTTTAATTGGGGAAACATGGCGACGAGTTTTGGTACAAGGATTTCTTCAAATTCAACGCCTGCTTTGAAATACACCCGAGCCTGTCCCAGCGTTGCGATTTGCCCAGGGGTTGGCTCAAAACTATGCGGATTCGCCCCTGGCCGGATGAGCGTCGTAACCGTGACACGTGTCTGCCCAATGCGCTCTATGAGATAAGAATGCGGTGGCAGCCCGCATGCAACAGCGGCTGTCGCAGTGGGTGTGGTCGACGGTGGCGTAGCCGCCCTCAATAGGGGCACAGCAAGTAACAGAACGCTTGAGACGAAGACTCGTAACAGTAGGACAATCACAGCCCTGACTGTATTACCTCGTATTACAGCGTCAAGTTAATGTGGTCTGCGAAGCCCCTGCTTGCGTGAATCGCGGCCTTACAGTGAGTGTCTTCCCGGGCTCAATGGTGATGCGACCATCATCGGATGGGTCGCTGTCATTGCGAAATATCTGGCAAAGGATGGGCTTCTTCACACCTTCTGTGGACCACCGCCAGCGGCCTATGCCGATGACATCCATTGGAGTACCTTTCTCCCAGCTCAGCCAGGGGCCTTCGCCTCTGAGATAAAGCTTATTGGTGATGCCTATCATGGCCTCAGCCTCCACCGCGATTCGGTGGGGGTGGTGCTCATCACCAAAGAGCAAGGGTTGGCGTTTCTCTTCCTGATGTCTCTTTGGCTTCTCGGTGTCTCTTTCCCTTGGTCTATCATCGGCAGCCGTTTCCGCGGCAAGTGTGGCAACCGGTGAAATGGGCAGAGGTGCGGGTGATGCTGGCGGTGTCAATGCTTGGGGTGTCAGTCTGATTTCCATCGCTGCCAGTTTGTCTACCAAGCTACTCTCCTGTCGGCTCTCCAGGCTCTCCAGCTTCTGCGAGAGCTCATCAATCCGCGATTCCAGCCGTGCCACCAACGGAGTCAGTGCGCTTTCCAATGCGCTGATAACTGCGGTGCCGGCATCCTCAATCTCCACGGCTTCGACAGGCTCAGGTGGGGGAGGGGGCTGGGGAAATTGGGCTGGTAAGTCGGTGAGTTTCTGGTCGATGAGTTCGAGTTGTTTGTCGAGTTTACCAACTGCCGAGGCCGTAGCAGCGACCATGGTTTTACTTTTCGCGGATTCTTCTTTCAGTGTGGCAACTTGAGTGCTCAGGCTGCCCAGTGGCGCGGCCATGGCTGCTGTGCCTTCGCAAGCCGATGCGATTCGCTGTAGCGTTGCAGGGTCGAGTTTACGCAGGGCGATAACCTCGGCGCGAAGGGATTCCGTTTCAGTTCTAAGGGCAGCGAGGTCGGCATTCTCGCGGCTGGCAATGGCGGCGAGCAAGGTCGTCAGTTGTTCATTGATGCGCTCTGGAATTTGTCGTGCGATGAGTGTGGTTTTTGACGTCTCATCTTCTGCGATCTTTAAACGCTCCAATACCTCTTCCATCCGCCCAACTACAAAGTGAAACGTCTTATCCGCCTGTGCCGACTGATGGCGTTGCATGGTGTTCTGGGAGAACCATTCAATGAGCCAGGGAATAGTTAGCGCCACAACTCCAAAGAAACCTGAGACTATCGCTGCGGTTATGACACCCAGGCTGGGTGGCCAATCATTGAACACTGCCAGGGCACAGCCGAATGTAAAGAGCAGCAGATATCCTATCAGGAAAGGTAACTTTGGAACTTTAATTGGACTTAGTGGCTGCGGCATACGAGGTGGTAGGTAATTATAGATTTAATCTTCGTCAACCGTTTCCCGTTTGACGGTGGGGATTTTAGCGCACTCTTTCAAGGACAAAAGCACCCCCACCATCGTGACCATCGCGCCATGGCTGGCTTGCCTGTGAACCTTTTAAGACAAATGCGCCTTGGGTGGATTGCAGAAACGCATCCACGATGGCTTCGTTCTCTTCTTTCTCCAGACTGCAGGTACTATAGGCGAGCAGTCCGCCCATACGAACGAAGCTGGCTGCGTTCTTAAGGAGTTCCTGCTGTATCATGGCAATTTCGGTTACAGCTTTGGGGGTCAGCCGCCACTTTACATCCGGACGACGGCGGATGACACCCGTATTTGAGCACGGTGCGTCCAGCAACACGGCGTCGTACTCGACTGGAAGATTACGCGAGGTAAATGTATCCGCATTCATGGTGCGAACATCTGCACCAAGCACATTAGACTTTATACCATTTGCGTGAGTCATGCTTTGGAGCAGCATTTCCACTCTTTTACCGGGTAAGTCCACACTGACCAATAGACTGAGGGGATCTCCAGCCAGCCGTGAAGCAAGCAGGCGGCTCTTCCCGCCTGGAGCAGCGCAGAGATCGAGTACTGATTGGCCGGGGCGAATCCCGAGTAGGTCCACTGGTATGCGTGCGAAGGGATCTTGCACGATGGCCTTTCCCTCGGTCAGTGCCTTGCGCGCTTGTGGCCAGCCCTCATGGTTTATGCTGTAGTAATTTGCCCATTGCGAGGGCGCGAGCGCTTCTGTGAAAGTAGGCTTCTCATCCGATAACCAGTGAAGATAAGTGGGGGATGCTTGTTGATTCCAAGCCAGCAGGGCGAGGGTGGCATCCCGCCCATGGTTATCCAGCCAGCGCTTTACCAGCCATTTGGGATGGCTGAAGTTGCGAGCAATGGAAACGGCAGTCTCCGCGGTTTTGATCCCAGGAGTTAGTAATGTGGTTACCCCGTCGGAACCAGCCACTTTGCGGAGCACGGCATTGACCAACCCCAGCTCTGGTGTGCTTAGGATTTTTTTCATTTGCTCCACAGCATGATGGACTATTTTTGCCCGCTGCTCATCACTCTCCGCTTCTGCAAGTTGGAACACGGCAACAAGGAGTGTTGCCCAAGATTTTGGACGGGGCGGACGGGAAATCCATTTATTTAACTCGGTTTCGAGCGTGGTTTTATGCCGCAGCACACCAAAGACCAATGCTTGTTGGCGGTTTCGTGCGAAGCCCTTGATTCCCGCCTCTGTCGCTACCGCATCAATGAGATCGTCAGCTTTTTGTGGCTCGTGAAGCCAGATGGCGAGTGTTTCGACTGCCTCGAGCCAGCCTTCGGAAGTGCGTGCAGCAGGCTCATTTGCGCTGGGTTTTGGACTGCTGTGAGGCAGTTGTTTTGTTGTCGCCCCGGAGGGTTTTACAGAATTCATGGATGAAGCGGTTTGTGTTGACCTGATAGCAGGGCGTTGCTCATTCTACTTGTTTCGTTAAACCCATAGCACCCTTATGAACAAGGAAGCAATCGATTTGCTCATTCATCAACATCCAGCGCTTAAAACCTCGCGTGATAAACTCGAGTCGATGAAGCCCGGCGCCTACGTCATCCATCGTGCGTGGGGCATGGGGCAGATTAAGGAATACGATGCCAAGAAGAACCGGTTGATCATTGACTTCGAAGACGGCAAGGGCGGGCACCCGATGGACCCTGCCTTTTGCGTGGACAAAGTGGACGTCCTCTCCAACAAGAACATTCTTGTCCGGCAGAAGCAAAGTCCAGGATTAATCGAGGAGCTGGCCAAGTCGAATCCCTGCGATGTCATCGTGGAGATTCTTTCCCACATGCCTGACCAGTCCGCCAGCATGGCTGAAATTGAGCGCCTGCTGAATCGTTTGCTCGGTGAAACCGAAGCCAAGAAGTACTGGGCTTCCACGAAGAAGCTTCTCGTTAAGGAGCCACGGGTGCAAGTTCCCGCTAAGAAGACAGACCCCTACGTGCTGCGCGAAGAGCCTGTAAAGGCAGAGGATGAAATCCTCGAAGACTTCTTCCAAACGAAGGCACCCAAGAAGAAGATAGCCTTGGCCTCCAAGCTGCTTGAGATGTCTGTCAAGCATGAGGACATCAAAGAAACCCTGCCAGACATTCTCAAAAGCCTCGCCACATCACTTATAGAGAGCAAGGCACTCAATCGCGGTGAACGTCTCTTCGGTATTTGGGTGCGCAATGACTTGGCCCGTTTCATCCATGAGGATGTTGACAGCCTCCAGCCCACTAGTGCCTCGTTGCTGAAGGAGACACTGGATCTGAACGAGCTGGCTGTCGCAATCCCCGGTACCCATCACACTCGCTATCTAAACCTTATCGAGCGCACCTTTCCGGAAACCTGGACGGACATCCACTTCGATTTGCTCAAGAATTCCTCCGGCAAGTTTACCGGCGAGGTCATCAGCTACCTTCTGGAAAAAGATTTCCATGATCGCCTGAAAGAAACACTGGAGCGCTGGCTGATAGAGCATACGCTCAAGGGGCCAGTGATCATGTGGATTATAAAGAACCGCAATACCCGCCGCTTCTCGAAGATGCTGAGTGGGATGATTGCCCCGAAGCTGCTCAACGCCATCCTCTATGCCATCGACTACGAAGCCCTTCAGAATGCTTCCACCCGCCGCATACCTCTGGCTGAACTCTTGGGAGATGACCCAGAGTTGATCACCGAGTTGCTTGCGGAAGCCACACCGGATACCGCACAGGACTTGGCCATGGCACTCCTGCTCAATCAGGGTTTTGACGAGCTGAGCAAGAAGTCGCTCCTTGCCCGTTTCATCAAGCTCTTCCCTCGTCTGCAATCCCTCGTGTCCGAAGGCTCCATCAACCAGCGCGCCAAGAGTCTCATGGTAACGAAGGAAAGCTACATTGCCCGCAAGGCCGAGTACGACAACCTGGTTAATGTGCTCATCCCCGAGAACAAGCAGGCTATTGCCACGGCCCGCGAGCATGGCGACCTTCGCGAAAACGCTGAGTACAAGATGGCGCGCCAGGACCAGGAAATCCTCATGT
Organism: Verrucomicrobiota bacterium; assembly: GCA_033762955.1. GTDB lineage: Bacteria > Verrucomicrobiota > Verrucomicrobiia > Opitutales > Oceanipulchritudinaceae > JANRLC01. The sequence continues at coordinate 29,320 of JANRLC010000095.1, read as the reverse complement.
CGCGCAAGTCCCAGCTTGAAATCGATCTGGCCCGCAGTGTGCAGACGGACTTCGCTGATGCCACGGTGGATGCCGTTTCGGCAGGTTCAGTGGTGGAGCTTCGCACCCACTCTACAGGGGCGGTGCTCACCTACACCATCCTCGGCGCTTGGGATTCGAACCCGGAGAAGCTTATCCTTAGCTATCAGACGCCTCTCGCGGATCAGTTGATCACCAAGAAAGTCGGCGATAGCGTCAGCATCGATGTTGATGGACACCTCGAACAATACACCATTCAGAGCATCAAGCGCTGGGTGGACATGCCGAAGGCATAAATAGAATAGTTTCACTTCGTATACGAGAGGCCGCCTGGAATACCGGGCGGCCTCTTTCGTTAACTGGATGACGAATCGTTGCCGCACGACTTATTTTGGGGTCAATGGCTGCCATCGAGCCCTAGATAGCGACTCTATTTGGCATGGTATGGGCGTCTCGCTCATGTTTGGTGCCGGTGTCGACAACGTGCCACGATCCCCCTGCCACATAAACCAACCCAAGAATATTGAGATGCACCGCACCTCGAAATCCTTTGGATTACATGTTTGCAGTTTGGTTGATACTGAATATAATCTACCCAGTCGAACACTTCAACCGGTAGTGCTAGGCACGGTGTCGACTCGCTTGGTACATGGTAAAACGACTTCTTATTGGTCTGGTGATCCTCTGTTTGTTACTCGCTCTGGCGGTGGCAGCAATTCCATGGTGGTTACCTTCCGTGCTTCGCCCTTTGGCCAGGGGCCAGGACATCACCTTCACTGACTACCAGCGGGTCGGCTACACGCGGTTTCGCTTAACGGATGTCACCTATGCGGTCGGCAATACGACCGTGACGATGGGCAAACTCGAAGCGCCCACGCCTGTGGTGTGGTTATTGGCGAGGCTGTGGGGAACGACCAGTAGCCAGAAGCCTTCCTTCAGGGGAGAGGGATGGGCAGTGGTGGTCGATGACACCGGGAAGGCAGATGTCTCTGATGACAAGACCGGTGGAGTGCAGTCGATCCCGGATCTGCTCCCTGTGATCAAGGCGGTGCGCGATGGGTTGACAGACTGGATACCTTCGGCGGAGTTGCAGGACGGGAATATCTCGATCAAGGGAAGAACTTTTCACCTGCCCAGCGCACTCTGGAGTAATGGCGTGCTCACGGCATCGGTCGATCAAGCCTTCCGGATGCCTACCATGGAAATCAGCATATCTTGGGATGCCGCTGATAACCTGGCTATAAGTGCCAGTACCGTGACCGGAGATACCGCCACCTTTCTACTCTCGCCGCAGGATGAACTCACCCGGTTGACAGGGCAGGGGCTCTGGCAGAATAACCGGCTGTCTCTTGAGGCGGAGTTTGGTCGCGAGAGCTGGGTTCCCTCACGGGCAAAGCTGGATGCTACTGATTGGAAAATCCCTGGAACCATGATCGGGATGGATGATTACAGTACAATCACCGGAAGCGCCACCCTGGTCTGGGAGGGAAAGGCCTTCGTGCTCAACTGTAAGGCGACAGGACAACCCACGGCGGAAGCAGGAGCGCAGGTGCCAGCACTGGGCGTTGATATCAGCGCCGCGGGCGATCTCGACTCGTGGCGGGTGGAGAAGCTCGAGATCGTCTCACTGCCGTTAAACGCCAAACTATCCGAGCCGATTGCCTTTGATTGGGCAGGGACGATCACTTCCGGGGAATCGAAGTTCACATTGGAAATCGATCTGGGTAAACAGTCCCTTCTGCCAGCAACGGGCAACCTCGCTGGATCGCTTCAAGTGGATCTGAGTCAACGGATGGAACCCCGTTTCAGTGCACACCTGCAAGGATCGGCTTTGCAGGGCTGGGGGTATGCCGTGGATACACTGTTGATTGACAGTACCTTTAATCGAAACGAAGTCCATGTGTCAGCCGGCACTGCCACCCTGGCGGATGGTACCGTAATCGAACTCAAGGGCGGCTATAAAGTGGGCGAGCATTCGCTGGAGCCCACGAGCGTTTCCATAGACGGGAAAGCAAGCCTCCTCGCACAATGGTTCCCCCCGGAATGGGCATGGAATGCAGTGAAGGGAGAAGTAGTTCTCTCGGGTCCGCTGGATCAGCTTCGCCACCAGGGGACCATTGATGTGAATCAACTGGTGATAAACCAAACCGTGAAGCCGCTGGACTTGCAGGCATCCTGGAAGGGCGAACTGGTCTCCATTTCTGAAAGCAAGATAACGCTCACTGCCGGGGATGCGGAGTGCCAGCTTTCGGCATCCGGGCAGTATGTGTCAAACGGAGGCACCGTAACACTGCAAAGCGCAACCATTACGCAACCGGCACAACCGTTGCTTGCACTCGAAGCACCGGCGACGATATCCTTCCACCGGACTGGCAGTCGAGGGCAACCCATGGCGTTCGATGCCAGTGTTTCCAAGCTGATAATGACGGGGAATGGAACCCGACTGGAACTCGAGTGCAAGATGCAATGGCCCGCCAGTGGAGAGTTCCATGTGCAGACGGAGCATCTGCCATTTGCCCTGGCAACTCGCATTCTGGTAGAAGCCCCTCCGGCACTGAGCGTGGATGCGTTTGAAGTAACGGGGCAGTGGGACAACGGCCCGGTAAACTTCACCATCAAAGGCACTGGCTCATTTCAATCCAAGGCTGCCATCTCCCGGCTGACGGTGGAGATCGATGCCTCTGGTGATGCAGGGGGAATTGCGGTACGGCGGATGAATCTTGCGAGCCAGGATCAGCCCTTGCTTACAGTCAGCGGGAATTTTCCTCTCATCCTCAATCCGGCAAAACCTGATAAGCTCATTGATCTGGACCTCGATGCGGCCATGGCATGGCAGGTCACCAATGCCTCCAACCCCGCGTTCTGGGAATGGCTGGGGCAGCGCACGGGCTGGAATTTATCCGATCCACAAATCGCACTCGATTTTAAAGGTAGCCTTAACCACCCGCAGGGGGCGCTTACCCTGATCAGCAAACGCCTTGCGCCATCTACTGGCGAAGGCGCTCAAGCGGTAACTGCATTGACGGATATTCAGCTCAAGGCGAACTTCGCGCATGAGTCGCTCATCATTGAATCCCTGCAAGCCAGCATCAACGGCCACCCGATCAAGGCCGATGGCAAACTTCCGCTGGGTGAGGTCTTCTGGAAAAGTATGCTCGCCGGGACCCCGACCATCAACTTCGAACAGTTCTCCGGGCACGTCGTTATGGACAAGGTGGAACTCTCCGGGCTGGTGGAATATTTACCCGCCGCACTCACCACCGCGGGGGAACTGGATCTCGATTTGGAAATAAAGCCGGGCTGGCAACTGGTGGGGACGGTGGCGGTTCACCATGGTTCCACCAAGCCCCTCGGTGCCCAGGGGATCATCCGTGATATCGAAGCCCGGCTGCGCTTCGCCGGACGCACAATTCAGATCGAGGAACTTCGGGGAACAGTGGGCGGAGAGCCTGTAACGGTAACCGGGTCCGCATCGTTCCTGACTGTAACTGCGCCGTCAGTGGATCTGCATATAACAGGGCAGAATGTCCCGCTGTATCGCAACCTTGGCGTCATCATTCGCAGTGACATCGACCTCAAAATCGTCTCGGACGGGAAGAATGGAAGTGTCGAAGGTAAGTTAGATCTGCGCGACTGTCTTCTGCTCTCTGACATCCGTGACTTCGCCAGTTCCAATCCCAGCGAGCCAAAGCGACGTCCGCCGTATTTTTCGATCAAGACCCTGCCCTATGCCCAATGGACACTTGCTGTGGCCGTGGAGGGGAAGCGGTTCCTCAAGGTGCAAACGCCTTTGTTTAACGGTCTGGTTTCAGCACACTTTGATCTGTCGGGAACGCTGCAAGAACCGCGGGCAATCGGCGATGTGACCATTGATAAAGGATGGGTTACATTCCCCTTTGCCTCATTTGAAGTCGGGCAGGGACGCATCTCACTCACGCGGGATGAACCCTACAAACCCATGCTCTATATAACTGGAGGAACAAAGCTGATGGGGTACGATTTACAGATGGAGTTAAGCGGGTCAGCCAACGAGCCCAAGTTGATCTTCTCATCGACTCCCCCATTGCGGACCGAACAGATACTCCTCCTTGTGCTCACGGGCGAATCCCCATCGGCCGATTATTCGGTTACGGGACGCGCCAAAGTAGCCGGATTTGCCGTATACATTGGTCGTAATCTTCTCTCGGGCTCAGGACAGAATAGCAACGCCCTGGATCGCATATCAGTAAAAGCAGGGGCGAAAATATCCCGTCAGGGAAGGCAGACTTACTCTGTCGTTTACCGCATGAAAGAGGCGTGGTCCATCGAAGGAGAATACGATGAGTTTGATGCTTATAACCTTGGTCTGAAATGGCGCGTATTGACGGATGAAAAGAGCGATGAACATGAGGAACCTTAAATACAGTCGATGGCGTAAAGCCCTGTTCCTGGCTGGCTGTATCTGCCTGGCAGGTCTGTCCGACCACGTGTGCGCAGAGGAATCTCCGCAGGTGGCAGCCACTCCGTCGGATCACCTGGACTCGCCAACGTTCTCGATTTCCGGCTATGGTTTCTTTAACAACCGGGCCATGCACAACGCGGTCTCCCTATTGATGGATCAGGACAGCGAGCGCCGTGCATTCTCTGCGAACTTCGTGGAAGACTCTGTGCTGATCCTACTGTCCCGCCTTCAGCACGATGGGTACCTGAAGCCTGAAATCGAGACCATTCTCACACTTGATGATGGCAGTGAAACAAGCTATCGCTGGGACCTTTCATTTGCCACCAACCTGCCCCGAAATCAGAACATCAAACGGATCGAGTTCCACCTCATTCCCGGGGTATTTTATACGCTGGATTCCATCCAGTTCGACGGACTGGAAAGTATTAAACACAAACAGGCCCGCAGTTATTTTATCGGGGAGTCTTTTCTCTTTAACCAGCGCTCCAGTCGTCTCTATGCGAAGAACCGTGTGAGTGCGGGAATGGATAGTCTTACCGATGTGTTGAACCGCAACGGTTACATCGACGCCACAGTGGAGATCACTGAGGATAAGATGGATGATACCACCGGCAAGGTGGTCATGGTTATTACAGTCAATGAAGGTCCCCGCTATGTTGTCCGCGGCATTACCGAAGCGGTGACTCCTGCGACGAACCGTCAGGAAGGCGAATTGCTTTCCTTCGTGGACAAGCCCTGGTCCCGCTGGACACAACAGGATATCGCCCAAGACCTGCGCAATCGGTACTTGAAGGCCGGGTATCCGGACGTAGCCGTGAGTATCGTCCCCAAGGTAGAGGCGGCAAATCAAGCGGTCCGCATGGTGGACCTCGACTGTCGGGTGGAGACTGGGCCGCTCATCACCATCGGCGAAATTATCTTCCGGGGAGCAGTGAAGACCAGGCGCTCTGTACTGGATGGCCGGCTGGAGCTTTCTCCAGGCGAACCACTTAATCGCCTGGAATTGGAAGAAGCCCGCTACCGACTCGGTCGGTTGGGTTTATTCAAAACGATCAACCTGGATTACGAGGTAGTTTCGGATACCATAAGGAATCCCGTTTACACCGTGACGGAGAGCCGCACCTATGAGCTGAACCTGCTTTTGGGCTACGGCAGCTACGAGCTGCTGCGCGGAGGAATTGAATTCAACCAGTATAACCTTTGGGGACTCGCCCACCGAAGTACTCTCCTAATCAGCCAGAGTTTTAAGAGTTCCAGTGGGAGCTATGCCTACACCGTCCCGGAAATATTCGGAGCAGAAGTCGATGGCACAAGTCGTCTCTTTGGGTTGAGGAGAGTAGAGCAGTCGTTTATCAGCAGCGAGTACGGGGGTAATCTGGGACTGCAAACTATTCTGCGCCCCCTGGATATCGTGACTCAGGTGACCTACACCTTTAAACATCTCAAGACCGAGGAAATCGAACTGAGCCCGACCCAGGAAGGATCGAGTGAATCCACCGTCGGCAGTCTCGATTTCTCCATCAGTAAAGACAAGCGAGACGATCCGCTACTGCCCCATAAAGGGTATCGATACTATGGCAACGTGGAGTGGGCATCGCGGTATTTCGGAGGAGAAGCCGACTACCAGCGGGTCGAATTCGGAGTGAGCATTCATAGAGTCATTGCCGATGGATTGTGGATTCATGGCTCAGTGGTGCATGGAATCTTGTTCAATTGGGGCGGCACTCAGGAAGACATCCCTTTCAACAAGCGTTTCTATCCCGGTGGCGAGAACAGTGTGCGCGGTTACCAGTCTGGAGAGGCCGCCCCACGGGCAGCCGATGGTAAATTCGTCGGCGCGGAATCGTATATTCTGGGCAATATAGAACTGGAGCAGGCACTGGCCTCAAAATGGGCAGGAGTGCTTTTTCTGGATGGAGTCGGGTTCAGTGAAAAACTAGCCAACTACCCATCAACCGAAGGTCTTTATTCCGCAGGGCTCGGGCTGCGTTACAGGACGGTGGTAGGCATCATCCGCTTGGAATACGGGTACAATCTCAACCCGCGACCGCAGGACCCATCGGGCACGCTCCATTTTTCTGTCGGGTATCCGTTTTGAAGCCCCAGTTCTCCCGCGACTTCAGGATGACTGAAGGTGTCACTCGTTGGGAACAGGATTTATTTGCAGTTTTTATTCAATTGTAGCCACGTTCTTTACGTCACGGCAGCGTTACATTCGTACTCTTCTAGGTAAAGTCACTCAGTTTTTGACCGAGACTATCAGGTATGAAACCATTCCTGCATAAAGTATACCGGCTTATGGCAGAGGAGCGGATTTCGTATCGTGAAGCATGCCATATAATTGGCAAACATGGCGCCCGGAGTCGCTCCCTTCGGGCTGAGAACGCGCAATCTGTGTGGGGTCGGGTGGCAGCCATCACTGCACCTGCTCCAATTATCCCCATCGCAGAACCACCCCGCTCAACTCCACCGACTGTTCAACCCCGGCAGGCTACGTTCCGGTTCACGGAATTCATCCACTGTTGACGACAGTCCTCAGCGACCCTGCAAGAGTGCATCGAAACGGGTAAAGGTTTCGCTGGCGAAGCCACAGGCTCGCTTGATCTGAACATCGCGCTCCAGATACGTGCATGGACATCTGGAGCATGGGCACGTTTCATGGAAGCAAGAGCGCTGTTGTCACCCTGTAGGTTCGGGTAGGTGCGGAGCATCTTAAGCCAACTGTCTGACACCATATAAATGCCTGTCCTCCAAGAAAAAAACTAAGAGAGAAATGTGTGGTAAAGATAGTTAAAGCTTCCTATAGGCTTATTAAGCATTCATCCAAACACTAATTTAAAAGCAAATTCTCTCAAATGTATTATCTGTTTACACTCTTTGTCAGTATTTTGATGGTGACTGGTTGCGCAAGCCAGCAGCCATTAACAAACCCCAGTACAGTTGCCCAATCACCTCTGCCAATAGAATCGGAACCATCGACTAGTGCGATCCGAAAATTCGATAAGGAAACTATAGAAAGGCTTGGTGCGGCTATTTATGAACAGGATATCCGTGCTGCAACGGCCACCGATTTGTTGTTAATAAGGAAACTAGATTTAGTCAGCGAGGGGCTGAAGGGATGGGTAGTGGAAGGGGATAAGAAATCGATGTTGATCCGGTTTGTGCGTAGTAAGGATGATAAACTTGAGGCTTTCTATGATGTAAAGTTTGAAGAAGATAAATTGCCTTATATAGAGATACCTCAAGACAGAACCCTTACAGAAACACAACAAGCGCAGTATAATGCGCGAAATTTGGCATTACAGCATATTACCCGTCCCGCTTCACGTCGCTATAACACTGTGGTACTTCCAGATCCTGAGGGAGACGGATTTCTGGTCTATGCGCTCGCTGCTACTACTGATCCCAATAAAGTCATGGTAGGGGGACACTATCGCTTTACTGTGAGTAAGGATGGACAGCGTTTAGAACAGTCTGATGAGCTGTTTAAGTCATTCTTGGAACTAGATAAATCATCAATAGGATTAGGAGTTGATATGAAAACAGCCATGATGATGGTATCGACGCTTATTAGTGATATGCCTTTGGAGACGCATGTGTACTTGAGCCTATTGCATGAAATACCTCTTGGTGTGATAACTCCCGGCAATCGTGTTTGGCAGATCCAAGAGGGTAAGATAAGCGTATTGATAGACGATGTTTCAAAATAGACATTGCCTGTAGCTCTTACTTTCAGCCGTACCAGGCGGATGTAGGCTTGCGTAGTGCAGTAGGTTCACGGAATTCATCCACTGTTGACGATAGTCCTCAGCGACCCTGCAAGAGTGCATCGAAACGGGCAAAAGTTTCGCTGGCGAAGCCACAGGCTCGCTTGATCTGAACATCGCGCTCCAGGGTGTTCTCAATGCGGTGTATCCAGCGGTAATCCTTCTGGGAGATCGCACCCCAGAGGCGTGCCGCCAGCGCACTGGTGGGGATGGGGTAGTCGCTTCCATGAACTATCCGGGCTTGGACGTCTGGAGCGAGTAAGTACTTGATGCCATGGGCACGGTTCAGGGAAGCAAGTGCGCTGTTGTCACCGTAGAGATTGGGGTAGGTGCTGAGCATCTTCAGCCAGTTGCTCATATAGCTGGGTTCCCAGAATGAGCCACTTCCGGCGCAGTGTGCGGCGATGACTTTTACCCCGCACTCCAGAGGCAGCCTCAGTATCTCCGGGTTCGAATACTCCGGGCGGAGTACGGGCAGGGACTGCTCGCCGCCGGTATGCGCGATGAACACCATGCCCGCTTGCGCAACCCGTTTCCAGAAGGACTGGTATGCCGGATTGCAGCAGTTCACGTTGTGGACATTGGGTAAAAGTTTCAGGGCTCTGGCTCCGCCAGCAATACACCGCTCCAGTTCATCCATGGCATCCGCACGGGCGGGGTGAATCGACACAGCAGGCACTATCTCAGAATGCTTTGCGGCGAGGTTTAGCAGGTAATGGTTCGGCACGTAGAAGGCGGCTCGCTCCTTTAATGCGTGGCCGGCTTCATCATGGGGCCAGTCCTGCGCCAGGAGCACCATGCCGTCGAGGGCTGATGCCCTTACTTCCCGCAGTAGCAGGCCAACGTAGGCCTCATCGAGGCCACCGCGAAGTAAGCCGGTGTCCAGACCAATCGCGCGCAGTAGCACACGCGATTGCAGCCACCGGAACGGCGTATTCATAAGTATCTGGCAACCGCTACCACTGGAGCCGTCGCCGAGTAAGTGTATGTGACCATCGAGTTTGCGTAGTGCTGTAGCCATGGGATTCCTAGTATGAGTATTGTGAAAGCTGTTATGGGTTAATCCGAAAACGGGCGCGCGTTCAGGCGCACCCTTCGCTCAACGCCAGCTTGCGCAGCGCGCAGAGGTCGAGTTTCCCGGTAGCCAGACAGGGGATTGCGTCCACCCGGCGAACCTGGCGGGGTATCCAGAGATTGGAGATGCCTGTGGTTGCGAGCCTGTCGCGCAGGTCTTCCAGCGGGACACTCACGGAGGCCACGAGCACGAGGGCTTCGCCTTTCTGCGCGTCGGGAATCCCAGTCACTGCGAAGAGCGGTTTCTCCGCGCTGGAGACACCGAGGATTTCTGCGATCTTTTCCTCAACTAAGCCGTGCGGCACCATCTCTCCGCCTATCTTCGAAAAGCGACTCAGCCTGCCTTCAATATGCAGGTAGCCTTCCTCATCCAAACGCGCCAAATCGCCAGTCACAAACCACCCATCTTTGAAGGCGGTGGCATTCGCAGGGTGATTGCCAAGGTATTCGGAAACGACATTTGCCCCACGAACTAATAGTAAACCGGTGGCATGAAGGGGTAGGGGAGTGCCACTCACTGGGTCAATCATGCGGAGGGTAATCCCCGGGAGGAATCGCCCGGTACTGCCCGCGAGGTGCCCCGTCTGTGAATTGCAAACGGGCGAGGACCGAATCGGGTCCGGTAGATTAAGGGAAAGGCAGGGCGAGGTCTCGGTCAGTCCGTAGCCCTCGAGGTAGTTTCCACCGAACCGTGTTTCCCAGGCATCAGCAAAGCCAGCCGGTGTCTTCTCCGCACCCGCGATTACCAGGCGCAAGCTGCGTAGCGCAGCGGGCTCCGTCTTCGTGAGATAGGGACGTAGAAATGTGGGCGTACTCACCAGCAGCGTGGCGCCCTCGGCTTGAATCGCTTGGGCAATCTTCCGGTAGTCGAGCGGTGATGGGCAGGTGATTACCGGGAGTTGATTAAGTATTGGCATCCATAGAGTGCCCGCAAACCCGAAGCTGTGAAAGAGCGGAAGCGCGCCGAGTATGCGGTCCTCGCGCTTTAGCAAGCGCACATCTGCTATCTGCTCGATATTCGCGAGGATGTTCTTGTGCGAGAGCCCGATGCCCTTGGGTTGCCCGGTGCTACCGCTGCTAAAGAGTAGCCCCGCTTCGCGCTCGCCACCTTTGGCGCTGATTCCAGCGAGCTTGCACAGTAAGCGACCAGGCAATAGATACACAGCGCCAAACACGAGGCCCTTGCGCAACGGAGCCAGCCCATGGAGCGATTCCTCGATGAATCGCGTATCCGCTGTCCATGGGAAGTCCGTCAGCTTCTTTTGCAACGGACCTGCGGTAATTATCGTTTCAATCCCGGCCGCTGCCAGACATGTGGCAACGCTCTCCGCGCCAAGGGTGAAGTTCAGATTTACCGGTGTCTTCCCGGCCCACCTCAGCGCTAGATTTGCAATCCAGCCAGCGGCCCCGGGAGGCAGTACGATGCCCACGCGGTCCCCTTTGATACTGCGGCGAAACTCATGGGCAAGGATCAGCGCTGCGGTGGCGATCTCCGCGTTGCTATAGGCTTTCCGGCTGAGTGTGTAGTCAACCACAGCCACGCGCTGCGGGTGCTTCGCCATCGCACAGAGTGCGCGGTGCCCAAGGTTGCCCCCGAGGCTGGCACGATTCTCAAATCCAGCAGCCAGCAGGTCCATCAATACCTGGCGAACCACTGGCGGAGTCGCTTCATGAGCGGCAAGCGGTGCGCCGTACTCGATCTGTACGGGGTAGGGCAGGGCGCGTGGCAGTTTCCAGAAATAGCGGTCGCCATAGAAGGAGAAGACCGAGCCCCACAGGCCATCGATTCCCACGGGAATCACTGGCACATTAGCCCGGTGGGCGAGGACTTCATATCCCCGGTTAAGCTCCAGCAACTGTCCCGTGCGCGAGAGCTGCCCTTCGGGAAAGAGGCATACCAGGTGGCCTGCCTTGAGCGCTTCGGTGGCCGCATTAAGCGCGTCCTTCGCATGATACTTCGACACAGGAATGACATCGAATAACCGGAAGATGGACCGCATCAACGGCACCTTTTGCAGCCCATCGAATCCCATGATGCGGAAGGGGCGGGGGCAGGTGACGGCCAGCAGCACGATGTCCACATAAGAGATGTGGTTCGCCACGAGCAGCGCACCCCCTTGCATCGGGATTCGCTCTGCGCCGCGCACGCGCAGGCGGTAGAACAAGCGCACCAGCGTGGATGCGATCAGCTTCACCGTGGAGCGAGTAGTCAACCGCAGTATGGTGAAGAACGCCAGCAGAGCGAGCAGCGCGAGGGTGAGAAAGATCGCCCGCGCACTCCACCCGAAACCGCTACCGAGGAGCGCATGCAACCCCACCGCACCCAGTCCACCGAGGTTAATTAACAGATTGGTCGATGCGAGAATCCGCGCCCGGGTGGAGTCCGCCGCGTTTGCGATGACCGCTGCCTGCATCGGCACCACCAGAAAGCCACCACTCATACCGAGAGCCACCAGACTGCACTGGAAGGCGATTCCGCCAGGAGTGACCATTCCCAGAAGCAGCAGTGTTACAAAGAGGCCCGCACCACCAGCAGAGGCCAGCCCATACTCGATGCCACTGCGGCACAGCCGCGCTGCAATCAGGCTGCCCACGCAGATTCCCACACCAAGCAACAGCATGTAAAACCCGCTGAGCGATGCCCCGCCTGCCACACCGGTTGTGCCCTGCAGTTCGAAGCCCGTCTGCACCAGGGTAAGGTAAACAATCCCCCCGACCGTGTAGAAATAAGTCATGCCCAACGCCGGGTAACGCGTCTCCTTGTTCGCCCAGAGTAAGTGCAGGTACTTGAAGTGCGCAGTGAATAGCCCGGCATGGAACGCCTCTTTCGTCTGCACAGGAGTCCTCGCAATCCCCTGCACCAAAAGCCATGAGCCCAGTGCCATTACCGCCATCACCAGCATCACGCATGCACCAGCAAGCCACTGCGCGCCACCCGTACCGCCAATAGAACTGCTATTGAGCGCGTAATCGAAGAGCCTGCCTCCCGCAAAACTCCCGCCCAGGATGGCAACCACTGTCACCATCTCCATCCACCCACTCGCCTGCGCAATCCGATCCGCAGGCAACAGCTCCTTGATGATTCCCTGTTTCGCGGGTGAGTAGAAAGCAGCCTGCACCGCGAGCAAACCGAAGCCCACAGCCCCAAGCGCGAAACTATGGCTGAGTAATCCACCCAGCACCACCGCCACTGCGCCCAGTTGTAGCACCAGCGTCCAGCTCAATACCGCCCGCTTCGAGTGCCGGTCCGACACCCACCCCGCGAATGGAGCGAATACGATAAAGGGCAGCACCATCAGTGCCGCGATTAAACTCGCCTGCCACGGCGTACCCCCGGTGCTACTAGCGAACACCAGGCTCGCGAGACTTATCAGCATAAGCTTCGCGGCATTATCCGCAAACGCCACCTGGAAGAGCGAGGCCAGCAGAAGTGGGAACCCTGTTTTCGACTGCGAAGCGATTGACTTGGTATTCATGGAATACTCCTTAGCCATCCGCGTGCCAGATACGCTGCCAGAATAGTGCAAATCTCCCTGTAACCCCCTGCCAGCACAGGTCCAACAGGAATCTACGATACCGCCCCACGTTGCTAGAACACACTCACCCTCCGCCATAAATAGTCGGTAAACCTACATTTCATGCCTCTTTGGCAACCAAAACCACCGTAAACGGGGAAGGCAGAAGGCAAAAGGCAAAGACAACAAGGCAAAATGGAGATGCAGAAAGGCAAAAGAAGAGGCAGAAAGGTAAACAGTAGATGCAGAAACCCCGGTAACAGACATTTCCTCGACTGCTAACCGTCGCCCCCCGCCCGGTGAAGTCCTTTGCCACTCAGTAGGTCCCATCGGTCTCATACGTCCTATAGGTCCTATTCGTCCCATAGGCCTAATGAACACCGAACACCGAGTGCCCCCGGCACCGATCAGACGATCCCCGACCCCGATCAGACGATCCCCGACCCCGATCAGGCGATCCCCGACCGCGATCAGACGATCCCCGACCCCGATCAGACGATCCCCGACCCCGATCAGACGATCCCCGACCCCGATCAGTCGATCCCCGGCACCGATCAGACGATCCCCGGCACCGATCAGACGATCCCCGACCCCGATCAGTCGATCCCCGACCCCGATCAGTCGATCCCCGGCACCGATCAGCCGATCCCCGACTGGTAACAGCTGTCCGCCGACTGGTAACAGATCAACTCGCGCGCGAGTTTCGGGATGGGACTCATAAGCGGTGTGTGTTCTTCTCCTGCCTTCTGCCTTTGCCCCTTGAAGAAAATGGGGTATGACTGATCTTGTGCTTTTCCCAAGATGCCGTTGTGTCTGTTTAGCGTAGATTGGATTCTACGTGGATCTTATGCGCCCCCTCTGTTTCGCTTCCACAGATTGTCCGCCGCAGCGTGGCCCGTGAGGAAATGGGTACTGCCTCTGTCCAGCTTTCATGTTGGAAAACATAATCATACAGTCATTCGCCAGTGGTCATGGTCGCAAGTCAATCAGTAGCCGGGCAGCTTCCTTCTTGAAGTAGCGGTTCCATGAGCGGTTGCCGCCCAGACCGTCAAGTGGTCGTGCTACCACTGCTTCCAGATCTGCCCGGGCCGCCGCATGCTCGCCCACCGCCGGGTAGAAATACTTGCCCCGTCCCCAGCGTGGCAGCAACCGATGTTCTCCCAGAAGCACCGCGCGGTCGAAACATTCGTGTGCCTTGCGCTTGTCTCCGCCGAGGGAGGACGGCATCGCGAGGTAATAGATACCCCACGAGAAGGTGGTTGCGTATTCCTCCCATGCGGGATCCACCTCGTCCATACGCACCAGAACAGCTTTCGCACTGTCCATCAACCGGAAGTTGACGACGCGGCCATAAACACCGAGGCAATCGCGGAAAATGTAAAAGATGCCGGTTGACCAGAACTGCATCGCTGTCATCTCTCTCGGGCCGAGGGCTGCAATGGCCTCCGCGGTGGACTGGCCGGACTGCACGCGACGGAGAAACTCAGGATTGGTGGCCATCGCCCGTTCACAAGCCTGCAAAGCCGCGCGGTAACTGACCAACCGCTCCGGCCCACTCTCCCGGTAGGCAGCACCTTCCAGCAGGTAGAGCATACCGATCTCGGTCCACGCCTCGGTATCGTTCGGTTGAGCGGCGGCAATTGTTTCCCAAGCATGAATCGCGATTCGCGCGGTTTCAAGAGAATCAACTGCATCGCCCAGTTGCCGGGCACTGGAGCGGTCTGTCGCCGGCAACGGGTGCGCATTGGGGGTGGACGCGGCCCAGCCGGGAGTCCAACTCACTTTGTGCGATGTTGCGCAGCCGCCGAGGAAAAGCACCGGCAGCACTAAAACTATAAGGGAGGGAATATTCATAGAAAGACGCATTTCAAGGAGTATCCGGCCCGGTGTCGGTTGACGTGGGAGCACTTTTCTCGACATTGAAGAGCGCGGAACCGAAACAGACCTCACGCCACAGTGCCCGCCAGGTGGGCCAGTCGTGTGCGCCGTCAATGGTCATCACGTGCCCCTTCGGGAGCAGCCCCGCGAGCTGACGGTGGCCTGCTCCAAGATAATCGCTTCGGCCATAGAGCAGCCAGGTCGGCGGCAGGTGGGTTGAGCGCGTGCCCAAGAAGGCCCAGAGCTGCACCTCAACGTCGCCAACGCGAGGATCACGGCCAATCGCCCAGGCCGCCGGGCCACCGGACGCTGCGATCGCTTCGAATAGATGTTGGTCATCACCGAGATAGGGCGCCAGCAGAACCAGTGCATCCACCGATCCGGGATGGTCGCGCTCGTTGAGCAGCGCCCCGAGTCCACCCAGAGACACTCCCACCAGTACGATTCGGCTATAGCATCGCTGCCGGGCAGGCAGCAACACATCCTGCTGCAAGCGCTCCAGCACAGTCCGGTTGTAGTAGTAGCCTAGGTGCGCGTCCACCGCTATGGTGTCGGCCATCACGCCAGCTTCACTCAACACATCCACGAATCCTTCGCGCTCGAAATCAGTCATCGCACCCCCGCGGCCGGGGAGGAACACCACGAGTGTAGTTGCCCGGTGTTCGGCCGAAAACCGCGTTCCCTGTTGCGGGATAGGCACAACGGGGTTGCGCAGAAACAGGCTGCAGCCACCCAGTACAAACAACCCAGCCAACGCGAGGCCGAGTCGCGTTATCCGCGCCAGAAAGCGCGTGCCGGTGGCTCGTAGTGGAGTTCGGAGTCGGATCATGCCGTTCGGGGAATTCGAACAGTCGGTGCAGAAAGCGCAAGGGGGGCGCAGCCATAAGATATTAAATAGCTTCATTATTTCGCCCTCGATGACATTTTGTAATCGCCAGCCTGACAACGACAATACTTCCCATTGGTAACCGCGAGCTCAACCACAGATTGGTAGCTGCGGTCTGCGTCCTTGCTTCGGAGGCTATGAATACATTTCATGATGCCCACTTACGAAATTCTTACAGCTCATGGTTCGTTATGCCAGCTTTATTAGGATAGACTTGAAGGGAAGGGCGCATCTCACTTTCCGGATAAGTAGGCTTCCTAAATAAAGTTGGCTGAGCCTATTTCTTGACTACAACTTAACCCACGCATGATTTGGAGACAGCCGAACGATTGGTGATCCGGGAGCTGAAAGCCACGCGAACAACCGAACAAGAAACAAGATCTGCTCGAAGGGCGTAAATGCGCCCCATGGAAAGTAAAGTTGGCTTATGCCGTGCAATTCCAAACCAGTGTAACCAATCGCTGGCTGGGCGAACGCCTGCACATGGGCACCGTGATCAAAGTAAGCAATGCCCTGTGGCGTACAAAAACGAATTCTATCCGGTCCAAAATAGGCATTGTGCTTCCAAGTAAATAGCAGTAGGTAATTAACCTGATGGCAATGATAGCTGTTATAGACACGACCCAATCAGAGCGATGATTTGTTCGCCATTCACTTTATTTAGGAAGGCTGATCCCGTATGTTTTCTTCTGACCCCGTATGTTTTTTTTGATCAATATTGATTATAATAATGAATGTGATTAATATTAATAATATACAAGGCTCTTTTCTGCTCACCACTGAACGTTATATATCCGTGCGCCCTAGTGGATATCGATATTATGTTGTAAAACTTGGACTCGACTGTCAGGTATACTTGAAATGGCGATTTATAGATAGCACCGGGAAAGAATATAATGTGGATTCATGCGAAGTGATTGAGATACAATCACGATTGAGTGCATTTTTTGCCCCATGCAATAGGAAATACTATCTTGATGTCTGGCTAGTACCTACTGATAAAGTATATGATTTACTGGCTTTATACAAGAAACCGAGCCTTATATCAAAAAAACACTCAGGGGTGGTGGTTGGTATGGTGATTTTAAAAAGGGATATCAGAAAGTTTCTAATATAGAAGAGTTTATTAGCTTGATTCACAGATATACTCCTGGGCTTTGACGGATGGGGAGAACACACGGGGTCAAACCTACTATATAAAGTAGCGGTAAATGAGACAAAGTAAGTGAGACAATGGACAACAAAAGACGATGTGGCATATCGCCGGGGAAGGTCCGCGGTCCACACCGAGTCATTATACATGGCACTATGGACAACCGACAGATACGATTAATTATCTGTCCAAGCTCATCCCTTACCAAACCCAGATAAACCTAAACCCGGACACGCTTCAGCTCGTCTGTACTCTGTACTCGGCGAGAACCCCGCTGTGGTAGTACCCCGACAAGATTGTCGGAGCCACAGAACCGCATTACACATTCCACCGAGACAATTGCGGCCGGGACAATCATGCCGATGCTCCTCTGAGGTTTGCGGCAACTTTATCCCTATGACACCAATGGAGATAAGATGACCAAGGCGGGAAAATAAGTGCGGAGGTAGCCGCGATCAATGGCGGCGAGGCGGTCGGCCTGTACGCTGGCATGAGCGGCGACAAGGAAGTCTGGGATGAGGTGTTGGCGTGGCCCGCCCTCTCGCCGGTAGCGCAGGAACATTTGGCCGGCGAGGTATGCGCACTCTGGGGTGAATTCATCATAATCGATGCAGAGAGAATCGATCTGGGCAAGCGCTTCCTCGACGCTGGCGTACCCCGCGGAACACTCCGCAAAAACCACGGGACATAGCACCAAACTGCCCTCCTCTGCCGCACGGCTGAGGGTGCCACGCCATTTCTCCCAGCCTGCCTGTTTGGCCAGGGGTCTTTCCACCCATTTCCAAATTGCTCCCAGGCTTGGGGGGAGATGGCTTTGGTGGCTTTGAGAAAGGTGGCTGTTTCGTCAAACTCAAGGACATCGCCAGGCTTGAGATGGAGCCGATTACGGATTTGGACCGGGATAGTGATCTGGCCTTTGGAAGTAAGCGTCGCCCGCATGGCTAAGGAAGTAAGCGCAATAAGTAAGTAAGTCAAGTTGACGACTCGAGCGCCCAACAACACACCCGCGTGTTTCGCGATGGGAGTAACAAGGGAAGCTATCAGCTATGAGCGTTTAGTACTCAGCCCGCTGGTGTCGCGCCTTCAGCGCTCCCGATCCTTTATATATATCGTTTTACCTAGGCCGATGGCCTAGGCTGGTATGGGGACGCGCCGTTGGCGCTGCATGGAGAACACCGCACCTCTCCCACAGTCCTTTGGCCATAGCCTACCACAAAAAATTTCAACCACTGTACAAAATAATTCTTGCACTCCGCCTTAAACCTCTTATGTTCATCTTCAGTTTCGATTGCTGATCCGTCGTTCGTCCTGGCGGGGTAGGCATGAAGGAGCCGCCGACGGTTGAGTGTATCGCCGTCCAGCTCGCATAATGGGTTCGTCCGCGGGCTGAGGTATGACTTGGAAACAAGCTTCGTATCGGCCCCGTCAGATCCAGCAGGCGGTGGAAGTGCTGGAACTAGTGGCGAGAAATCCAAGAGGGATATTTTATGCACTTTCACCAACATTATCTGCACAGTTAAAAGGCCCTAGAGCCAGCCATTCAGCCCCAAAAGCGGTTTCCGCCCTGGCATGAACTACGGGTGTAACAGCCCGGATTCTTTCCGCCACCAACCCGAAGGGGTAGGGAAAATGGAAAAATGGAAAATGGGTAATGGAGAATGGAGAATGGGGAATGCCGACATGGCATAGCTGGGCTCAGTTCTCTTCTGAATGGCTAAACTGCGGATGGCCCGAGTGCTACCGAACAAGAATTTAACCTGCGATGCTATCGCATTAACGCTTTTGTCACACTATGGTGAACAAATAAACAACAATAAATACAAAACAAAGGAATGAACATGAAAAGACTAAGTATCATAAACGCGCTGGTGTTTCTAGTAGCAATGCTGAGACACTGGCTGTCAGTAAACGACCTCCGCGGCGCGGGGCACGAACTCCTGCTGAAGCTACAGTACAGCCTCGTGCTGTGCACGGCAGATGTGGAGGTGCTCCAAGGCCTCGTGGATAATCAAATAGTCCTGCGCAACCAGCTTGCCCTGCTGGTACAGCAACGGACCCTGAAACGAGCCTCCATGGTGAATCACATCAATGGCTTCATCCGGAAGGTGCGGAGCTATGAGGCGCTGCTCACTGAGCTTGGGCTCATGCCTGTGCTGCCCAAGACTGTCAGGATGGATATGCGTACGATGAAAATCGCGGAAGCGGGGGTCATCGTCAAGGAGGCGTGGACGAGCTTGATGGCTATCACGCACCCGGACCTGCCCAACCCGTTCGTGTTGAATGACGGCACCACGCTGGCCGCATTTGGCACGGAGCTGGAGACCTTCCGCCAATGCGATACGGAAGTAGAGAACGCCCGTCTCGCAGCGAAGACCAACCGGATACAGAGGGATAACCTGCTTGACCGCAAGCTCCATGCTTATGTGATCGAGTACCGCAGAAAGATTCACGACCTGTATCCCCCGTACTCGGAAATCCTCGAGAGTCTCCCGCGCCTGACCCCGCCCGCCGGTACCACTCCAGCCCCGGTCTTCCTGACCGGCTCATGGAATCCGCAAACGGGCAAGGCCGTACTCAACTGGACTGCCTCCGCCCACGCCGATCTGGCGCGTTACCAAGTGCGCGCCTGCTTCGACGGCACGTATTCTACGGATGAGGACACCGTAGTCGCGAATATAGAGAAGGGTACGTTGACGTTTATAACCGACGTCGGGCTGGCGACCAACGGCAGCATTGCCAGCTTCAAGGTCTATGCCATGACCAACCGCGGTCGCGAGCGCGGCAGCAACACCGTGACCATCACCCACGACGCGGCCCAAGTCGCCGCGTAATGAGGAAACCCCAACCTACAACCTAAACACATCCCAAGCGGGTAGGGCTGACGAAGTCCTACCCGCTTTTTTTTGTGGGGTGGGGAAGGTAGGCACAGAAGGCAGAAGATTCCAGATTCCAGATTGCAGATTGGAAATGGTGGAAGGCAGAAGGCAGTAGTTAGTAGACAGTAGTTTAATGCAAATAGTGAGATGGGCTGGGTGAGCAATCAGGTTTCAACGTTCAATGGACATAATGCCTTAGGCATTATGGGAAAAGTACCGATCGGGCACCCACCATTTGCCGTTATAGGATTATCCATCTAAGGGTAACAAAAATGTCCTCACCCGTAACCGGATGAGGACATAGGTGTTAACAACAGAACAAATAGCAGTGGAACGAGGAATTGGATTCAGCGGTATTCGCCGTCCCTTAACGTCATCCACTAATCCACTGGATTGGGCACAAATTCTGTACGGCAATGCTTGAGATACTTTAATGCGTGGACTTGTCCGGTCATTTCCAATTCACCCCGGTACACATCATCATGCCAGCCTTCGATATCGATGGCTCCTTTGAAACCAGCTTTCCGCAGCTCTTCAATGATCCGCGTCCAGTCGCATTCGCCAAATCCGGGATGCTTATGGAAGAAGAATTCCTTTGCCCCGTAGGTGCCATACTCGGCGATCACATCGCGATAGATTTTGGCATCCTTGCCATGGACGTGGAATATTTTCCTGGCGTACTTGCGGAGCTGGGGCAGGGGATCGATCAACTGGCCCATCTGGTGGCAGGGTTCCCACTCCAAGCCGATATTATCAGCAGGAAGGGCATCCCACATCATTTCCCAGGCCCGGGGATTAAAGGCGATGTTCCAGTCGCCAGACTCCCAGTTACCGCCCATGGGGCAGTTCTCAAACGCGATGCGTACACCGCGATCTGCGGCCCGCTTGGCCAGAGGACCAAACACCTCCACATAGCGCGCCATGGATTTATCCACGGATACGTTGACCACACGGCCTGCAAAGCCGCATACCAGATCGCAGCCATAATCCCTGGCACTGTCTATGCAAGCTTCCCAGGATGCCCGCGTTTCGGCATCGATGGGGTTGGTGCCCAGGGGGTTGCCAAAGATGCCCAGCGAAGATACGGTGGCGTCCGAGCCAGCCAATACCTCCGTGACCTCCGTGGCGAGTTTCTTCAGGTCTGTCCCCTGAAGGTTCTGCCAGAAGTTAATCTGAAAACTTTCAAACCCGTGGGGCAGAATCTGGCGAATATATTTCGCCGTTTGCGGGCCTTTGCCGGCCAGTGTTCCGATGCGAATGTCCTTCATAATGAGTTTTGTGCTAATTGCTGGAGGAGAGGGTAGGGGCCTATTTCAAGACAACGGTTTTCCCGGTCTTGTTGGAGAGTTCGCAAGCATCCAGCGCCTGCTGAATCGCTGCGCCGCGATCAAAATCGGGTTGATCATTTACCCCCTTCTTTATGCTCTTGATGAAGCGCTCATACATATTGGGCGTGGCAGGGGCCTTCACGGGTTCCCATGGGCCAGATTTCCCATCCTTCAAGAGCAGGCATTGCTCGTACTCGCCGTAGGACTTGTCCAATTCGATTTTAAACACACCCTTTTCGCCATGGATTTGCAGTAAAAGCGAGTTGTGGAAGCCTGTGGCCAGTCGCGTGGTTTGCACCGCACCCACAGCCCCACCCTCATAGTTCACCGTAATGATGGCAGTGTCGTTGGCGTCGAGTTTATACTCACCCACTTTGTTTTCAGGGGCCTTATCAAAGGTCTTGAGCAAACAATTTACTGAAGCAATTTTGCCGACCGGGAATGAGGCAAAGTCCAGAATATGCACGCCGATGTCGCCCAGGACACCCTTACTCCCGTGCTCCGTGGATAAGCGCCAGAGCCAGCCAGGGCTGGTCTTCCAGTCGCCCCAGTCCTTCCCCACCAGCCAGCTTTGAAGATAGTGCGCCTGAACGTGAAAGATTTTACCCAAATCCCCGGCCTGTACCCGCTTGGCCAGATGCTGCAGGGCAGAACTATTGCGATAAGAGAAATTGACCATGTTGATCACTCCCGCCTTCTTTGCTGCTTCGGCCATTTTCACGGCATCGGCATGGCAGGTAGCGAGTGGTTTTTCACACAGTACATGCTTGCCCGCGGCGATTACTTGAAGGGCGAGGGGGCTATGAAATTTGTCGGGGGCTACAATGGAGACGGCATCAATATCGCACGTTTCCAGCATCTTGCCCACATCATCAAATGCATGGGGGATCGCGAATTTTGCCGCATACTCCCTGGCCTTGTCGGCCAGTACATCGCAGGCGGCAACCAACTTGACACCCTTTATTTTGCTGTATTCTGTGGCATGCGTATGAGCCATGCCACCAGTTCCGATAATTGCTAGTTTGATCATCGCCAGAATTATGAGCATTGCTTTCTTGTGCTTTCAATTTGATATAGCTGTAAAAACCAAGGGATAATAGCACAAATCCGTATATGGAACCGCTGCCCTATCATGAACGTATCGCCCTGTATCAGAACCATATTACCCCGTTTCAACTGCGCCTGCGGGCGGGCAAGCAAAAGCTATACATCCCTCAGTTGGTGGGATTACGTCGCAGCATTACCAACGGCCATTTTCATCTCACACCAGAACTGTTTCTACAGCGTACCGGAGTGACCGAGTTCACGTGCCCGGCTGACCGGTTTGATCTGGGCGAAGGAGAAATGGCGGTCATTTCTCGCGGCGTTCCCCATGCAGAAACGGCACGTCAGAGTCCCAAGCATCCTTTCCGAGGGCTTGTGTTTACCTTTGAGCCCAACTCCTTCTCCCTGCTGAAGAGCCACGCGGGTACGGATGGCCGTCCCTGGGTGATTTTTGCAGATAGATTCATGGTTCCACAAAGTGGGCAATTGGCCCGATACCTCGACGATCTGGGCGAGTGGGGCAATGGCAACCCCATGGTAGCACAAGGGCTGCTTCTGGCATTCTGCGCCATCATCCTGGAGACGCTTAAGACGGCGGCGGAAGGGAAGCCCACTACTGCGCAGGACGTCTCTCCGCGCGTGCAGCAATGCAGGGAGATTATCAAAGCCTACCTGTCCGACCCTACGCTCTCGGTACATCGCCTGGCAAAGAATCTGCGGTGCACCCCGGATTATCTCACCCGCTGTTTCCGTCTCGAAACCGGAGAGTCCCTTAACGCCCACATCCGCAATGAGCGCCTCGCCTACTCTCAAACTCTCCTGCAAAACCCGGAACTAAATATATCGGAAATAGCCTGGGCCACCGGATTCCACAGCCCCAATTACTTCATCCGTGCCTTCAGAGAGTATTCCGGCCAAACCCCAAAATCCTACCGGCGACGATTGGCGCGGGCGTAGAGGGCGATAAGTTTATGGTGACTGTTCACGCAGGCACTCCAGACCCTCCAGAATGAGGTTGCGACTTACTGGGCGGTGCCTTGGGCTTGGGGGCTTTATTTTCTGAAGATTCTGAGTCGGGTGTGGCTTTATTATCTTGCTCCTCATTCGGTGGCGCTGGAGGCGGCAGGCGACCTTCCTTTTTATCGAGGATACGCAGTGCTTTCACCGCTGGCTCATACCCAGCCTTGGCCGCGAGTTCCAGCCATTTGCGAGCTTCTGCAGCATCGGGAGCATGGGGCTCCGCTTTGAGATAAGCTATCCCAAGGTAACATTGAGCTTTGAGGTTGTCCTTTTCAGCCGCAGCTCGCAAGAGCTTCATGGCCGCTTCGTTTAGCGCAGGCTTGGTCTCGTCCATCATGTAGAGCGTACCAAGTGTGAGTTGGGCATGGTTGTTACCAGCATTGATGGCTTTGTTGAGATGCTTGATGGCGGTGGTCTTATCCACCTTCCCGCCGATACCGAGATAGAGCACACGCCCATAGTTACAGTGAGCTTCGGGCAGGCCGTAGCGGGCCGCCTTGGCATAGAGTTTGCGCGCTTTAACCGGATCCGGCGTGCACCCGTTGCCAGCATCCAGCAGCAGGGCGAGGCGATAGCGAGCGCGGGCTATATAGTTATCATCGTATGAGCGATCGATAAGCAATTGGTATATTTGATAGGCCTGACCAAACTCCCCGGCGCTCTCAGCCGACTCCGCAATCTTAAAGAACATATCACGATTCCAAAAGCTGAGTAACTGGCTGTACCAGAATTCAGCCTTCGCTGGATCGCGAAACTCCGCAGGCCCCTCGAGCATAAGCTTGGCCAATGCGTTGATTGCCGGTTTGTATCCAAGATTTGCACCTTCGGAGAGCCAGAAGACGCCTTCCTTTAGATCGACTGCTACACCTTCTTTTCCGTACAGGTACAATTCTGCCAGATAGAGCTGACCTTCAGGATAGTCTGCCTCTGCTGAGCGTCGCAAATAGTTTAGAGCCAGCTCTCTATCGGCTTCGTTTTCATGCCGTGCGAGAAGTATGCGGCCCATATTATACAAGGAAATGGGCTCATCCTTATCCACACCGATTTGATAGTAGGCAAGAGCCGCCTTCGGATCATAGTATTTGGCCGTATTGTCATTGAGCAAGACTCCCAGATTATTTGCTGCTGCCGCGTGGTTCGCTTTCTCTACTGCTAGTTTGTAATAGCGAATGGCCATATCCGTGTCGGGTTTTTGCTCTCTATTACTGAGGATATACGCGTAACGAAAGGCACCATCTGCATCTCCTCCCTCTGCCGCCTTGCGCGCGTATCTGGTGCAATCATCCAACATGTCGCAATCAACCAACGATTGCCACGGCCATAGGTAGAAGTAAAAATCGGCGAGTCTGGCATTGGCCGGTGCATAATCACGGCTCCCTGCACGCTTCCAGTAATTCACAGCCTCCGTCATATCCTTTTTCACCCCATATCCTGTGAAATAACACTCCGCCAGACAGTGATAAGCCCGCACGTGAATAGGCAGTTTTGTTGCAGCGAAGCTGGGCAGAAAATCTTCGATGGAGGCGACATATTCCTCGGGTGATAGTATAACCAGCGGGGTTGTTGAATCCTCTATGAAACGGATGGCTGGCAGAATATTTTCTCTGGCGGCGCTCCACAAAAGCTCATCAGCACGTGCCGTGTCGACTGCACCGCCTTCACCAGACCGAAGCATGATAGCCAGGTTATAGCTGCCCAGCCCATCTTTCGCTTTCGCAGCCTTCTCAAACCAGGAACGAGCCTCGGCACTATTCTGTTCAACACCAACTCCTTTGTAACAGAGGGTACCATAAGTTGTCATGGACTCGGCGTGACCCGATTCTGCGGAAAACAAGAACCACAGCGCTGACTCCACCGGCTTTCGCTTCTTGGATGACTTAAACCTATTCGCTATATTCTCTTCAATCTCGCGCTGAGCGATCGCCGCAGATTTGGTGGACTCTTTGATGACACGGGCTGATGCTTTCTCTTTGGAAAATCCCATATAGGCAGCGATGTGCCATCGGTTGTTCAACTTGTCCTTAAGTCCATCAATAGCGAGATGCAGATAACTATTAGCCTTCTCCTGATCCGCTTCCACCTCATCACCCTCCGAGTAGAGCACAAATAATAGTATCTGGGCATAGAGATGCCCATGTGTAGCCGCCTTCTTTAGATAATCTGTGGCCAGCGTAATATCCTTCTTCACGCCCTGGCCCTCATGATGCATGCTACCCAGAATGAAGAAAGCATGGGGCTTTAATTGGTAGAGTTGTTCCCCTTGGTTTAGAGTGTGAACCCCGAGTTCGGGAGTATTCACAACCTTCTCCAGTAGCGTATAGGCTCCGGCGTAATCGCGCTTGGTACCTCCTTTCCCATAATACTTCACCAGGGCAAGATCAAACATGGCTCCCATACAGCCCTGTTCGGCAGCCTTCTCCAGGCAACGCATGGCATGGCGCGAACTGCTCGAAACGCCAATGCCTTCTTCATAGAAGTATGCAAGAAGATGCTGGGCCTCGAAGCTCCCGGCCTCTGCCAACTTACTGGTCAGGGCGAATGCTTTCTTCTCATCTGGCACTACTTTGATTCCTTGATAATAATCCAGAGCCTCCAGATACTGATCATGTAAACGTTCCGTAACCGAAAGGATTTGCGGTACGTCATCGGTTGATTCATTAGCGATACCCTCCTCATCGTCTGCCGCATCCACGGCGAGTACGGGAATAACAGCACAACTCCATAAGAAGAGAACCCAGATACCGAAGAAGTAATGTCTCAGTGATCGCATAGTTATGCTGTTACCAGTTTCACACTGTGCTGTGCAAATGTAATTTCAGACATCCACGGATGGCATATATTACATTCCGTATCTGGGCGTACTCACATCCCACAAAAAAACACCCCGCTCCATTCTCATGAAGCGGGGTGTTGGAATAAATGTAACGGGTATGCCTGTTACTACTTCTTCTTGGACTTGGCCTTGTCCTTCTTGTTGGCCTTATCCTTCTTGCTGGACTTCGCTTCAATCACGGCAGCCTTCTTTACAGGGGCTGGTGCGGCTTTCTTTGCGGGGGCCTTGCTTGCTACCGGGGCTGCTTTCTTCGCGGGAGCCTCGACCTTGGCAGGTGCTGCTACGGCGGCTGCCTTTGCTGCTGCCTGGGCATCTGCGATCGCAGCCTGAGCGGCGGCGAGGCGGGCTACTGGCACGCGGTAGGGAGAGCAGCTCACGTAGGTGAGACCGAGCTTATGGCAGAACTTTACGGAGTCGGGGTCGCCACCGTGTTCACCGCAGATACCGAGCTTGATCTCGGGACGGGTCTTGCGGCCCTTGGTGATGGCGATTTCCATGAGCTGGCCGACGCCGGCCTGGTCGATGGTGGCGAAGGGATTGCGCTTCACGATTTCCAGCTCGGCGTACTGTCCGAGGAAGGAGCCAGAGTCATCGCGGCTCATGCCGAGTGTTGTCTGGGTAAGGTCGTTCGTACCGAAGGAGAAGAACTCTGCGGTCTCTGCGATCGCGTCTGCTGTGAGTGCACCGCGTGGGACTTCGATCATAGTGCCTACCATGTAGGAGAACTTGACCTTCTTTTCCTTCTGCACCTTGGCGGCGACTTCATGAACCACTGCTACCTGGAGATCGAGTTCCTTCTTGAAGCCTACCAGCGGGATCATGATCTCTGGTTTGGCTTTGAGACCTTCCTTGGTGGCGTCTGCGGCGGCCTCGAATACGGCGCGCGCCTGCATGGCGCTGATTTCGCTGTAAATGATACCGAGGCGGCAACCACGGAACCCGAGCATCGGGTTGAACTCATGGAGTTCATGAACGCGCTTCATGATGCGCTCTACGTCGATACCCATCTTGCGGGCGAGGTCCATCTGCTGCTCCTTGGACTGGGGCAGGAACTCATGCAGCGGGGGATCGAGGAAGCGGATGGTGGCGGGCAATCCTTTCAGCTCCTTGAACATGCCGTGAAAGTCTTCACGCTGGTAGGGGAGAATCTTGGCCAGTGCCTTTTCGCGCTCTTCCTTGGAGGAGGCGAGGATCATCTCGCGCATCGCGTCGATGCGGTCGCCTTCGAAGAACATATGCTCAGTGCGGCACAGCCCGATACCGCTGGCGCCGAAGGATACGGCGTTGCGGGTCTGCTCTGGATTGTCAGCATTGGTGCGAACCTGGAGTTTGGTGGCTTTTGCGCACCAAGCCATCAGTTGCACAAAGTTTTCGTAGGTGCGGCTCTTCTTGGCTTCAGCGTTGTTGAGCAACAAGCCTTGGATGACTTCAGAAGGAGCGGTCTTCACTTCGCCTGCGTAAACCGTACCTGCCGTGCCATCGATTGAGAGGAAATCGCCTTCCTTATAGATGGTGCCGTCCACGGTGAGCGTGCGGAGGTCATAATCCACATGGAGCATCGCAGCGCCACAAACGCAGACTTTACCCATCTGACGGGCAACGAGGGCGGCGTGGGAGGATACACCACCGCGTGCGGTGAGAATACCTTCCGCAGCGATCATCCCGCGCAGATCTTCCGGAGAGGTTTCCACGCGGACGAGGAGGCACTTTTCGTTGCGATTGGCAGCATCGACAGCGCGCTCAGCATTGAAGTAAATCTTACCCGAGGCAGCGCCGGGACCGGCAGGCAGCCCGGTGGCGATCTGCTTGGCGTTCTTGATCGCTGTGCGGTCAAAGATCGGAGCGAGCACCTGGTCGAGCTGGTCGGCAGGCACGCGAGTTACCGCAGTTTGCCAGTCGATAAGCTTTTCCTTCACCATCTCCACGGCGATGCGTACGGCGGCTACACCGGTACGTTTGCCATTGCGAGTCTGGAGCATGTAAACCTGCTTGTCCTGAATCGTAAACTCGAAGTCCTGCATGTCCTTGAAGTGCGTTTCGAGGACTTTGCGGATGCGCTCCAGTTCCTTGAGGGAAGCGGGCTGCTTCTGCGCGAGCTTGGCAACCGGATCAGGGGTACGTACGCCAGCCACTACATCTTCGCCCTGCGCGTTCATGAGGAACTCGCCGTAGAAGACTTTCTCTCCCGTGGCTGGATCGCGAGTGAAAGCCACACCGGAGCCGGACTCTTCACCGGTATTTCCAAACACCATCGCCTGTACATTGACGGCTGTTCCCCACTCGGTGGGAATATTGTACTTGCGGCGGTAAACAATGGCGCGGTCATTCATCCAGGAGCCGAATACGGCACCTACTGCGCCATCAAGCTGGTCCCATGGGCTGGTTGGGAAATCCTTACCCGTGCGGTCTTTGACGAGTTTCTTGAAGCGGGCCACCAACTCCTTCAAGTCATCCGTGGTAAGATTGGTGTCTTCAAAATTGTGGTCATGGTAACGCTCTTCCTTAAGATGGCCGATGATCACTTCAAAAGGTTCGTGGTCTTCATTGGGAGCCTTCTGCACGCCCATCACCACGTCGCCGTACATCTGGATGAAGCGGCGGTAGCAGTCCCATGCGAAGCGCTCGTTCTTGGTGGCCTTCACGAGAGAGAGCACGGTGTCATCATTCAACCCAAGGTTGAGGATGGTATCCATCATCCCAGGCATGGAGTCGCGCGCACCGGAGCGCACGGCTACGAGCAGGGGCATCCCGGCCTTGTTGCCAAACTTCGTGCCCATGGTCTTCTCCATCTGGGCAATACCCGCTTCCATCTCAGCCCGAAGCGATGCCGGGTAGGTGCGTTTGTTCTCATAATAATAAGTACAAACTTCAGTGGAAATCGTGATACCGGGAGGCACCGGAAGCCCGATTCTCGCCATCTCTGCGAGATTGGCACCCTTGCCGCCAAGCAGTGGTTTCATGGAACCGTTGCCGTCTGTGCGGTCCTTGCCGAAGTGGTACACATACTTCGTCGCAGTGGTCGTTGTCTTTGCCGGGGCAGTCTTCGCGCCGGGTTTCGTTGAGCTGGTTTTAGTCGCCATCCGATGGATTATTACTGGGTTTAAAGCTATTTGAATACTGTCGTTATAAGAAAAAACGAAGGATGCACAGTGGGTAATCAAAACAATACTGTCAACGTCAAGCTGTAATACATACCAGACTTACGACCTCTTTTTAAACTATAAAATGACTACAATAGAATTGGAGGCTTGATTCATGACACAGACAGCCACTATATGTACCAGCTTCAATTACGCGATGGAGGGTTGGCAGAGTGGTCGATCGCGGTGGTCTTGAAAACCATTAGGCCAGCAATGGTCTCGGGGGTTCGAATCCCTCACCCTCCGCCAGTTACGAAGTAAATGCGAGAGGTGAGGGGTTCGTTACCGAGCGAAGCGAGATGCCTTGTCATCCCTCACCCTCCGCCAGTTACGAAGTAAATGCGAGA
>JANRLC010000094.1:0-16910 GCA_033762955.1 Verrucomicrobiota bacterium | reverse complement strand
CCAGGGTAGCGCGCTCCGCGCGCAACCGCTGGGCTTTGGGGCGTAATCCCTTCGGGATATTTCTGATTCTGAAAAACTCGATTTGACGCTAAACACAAACTCCGGGGCATACGGAGATTCATGAAATTGGCCAAAGTCCAGTAGCCCCAGGTTTTAACCTGGGGCTGAAGTTTGGCTCCGACTAGATAAATCAATGCGCCGTTGATCGCAAATAGGCGGACAAGAATGTCCGCCCTCCGTTGGTATAACAGCGGACGAGAATGTCCGCCCTGTGTTGGTACAATAGGCGGACAAGAATGTCCGCCCTCCGTTGGGTGTTTGAAGCAAACGGAGAGCGGGTTTTCTAACCCGCTCCCCAGGTTAAAACCTGGGGCTAAGATGCATACTGTCCCTCCGGGACGGGAGGATGCCGTAGGCATCCCAGAAATTAGCCGGGGGTCGAGACTCGCATCTGCGCGAGGCGATACCCCCGGTACGCCAGCGTAATAATCTCGACCCCAGCGGGGTCGCAGCACGGATGGCCGATGTCGTAGGATTGAAATCCACGGATTCACGGCTGCGACCCCGCTGGGGTCGATGAAAAAGTATGCACCTACCGGGGGTGTCGTCCCACAGCGGGACTCAACCCCCGGCTAATCGCTGGGATGCCTACGGCATCCTCGGAAAAGCATAGGTTTGCTAACACCATTTTCCTATTAAGGATTTTGTCTGAATACTGACCGCTGATAGCTGACCGCTTCCGTGCTCTACATCACTCCGCGTTCAGGCAAAGCTCATACTGGGCGAGTCTTCCGCGCGGGACTACGGTGTAGGCCACACCATCCGGTACGCGCACGGTGACATCGAGGTGGGTACCGCGTATCTTCCAGCTCACTTCGATCATTCCCTTTTCGTGCGGAAGTGCACCTTCCGCCCAGGTCAGGGTTTCGGACTCTGGTGCGATGAGCAGTGGGCCACGAGGGTTGGCGGTGTCTGGCAGACCCAGGTGTACCCCTAGTATCCGCGTGCTACAGTAGTAGTTCGGCGCGGTACTCCAGGCGTGTGCCAGGCTGTTTGCCGTATGGAAATGCTCCCAGATGGTATCGGTCCCATGATAGATCATGAGCCCCCATTGACGGCGGATAAACCGTTCTGCAAACGCCACAGCTTCCGGTGTGCCGATCTTATAGAGTGCGCCTATGAGATAGAACGCCCCGTAAGGGGTGCCAAAGTGCTCCACTTCGTGCTCCAGGAGCGCCCAGCGTTGCTCAAAGTGCCGCACGATATCGTGGTCCTGTTCCGGAGTTGTGACACCGAAGAACACGCACCAATAACTCGCTGCGGGAGCGTGGTCGCCCTCCGGGTGCCCATCGACCAGGCAGTCCACAAACGCCCCAGCCTGTGCATCCCAGAAATGGTCACGCACCGCTTTTGCGGCAGCTTCACCGTGGCGGTGCGCCTCTGCTGCTTCTTCCTTATGCCCCTGGCTCTCGGCAAGTGCTGCAAATACGTGCCAGGAGCGAGCCACGAGGGCATTCAACGGGCAGGAGAACCCTTTCTTTACTATGCCCGTGTGGTCGATGAACGGTTGCGAGAAGGAACTGTAGAGTCCATTGGCATTGCGCTGCTCCAGGCAGCATTGCATTAAGATGCGGTATGTAGCATACGCTTCCTTGATAAACGCTGGATCCGGTGTGAGACGGCCAAACCACTCACAGGCGACCAAGTTTAACAGGGGGTAATCAAAGAGAGAGTCCCGCGTGCGCTCCATCGGTGCCATCGACTGCTGCCAGTTAGTTTCCTTGGACTGCGACTGGATAAAGAGGCGCATGCTGCGCTTCGCCAGGGCTGTATCACCCGAGGTGACCATCGCCGTTGCAATTTCCGCCAGCAAATCGCCCGCATAGAGCGTGCGTTCGCGCCACGGGCAGTCGGTGTACACATCCTCGCTGCACACGAGCAGGGTACGCCAGCCCGCTTCCCAAATCTGGTCAAAAAGCGGATCACTGCAGCGGAACCATCCGCGACGTTTGTGCGGATAAATCTGCGAGACCACACCCAATTCATGGAGTGCGACCGGTGCTGTATGCCCGCTCACCATGACTTGCAGGTAGCGGAATCCGCGCGGGTAGAATGTTTCCAGCCGCGACTCCCCGCCGGCCGCTATATGGCGCTCGCCGGCATGGACCTGCACATTCTTGTAGTGCCAGGGACGCCCATCCTTCAGCTCCTCGGCGTAACCTACATCGATAATGGTCCCTTCCGGTGCCTCAAAGTCCACGAATATACGTCCGAGCACTTCGCCACCCATATCAAAGATGAATGAGGTCGGCTGACCCGCAGGCACCGAGAGATTCCGCACATCTTCACCGCGGAGCGGCAGCGGCGGGCCGAACTTCGCCCACGCCATCGCCTTTGCAGGCAGCACAGGTGCTGTTGGCATCTCACGCACACTCCACCCACCCGGTACGGCAGGTGGCTCCGTCAGCTTCTCGGGCTCCAGGCCCTTAACGAAAGCGTCATCCTTCTCGATGGTCAGCGATACTTTGAAAATTTCCCTGTCATCGAGCTTCTTCGAGGGAGATAACACCAGCCCTACGTTCTTCGGCAGTGCCAAATGGAAGTCCCACGTACTCGTCCACATGCCGTAGCTGATGAACAGAAAATTCCAGCCAGCGTTCAGCTTTAGCACGGTGTCCTGTGCCGCCAGACGCGTTTCCGCACCCTTCTTGAGAAGCACCCCATTCAAGTAGTGCTCACCCCAATACGCAGCGGCCTGCACCTTCTGCGCCTTAGCCGAGTAGATATAGGTATAGGCGAAGATCAGTTTCTGCGGTGCCACATGCTTGCCCGGTGCAGCAAAGTCCCAGGCGCGGAAAGAGTAAATTATCTCGTCATCCACATGGCGATGGGCACTCAACAAACGTTGCGGGGAGACCAGTTTTTGTGTCAACTGCGGAATCGAGCGCGGCTCGAACGCTCCGTACCCCGAATTATCCCGCAGCGCCACCGGCGTGCGCCAGCCCTCGGTCGAAGTCAGTGGCCCGTACCAGCCCGGCACCGCCTTGCGTTCATCAAAGATCTGGATGGGGCCCGTGGCGAAGGAAAACTTTGGCGTCGTACGGTCGTACCCCGTAGCCTCCCGGCACAGCCATGCGCCTGGCGTTGCGAGCGACTGCGCCTGCCCGTCTGCATGGACGATGTCACCCCATGCAGCGAAGCCCGCGCGCATAAGGACTGTGTGAAAGGTCGCAATCCCCGTGTGCAGGACTTCGACAGCGATGACATTCTCTCCCGTTGTTAACCACGGAAGCAAGTCATAGCCATCATACTCTGGATGCTCCGGGTAGAAGCGCACCGGTCCGTTTCCGATCAATGTGCCGTTCACCCGAACCTGATACCGACCATCGGCAAAGAGATTCAGTCGCGCACTGCGTGGTAGAGCGGTCAGTGTGACAGACTGGCGAAAGTAAGCGCGCAGATAGCGCCCCTGACCTTCAGCGTCGATCCAGACAAATATGGGGGATTCCGGGGATGAGACCATGACTAAGTTGTTTGAAGAATTGGTATTCAGAACCCTAGCAAATGCATTAACAGCCAAAAATCGCAAGCGTTCATATTAAGAAGCGTTTCGATTGGGGCTGGGCCAGAGACGCTCCGACTATAATACTAAACGTCCACAGCGTTGCGGTAAGCACGTACAGAGTGGCGGCAAACCGGCACAGAGTCTCGGTAAACTCGCATGGACCGACGGTAAACTCACCTGGAGTCGCGGTAAGCTCACCTGGAGTCGCGGTAAGCTCGCATGGAGTCGTGGCAAGCTTTCCTGGAGTCGTGGCAAGCTCGCATGGAGTCGTGGCAAGGGTTCCTGGAGTCGCGGCAAGCGTTCCTGAAGTCGCGGCAAGGATTCCTGGAGTCGCGGCAAGCGTTCCTGGAGTCGTGGCAAGGGTTCCTGGAGTCGCGGCAAGGGTTCACGGAGTCGCGGCAAGGGTTCACGGACCACCCCACAGCATACGCAGACTCGAGTTGGTGTGTTTGTTACCGTGACTGGGTGTGATTCAACCACTCACAACCATCCATCAACCAGCACTTCCCTCACTCTGCGTCCTGCTGCGCTTGCCGGGTGGCGGCTTCGGTGGTCTGGTACCAGCGGTAGAAGGCGATGGAGAGGATGATGAGGGAGACGAACATGCCGGTGGTTTTCATGATCACACCGGCGAGTATCTGGTCTTCGAGCGGGGTGAGTGCGAAGATGCGTGGGGCGAATTCGTAGGTGGGGTAATGGACTTCGGTTGAGAAGACGAGGTATGCGAAGAGGGGGATTTGGGTTACGGCCAGGGCAGCGGCGTAGATGATTTGCCCGCCGAATGAGGCCATGGGTGCTTCTTTGGACTTACTCACGAAGGCCCACCACAGCAGGAACGCGGGGGCAAACATGGTTATATGTTCGAGAATGTGTATGGGCTTGCTGGTGAGTGCGGCTTCGTAGAGGACGGGGAAGTGCCAGCCTACAAAGAATAGGGTGAAGAGCGCACCGCCAGTGACGGGGTGTACGAGGAAGCGCCACAGCTTGAGTAACTTGCTGGAGCGCCTCAGTACGCAGTCTGCCAGCCATCCGGGGATGCCCAGCACGAGGAAAAGCGGTGCCACATACTGAAGGAGATGATGCTGGAGCATGTGGGCGCTGAGCAGGAAGTTCTCACCCAGTGCATCCAGGGGCGATCCCACGGCCAGGTAGAGCACAAGCAGCCCCGCGCCGAACCACCACGCTGCTGCCGTGGGGAAGGGGCTTCCGGGGTGAAGCTTATCCCGGTAGGGCCCAACGCACAGCGCATATATCCACCCGACCAGCAACAGGGTGCCGATAAGGAAGGGTTCTGTGTGCCAGTGCCAGAGGGTGACCATTGCGATAATTAACCAGACTACCCCCTCGGAGACAACTGTGCTATCCGCTATTTTTTACTGAACCTCTGCTTTTGCTTCCAGTGGCGGAGCCTCGAAGAGATGAATCAGGGCGTAAACGGTCCCACCGGCCAGTACCATGCCACCGACGAAGAGCAGGGTGAGGAGAAACCTATCCCAGCGCAGGTGCATGAAGTACCATATCACTGCCAGAAACTTGATGGCCGAGAGGATGATCAGGGCGACGAACTTCAGTTCATGCACAAAGGGCAGAATGATAAGGATCAACTCAACGAAGGTGATCGCCGTGAGCACGAGGATCACATCGATGAACTTGAAGTACTTCTTCGTCTCGTCCTTGAGGACGGCGGGAGAGGCCTTGGTGAAACCGCTGGTGATTGAGGATTCGCTCATGGATGGGTGCGGCTAGATATATTCGATGAGGTAAACGAACGGGAAGATGATGATCCACACGATGTCCACGAAGTGCCAGTACAGACCGGCTACTTCGATGTCCAGCGCATGCTCCGGCTTGAAGGATTTGGAGAAAGTTTTTATGAACCAGCCGATTAGCCAGACGATGCCCAGAGTCACGTGGACTCCGTGGGTCCCGGTTAACACGTAGAAGGTGGAGCCGAAGATACTACTGGTTAGTGTAAGCTCCTTTGCATGCACGAAGTGGTGGAACTCATAGCACTGCGCACCCACGAACAGACTGCCAAAGAATATCACACCCGCGAGGCACCAGCGGGCGCTGACTACATTCTTCTTGTGCATGGCGGACACTGCCAGCGCCATCAGCAACGAACTCATCAGCAGGATAAAAGTCGATGCCGAAGTCAGCTCGATGCTAAAGATTTCCTTCGGGTCCACCACCGTGGGGTGGAGCTTGCGGTAAATCAGGTGGGTGGAGATAAGGGTACCGAAGAACATGCAGTCCGAAGCAAGGAACGCCCACATGGCTACCTTCTTGTTGGGAATGCCGGTTGCGGTGTCTTCGCCGGGATGCAGTTCGTTGTGGAACGGGTCGTTCGTCGGGGCTTCTGTTGCGTGGGCGTGACTCATGGTAATTTATTGGCTCGATTGGACGGGTACGGGATGCTCAAACTGTGCCGTTTTAGTGCTTATCCTCCGCACGCTTTTCAGGATGCAGGTGGTATCCGCCTGGTCCTTCACAGGCCCACAGGATGATGGAGAGGAAAAGGATGGCTGCACCTACGATGGGAATTATCCAGGCATCGAAACCCTGGAGATGCATCTCGAATCCGAAGAGTTTTACCGCATGACCGTGAAAGATCAGGCCCATACCAAGGATAAAGAAACCTATGTTTGCGGTGAGTGGGTACCACGAGCGGTCGGGCATGTGGATGCCATGGCTGCCCGCGGGTAGTGCGCCCATCTTCTCGGACTTCGTCCCGTACTTGTTTGCCCAGACCTGGTCGCGAACCTTAATCACAGGAATGGTTTCGAAGTTATACGGCGCGGGGGGTGATTCCGTTGCCCATTCCAGGGTGCGTGCATCCCACGGGTTGGCACCAGCTTTCTTGCCTTTACTAATGGCCCAGATCAGGTGGATGACGAAGATGGCGATACCCAGGCCCAGGATTAGCGCGCCGATGGTGGACAGAAAGTTACCTTCATTCCAGCCCATCACTGCCTTGTAGGTGTGGGTGCGGCGGGGCATGCCCATCATCCCTAGAAAGTGCATGGGGAAGAAAGCTATATTAAAGCCTGCGAACATGATGTAAAAAGTGACCTTGCCCCAAACCTCACTCATCATGCGCCCGGTCATCTTCGGGAACCAGTAAACGATGCCAGCAAAGAGTGCGAAGAGGCTTCCACCAATCAGCACGTAGTGGAAGTGGGCGATCACGAAGTAGCTATCCTGTTGCTGCGAGTCCACAGGCACCGAGGAGTGCATGACCCCGGTGAACCCGCCCATCATAAACATCCACACAAAGCCGAGTGCGTAGAGCATCGGTACGGTGAAGCGTATACGACCGCCCCAGAGGGTGCCAATCCAGTTAAAGATTTTCACGCCGGTGGGGATAGCTATCAACATCGTCAAGAAGGAGAATGCGGTCGAAGCCACAACCCCGAGCCCAGTCGTAAACATATGGTGACTCCAGACGGTGAACCCCAGGAAACCGATGACCGATCCGGAGAAGATAATGAGCGGGTAACCGAAGAGCGGCTTGCGGGCAAAGGTCGGGAGTATTTCCGAGATGATACCCATCGCCGGCAGTATCAGGATGTAAACTTCCGGGTGCCCGAATATCCAGAACAAGTGCTGCCAGAGGATCGGCTTTCCGCCCGACGTGGCATCGAAGAAATGGGTGCCGAAGTGGCGGTCAAACATCACTTCCACCAGTGCGATGGTGATCGCAGGGAATGCCATGATGATCAGAAATGCGGTGATGAGCGACATCCATGTGAACACCGGGAGCTTCATCATCGAGAGTCCGGGAGCACGCATGTTTATGATGGTGGTGATGAAGTTAAAGGACGCCACGAGCGAGGCCACGCCGAGGATTTGCAGGCTCATCACCCAGAAGTCTGTGCTCAGGCCAGGCGTATAGAGTTTCGATGTCAACGGCGCGTAACCAAACCAGCCGGCATTCGGCGCTGCAGTGAATATCCAGCTCAGATTCAGGATGATACCACCCACAATGAACGTCCAGAGACTGAAGGCATTCATGCGTGGGAAGGCCACATCCCGCGCACCAATCTGGAGCGGTATCATGTAGTTAAAGAAGGCCGCACTCATGGGCATTACTGCGAGAAACACCATCGTGGTCCCGTGCATGGTAAACATCTCGTTATACGCCTGGGCCGAGATGAGGTTGTTCTCCGGGACCATCAACTGGAGACGGATGATCAGTGCCTCTACGCCACCAACCAGCAGGAAGAAGAGCGCGGCAAGCCCGTACATTATCCCAATCTTCTTGTGGTCAACCGTGGTCAGCCAGTCGATAATCGGGTGACAGCCCTCTTGTGGGCGTTGCACAAGTCCGAAGAATGAACGCTGCGGCTTGGCCGCGTGCTCATCGTGGCCCGCGTGGGCGGGGTGGGTATCGTGGGGGACAGTCTGGGCCATGGTGATTCCTCGGAAAATTACTTCAAGAGCTGGAGATAGGCGACGATCGCGTCGACTTGTTCGCTGGTGAGATTGGCAGTGCGCAGACCGGGCATACCGGAACGGTCCGCAGTGCCGTCAGCCAGTTTACCAAGTGGCATGCCGTTCCACATATTGTTGCCGGGCTTCACTGCGTCTGGGGTGAGAATCCAGCGGTGCAGATTTTCCGGTGTGTTTTCCATCCAGCCCGCAGCAATAGTGGAGCGCCCTGCGATATGGGAAAGATTTGGCGCGGCCACGCCACCTTCTTCCCCGACGCGGTGACAGCGGGAGCAGTGGGTGTTAAACAAATCGCGGCCCTTGTTGATCACTTCCAGGTTATTCAGCGAAGTGAGGTCTATCTTTGCCGGCTTCTCCTTGTTGAAGGGTACAAGCGCGCCCGCCTTTTGCCTCGCCACCCAGGCTTCGTAGTCGGCGGCATTCATCGCTATGGAGCGGAAGAGCATGTAGGCGTGCGAGTCACCGCAGAACTCCGCACACTGCCCGTAGAAATAACCGGGCTCGTCTGCGAGAATCCAGAGCTTGTTCTGCTGTCCGGGAATGAGGTCCATCTTGCCCGATAGCTTGGGGAGCCAGAAGCTGTGGATGACATCATCGGAACGCAGGTTTAGCTGCACCGCGCGCCCTGCGGGAATGATCAATTCATTCGCTGTCTCTATCCCCAATTCCGGATACTCGAAGCGCCACCACCACTGCAAGCCCGTGACGTTCACTATAACCGCATCCTTCTCATACTTCGCGGGCATTTCGTGGATTAGCTTGATGCCCTTGAAGGTGGGTATTGCCAGAATCACCAGCACCACTGTTGAAACGAGGATGAGCCCCACCTCGATCATGGCGTGCCCGTGTGATTGATGGGGCAGCGTGTTCGGGTCGTCCGTCTTGCGTGCGCGGAACCGGATGACAGTATAAATAAGAGCCCCGCCCACCAGTACCCAGAGGATGCCAGTGATATAGACCGTCAACATGAAGAGATCGTACTGGTTCTGTGCCAGCGGACCCTTGGGATCGAGTGCGGATTGCTTCGATGTGTAATCGCAACCAGCGAGGAACAGGAGTGCCAGAGTGGCCAGGATTGGCAGCACCCATCGTATCGCTTTATATGATTTCAGAGCCATGACGTTCTCAGAGGTAGCAATCGACTGTTAAGATAATTAGAAAGAGGGGCAGATGGGCTATGGAAGCCCAGAAAAGACGACGGGCCGTGCGGTCGCGGTCAGCGTTCGGCGCAGTGTAGAAGCGAATGGCACGAATAAGCATCCACAGGCTGACGACTGGTGCGCCAATGAGATAAATCCAGCCTGTCCAGCCGGCGGCAATGGGCACGAGGGTTATGGCCAGGAGAATCGCAGCCCACAAGACTGCGCGTAACCCCGAGCGCCGACCGGTGGCATCATCCAGCGACAACATGCGGAAGCCACCGCGCTTGTAGTCTTCCCGATAGTTCCATGAAATGGCCATGAAGTGGGAGACCTGCCATGCGAACAGGATGCCAAAGAGGTACCAAGCCTCTGCGCCCAGAGTGTTGTGCGCGGCCACCCAGCCTATCATCGGCGGGATGGCACCGGGAATCGCGCCTATTTCGGTATTCCAACTCGTTTTCTTCTTTAATGGAGTGTACACCACGAGATACCCGGCGAGCGTGG
Source organism: Verrucomicrobiota bacterium (assembly GCA_033762955.1). GTDB lineage: Bacteria > Verrucomicrobiota > Verrucomicrobiia > Opitutales > Oceanipulchritudinaceae > JANRLC01. The sequence continues at coordinate 7,247 of JANRLC010000094.1, read as the reverse complement.
CAAAAGCGAGTAACATGGCAGTAAGATTCACACCCCACCAGAGCAGGAGAGGCCCCACCGTTCCGAGAAATAATCCCCATGTCAGGGCTTCTGCGGGAGAGATGGCGCCCGAGGGGATGGGGCGGTTCGCGGTGCGGCGCATGAGCCCGTCCTCGCGGTACTCCATCCACTCATTCAGTACAGCAGCGCCGCCTGCTGCCATCGCCGTACCGATGAGCAAGGTGAAGAACTCCGCCAAGTTGCGCTCCGGGCGCGCTACCAGATACCCAAAAATAGTCGTGATGACAGACAGCAGGCTGAGCCTCGGCTTTGTCATCTCGAAGAAATCGCGCCACCGAGCACGGCGCGTGGATTCCGCTGTCAGCGTGGTCGGACGGGATGAGGTGGAGACGTCGGGAGCGCTCATAGCTTAGGAAGTGGCCTTCACCGTGGTTTCTTTTGCTGTCGGTGCGGAGACTGCATCGACGAATCGGTGCCGTGAGAACAGGAAGGTAAGCCCCCAGCTCATCGACAGCAGGATTGCCCCATTGAGCACATGCAGTGTTGTGGGGACGGGGAGTCTCTGGCTGTAGATCACACTCATGCCCAGCCCCACTTGCATAAAGAGAATGAAGAATACGAGTACGGCGAGTACCTTTATACCCGTCGCAATCGGTGCACCATAGATTTTGATCACCCACCATATCAGCTTCAGGGAAATCAGCAGAGCCATCGCGCGGTGGGCGAAGTTCAGGGCAATTCCCACATTCCATACTTGCGGGATCAAGGTGCCCTCAGGATTCAGAGGAAAAGTAGGAATGGCCAGGCCGACACCCTTGTGCCGCAGGATGGCACCCAGTACGAGCTGTACGAAAATCATCCCCGTGATAATGTGGCCCCAGCGGTAGAGTTTGCGCTGCAGCGGGGTGCCGGTGCGGCTGGTCGTCTCCATCAGTCGGTGCCAGAAACGGGTCTGCACCAATGCTATGGTGACGAGCAGGCAAAGGAAAATCTGCGCCAGACAGCCATGCATGGCGGCGTATTCTGTGCTGTTCTTCAGTACCCGAGCTCCGCCAAGAAGCCCCTGCGCAATGACTAGACCCAACGCAAACCAGCCTAGCTTGCGCACCCACGGACGGCTCTCCCACTTCCACAACGCGAAGACCAGCCCTATAATCATGAAGCCGATAGTCATCCCCATCAGCCGGTGACTGTGCTCCGCCAGCATTGCCTGATTCTCGGTCCACCCCTCCGGGTTAAGTGAGCCATTCGAGAGCGGCCAGTCGCCGAATACCATCCCTGCCATAATCGAGGTGGTGTACCCACCGGTATAGATTAATAAAAGGGTCCCTATAAATATCCCCCAGCAGTAGATGGACAGTCCCAGTCGATACTGTGAGGTACCAGTTGGGGAATTATTCTTCGGTTTCGACTTTACCTCAGTGCTCTCAGGCATATTAGCTAAAACACTATACCCATAAGCCCGATTCCGCCAGCATCAACGGGAAAACCCGGTTTTTAGTGAGGAACAACTTGTGCTTTTCACCGCGGTGAACAAGATTAGATATACTTATCCAGTATATCTTTCGTAATCATTTTTGGTTAACTCGCTTATGTTCTTCAAATTACCATCGCGTGGCACGTTCAGGGTAAACGGCAGACTTCTATTACTGGCCGCAGCTTGCTGCCTGAATGGCTTGAACCCGGGCAGCAGTGCTGCTGCCGAACCCGGTGCATTCTCAGGCACCATCGTTGGCAAGTCTGCCGACAAGCCCGTGTTGACCGTAAAGGCGGAAGCGAAGGAGTCGAATGCCTTTGATGTGCAGGTGGACAAAGGTGACTGGGTCATCGCCAAGACCGGGCGAGCCATCACCGGCAAGCTCTCCACCTATGATGGCGGATGGCGTATGGAGGCCATATGGCCGTCCGATGGCAAAGCGCTTGGCATCATACAGACCCTTGGGAGGCGACTCCACCAGGACACCGATGTGCGCGGTGTAAAAGCCTTCCGCAGCATTGGCGAGTTTATCCCACGCTTTGCCCTCTGGGATCAAACCGGCGAACTATTTGAGAGTACCTCACTGCGGGACCAACCCACTGTGATAAACTTCGTCTTCACCCGCTGCACCCAGCCCGCCATGTGCCCCGCATCGACCGCTAAAATGAAGGCACTCCAAGACGCAGCAAAGGAAGCCGGAGTTAAGTTAACCCTCGTCTCCATCACACTCGACCCCGAATTCGACACCCCCGGCGTCTGCCAGCAGTACCTTGAATCCCACGGCATATCCCCAGAGAACTTCCACTTCCTGACAGGCCCCGAGAGCATTGTCGAAGACCTGAAGACCCAGCTCGGCATCCTCGCCACACCCGATGCCTCACTCATCGTCAAGCACACCCTCATGACCATCATCGTCGATGCCAAAGGGAAGATCATTTACCAAGTCCCCGGCAGTGGTTGGTCAGTGGAGGACTTTATCGGAAGGATAAAGACAGTAGTCAGTAGACAGTAGTTAGTAGATAGTAGAAGTGAAGGTGTTTCAGCAATGACACTTGCCTCGCCAACGGCGCGACGTGACGCTGAACACGTTCTACGGGATGACTGGCATATCCCTGGGATACTGAGCCAGGTGATCTGATTTGCCACCGAATTCGAGATACACGGCGTTATTGTGAGAATGCTGGTAGAAATGCTGCAGCTACTCGCACACCACCGAGGCATGCGAGTAGCAGAAAATCTACGGACTACAGGCTACCCGTGGTAAATCTTTAGCAGCGTGTCTGCGATTTCCGTGGGCGTGGGGGACACTATTATCCCCGCATCCTTGAGAGCGGCAATCTTTCCTGCTGCGCCCCCGCTGGACCCGCTGGCAATAGCTCCGGCATGGCCCATGCGGCGGCCTTCGGGTGCGGTGGTGCCTGCGATGAAAGCGGCTACGGGCTTTTTCACAAACTGCTTGATGTAGGCGGCGGCTTCTTCTTCACCGCTGCCGCCAATCTCGCCGATCATGATGATGGCGTCCGTTGCGGGGTCTTCGTTAAAGAGCTTGATGACATCGAGGTGGCTGGTGCCATTGACGGGGTCGCCGCCGATGCCCACGCAGCTACTCTGCCCGTGTCCACGGACGGTGAGCTGGTACATGGCCTCATAGGTGAGAGTGCCGCTACGGGAGACTACACCCACTTTGCCTGGCTTGGCAATGTATCCGGGCATGATCCCGATGTTGCACTCGCCCGGAGTCATGACACCGGGGCAGTTCGGCCCGATCAAGCGCGTCTTTCCACCGGCGCGTAAGAGCGCGGTCTTGACGAGCATCATATCGCGGACGGGGATGCCTTCCGTGATGCAGATGATGAGTTCGATTCCTGCGTTGATCGCTTCCAGAATGCTGTCTGCAGCAAACGGGGGTGGTACGAAGACGACGCTGGTATTCGCGCCTGCCAATTCGACGGCTTCGCGGACGGTATTAAAGACGGGGACTTTATCCTCGAACTTGGTTCCTCCTTTGCCAGGAGTTACTGCGGCAACATACTGGGTGCCGTAGGCTATGTTATTGAGGGCGTGTTTGCTTCCGGCCTTGCCGGTAATGCCCTGACCGACCACGCGGGTGTTTTTACCTACCAAAATGCTCATGTGAAAATAATTGTTGGCGTTGTGCTAAACGATGGGTTGCTGGGTGCGCAGGATTAGGCGCCAGCGTTGGCTTTTACTAGAGCCACGATCTTCTGCGCCGCGTCGCTCAGGCTTTCGGCGGGTACGAGGGCGAGGCCGCTCTCGGATAGCATCTGCTTACCTTCTTTAACATGATTGCCCTCAAGGCGCACCACCAGGGGAACGTTGATGGATACATTCTTCGCAGCGGCAATGATGCCGGCGGCAATCGTTTTGCAGCTCATGATGCCACCAAAGATGTTAACCAGAATGCCCTTCACCTGAGGATCGCTCAGAATAATGCGGAACGCCTCAGTCACCTGCTGCTCATTGGCGCCGCCACCGACATCCAGGAAGTTCGCCGGGCTGCCACCGAAGTGTTTGATGATGTCCATCGTGGCCATCGCGAGGCCAGCTCCATTAACGAGGCATGCGATGTTCCCATCGAGCGCTACATAAGAGAGACCGAAGCCCGTGGCCTGCGTTTCCTTGGGGTCTTCCTCGTTCAAATCGCGGAAGGCGAGGATATCCGCATGCCTGTAGATGGCATTGTCATCAAAGGACACCTTTGCGTCGAGAGCGAGCAGCTTGCCTTCCTTCGTCACCACCAGCGGGTTGATCTCGATCATCGTGGCATCCTTCTCGAACCACAACTTGTAGATCGCAGTGACGAGTGCCGCGCACTGGTTCGCCAGCTCTCCGCTGAAGCCAAGCCCGTAGGCCACACGCCGAGCGTGGAAAGGCTGTATCCCGAGCGACGGCTCAACATGGATGCGGACAATCTTCTCGGGAGTCTTCTCGGCAACCTCCTCGATATCCACGCCGCCCTCTGTCGAGGCGATGATCACAGGCTGGCTATTCGCGCGGTCGAGCAGAATGGCCAGATAGTACTCCTTCTGGATGTCGCAGGGATCGGTGAAAAACACCGTCTGCACTTTTCGACCAGCAGCACCCGTCTGCTTGGTCACCAAGGTGTTACCCAGCATACGCAAGGCAACTGTTTTGGCTTCGGTTTTATTGGGGAGCACTTTCACACCTCCCTTAAAACCATCAGTGAATGTCCCCTTGCCTCGACCACCAGCATGAATCTGGGATTTAACAACGATGGGACCGTCGGTGAATGTTGCTAGGGCCGTGTCTAGGGCATCCGGCTGACTTACAGCGGCCCCATTGGCTACAGGAATGCCATACTGGCTGAATAGCTGTTTGGCTTGGTACTCGTGAATATTCATAAGACGAATAGATACATCGGTCACATGGAGGCTTGATTAAGAAAAAAGCCTGTACCATGACAATAATTGTCATTGGCTGTTATTCCATGTTTTCTGATAAAGCGTATCTGCGTAAGATGCGCTTGATGCGCAAAGCTAAACAATTATAGGAGTCTGTCGCAACTGAAAACCTCATTTATTGGGCTTCTATTGCATTTACCTATTAGTTTTATTAGTGTTGTGGCCCTGTATGGATCGGTGAATAAGCAATGCTTATAGGGAAAAGAGCACCGCTAGCAGTGGTGTGAAGTATGGGCCTATAGGACGAATGGGGCCCCAACTGGTGCCGTGCATTTCGAAGTTGTTGCTGCGAACTACTGTGACGCCAAGGACGTGACTCTAATGGAGAACGGAAGTCGTAGAAACAGATGATGCAACACCACCTGAAGTTGCGATTATACGCCACGGACAGTCCATGACACCCTACAGAGTCCCATTTATATGCCACGGACAGTCCGTGACACTGAAGTAGGTCCTTGCAGGCACCCACGGACAGTCCGCGACACTGACATAGGTCCTTGCAGGTACCCACGGACAGTCCGTGACCCTTGTACGTCACGCAGACATCGGAAATGACATATCCCTGAAGGAAGGCGGGGTCTTGAGAAGCATTCCGGAGTCGGGGTCGAATGACAGCCATTGACCGCTTCAGCAAGCTGGGGTCTATCATTCTTGTATCTTGTTGCCCCTTTCTGCTGTTAACCCATTTGGTACGCTGGAAAGTGAGATGGGCCCCACAACTTCGAAATGCACCGCAACTGAATCAATTCTACTTTTGGCTCTTAACATTTTGCGAACCTGTGCTAGAGTGCGTGTCTATCGCTGTCACAACTCTTAATAATTCACAAAAATATGGCACTTACAGTAAATACCAAAGCTCCAGGATTCACGCTGAAGTCGAAGACCGCCACCGGTCTGGTCGATGTCTCTCTCGCTGATAATCTTGGCAAGAAACACACCGTACTGCTCTTCTTCCCCCTCGCATTCACCAGTGTTTGCACGACTGAGTTTTGCGATGTAACCAATGGCTTGGGCGACTACGAAGCCCTCAACGCCGCTGTGTACGGCATCAGCGTGGACAGCCCGTTCGCCCAGGAGGGCTGGGCCAAGGCGAATGCCATCAAGCTGACACTGCTGTCCGATTTCAACAAGGAAGTCGCCACCGCTTATGATGTGATCTATGCAGACCTCATCGGACTAAAGGGCGTAGCCAAGCGCTCGGCGTATGTCATCAGCCCTGAAGGCGTGATTACCTATGCCTGGTCTAGCGATGACCCAAAGCAACTGCCCAAGTTCGACGAGATTAAGGCAGCGCTCAAGGCATAGACTGGTGCTGCACGCGATTTAAGCGCTGAAGCTAAGCAAAAGCGGCGGTCTCAATCGGGTCCGCCGCTTTTTTCATTATTATAAGGCACTCCGTTCGCAGATTATTCACAAACGGTGCATTTCGAAGTTGTTGAACCTAAATGGAATGTGACCGATCAGTGCTTTTCCCAGGATGCCGTAGGCATCCCAGCGATTAGCCGGGGGGTGAGTCCCGTTGCGGGACGACACCCCCGGTATGGGCAACATTCACCATCGACCCCAGCGGGGTCGCAGCCGTGTATCTGCCGTATACGCAACCACCGCGAACGGCGCTGCGACCCCGCTGGGGTCGGCATTACTAACTCGGGGTTCCGGGGGTATCGCCTCGCGCAGACGCGAGTCTCGACCCCCGGCTAATTTCTGGGATGCCTACGGCATCCTCCTGCACATGCATTCAGGAAATAGATGCTTTAGGACCATCTGCCACTCGGCTTTTCCTACTCACCCATAGGGTTAGTGTCTTTTAGCGTTTCGGTTGTCTCTATGCTGGCTCAGATAGCCATTTTGACCGGTTCTTGCCAGCTTTTCATTTTCCCTTTTAGGTTGGAATATCCCGGACAGCACAGGGACCCGTTGTAGAGCATTTCGAATACACCGAGATATCTTACAAACGAGTCGTGTTTGTGGCATACGCGCAATCCGCAACCTACACAAGTCGTGTATGTAGGTTGATGGCAGACATTAACCCTCACACAAGTCTCGTGCGTGACCTGACGGCTGCCGCTGACCCTCGCTTGAGTCGTGTGCGTGACCCATAGTCAGTCTTTGACCCTCGCGCAAGTTGCGTACATGCCCCAAAGTCAGTCTTTGACCCTCGCACAAGTTGAGTACGTGACCCAAAGTCAGTCTTTGACCCTCGCACAAGTTGCGTACGTGACCCAAAGTCAGTCTTTGACCCTCGCACAAGTGGTGTACGTGACCCAAAGTCAGTCTTTGACCCTCGCAGCAGGTGCGTCGGTGAGGCAAAGTGAGTCGTTGTCCGT
>JANRLC010000093.1:0-6365 GCA_033762955.1 Verrucomicrobiota bacterium | reverse complement strand
AACACAATAACAAGACACGGGTGCCGTGTTCGTTGATCGTCACGACAATGATGGTGGATAGCCTATGCCCGGACCATGCCCATTTTGATTAGATAGTGCCTTTCATTGTGTTTCAGCTTCTTCAACTTCGTTTTTCGGGTTAATGGTGTCCGTGACACTATTGCCGACAAAGTAGCAGCGTGCTCCGTCCAGCATTGGCGCTGTAACGAGTGTAGCTGCGAGAGCTAGAAAATTAAGAGGTATGCTTCGGCTTATTATCGCCGACAAATGGTGTAATGAATGCATGCAAGCGGTAGTTTAGGAGCGAGGAATACTGAATCTGCCGTCCGTGGAGCGGATGATTGTCTCTGATATGCGTGTTCTACTTAAGACAATACCCCGCCGTGTATATTCGGCACGGCGGGGTATGTTAAGAACAGTACTATAATTAATGCTGTATGATTGATCTGTGATTAATTGACCGTGCCTTGAACAAGGATGTCATTGGTTGCACCACTGACACCACCAATGCCTCGATCAACAAATCCATTGCCGTATGGACCGTACATGTAGATACGGACAGTGATCGTCGCACTGGTATTTTGCAGAGCGGCTACGCCAGTCGTGCTTACAGTCTGGAGAGAACCCGTAAATTGGGTTGCTGCCGTACCGGAACCAAAGGTGGTACCTGCTGTAGAGAACCCATTGGTACTGTATTGTGCAGTCCATTTTCCACCACCATCCTGGGCGTAGATATAGAACTGCAGCGAGGAAACTGCCAGCGTATGTCCAGCGGTCGGAGCAATGGTGAACTGGACGTAGTGATTGGACGTTTGCGCTGCTGCCAGGGTGGCTGGGTTGGTGCCGTTGTGGTAATTGAAGCGACCGAAGGAAGGATCAATATAAGAGGCTACGCCGGGATTAAATCCTGCTCCACGGCTGAGTGTCGAAGCCTGGATATTCGTAGCACTGGCAGTCGATGCAGCCGTTGTAGCTGAGCCATTGCCGGTCCCAAAGTCCCAGCGAAGCAGGGTGATTGGAGCACCCGAGCTTGAACTCGAAGAAGAACTGGATGAGGATGAGCTGCTCGAACTGGATGACGACGAGGAGCTACTCGAAGAAGATGAACTGCTGGAGCTGGAGGAAGAGCTTGAACTCGTGGATACTAAACGTACGGCGTCTGCAATGCAGTAGTTGCCTCCGGAAGGTGCATAGTTATTCCGGGTGGTAATGGTCGAACTGGTATTGAGTGTATGTGTCCCCAGTAGTACCCAGGTGCCAGCATTTGCGCTCATATTCACCGTATAATTCGCAGCGCCACCGGTATGATTGACGGTTACTGGTTGATTGGTGGAAAGATTGCCACCACCGGCACGAATATAAACCTGATAACTGCCAGTGAGCTGGGGTGTCCAGGTTGCTGTCTGGGTGCTTCCCGCTGCGGCTGTTTGCCCATGCCAGTTGGTGCCGATAAATCCGCTTCCCCAGGTTTGACCGCTCCACAGTGTGGATGTAAACTTGGCATCTACATTATCGATGATGGTTTCTGCACCACCAGAACTTGAAGAGGACGAACTGCTGGAGCTCGAAGACGAGGAACTGCTCGAGCTGGAGGATGACGAGCTGCTTGAGCTGGAGGATGACGACGATGTTGGGGGATTTGCGTTGATCCAACTACGAATTGCTTCGTACTTGTACGCCTCGTTCCCGGTGCCGCCCGTACGCTTCTTGGCACCCCAGGCGTGATAACCATCCCACCCTACGTGCGTGTAGTGGACAACCGGTCCTTGAAAGACTGCGTTCAGCGCATTCAGACAATAGTTATAGGTATTGGCTATGTCCGTGTTTTGCGCGTTGGCTACCTGGTTACCACCGTCCTGTCCCATTTCATAACAGATCAGCGGGATACCAGTGCCTTGAAGACTGCGGCGATGGTCCCAGATGGCATCACTCATGCTGTCCATGGCGGTACGCATGGCTGCGGTGGTATCTCCACCCCAGTAAGGTGCAATGGCGTATGCATTAATCGTGATATGGTTTGGATTGTGAATATTGCTCTGTAGCGCAGCCATGTGAGCGGAACAAACAGGAGCCACATCACCCCAGGTGTTCACGAAGTCTGGCCAGTTTAAGTAATTCAGTTGTCCGGCAAGTACTTTCACGAGGCGCGGGCTATTGACGCCGAAAACGTTTTCAAACTGCTGCATATGCCGTACTGATTGATACACATAGAAGCCCCATTGAGGGCCGACCCAGTAGTTCTTCCCTTGATACGGAACTGTATCCGGCAAGCCAAGTGCCTTGCCCTGTGTGTCCGCATAGGTTGCCTGGCGGAACTGCCAGTTCCAGACTTCATTGGAATACTCGACGTAAATCTTCAGATTGGAGTTTAAGGTATTCTTCAACAAGGTCGCCAGTTGGAGGGAAAAATCCATCGAGGCTGCATGGGGAATATTGATCCAGATATCTTTGTTCGTCCGATTGCACAGATCGATCTGCCATTCATAGGCTACACCAGCTCCAGTGCCGGACGATCCATCGCCATACACCAAAGGTACTGTAACCGTATAATGATTGGCAGTCTTCGCTATACGCTGGGACCAATTGACTACAGTGGAGTCATTGGTTGGTCCCCAGTCCATAAAGCGGAGAACGTTATACATCCCTAATTCGCTTACGAATGTGGGATTCCATGGATTCGTAGTTGTACCCCAGTTTACACCGGAAGAATAATAGTCGCTCCAGCCATTTCCCCAATCGACGCGCCAGAAGTTTGTACCAACGGGTACTGCGGCAGTGAGAATCTGGGTTATAAGTCCGGCCGTTAAGGCGGCCAGTGCCGTAAGACACTTTAATTTCATTTGGAGTAAGTTTTGAGGGTAGTAAGATGAAGCACCTTGCTTCAAATAAGTAGAAGTGAATCATGGAATATCTTCGAATCCGCGTCAGCATCTCCGCTCCGAAACCAGTTGCGCCAGAGCGAAACCAGTTGCGGAGAATTTTCCATAAGCTATATTGACATAGATATAACCTAACTCCTCATTTATCCATCCTCCTTACCCCTATAACTGATGGACTCGACCCCCCCACGGCGGGTGACTCTGGATCATATTGCCAAAGCTGCTGGAGTAACCCGTGGAACAGTTAGTAAGGCCCTGCACAACGATCCCGACATCGCGCCAAACACCCGTACCCGTATTCAGGAACTGGCGCGGGATATGGGCTACCAGCCGGATGCGGCATTCAGTTTTCTTAGTGATCAGCGCTGGAGGGATAGACGAGTATCCGGGCTGACCATAGCCTACATCTGGAGTAAACCGGATGCAAGAGAGGCTGTTCATCCACTCGTGGGCATGCAGGAGCGATGCGCCAAATTGGGCTATAAGCTAGAGCCCTTCTGTGAGGATGCCAATGGCGGTCCACTGCGGACGATGGAGATAGTGCGCTCGCGCGGGATACATGGCGTCATTCTATTTCACGATCTGCATTGGAAGTTTCCCCCGGACTATGATTGGTCGGATTTGGCTCCTTTACTTATCCAGCCCAGAGAGTACGAGCTTCCGTTTTCTCTGCTACGCGACAACCCATTCAGCCGTTTGTTAAGAATCTTGAGAGAGACCAAACATCGCGGATATAAACGCATTGGTGTCGCCCATTTCATTGAGCCCAAATCTGCGGTGGATGAGCGAACGGTTGCTGCCTTGCTCCTCTTTCAACACAATGAAATGAATGGCGAAATAGCCATCCCAATGCTCAATATCAGCCCGCTCCTTGAGACTGAGTACATCAAAGACGGGCTTCGACTCTTACCCAGCCCATCCTTTAATGCCTGGCTCAGCCAATGGGAGCCCGATGCCGTTATTGGTGCCTGCGAAGCCGTTGAGTGGTGGATTCGAGAAAGCGGACGCCGGGTGCCGGAGGATGTAGGGTTCGTAAACATCAATCGATTGGACCAATTGGATATGATCACCATTGGCAAACAGGCAATAGATTGGATGGATTCACTCTTGCGCAGTCATGCCTATGGATTACCCACGAATCCCGCCACGCAGATTGTCAATCCCCAGTGGGAAGAGCCTGCTTTTTTGCCGTTCAATCGGAAATAATGCACTGGGCTATACACAGATTACGCTGATTTTCGCAGATTGTATACAAGCACACGTTTGCTTGGCAGGTTGCATTTCGGCTTTGCGTCTAGTGGCGTCACGCACCGCTTGATTCGCGCCATCGTAAAGCACTGACACTGTACCTTCAAGCAGGGAGTCGATCCACAAAGTCTCCCTGTTGGAGTTCCTGCTTCAGCAGGTCGGGATGTACATGGCGAAATCACTGATAATCAGCAGACACGCTGAAGCTTGAACTCCAACACCGCCCACTGCGCATCACGAGCGTATAACTCTTCGCCTGCGTAGTTGGTCGGCGGTGGAGCGCATCTCCAGTTCTTCTAGAAGGGCGATGGCGGCGGGAAGGTCGCCGGGGGAGGTTTCTAGGGTGTCACTAGCGAGGGTAGTGGAGGTATCGAGGGTGGTCATTTGCAGGTTGCGGCGAATGGCATCGCGCTGGGAGTGGACGAGTTGCTGACAGCGCTGGGGTTTGAGTTCGCCGCAGTGGTCGATTACGCCTTCGAGGCTGCGGTACTGGTTCAGCCATTTGGCTGCGGTTTTGAAACCGGCGCCATCGATGCCGGGGATGTTATCCGAGCTATCCCCCGTCAATGCGAGCAGTTCGGGTACGAGGCGCGGGGGTACACCGAACTTCTCCTCGATTCCTGCGGCATCGAGCCGACGCCACCCGAGCTTGGGGTTGGCAGTGGGGGGTGGGGTGAGTTGGTAAATGGTACCGCCTACAAGCTGGCCGAGGTCCTTGTCGGCGCTGACAATTATTACCTCATGGCCGTCGCCTGCCAGGCGCTTTGCCCAGCCTGCTATGAGATCATCGGCCTCCACCCCGTGCTGCTCTATGCCGCCTAGCCCAAGTAAGGTTGTGATGCGCCGGATATAGGGGAACTGCTGGGCAAGAGCGGGCGGGCAGTCGCTGCGGTTGGCTTTGTACTCGGGCAAGAGCGCCTCGTGCCGGGTGGGGGCACCGAGGTCGAAGAAGACGACCAGTTTGTCGGGCTTTTCCTGGTCTTCGAGCATCCAGAGGGTTCGCATCCAGCCATGAATGGCACCGGTGGGCAGACCGTCATGGCGGGCGAGTTCGGGCATCCCATAAAAGGAGCGAAAGGCGAGATTCATGCCGTCGAGGAGGAGGTATTTGGCCATGGCAGAGAAATTGCCCGCATACGCTGCTCGCGGCAAGGGCGAAGGCGGGTAGGGGGCTGCAAGTTATTCACAATCTGTGAGTAAGTTTAGCACCATGCCTGGTCTTTGCGGTTGCCCATCCCGGGCTGGTTCCTAAGCTCTTGCCCTCAAGTATCAATGCGTGCTGTTCTCAAACACCTCCTCCGTCGCCACCCTGGCGGGCTCCCGAAGTGGCCTTTCCTATCCTGTCACTTGATTCTCCTGGCGGCATCGCTCTACGTGCTTGCGGTACATCATCCGCTGGACCCGATTACAGTGGCGTTGTGTTTCTTCGTAGCACTGGCCGGAGTGGGGTTGCTTATGCTGCCCTACTACATGGATAACCAGGCGGTGCACCGTGCGCAAGAACACCGCCGCCGCATGGCAGTGGGTACGCGGGCGGTTGCGCCGAAGAAAGTGATGGAAGTAATCCAGGCACAGCTGCCGACACCGGCTCCGCAGGTTACCAAACCGCCTGCACCCGCAGTGATGGCGGTACTAGAAGCTCCAGTCGTAGTCGCCCCGGTTGCGGTCACTCCAGCCGTCGCTCCCTTTACTCCCCCCGCGCCAGCAGCGGCATCGCCAGCCCCGGTCGAGGCGGCTGCACCCGCCTCGACACCTGTGGTTACAGCAAGCACGCCACCGGTACCGCCAAAGGCAGCTACGCCCTCGCTGTTTCCGCCCGAAGTCATGCAGCAAGTACGGTTGCCCGCAGCCACCGCAATCGAGAAGCCTGCGCAACCGGCACTGCCTACCGCCAGCGTGGCACCTGCACAGCCCACTGCGCAACCGGCACGCGGGTCTCTTCTTGGCAAGGCCTTTGCCACCGCACAATCGCCTGCCCATACCCAGGCAGTTAATCGCTTAATCCAGACTGGCTTTCGCAAGGATGAACCCAAGCCTGCCGAGCCAGGGAAATCCGTGGACGCTGCCTAGCAGAAGGCAGAAGGGGGAAGGCAGAAGGAAGGCAGATTTAAGATTCCAGATTTAAGATGGCAGATGGGAAGGGGGAGGTGAATAGTGAATAGGTCAGGAGATGGTTTACGCATTTAGCTCAGGAGATCCTTTACGGTTTTGCGTACAAACTTTACCATTTTAGTTGAT
>JANRLC010000092.1:0-7096 GCA_033762955.1 Verrucomicrobiota bacterium | reverse complement strand
TTGCCGGGCGGATTGCTGATTCAGAATGAATATTTGGTGCTCGGATGCCTGCTTTTGTGGATGGTGGGATTAACTAATGCCTACAACTTTATGGATGGGTGCGACGGGATTGCTGGCGGGCAGGCATTGATGGCGGGTTTGGGGTGGGTGATGCTTACACTGTGCTTTCCGATTAATACTGAAGTGATGATTTATGGTGCGGTGATCGCCGGAACTGCGACTGGCTTTCTATGCTACAACTGGCAGCCATCCAAACTGTTTCTTGGTGACGTGGGCAGTGCGTTTCTGGGGTTTACCTTCGCGTGGATGCCCTTGTTAGCCGCTGATATAGCGGAAGATATTGCGCTTACACTGGGTGCTGGCGCGTTGCTACTGTGGCCATTTATCATGGATGCCTCGTTCACCTTTGGCAGGCGATTGTTACGCGGTGAGAATGTCTTTAAAGCGCACCGCTCGCACTTGTATCAGCGATTGGTGCTCTCCGGATGGAGTCACGCACGCGTTTCCCTGCTCTATATGGGACTGGCTATTACTGGGTGGCCGCTCGCCTGGGTTTGGTCAACCGGACATGCTTGGGTAATAGTATTGTGTCCTTCCGTAGTACTTGTTTTGTTTCTTGCACTTTGTTTGCTGGTGCGTGCCGTGGAAAACAAAACCACGCAAATACCCAAATCAGTCCAGTAAACGATTTATATAGTCATGTTGAACACCCTCAACCGCATCGCATTCCTCTTTCGTCAGCTATTGTACACTCGCGGGCTTATCCTGTTGGTTTCCTACGGGGCTATATTTACGATCAGCCTCTACACAGCCTATCTGTTGCGATTCGACTTTGCGATACAGTCGGAGTTTCAGGAACTCTTTCTAAGCAATCTCTACTGGGTGGTACCGCTCAAACTGGCACTGATGTTTGCCTTCGGCCAATTTGGCGGATTGCTCAGCTATTTCAGATTGCCCGATCTTACTCGAATCCTGAGCGCGTTGACCATCAACAGCGCCTTTCTCGTTTACCTCTGGTATCTGACTGATCCCGCAAAATGCCCCCCCCGCAGTGTTATAATGGGGGACTTTCTATTATCCTTTCTGCTCATTGTAGGTTTTCGGGTAGCTTTGCGAGTTATCCGCGAACGTTACCTCTCCGAGGGCGGAAAGACTCCGAAGAAAGAGCAGCGAGTAGCCATAGTAGGTGCGGGCGATGTAGGGGCTGCGATTGCTGCGGATTTGATGACCCGCCGGGGACTGGGACTACGTCCGATAATATTTCTTGATGATGACCGAACGAAGTGGCGCCGTCACATCCATGGAATTCCTGTGGTGGACAGCCCGGACAGCCTTCCACAGCTCAAAGTGAAGTATGGGATTGATTCGATTATTATCGCCATGCCGAGTGCCTCGGCCAAGCGGGTGCGCGAAGTTATCAACATTGCTGGCGAGAATGGCCTGAAGGCAGAGATCGTCCCTTCATTGGCAGAGCTTTCCACGGGCAAGGTAAAGGCCTCCCGCGTTCGCCCCGTAGAGATTGAGGACTTGCTGGGACGTGAACCGGTAGCGCTCGATTCCGTCTCGATCCGGGAGATGATACATGATCGCATCGTTCTAGTTACCGGCGCTGGTGGCAGCATTGGTAGTGAACTCTGCCGCCAGATTGCTTCCAATAATCCCAAGCGCCTCATCCTAATCGAGCAGTCCGAGATAGCCCTCTTTAATCTGGAGAACCAGCTCAACGAGGACGGGTTCAGCGGAATTATCCAGCCCCTGATCGCGGACATCCTGGATGAACGCCGAATGCGTATGATCTTCGGGCGCTATCAACCGGAGATCGTCTTTCATGCTGCCGCCCACAAGCACGTGCCGATCATGGAACGGCAGCCCAGTGAAGCCATTAAGAACAACAGCTACGGCACCGCATTGATGGCTGATCTCGCGGTTGAGTTTAAGATTCAGCGCTTTGTTTTCATCTCCACCGACAAAGCCATCAACCCCACCAGTGTGATGGGAGTAAGCAAGCGGCTTGCGGAAATCTATCTCCAAGCTCGCCATAATACCAGCGGTCACAGCACACGTTTCATGGCCGTGCGCTTTGGCAATGTGCTGGGAAGCTCGGGAAGTGTCATCCCCATCTTTAGAAAACAGATTGCTGAAGGCGGACCAGTCAAGGTGACTCATCCAGACATGACCCGCTACTTCATGACGATTCCCGAAGCCGTCGGATTGGTGCTCCAGTGCGCTACACAAGGCAAAGGCGGCGAGATATTTGTGCTGAATATGGGCACGCCTGTTAAGATTGTGGACCTCGCCCATCAGATGATTGAGCTTTCCGGCTTCCGCCCAGACATTGACATCGAAGTCCAGTTCACCGGCATGCGTCCCGGCGAGAAACTCTTTGAAGAGTTGCAGCACGTGGACGAGAAACACCTTGAAACCGCACACCCAAAGATTCTACGGTTCGTCTCCCAGCCGATGACGCTCCCCGAAGTGCGCGCTTACTTCGATACGCTGCGCGTCGATTTGGACCAGGCAGACCGCAATCAGATTAAGCAGCGGATAAAGGCATTCGTCCCCGAGTATTCTCCGTACATGGATTGATTAAGTCTTCAGACACCCGTTCATAGTTCACGAAAGCAAAAGGCGACCAATGGGTCGCCTTTTGCTTTTGTGTTTTTCAATTCTCGGAACGCCTACGCCCTACTGTCCACGGTTTACGCACTCGCCGTTTGTATGCTTTCCACTCTCCGGAGTTCTGCCAATCTTCCTTTTGGCGCGATGGTGACACGCACTTCTTTCGGCGCCGTGACCTCTACGGTTAAGACAGTGCCATTCACCTTCCAATCCACCGCCACTAGCCCCTGTGGATGCGGGTAAACGCCGCGAGCCCAGTTCAGGCTTTCACTCTCCGGAGCGATGAGTACGTGCGAGGGATCCCCTGGCCTCGCCAGACCTACGCCGAGTACTTTCTCCATAAAGTACACCATGGGCCCGGTGGCCCAGCCGTGGCAGTGGCTTCCAGCCGCAACATGCCCGCGTGCCAATGTTTCCCAAAACCCCCAGGCGCCCGCGTCATACATTTTGCCGTAATGAGTGCGGACGATTTGCTCCGCCAGCGCTGTTTCTCCGTGCCGGTAGAGGGCTGCGAGGGTGAAGTAAAAGAAGTACAGCTCGATATGCCCCGTTGTCAGGACGAGATTGTGAGCCAGCCCATCCTTTACGTAGCCAAGTACACCTGGGGTTTGCTGCGGCGTGGTGATGCCGTAGGCCAGTGCCAGGACGTTCGCATGCAGCGCCGGAGTGATGGACAATTTATCCTGATGCCAGCACGCCGCGTACCGCTTCTTCTCGGGTAACCAGAAGAACGCCTGGTACGCATCGCGTACTCGCGCGGCTTCTGCGAGCCAGGTGGCGGATTCATCCATGCGCCCCAGAGCCGCACACATTTCGCCGGCGTAGTCGAGTGCGCGTATCCGGAAGGCGTTGAGCACGGCATTCACTCCGAGTCGAGCCTCCTGCGTGGTTCCCCAGTCGATAAACACCATGGTATCATCCGGAGTTTCCCATAGGTCCATGGGGCCTCGCTTCCAGTGAGGGCTGTGCAGAATCCGCTCCACCATCGGCCAGAGTTCCTTAACCAGAGAGAGTTCGCCTGTTGCGGCCCAGAAGTCCCGCAGAATGTGTATCCAGATTAAAGTATAATCGCTTAGGGCGTGGAAGTGGTGGGACGGCACCACATCGGGAATCTGGTCGTTTGCGAACTGGCCATGCGCATAGAGCCTTATGGCCCAGCGTTCCAGGCGGTAATCATTCGTAAACATCCTCGTGGCATGCGTTTCCACCTTGGCGTCACCTAAATAGAGGCCGCGTTCGCGCCAGGGGTCAATCCAGCCATCGCTCATGCTGGAGCGCAGGGTTTCAATCCCTGTCTTCCACGTCCAGTTAAGGACGGGATCCGCGCATTCGAAACTGCCTACCACCGGGTGGTCGCCCACTCGCTGTATGACTCCGACGCCGTGCAAGATGACCGGTCCAGAGCTGTCGCGTGCGGTGACCTGCAGGTATCGCCCACCGCGTTCGTGGTAGGTTTCCAGCGTCTGCTTTCCGCCGCTGAGTACAAAGCGGTCCGCCGTATTCACTCCCCAGTGTGTGGCGAAGTAGCCGATGGCTCCATCCCCCCGCAGTCGCTCATCATAGCCGATATCGATCACAGTTCCCGCCGGTGCTTCCACGACTATGCGGATGTGCCCGAGGTACTCGCGCTGGAAATCAAACACCGCGGTTGCCGCACCGCTGCTCTCACCGATGGGCAGAGTTATCGCCCCAAGGTGGCGCAGGTTCTGCTTGTGGTTGCTATTAACATCGTCCCAGCTCAGGTCGCGACTGGGCGAGGGCGAGTAGGGCAGGGAAGCGGTGGGCTTCCACAAGGCCGGGAAGCCACCTAATTCGGTAGCTTTCTCCGGCTGTTTTCCTTCCACCCATTTGCGGTAAGCCTCGTGCTCCAGTACCGGGCCGAGATAGAAGGCGATCTCCGCATCCTGCCCGGGCAAGCCGCATAACTCGAGTCCCAGTCCGTCTGGTATCTCTATCAAGAACGGCCAGCACGACTGTAGCATTTCCGGCATCCCAACCAGCAGGTTCCACCCCTGTCGTAGCGAGGCCCGCGCTATCTGCCTGTCTCCATGGAGCGGGTCATTTTCATGCTTCAGCTCAGTACCATTCAGATACACCGGTCCCCAGAACACCCCGAGTGTTACCTCCTGCTCTGTCGGCGAGAACAGGTGGGTAAAGAACGGCTGCCGCGAGCGCGGTGTGTAGTCCTTTCCAAACTCCAGCTTGCTCTTGAAACTGTAGCGCAGAGTGGTGTGCCTGATGGGGGCGATCATCTTAATCAGCCCGGGATGAATCTCCCTTCGGCTCGGATAGGCAATCGAGCGCGGCGCCAGCGGTCCCCAGTGCGCTTGCGGTTCTGCCAGCACTGGCACCTGCCAGTCCAGTGCGTCCAACCCCGTTGCGGAATCCGGCAGTTTTCGCAAGTCGCATACCTCTATGGGACCCTGCGCAAAGCTAAACGGCTCCGCCCACGCATCCCACGCATCTGAGCGCAGTACTTGCCAGTCCCCCGGTGTCGCGAGACTATGCGTATGCTCGCCATCGGCAATAGCTCCCCCGGCCACGAAGCCACCACGACTCGGTACTCCCTGATAAGAGGAGCAACCCCGGCTGTTTACCACCACAAGAATCCGGTTGCTGCCCGCCCGCAGGTAGGGCGCGATGTCAAATGTGTCAAATTCCGGGTGGCTCGGTAGAAACCGCGCGGGCCCAGTCCCAACGACGATCCCATTCACCTGCAACCGGTACAGACTATCTGCAAAGAGCTGTAGCTCGGCCTTCTCCGGAGCCTGTCCCAGCTCCAGTTTGCGTTGAAATAAGAGGAACAGATTCCGCCCGAGGCCAGTCGGTTCATTCCAGATGAATTGAGAGCAAGCAATAGTCATGGGTTAATGCTTTGAGTAGCTATGGCATAGGTTGTAGCCACAAGCGTGGCAATCTCCGATCGCCTATCGCCGGGTGTAAATTGGTTACCGTCACTCGTACCACCGTTGCCGCCACTCGTACCACCGTTGCCGCCACTAGTACCACCGTTACCGCCACTCGCACCACCGTTACCGTCACTCGTACCACCGTTGTCGCCACTCGTACCACCGTTGCCGCCACTCGCACCACCGTTGTCGCCACTCGTACCACCGTTGCCGCCACTCGTACCACCGTTGTCGCCACTCGTACCACCGTTGCCGCCACTCGTACCACCGTTGCCGTCACTCGTACCACCGTTGCCGTCACTCGTACCACCGTTGTCGCGACTCGTACCACCGTTGCCACCACTCGCGGAAAGGCAAAGGGATGCATAGGTCCTATTGGTCCTATAGGTCCTCTAGGACTCATAGGACGCATTCCGCACAATAGCTCTCTCTGCCCGCTCTCTCCGCCGCCACTTCCTTAAATCTCGAACCATTCCCCGTTCTCGATCAATGCCTTGAATGCCGCGTACACTGCCGCACACTGCGCGCTTATGCGCGGTCCTAGATTCGTGTTCGACGGTGTCTCGAAAGTGTATGAGTGCCGGGTGTGGTGGTTGATCATATAGAGCGTTTCCGGCCAGGAGTCTCCCAGTAGGGCACGCCGCGTCTCCGGCGTAGGGCGGATAATTCCCTGCTCCGCCGGGCTGCCATCGATGAGCGGCGAGCAGTCCACGGGAATATGCGCATTCGCCCCCGCCAGCACACTGGGCGCAATGCTGCACTCGCGATCCGGGTTTACCTCGTAGATATAGCAGCCCTTCGCTTCCCAGTCCTCGTGTAAATTGATCGACAAGTCGAACCGCCGCGGCAGCGACTTCAAGTGCGCCACATGCGCCCGCGCCTCCGGCGTGCGGAAGCAGTTGTAATCCCGGTTTATATCCAGCCGGTCCCCATTCTCTCGTCGATTCGCCGCCGTACCCACCGGATTGAGCAAGGGAAAGATGACATAGCTCAAATCCGAAGGGAACGCCCCTGCCCGTAGCATCCGAAGTAGCGCCAGTGGCCCGGCGGGCTCATCTCCATGCATCCCGGCAGAGAGGTGAAGCGTCGCCTTGGGCGTCGGCGTGGACCGTTTCAGCACCAGCATGGGGAAGGGCAGGGCACGCGGCCCAATATCGTCCACCAGAAACCCCGCCCGCTGTGCCGCCCGGCGGACAGCCTCCAGATAGCGCGGCACATGAAACGTCCGCCTTTCGTATCCCTGTAGTATCGACATCAGCCCCGCACATTGGCGGAAAGTTTTGTACTCTACAAGAGCTGTTAGCTTTTAGCCATTTGCTGTTAGTTCAGCGCAGTCTTATAGGACCTATAGGTCTAATAGGCCCTATTGTCTGTCCTGCCATCCGCCATCTGCATTCTCGCAATCTGCAATCTGCAATCTGCAATCTGGGTACAGGTTCAGGAGATGGTTTACGGAATAGGTTCAGGAGATCCTTTACGGGTTGCGATGCAAGGTTCAACAAACAAGAACCACGCCAACAATGCCGTGGAACACAATAAAAACAATGGATCGACGCTACCAATTTGCC
>JANRLC010000091.1:0-107340 GCA_033762955.1 Verrucomicrobiota bacterium | reverse complement strand
GCGAGCCTCCAAATAGTGCCCGAATATATAGCTCCGTCTCTTTCATCGTTTTGTGCATTGGGTTGGATTCGATTTTTGTTCAAATCCTTCTAATCAAGCCTGATTGCACAAAACGATTTTTTTAACTTCGTATTTCGGGTTCACTCGAGGTATCCGGAATTTCACTCCAAGTGTCTGGGAATTCACTCCAAATGTCCGGAAAATCACCCTAGGTGTCTGGATATTCACTCGAGGTGTCTGGGAAATCACTCGAGGTGTCTGGAATTTCACTACAAGTGTCCGGAAAATCACTCCAAGTGCCTGGAAAATCACTCCAGATGTCTGGAAATTCACTCCAGCGGTGTGGAATTTCCGATCTGCGACGAAGAATTTCCCCTCTGCGATGGAGAATCTCCCGATTTGTGATGGAGAATTTCCCCCCTGCGACGAAATATTTCCCCAATGCGACGAAGAATTTCCCCAATGCGATGAAATATTTCCCCAACGCGATGAAATATTTCCCTAATGCGACGAAATATTTCCCCAATGGGATGGTGAATTCCCCCCTGTGATGGAGAACTGCACTCCTGCAGTGCAGAATTTCGCATCTGCGATGGTGGATTTCGCATCTGCGACGGTGTATTTCACCTCTGTGGCGGAGTTGGCGTTCCCACCAATGCATCCCGCGTACCCATCACCGCATCCCACATCTCCATAAGTCCTGCCCACGTACCCATCACCGCATCCCGAGCACGCACCCGTCGTATTCTCGCACTCACAAGGCTTGTCGAACGACCCATTGGCATAGTTCACGAATGGTGTGGCTCTGAACCGTGGGCTAATGGGTGCGCCTGGAGGGGTGTCGTGACTTATTGGACTTATTCACATGCACCGTTTTGCCCTTGCGGGCGTGCGGAGTACGGATTGAATGCAGGGTTTCGCAATTTACTCATGTATCTAAAGGAACTGCGCGTCAACGGCTTCAAGAGTTTTGCCGATGCCACCCGGTTGGAATTCCACCGGGGGATGACTGCGATTGTCGGGCCCAATGGGTGCGGCAAGAGTAACATTTCGGATGCGATTCGCTGGGTGCTTGGCGAGCAGAGCTCCAAGAGTTTGCGTGCGGGGAACATGGAGGATGTGATCTTTCAGGGGACGACGACGCGCAAACCGCTGAATCTGTGCGAGGTTTCCCTGCTGTTTACGGATTGCGAGAAGGAGCTGGGGACGAATTACCACGAGGTGGAGGTCGCGCGGAGGGTGACTCGTGGCGGGGGGAGCGACTACTACCTGAATGGGAAAGTGTGCCGTCTGCGGGATATCCAGCGGCTGTTTTTGGATACGGGGATCGGGCAGGTGTCGTATAGTTTCATGCTTCAGGGGCAGATTGACAAGGTGATCTCCTCGAACCCTTCGGAGCGGCGGATGATATTTGAGGAGGCGGCGGGGATTTCGCGGTATAAGGCGCAGCGGCGGGAGGCGCTGACGAAGCTGACGGGGGTGGATGCTAATCTCGCGCGGGTGACGGATGTTATGGAGGAGGTCTCGCGGCAGATTGGCTCGTTGAAGCGGCAGGCGGCGAAGGCGCTGCGGTTCCGCAAGGTGAAGCACAGGCTTACGCACCTGGAGCTGGCGGCTTCTGCGCGGAAGCATACGGTATTTAAGACGGAGTGTACGGCTCTGGAGGAGCAGGCTACGGGGCTGCGGCTGCGCACGGCGAACCTGCGCGCGAATCTGGAGCGGCGGGAGGCGACGGTGACCGAGGTGCGGCAGCAGCGGACGGCGATCAATGAGCAGCTCGCGCAGGCGCAGCAGAGTGTGTTCGACCTGAGGCAGGCGCGGGAGCAGGCGCAGAACCAGGCGGAGCTGGCGACGCAGCGCGTGGGGGACTTGGAGCGGCGGATAGAGTCGATCCGCGAGGAGGTTGTACACCTGGAGGCGCGGCATGCGGAGCTGGTTGCCCGCGCCGCTGGTGAAGCGAAGAATAGGCAGGACCAGCTTTCCCTTTTCGGCGATAGTGATCAGGTTTATCAGGATAAGAATCAGGACCTCGCGGGGCTGAGCAACAAGGTGTCGGCTGCGGAGGCCGACTTGCAGAACCGGAGGCAGGCGATCTTGATGATTGAGAGCACCCTCACCCGGCTGCGCTCGAATAGTACGACACTTGAGGTGGATTTAAAGACGTATCAGGTGCGGCATGCGAACCTGTTGGATGAGCTTCACATGCTCGCACAGGACAGCGCTGTGCAGGAGTCGGCGCTGCAGCAGCTCGTGGCTACGCACGCGGCACGAGCGACGGAGCAGCAGGAGAGTGAACTCCAGATTAAGGAGGCGCAGGCGGATGAGGTGAAGGCGCGCGAGGGGTTCAGGACCATTCAGCAGCATATCCAGTTAACTGACAGGGAGCTGGCGAAGCTTCAGGCGCAGATCGGGATGCTTGAGCAGCTTCAAGAGAAGTTCGAGGGGTTTTCCGATGGAGCGAAGGCGATCCTGAAGGGTCAACTCGGTGCGGTCCTGCCCGGTGATGCCTATAAAGTACTCACCCGCTACCTAAAGGTGGAGGACCCGGCGCATACCACGGCCCTCGAAACGCTTCTGGGGCCGGCGATTGACACTATAGCGCTCAATGAGGCGGAGTACGCCGTGCCAGTGGCTGCGGAGCTGGAGGCGAAGAAGCTCGGGCGCACCTGGCTGCAAATTCCCGTGCCCGGACGCTCGCCGCAGATACGCAGTGATCTGCCGCCGTGGCTTGTGCCAGCGGGGAGTGTGATAACTTCGGACGATGAACGGGTGGCCGGGCTTATTTCCAACCTGCTTGATGGGTGTTTCTTCGTCCCTGCACTGGCAGAGTTCTTAAAATATTGGGAAGAGCACCGCGAATTTGAGTTTCTCCTCGTGGCAACGGCAAATGGAGAGCTGGTGGATCGGCGCGGATTGATCCTTGGCGGCAAAGCGGGGAAGACCTCGAAAGATACGAGCTTTCTCCAGCGCGCGAACGACATCAAGAAGTTGAAGAAGGACCTGGCCAGACTGCAGAAGGAGATGGAAGATTTCCGAAAGCAGGCCGCTGAGGCGCAGCAGCAGCTCGACCTAGCCGGGCGCACTGTCGAAGAGCGTCGCAAACGGCAGATGGAAGTGGCGCAGGAGCTGTCCACCGTGCGAGCGCAGGAGAAGAGCGCGCGCGCAACCCTCGATCAGGTGCGTTCCCGCCTGACCAGCCGGGAGAACGACCTTGTCGGGCTGGACCGGAACAAGGACGACTCCGTTAAGCGGCTTGAGAAGGCTCGCCACGATCTGGAGAAGGGCGAGCATGACCTGGCCGAAGCCCGCACAGCTATCGCCAATGCCGAGGTGAAGCTGAACGATCTTCGCAACGAGCGCGACATGGCGCGTGAGCGGTTCAACGAGGTGCGCCTGGAGATATCCGAGAAGAAGCAGCGCCTCGCTGTACTCGACCGCGGCCTGGTGGAGATTGAGCGGCAGAAGCAGGAGACCATCCTTAGCCGCAACCGCCGCAACATGGAGTGCGATACGTTGACCGAGCAGATTGGGCAGCTCCGCGAGCAGAGTGCGCGCGAGAAGAACCGCTCCGGTGAGATACAGAAGACGCTCGACGTAACCATGCAGTCGCTCGAGCAGCACAAGGTCGCGCTCCAGCAGGCGGATGCGCGCATCAAACAAGCCGAGGACGGCTTGAGCAGCGACCGCGAAACCCTAGACCGCGAGAGCACGGAGCTGAATACCCGCGACCTGCGGCTGACCCGGCTGAGGGCGGAGTGGGATTTCTTAACTTCGAACATTCGCCGCGAGTACACGGTGGACCTCGACACCATCGACTGGAAACGCGAACTCTGGCAGGCGGGGGACACGCTCCCGGACAGGATGAAAGTGGAGATCGAGGACGAGTCTCCGGATGTGGATGCCACAGAACAGCAGCGGCCCGAGCCTACCGAAGAGAATCTAGCCTCACTCGATGCGACGGACTGGCCAGCGGTTGATGAGGAAGTCACCAATCTGCGCCAGCGCGTGAACTCCATGGGGCCGGTGAATATCGGAGCCATTGAAGAGTACAAGGAACTCCGCGACCGCCATAACTTCCTCAAGACCCAGAGCGACGATCTCTGGAAGGCGAAGGAGAAGCTCCTCGCCGCGATCGACGAGATTAACAAAACCTCGCAGGAGCTGTTCGCGAACACCTTTGTCCAGATACGCAAGAACTTCATGTACACCTTTGAGAAGCTCTTCGGCGGAGGGTCTGCGGATTTGCAGCTCATTGACACGGGGGATGTACTGGAAAGCGGGATAGAGATCACCGCCCGCCCGCCGGGTACACGCCTGCGCAATCTCGGCCTGCTCTCCGGTGGGCAAAAGACGATGACCGCCGTTGCCCTGCTCTTCGCCATTTACATGGTGAAGCCCAGCCCCTTCTGCGTACTTGATGAAATTGACGCCCCACTCGACGACGCAAACATCGGACGCTTCTGCGACATGCTGAAGCAGTTCCTCAGTTACTCGCAGTTCCTCGTCATCACCCACAACAAGCGCACGATCTCGAACTCCAGCACCATCTACGGAGCCACCATGCAGGAGCGCGGCGTGACCAAGGTCATCTCCATGCGCTTCAACCCCGTGACCGAGCAGACAGAGACCGTGGCGTAATCTAAGGTATGCAAGGCGCGACCTCACCCACAACTGCTCGCGACCTCGGCGCACTCCAGCGCTTCCTCGAAGGGTGCCGACAGGCAGCCATGCGCGACCAGCACTGGAAGCTCGCAAACATCACCCTTGCGGTAAACCACATCGACCCGCTCGCCGTAATCGACTCGATTTACGAGGCGAAGGAGAAGCACTTTTACCTGGAAACCACGGCGCGCGACGAAGCAGTGGCCGGTGCGGATGCCGTCATCTGCTGCGAGAGCAGCGGGCCGGAGCGATTCGCAGCCATCAAGGCATTTGCGAACGAAGTCGGCGAGCACACCATTGCGACAGGCGACCTTCCCGACCCCCGCGACGGCGTCTCCATCCTCGCGGCGTTCGCCTTTGCAGACACGGTTGAGGCTGGATCAGCGATGCCTGCTGCAGTGGCATTTGTACCCCGCTGGCAGGTGAAGCGGCAGAACGACCACTACACCGCCTCGGCGAATCTCCTCATCACCGCGGATACGCCTGTTGAGGCTTATGCACAGCGGCTCTGGAAGGCGCATGAGAAGTTTTCCGATTTCTCCTACACTGCCCAGCCGCAGACCCTGCGCACGCAGCCGGACCCAGTGCGCATCGAGTCGAGTGCGGATGCCTACGCGGAAGCCGTGCGGCAGGCGCTTGCGTTGATCGATGCAGGAGCATTTCGCAAACTGGTGCTGGCGCGCACGTTTATACTGGAAAAGGAAACGGACTTTCTTCCCTTGGAGGCGCTTAACCGCCTGCGCAATCGCTACCCCGCGTGCCATTGCTTCTCGTTCGGGAATGGCGATGCGGTGAGCTTCATCGGTGCATCCCCCGAATGGCTGCTACGGCTCAGCGATGGCGTGGTGCATACTGAGGCGATCGCTGGTTCTATTGCTCGAGGAAAGACCGCGACAGAGGACGCCAACTTCGCACGCGCTCTTCTTGGCAGCGAGAAGGATATCCAC
Organism: Verrucomicrobiota bacterium; assembly: GCA_033762955.1. Taxonomy (GTDB): domain Bacteria; phylum Verrucomicrobiota; class Verrucomicrobiia; order Opitutales; family Oceanipulchritudinaceae; genus JANRLC01. Next base: position 101,731 of record JANRLC010000091.1, on the reverse strand, counting down.
GAGCACCGCCTCGTCATCGACTCCATTATCCGCCGCCTGGGCAAAGCCGGGCTCAATGGGCAACCCTCCGCGACTCCACAACTTCTGCAGTTGGCGAATGTCCAGCATCTGCGCACGATGATAGCGGCCCCCGTTGCCGAGGGGATGCACATCCTCGACATCGCCGCTCACCTGCACCCCACGCCCGCAGTAGGGGGCACACCGCGAGAAGCCGCCCTACCTTATATAAGCAAACTGGAACCCTTTTCCCGCGGGCTCTACAGCGGCTTGGTTGGCCACTTTAACCTCAAAGGCGAAGGCCAGTTCGCAGTCGCCATCCGCTCCGCCTTAATCGAGGCCAACCGCGCCACGGTTTACGCCGGCGCCGGAATCGTAGCAGGCTCCATCCCGGAAAAGGAAGTCCTCGAAACCGAGTGCAAAGCCCGCGCGATGATGGATGTGCTCGCGAACCCGGCGTAGTGGAGCCATTAGTTGAGCCACTACAGAAGCGCTTCCTTTGCACAGGAGAGACCCACGGCCTTTATCTGCGCCGGCGTGCCGATCAACAGCACCTCGTCACCAGCGAAGAGCTTAAACTCACCGCCGGGGATCGCCTGGCGCATCGAGCCGCGGCGAATGCCCGCGACTTGCACCGCCTTTAGTCGCGGCCAGTTCAGCTCGGCCAGCGTCTTGCCAATCACGGGGCTGTCCACAGGTATTGTCACCGACTCCAGCACGGTACTGTGGAGCCGCTCGACCGGCTCATGGTGATTCGGGGCCGTCTCTTCCTGCAATAAGTTGCGCGCGACCTTCAGTTGCCCGGGTTCGCCGAGTAACAGCAGCGTATCACCCGGGAAGAGGTGGGATTGCGGGCCCGGGGAGTTAATCAGGAACCCGTGCCTCTCAATGCACACCACTGAGCACCCTGTGTTATGGCGCAGAGCGGCTTCGCCCAGGCTCTTGCCCGCCCACACACTGCGGTCCGGGATATGACAGTCCACCAGCGAGAGCCCCCAAGCCTTCTGCATCTGCGCTGTACCCCACGGCGGAGCCGTCCACTTCTTGGGTTGAGACTTGCCTTGCAAACTGCTCTCAAAAGTCGTCTCCAAATGGCTGTGCCAGTTCACCATGTGCCGCCAGCCAAAGATGATGACAATCGAGAAGATGGCCACCAGTCCCAGCAGGAACCATCCACGCCATGAGCCGACTGGGATAAAGTTCGAGAACCACAGCAGTAGCATAAGCGCACCGGCTCCCCGGATGAAGAACCCTATCAACGGGCTTATGCGCGCCAGTTGCGGACGCTCTTGCTGGATGAAGTCCGCCAATATCAGCGAGAGCGCGTCTATGTTGCGCCAGATGGCCACCAGCGGGACCAGACAGATGACCAGCAGCACCGTCCAATAGAGCGCGGAGAGCACGGATAAATTCATTTCCACTAGCGGGGACAACGCCTCTATCACCGCCGGTCGCACGAGGTCCGAGAACACCAGCAGCGCAGTCACCACAATGATCTCCACGAATATCTGAATCAGCCGTTTACGGCTCAGTTTAAGCAAAATGTTCGACTGCTGGATACGGCTTATGTTCGCCCACAGGTTGCGGTACACGCTCAACCCATTCGCAAGAAAGGGCAGCGGACGCGCCAGGATTTTATCCGCTATCGCGCCCGAGTGTGAGATAAGCAGCGGTGAGATAAGCCCCGTCAGTAGCGACACCCCCACGGCTGCCACTTGGAAAGTCTCCGGGATCACCTTCCCCGCCACACCCAGCCCCGCGATGATAAAGGAGAACTCCCCAATGGGCGTCATCGACAGCCCACTGCGAATCGCTGTCTTCGACTCCTCACATATCGCAAATAGACCCAGAGTCGCTGCCAACGAGCGACCCACCAGCGCGATCACCGTGCCCACCGCAATCAGCCCAAGCGAGTCGGGAAGAGCCTTGATATCGATCGACATTCCTATCGCTACGAAGAACACCGTGGTAAACACATCCCGCATCCCCGCAAACGTGCGCTCCACCGCGGCCAGGCGCGGCGTCTCCGCCACAATCATGCCCAGCACAAATGCACCCAGCGCCAGCGAGTAACCCGCCTTCACCGTGAGAAGCGACAGCCCAAACAGCAGGCCCGCAATCAAGATAGCCTCCAGCTCCTCGGACTTCGTGCGCACCACATACTTCAACAGCCGCGGTACTATTACCAGCCCCGTTATCAGCATGAGCAATGCAAATCCCAGCAACAACCCCACTGAACTCAGTACCTGCCATGGGTTCATACTATGCGCCCCCGTAGACGATTCCCCCGCCGTTATATACGACCCCAGCAAGGTGAGCATAATCACCGCCACGATATCCTCCAGCAGCGACATACCCATCGCCAGTTGCCCCCGCCGCTCGTGCGTGGCATTGTTCTCCATCAACACCTTTCCAATCACCGCCGAGGAACTCACCATCAGCATCGCAGCAAGGAACAACCCCTCGATAGCGTTATAGCCAGCCAATGCCGTCACCCCACGCACCAGATTCAGCACCAGCAAAGCCGTGATCACCGTCGCCCCCACAAGCGGCAGCCCCAGCTCCCGGAAGCGCTTCAGCCGGAAACCCATTCCAATCGCGAACATCAAGAAAACCACACCCACCTGCGACAGCGTATGGATACGCACCGCATCCGTGACATACGGGAACGTAATCTCCGGAGTACCCACCACCAAGCCCGCAAGCAAGTAGCCCACAATCGGCGACAGCCCAATCCGCTTACAAACATACCCCGCCAGCGCAGCAGAGAGCATGATAATCGCAAAGTCTTGTATGAAATGGACAGCTTCCAGCATAGTGACGGCAGTATTGCCAAGCTCCTATCTAACCCCCAACCCGGCCCGGTCAACAACGCAACACAACCCCACCGCGCATTCACCCCCAACCCCACCGGCAACCAGCAGCCAGCGAACCGCCAAACCCACCACAATCCAGTCAATAGCAGTCAATCCCGTCCTCAGCAGCCCCATCCCAGCCTGCAGGCAGTCCGCCCACCCACTCAAAGCCCCCGCCACAGCAATCAAGACAACTGCCCAAGCCTCTTAATAAAGTGGCAGAGTCCTCATCGCTACTGTTTATCCTTTCATTCGAACCGCTCAGCCCTTCATAAGAACTGGTTTTACAATCATTCGTACTGCTCAGTCTCTAATGTAAAGTGGCGGAGTCTTCATCGCTACTTTTCATCCCTTCAAGCGCACTGCTCATGCCTTCAAGCGAACTGTTTTTACAATCATCCGAACTGCTCAGCATCTAATGTAAAGTGGCGGAGTCTTCATCGCTACTTTTCATCCCTTCATCCGAACTGCTCGTGCCTTCAGTCGAACTTTTCATCTCTTCAAGCGAACTGGTCTGACAGCTACACGAACTGGGTCCGGCCCTGACCAAGTTCACCATTCAATTCCCTTCATTTTCTCCTGAAAACTGAAAACACTTGAGCTAATAATCCATGAAGGGTACCCTGAAGAAGTGAGTCCTACGGTATTTCAATTTGGAAAGTATCGCTTCTTCTTTTTTTCTCGGGAGGAAAGTCGAATACTGGATGGAGCCAACCCTGGAACTTGCAGTAAATCACGGCTTAAAAAAGACCGAATTGATCAAAATTGAAATGAAAATAAGGGAAAACCAAGATGAAATTAAAGCAGCATGGGAAAAACATTTCGGCTGAAGTCAGCCATATTTCAATTCATGGTATCTGGGTTCTGGTAGGTGAAAAAGAGTACTGCCTCCCTTTCACGGATTATCCATGGTTTAAATCTGCCATAGTGAGTGATATCCATGAAGTAAAAGTCGTCCACGAAACCCACCTTTACTGGCCAGCCCTCGATATAGACTTGGAACTAGATTCGCTTGAACACCCCGAGCGCTATCCGCTCAGAGCCAGGTAGGGGCTGCACTTCTGCTTCGGGATTACCCATTTCGCTGGCTTTCAGAAATGCTGAAGTCGTATAGTTACTTCATCTCACTTCAATTGCAGGTCTTTCAGGAAACTCACCCTGCTCCCGTTCAGTCATGAAGTCATCCGAGAACGCTTCGCAGGCCTGAAAAAGAATATCCCATGAGTCTATCGCTGGCAGGAGAACGACGGCGGTGCCCATACGCTTCACAAATACTTCCTGGCCTTCGAAACGATAAGCCTTGGGGAGCCGTACGGCTTGACTCCGGCCAGACTGGAATACTTTTGCGGTGTCCATGAGGTATTATGGTATTACCTACCATGTGTAGCCACCGTCATCAAGCCTGCGGTTGATATTGGAGAGCTGACCAGTGCATTTCGAAGTTGATCGAAGCTGAATATCCGGCTCAGCATCCCAGCGGGATGCCGGTCATCCCGTAGTACGTGTTTATATTAGCGTAGAATTCGACCATTTTGAGCCAACATCGAAGAGGCATTGTGTGTATTGTCAGCCCCAACGGGGCGCAATGTGATAGCCCAGGGCAGCGCCCTGGGAACGGCCACCAATAGAGTTCCGAGCCCTGAAGGGGCGTGACCCTATTCGGAAACGGCACACCAGTCGATGCACGCCGTAACGATGGTCCACACGCCATAGGGTGCCGCCCTTTCAGGGCGGAGAAGCTTTTTACGATTGGACCCAGGGCGGCGCTGCGCTAGCCCTGGGCTATCACATTTCGCCCCGTTGGGGCGATGGGCTGCCATCACCCCGGATAACCCAACAACTTCGAAATGCACCGCCGTCACCGCTGACCACCACCCAGCCCACAAATTGTTTCGCCAAGCAGAGGCCAAAACTGTCACACTGTCTACGTGTTCTTCGTTCCATCCCCCTAAATCCCCATCCCATGTTCTGTTCTATTACGCGTGCTCCTGTGACTACAGGATGCTGGTCTATTGTCCATTTATTCGGTCGATCTGCCGCCATTCTCGGCGGAGTAGTCGGCCTGTTCGTCCTGGCGAGTCCGCTCGCCGCCGTGGATATCCATGTCGCCAATGGTGGTGCTGATACTGCCGAAGGCACGGCTATCGCTCCTCTCGCCACGGTGGCGGCTGGCATTAGCAAGGCGGTTGCTGGTGACCGGGTGCTGCTCCTCCGGGGAGATACTTTCCGTGAAGGGGCATTGAGCCAAAGCAAGAAAATCACGCTCTCTGCCTATGGGGATGCGGCAGAAGCGCTTCCGATTATTTCCGGGAGCATGATAGTCACCGGGTTCACACCGTATAACCAAAACGCAGCCATCTATACCTCCACCGTGAAACCGGGTGGCAGTGGCGTGCAGCAGGTGTATGTCAACGGGCGATTCTGCACGTTGGCACGCTATCCGAATACCGGCTGGCTTCGCACCGAGAATGGCTCCGATCATAATACAATCGTCACTGCTGCGCTGAAGGCGCTCCCCACGAACGCCGCAGGCTACTGGGTCGGCGCTCAGGTACGCTGGCGCAAATGGAGCTGGTGGTACGAGACCCGCCCGATTACGGCGGATGACGGTAACGGCAAACTCTCCCTCGGTGGCAGCACGAGTCTGTCCATCTATGGCAATGACAGCGGCTACTATATTGATAACACGCTAAAGCAACTGGATGCCCCTGGAGAATGGTACTGGGACAGTGCCTCGGGCAAGCTCTATATCTACCCACCCACCGATGTAGACCCGGCAACGATGCTGGTTGAGGTAGCCTATCGCCCCACTGCACTAACTGTTACTGCGGGCACGCTCGACGGAGTCGCCATCCATCACTACACGGGGAATGCAGTCACGCTGAACAGTGCGTGTACCGTGCGGAACTGCTTGATAGAGCACGTGGGCGACACAGCAATCGTCGGTAACTGGGGTGCCGCAGGTTGCATGATTGCCAATAATACAATCCGCGATATTCTGAATGTCGGGATAAGCTGGAATGAGAACCCCAGCAGTGCGGGCGGCACGATTATGGAGCGTAACACGCTGCTGAGAATTGGGAATGTAAACGGCCTGGGTGGCAGTGGTTCATGGCATGCAGCAGGTATCATTCTTATCAATGGAAACAGCTCGGGCAAAGGCGTGATTGTCCGGCTCAATCGTATTACCGAAACCGGCTATGCAGGCATCATTCTTGGGCGAGAGTTCCAGACGGTGACGCGCAACGTATTTCTACGCTGTATGAATACACTGAACGACGGAGCCGCCATTTATACGAACTGTAACAAGAGCATTATTACCGAGAACATCATACTCGACACCATTGGCGATATGGAGTCGGCGCAGCCATTCATAGCACTTGGGCACGGCATCTGGCCGGAGTTCCTCAGTGAATTCCGCGACACCCAGATCATCGGCAATACGGTCTATGGTTCCGGTGGCAACGGGCTCTTTCTGCCCAATAACTACACCTGCACCGTTCGGGATAATGTGTTTCTCTCCAACCGCAGTGCTTCTATTAAGCTCGAGGGCGAGGATACTTCTGGCTCTGTCCTGAACCAGAACCATGTCTTTACGAATAATGTTATCGGCATAGGTGCACGCAAGTGGGTGCGCACCCGCCCCGAGAACGTAGCATCCTGGGGTACCACGAATGACGTTGGCCTCAGCTTCAATGTGTATAGTGGGAAGAACTACGACTACGGCAGCTTCAGCGGCACTACCTTCCTGACGGTGGATGGATTGGACCTCATCAGAGACTCGTCGAATAGTTCCTACACCCTCGCCTCATGGAAGAGCAGCGATTCCGACTGGGCCGATCCGGCACCGGTCGCGGTTCAGGGACTCGGCTTTCTCTTTGCGAACGATACGGAGACCTCAGTTGATTTCCCATTGCCTGCGAACATTACGTGGACACAGCTCGATGGCACCGCTGCCGGCAGCACAGTTACTCTAGAGCCTTTCCGCAGCGTCGTCCTGCTGGCCGCCAGTGGAGACAGCTCCGCGCTACCCGGCTATTTCCTCGCATCTGCACTTAGCGCATTGCAGTCCTATGCTGACTGGGCAGTCGGGAAAGGCCTTGTAGGCGCTCAAGCCGCAGTCGATGCAGACCCGGACGGCGACGGCATACAGAACCGCTTCGAGTATATCTTTAACCTCTCCCCTCTCAGCACAGATACGGTGCCCATGCACTATCACTACTCTGCCGTGGATGGGCCGACGTTCCGTTATCGTCGCTTGAAGAACCTGCCCGCAGCCACCGTGGTTGTGCAAACATCCACAGACCTTGTCAACTGGAGCGATGTGATTATTACCCCGACGAACGAAAGCATCATCCCGGAGGAAAGCGATGCGACAACAGACATGGTGGCGGTGGAAGTGCCACAAGAAGAGACTCTCTTTATCCGGATACAGGCGCGGTAGCTCCAGTGGGGAACGCCGACTACCGCAGTAGCACCAGTGCATTTCGAAGTTGTTGCATTTATGGCATCATATATTGCCGCCCCAAAGGGGCAACTTTGGCCCAGAGGGCCATCGGATATTAGCCGGTGGTGAAAACCACCGGAAAGCGCATACCCCTATAATATCCGCCCCGGCAGGGGCGGTGGTCGGCGGGTCGAATCGCCAAAGATTACCGATGATCCAGCGCCCCTGCCGGGGCGCAATTTGTTTTGTGCGATACAACCGGTGGTTTGCACCACCGGCACCGGTGGTTTGCACCACCGGCTAATATCCGACAGCCCTTCGGGCTTTCTCTGCACAGAATGTACAACGGTACTGTCTGGGATATATTAACAACTTCGAAATGCACCGCAGTAGCACAAATGGGTACCATAGCCGTTGACAGTCGATCAATTTCCCTACATGTGTTTGCACACAAACCTGTTATGACTTCTATCCTCCTGGACCCTGAGTTTCTACCCCTGACCACCGATCTGGATGTGGCTGCCTTTTGGCAGGAAAACGAACGCTGCAACGAGGCTACTGAAAATAAACCACGGTGCAAACTAACCCTGGCACCGGATGACCACTGGATGTTTGAGTTCCTCGCTGTGGACTCGACGCTGCGCTACTATCAGGACAAACCGCACCGTGATGCCCTGCATAAGGAGAGCAACCAGATCACGAAGCAATACATGGGGCAGGCATTCTTTAATGAAGATAGCTGGGTGGAAAGTCCGCGCCGCATAGAAAACCTTTTCGGCTGTGAATTCGCATACCACGAAGGCGGCACACCATGGCTGGTCCCGGTGACGGATGACCCGGATGTGTTTGCCAAAATACTCGATAAGGCGGAGTCCACCGACATCGCCCAGTGGGCACTCCCAGAACCGTATTTACAGGAACTTCAGATGCGCATGGCGCGAGGTGAAAAGATGCCGCATATGGGCACAGGGAGCCGAGGCCCAGCGACCGTGATGACGTCCATCCTGGCCCCGGAAACCCTCTTCTACTGGATGATGGACCACGAGGAGCTGGTGATCCGTTTTCGCGATGTTCTCCAACGGCAAATGGTGGCGCTTAATAAATTCCTGCGCCAATACAGTGGCTGCGACTGGAACGGATGGTGGATAACCGATGACAATTGCGCGCTCTTCTCCCCGGGTCTGTATCGCGACTATTGTGCGCCGATCGTAGCCACACTTCTGGAAACCTTCGCCTCCCGCGCCGAAGCCTATCGCTACCAGCACTCCGACAGTGCCATGGGCCACCTGCTGGATCAACAGCAGGCACTGGGAATCAACAACGTGAACTACGGCCCCGAGGTGGACCCAGCCCTTATCCGTACCCGCATGCCGCAGGCTGTCATCCACGGGCACATGCCCCCCTTTCTCCTGCGCAACGGCAGCCCCGAAGCGATCCGCGCCCGCGTCATCGAGGACTTTGCCAAAGTCGGGGCAGGGGGACGCTTGATCTACACCACCGCAGGCTCGCTGGCCGCTGGTACCGGCATGGGTCGCGTGCGCTGGCTTATGAAGTGCGTCCAGGAGTGTACCCGGTATTAAGGGCGGAATGTAAGTGGGGTGGGGGAAGGCGAGCAGGGTGGGATAGTCCATGCTTCCCTGGCCTGGGGGCAGGAAGATGCCGTAGTGGTCAGCGAAGAATTCATGGCATTCTGTTGCGCCTTCGCCGCGGAATGTGTCCCGTAGCGCTTTGGCATACGCTAAACACAAACATGCCGTAGGCATCCTCGGAAAAGCACTGATCGGTCACATTCCATTTTCCTTTCTTTTTAGGCTTAAATTAACCGTGTGCTTTCTCTGCCAGCGCGTGCTTGCCACTGCCATGCTGCATTCGTAAGAATTATCGTATGCTGGATTCTCTATTCACTCCGTTTACCTGCCGCTCACTCACTGTGCCCAATCGCTGGGTAATGGCTCCGATGACCCGGGGCCAGTCGCCACAGACTATTCCCGGTCCGCAGGTGGCGGAATACTACCGCAGGCGTGCAGCGGGTGGAGTGGGGTTAATCATCAGCGAGGGTACACTGGTGCCTCATCCGCTGGCTGCAAACAGTAGCGATTTGCCCTCGCTCTCCGCGGAAGCGATTGCGGGGTGGCGTGAAGTCATCAAGGCTGTCCATGCAGAAGGCGGGAAAATCATTTGTCAGCTCTGGCATCAAGGCAGCAAGACGCAACCCGGGCTGGGTCCAATCCCGGTGTTTGTCGATGGCAAACAGGTGGTACGCAAGGCGGTGGATGCGGATTTGGACGATTTGAAGCTGGCCTTTGTGAAAGCGGCCTGCGCCGCTCGTGAAGCGGGGTTTGATGGAGTGGAGCTTCACGCAGCGCACGGGTACCTGCTGGATTCTTACATGCGCTGCGCACTGGAACCCGAGGCAGCAGACTTCTCCCAGCGCGAGCGCACCTTCGTGCAGGAAGTAGTGCGGGAAGTGCGGCAATGCGTGGGGCCGGACTACTTCATGGTACTGCGGTTTTCCCAGTGGAAGCTCGATAATTATGATGCGCACTATATCGAGTCCCTCCCGCAACTAGAGCAGCTTCTCAATCCCCTTCGTGATGCCGGGGTCGATGTCTTTCACGCGAGCACACGCCGTTTCTGGCTGCCTGCATTCTCGGGAACACACACCCTGGCGGGCAATACGCGCCAAGTCACTGGACGTCCGGTTATAGCCGTAGGCAGTGTCGGACTGGACGGACCGAACTGGGCGAATGCAGTTGAGGGTAATCCGGCGGTGCTTGAACGAGTGGTTCAGGAAGAGTCACTCGATTTCATCGCACTGGGGCGCATCCTTCTAGCGGATCCAGAGTTCGTCAACAAGGTGCGTGCGAACCGTCTGGATGAAATCCAGCCACTGACGCAAGAGGCATTTAAGGCTTATCCGTAACTATAAGCTAACAGCTTCACCGCATCCGCCTCATTCCCAGAACTGCCAGTCCGCAAAGGGCTATCATCGCCATCGCATTGGGTTCGGGGATTGCGGTAATGTTGTCCACTCCAAGCTGGGAGACGAGCGTATCTCCATTTAAGTTTAGGGGCAGGGCTTCGTTGATTATGCGTACCTCACCGAGGCCGCTGGTGAAAAATGTTGTGTAGGTTGCGGGCGACCCGATTGCTGTCAGGTTACCTTGTGCAAGGTCGAACGACGCGTGGTGCCAGGTAGAATCCACCGGCAGACTGAAGCCCGCGGATACGTAGCCCGGGGACCCGCCGCCAGCAGATGCTTTAAATGCCAGGCGGATGGTGAGTGGCGTAGTACCGAAGTTTTTCAGGTCCACATCTATCTTGGTCACACCCAGCCCGACATAGTTCCCCAGCCACTGGTCGCGGTTAAATACGATCAACTTTCCGCCTGAGCTGCTGCCATCCGCCGTGAGTTGCAGAAAGTTATCATTCGCCCCGGAGGGGCCACCGGTGCTGATATTCGCTGGTTGGGGAATGCCAGCTCCACCATTCGCCCAGCTCAATGTGGTGCCGCTTTCGAAATTATCGGTCAGACCGATTGCGACGGCGCCAGCCGTATGCGTCGCAATCAATAGTGCGGATGTGAGGAGTACAGAGCGCAGAGACAGTTTCATGGAGTGTGAGGGATGAGAGTTTATAGATTGATGAACAGCAAAGACAGGTTGGTGCGCCGCGTTATACTTATTGGCCCAGGACAGAATGGACCGGCGAAACCCGATGTTAATAGGTAAAAAAGGTAAGCCGGTAATTGTCAAATGGTTAACGCACAGTGCATCTCGATGTTCTCGAAGTTGTTGTCTGAACCTCAGAACATCTGCCTCAGCATCCCTGCACATTGGACTAAGCCTTTTGCTTCCGTCCCCTTTGTCCCTCTTGTCCCTTATATCACTTCTTCTGCCTGCCGTGTGGGGAAGGAGACTGAGAAATATGCAGAATTTATTAAAGTCTTCGTCGAGGTGACCGATATAGAGGAGTAAGCAGACATCATGTGCCTGTGAACTCTACAAAAACAACTGCCATAACCCATACCGGTGTAGACCGATATCACCCAGAAAGGGGGATATCCTAGTGATTATCCAGCCAATATCATCCACAGTAAAATCGACAATCCCAGTGGCCTATACTGTGCCTTCTGGAAATTCTGCTTTTGGGAGAAATCCTGCTGATGCCGACACACGTGACACCCGCAACGTCGGTGCCGCGACTCCGTCTGGTACCCGCAAGGTGCTGTCAACGGATGAGAGCAAGGAGGTGTCCCGCCTGCAAAAGCGAGATGCCGATGTGCGTGCCCATGAGCAGGCCCATATAAGTGCGGGCGGCGGGCTCGTGCGCGGTGGTGCCTCCTACAAATATCAGCAAGGGCCCGATGGGAAGAGCTATGCAGTCGGTGGCGAAGTACAGATAGAGTTAAGCAGTGGTAAAACACCCTCCGAGACCGCGGCCAAGGCACGCCAGGCGCGATCCGCAGCACTCGCTCCGGCGAATCCCTCCGCACAGGATAAGGCAGTCGCTGCCAAGGCTGCGCAACTTGAGCAGAAAGCTCTATCCCAGCAAACGGAAGAGGCGCTTTCTACGGACGGCTCCCAAGCCGCCGCGACCGCGACAAGCGCTCAAGCACTCGTCAAAGAAAAACCAAGTGGTGTGAGTAATGACCGCGAGCTTAACCGGGTGAGTGATGAGCGCCGCCCGCAAGCCATCGATCCGCGTCAAGCACCCGAAAAACGCAAGCCCCTGAGCAGCGACCCGATTCTGGACCGCTTACTGCGCGAAGCTCGCGGCGAAAGTGCAGAGCGTGTTGAATTACCGCCACCACCACCAGAGAGCATTGCTCGTACCGACGAGAAGCAAGCCAATCAGCGGGTTGACGACAGTATCGCTCAGTCGAAGGATGAATTTGCTCTGCAAGACGCATCGAAAGCCGCCGAAAAGGCACGGCTGGAAGAAGAGGCCCGGGCCGCCGCACGGCTTCAGGAAGCTGCCAGATCGCGTATAGACGATGCTGCCAAGCGTAGTGAAGAGGCGCGCCGCCGTTTCCTGGAGGACCCGATTATCTCCTGGCTTCTCGGCGAGAAGTCTCGTGAAGCGACTCCTGTTGAGGAACCCAAAGTCTCCAGATACGACGCCGCCATCGCCGGCTTTAAGAAACCGGTGGACCCAACCGCGGCCGGACGCTTGTTCAAGGCAGATGCGTAGGGCTTGTGAGCTGTTACCCTAAACAGGAAAATGGTGGGTGACCAATCCAGGTCTTTTCCCTGGATGTCTACGGCGTTTGGCCAATTTGCCAGTCTTTGAATGCCCCGGAGGGGCATAATGTCGGTAGAAAACATAGCAATATAATCCCCTGCGTCCCGTCGGGACGCAACCCCACCCGCTTCGATGGACATTGGTTCGGTTGTGCTTGGCGTTATGATTGTTACATTGTTACCTACGTTCCGTCCCTACGGGACGGGGGTGTGTTATAAGCATGTTTCTACCGACATTGTGTCCCTCTGGGACACCACGCCCCAAAGGGGCACACAAAGCTAGCCCAGACGCCCTGGGTACCGGGACAACCACCACACCAAAGCCCTGCAAGGGCGGCCAAATCCGGCAGTGAATCGCAACGTGTTGGTTTATTCCATTCGATGCATCCGGGCCAAGGGACGTTTGGTTGGCGGTATGGGTTGCGGCGTTGGCGATGATTGAAACCGGGGGCGTGCGGTTTGGCCGCCCCTTTAGGGCTTGGTAATTTATTGCGGCCGTTAACCCAGGGTGTTGCCCTGGGCTGGCTTTGGCCGCGCCGTTGGCGCTCAATGCAATCGGGCCATGAGGCGTGCCCTGAAATTGGCCAATGGCGTATTTAGTAATACAAATCCCGAAGGGACGGCTGATGGGATGTCTGAAGCGACAGTACTTTGCCTCCTGCCTCCTGCCTTTCCGACTCAGTACCTTTGTCTCTTTGTGCCTACTATTTCAGCAACTGGGACCTGCGCAGGATGATGGTGAAGCGGGCGTCTTTCTCGCGCTGCCACCAGTTTCCTGTGCTATCATGGGTGGCAGTGGAGCTAAAAGAGTAGTGGTATAATTCGATGCGGATGAACTTTGGTGGCTCGTCTGGATAAGGGTTAACCGCGAGTAGTTGCATGACTTCGGGCTGGTTTGCTGCAAGGCATTTGAGAAAAGGCACAACCCAGGGCGGCATTCGTCCGGTGGATTCGTATTGCAGGGCGGCAAACCATAGCTGCCAGTCGAGTCGTGGCATGTGCCCGGGGATGATTTGTACTGGCGCGCGGTTTGTGGGGCCAGCTTTGTACTTGAAGTTATAGGGAGCCCACTCGGTCGCATCATTGCTGCCCGAAAGCTCGATCTCCGGGCGTGCAGTAGTCATGACCCTGAAGAGCCCAAAGCTGTTAAATGTACGCCATGGGGCGATATGGTAGTAAGCTCGGGCAACGAGTGGGTGCCGTTCGAGCCAGGTGTCAGCAGTGGGCTTCGCCTTGCGTGTATCAGCGCAGCTTTGGGCCAACTGTATCGCACTTACGCCAACAAAGAGGATTAGCACTGGCACAGTCAGCGCCAAGCGCAGTTTACCATACTTCTCGGGTAAACTGCGTGTGACTGGGGAGAGCCGTAGGTAATTGCGCAAGCGCTCCGGCCAGATGCCATCATCAAAGAGCGGGATGCACAAGGCGAGCATCAGCAGATTAAAGAACCCGTAGTTGCCGCTGGCTAGAATCAGTACCTGTAGCAAAATCTGTCCGAAGGCTGCCGCATGGCGGAGTCGTCGAGGTGCAAAGAAGAAGAAGGGGAGTATCAGTTCGATAACAAGCATCAAGCCTATCGCAAATTTGTCGAACCACTCGGGTAGCTTGTCGATGTACCAACTGGACCACGAGGGAATCGGTTGCGTCCAGTAGTGAAAGTTGAGCGCCGTCCCCATTCGCCAGGTGTTGCCACCATCGGCTCCATAGCTCTGAATCTTAACGATTCCGGATTCGAACATAATCAAGAAGAGCACGAGCCAGAGCAGCCAGCGTCCGATACGGTACGGTTCGGCCTGGGCTTTCCAGCGATGGAGCAGACGCCACGGGGCAAAGAAGATGGTGACGAAGGCGCATTCGATTAAGAGTACATCCCACTGGAAGCTGGTGAAGATCTGGCCAGCTACAGTGAGTGAGAGATACACCGCCCAGAGTACCAGCGATGCCAGGGGTGGAGCCAACCCGATGATTAACGCCACGGATGCGAGAATCCCCGCAATGATTACCCCGTGCAGCATGGCATCGCTCGTGCCGAGCCACCAGAAGACAGCGGGAAAGGATGCGAATGGCGTGGCCGTGGGTGAGCGTTCGCTCATGACCTGGCTAATCTGCTCGAAGTATTTGCCCATTGGGAGAATACCGTGGCTGCCGATTAATCCATCGACTTGCATCCAGAGCGATAGGAGCGCAATCAGGGCCACGGCTCCCAGCACACGCGGGAAAAGATAGCCCGCGACACGATAACCCGGCGCGGCCACATGCTTCCCCCAAGCGAGCCGGGTAATCCGCGAGAAGAGCATGCGATTGCGGGCTACAATACCGTAACCTACCTCGCTAATCTTGGCGAAGAGCGGCGAGCATTCGTAAAGCTCGTTGACCCATGCCAGGCCAGACTGCACCGCGAGCGCCTTGTACACGGCTTCCGCACCCGAGTAGGCATGGCCATCTGGCTGCACTAGCCACACCGCGCGGCTAAATGCTTCCGAGCCGATTTCCGGGAATCTCACCCCCTCAATCTGTGCGGTTGCGTAATCCACGCGCTCACCGGTGATCTGCCTAAACCGCTCAATCCATAGACAGCAGAAGGTGCATTCGCCATCGTAGAGGACGAGGGGGCGGCTCGCGGGGGGAGTGCCTACTCTACAGGTTACGGCATCTATCATGGTTGGAATATAGCATGCGTTGACGGATATTCACGCGGAAATCAGAACACAGCGCACGGATTCTAGTTATTTTACCAAATTTTGTGACCAGTTAATACGCAGGCTTGCCGAGGGTGTGAAAATTGCTTCTGGTTCGTAATTCATGAAGTCCATCCGCATTGCACAATTCGGGCTCGGTCCCATTGGTATTGAAACAGTCAAGCATCTGGCCTCAACAGGTCATCAGGTAGTGGGTGCGATTGACAATGACCCGGCCAAAGTGGGGCGCGACCTTGGCGAATTGACGGGCGTGGCATCCCTTGCCGGGGTTTATGTCTATCCCACGGTGGATGCACTCTGGGCAGTGGCGCAACCGGCGGCAGTGGTACAAACCACCGTCTCGAAGGCCTCACTCGCGCTGGAGCAGCTTCGTCCACTCATAGAGCGCGGGTGCGC
The DNA here is from genome assembly GCA_033762955.1 of Verrucomicrobiota bacterium. Taxonomy (GTDB): domain Bacteria; phylum Verrucomicrobiota; class Verrucomicrobiia; order Opitutales; family Oceanipulchritudinaceae; genus JANRLC01. The sequence continues at coordinate 86,094 of JANRLC010000091.1, read as the reverse complement.
CATCGTTTCCTCTTGCGAAGAGCTGGTTTATCCGCGCCATCGTGCACCTGCTGAAGCCGCGCTATTCGATGCCCTCTGTAAAACCCACGGGGCACGGGTTGTCGCTTCGGGTATCAACCCCGGATTTCTCATGGATCTGTTACCGGTAGTAATGAGCGCGGTGCAGCGCAAGACCGTCTGCATTTCCTGCAAGCGCGTGGTTAATGCCTCGCTGCGTCGGCAACCGCTTCAGAAGAAGATCGGCAGCGGCATGGAGCCCGCTGTCTTTTCCCAGCTTTTCCGCGAGGGCAGGGCAGGGCATGCGGGATTCTCGGAATCAGTCTGCTTGATTGCGCACACCATGGGATGGGCTTTGGAGCGCATTGAAGAGACGTGCGAGCCCGTCGTCGCAGATAAGCGGATTCAAACCACCTTCTTCACGGTTCAACCCGGGCAGACTCGGGGTCTCTATCAAATTGCCCGTGGCTTCGTTGCGGGAGAGGAGAAGATAACCCTCTCCCTTACCATGGCACTTGATGAAGCCGACCCCCACGACGCTGTGTTTCTCGATGGAGAGCCACCGGTGAATCTCCGGCTTGCTGGCGGCACACATGGAGACGTTGCCACCGTTGCCACGCTGGTGAATACCTTGCCCCGCGTTCTGGCTGCAACACCGGGACTAAAGCTCATCACCGAGCTGCCAGTCGCTGCACCCTAGTGCGGATGCCGTAGGCATCCCCTGGCCTTTGGCCAATTTCCGAGTCCGAATCCCAACGGGATTCTCTGCACTTTGGCTTATTTTGCGTTACCATGCTTCACCTCATCCCCGACATGGAACAATGCAGTCCCCTTGGGGACGACCTGCATCTTAGCCCCAGGTTTTAACCTGGGGGAATGCGTATATACCCGGACCGAGTCCCGCAGGGACGACTGAAGGGATCTCATCAAACGAGCCGCAGAGAAATGTTTCCCTATCTCGTATGGCAAATGTAAAACCTAGAAAGGAAAATGGAGAGTGACCAATCCATGCATTTTCGGAGGATGCCGTAGACATCCTGTTGCCCCGGAGGGGCAAAATGTCGGTAGAAAACACAGTCATAAAATCCCCCTGCGTCCCGCCGGGACGCAACCCGGTCGCCATGGACATTGGTTTGGTTGTGCTCGACGTTATGATTGTTACGTTACCGTCGACGTTCCGTCCCTCCGGGACGGAGGTGTGTTATGATGCCTGTTTCTACCCACATTGCGTCCCTACGGGACAAAAGCGACTCACCTGTAGGTTAGTGCTTTTTAACGCCCACATCGTCTCTATGCTCCCTTAAACAGCCACTTTTCGCGGTTCACTCCAACTTTCCATTTTCCTTTCTAGGGTAAAACCCTTCAGCCGTCCCTACGGGACTTGTATTACATAATATACCGTTACCCCAGGTTGAAACCTGGGGCTAAGATGCATACCGTCCCGTAGTACGTGTTTAGCGTCAAATCTGGTGCTTTCAAAATCAGAAATATCCCGAAGGGATTACGTCCCAAAGCCCAGCGGTTGCGCGCACAGCGCGCTACCCTGGGTAAGGATGTGAAAGATACAACAACCCCAACGGGGTTGCGTCGTCCGTCTTTGCGGCGTATATCGCGCCCATAGCAATGCGGACGCAACCCCGTTGGGGTTGTCCGGTTTCTTACATTTACCCGGGGTAGGCCTGCGGCCAACCCCGGGCTTTGGGACATAATCCCTTCGGGATATTTTCAAGACAGATACAAAATAGGCAAAATCTACGCTAAACGCATACGTCCCTTTGGGACGGAAGGGTGCCTACGGCTTCCCGGGAAAAGCACTGATCGGTCACACTGTTTTTTTAGGGTAACCGCAGCAGCCGAACGCGCACTAGACGAGTGCTTCCGCTTCTTGCTCCACCGGCTCGGGTTGTGCCAAGCCTTCTTCCGTGGTGCGGACAACGTACTCGGATACTTTGTTGCGGAAGTATTTCTCCATGTCTGCAAGGGTTTTCCGCGTGAACGCCACCCGGCCTTTGTACTCTGGGCGCAGAGTGCTGTCTGACAGAAACTCTTGTACTACAAATCGCTGGGCGCCCTGGACTAGTTGACCAAGCTCGCGAATCTCCTGCACCGTATGCAGCCCGGGAATCACCGTGGTCCGCAGCTCGTGTGGAAGCCCGGAGTTTTTCACAATCCACAGACTCGTGCGCACGCACTCCACATCCAACCTTACGCCACAGGCTTCAGCGTAGTTGGCAAGCGGGGCCTTTATATCCATCGCCAGGTAATCCACCAAGTGCCGACGCACTACTTCCCGTAGAATCTCTGGACGCGAGCCATTCGTATCCAGCTTTATCAGGAGGTCCAGTTTCTTGAGCTTCTCAAGAAAAGGCAGCAAGTCGCCCTGCAAGGTGGGCTCGCCTCCGGTAACTACCACCGCAGCCAGACGCCCCTTGCGACGGGTCAGATTGGCCATGATGCGTTCCTCTGGAATCTCGTCCGAGTACTGTGCCGGTATTACGAGCGATGGGTTATGACAGAAGGGGCAACGCCAGTTGCAACCTTGTGTGAATATGACCGCTGCTGTCTGGCCAGGATAGTCAGTGAGCGATGATTTGTTGAAGCCACCGATGCGCATAAAATAAATGAGGGATTAAAATGACATCCTGAACTATTAGCTATACTTAACGAAAGACTGATTTGGGGCAAGGAATCTTTTTAACCAACGCGACTGGTCAGGTTAACAATAAGATTTGCTAAAACTGCGCATTAGGGTCCAGGCTCTGGTATACCCTGAATCCGAGGCCGGTGTAGTGGCTGTTAACTGCCACCGACGGCGGCTGTTGCCTGTGGGGGATTTGGGCGCATAAATAAATCCCGAAGCAGTCCGCCATTCGGCTCCATAGTCTCTATAAGCAGCGAAGTCTGCCATTTCCCGTCGGTGTATATTTTGATTTCTCCAGGCACCTTTAACCCGTCGAATTCCTTGTAGCCTGTAGACTTGCTTTCCTTAAGTATAACTTTGTCACCTACGGTTAAATTCATTTTGGTACCTCGCTCCAGAAACTCCTTCGTGTCTAGAAAGTAGTCAGTTACCAAGCCACTTTTTGAGGTGACACGCACTTTATAGCAGAGCTGCGACTCGAACACTTCCTCACCCATCAGCTCGACCGAAGCTTCGAGCTTTTCATACTCGAAGAGCACGCTGTTAATGGGAGCATCCCGAATAAAATCATCCGCAACCTTCTGGTCTACAGTATCCAGAGCGACAACACTACCTTGTCTATTGATGATTTGCCGCCACACTTCTTTGCCATCATAGGCCATGACAATCCTGCCATTCTTGAGTGTGGTAGTAGTGCGGATAAGATTGGGTGCCTTCTTGAAGATAGCTATGTCGTCGATGGTTTCATCTGCGCGTTTTAACTTAGCTATTAGCTTGAGACTGGTCAGGTTGACCTGACGTTCATAGCCTCCGGTCGCCTCATAATGCTTTGCAAGAATGTCCTTGATTTGCAGGGGTTCCTCCGGCTCTTTAGGAAGCAGCGCCGATGGTGCCTGCGCCTTCTCCCCACGCAAGATCATCCCCACTACTTTTCTTGCCTGAGGACTGATAAGGACAACCACTAGAAATCCGCCAACGAACAGTCCGCAGATCAGTAGTATTCGGTTGATCCAGTAGCGTCGAAATCGAGTTCTAGGGGAGCGGTATGCCATGGTATTAGTACAATCTGTGTAATGCATTCTCCCTGTGCTTGGCAAGCCATTGCCTTCCACGGCAATTGTGGGGGGGCGCATCTCAGTTTCTGGACGTATTAAATGGATTAGCCGCAAAAAGTCGCAAAAAGAAACAAAAATGAAAAACACCAGCTTCGTGCATCGTGCGTATGCCTTGAGTGTTCGGTAGCTCAGCATTTTTTAATTTTTTGCGCCTTCTTGCGGCAAAAAATCCTCGTTACGCATCACACGGATTACGACAACGCCTTGGCTAAAGCCACCTGTCCAAAAACTGAGATGCGCCCAATTGTATGCCTTTTGATTCATACAATTGATTCACCTCAAGGAAATGCGCTGTGTATTATGGTAGTGTGTCTGGGTATGAATATAGCACCAAACACTCAGAGTATTCCGGAGGACAAAATTTTCCGTGGCACACAAATCCCGTGCTCCATCAAGCATGGACTTATTCTTGGCCGCGCTAGAGCCCTTAAGAAAGGAGACTTTTTCGTCTTGGAGAACGACCATGATCCCATACCACTCGGCTATCAGTTTAAGGCAGAAAATCCTGGCGAATTCTCGTGGGAATATCTTGAGCGCGGTCCCGAAAACTATCAGGTGAAGATTACACGGATAGAAGACGGAGCGGTGCAATCGTGACGTATGGGACCGAAGACAGATCCCATACCATCTGAACCTACACTTCTGGGGCGCATCATAGTCGTACCGGTTGCCGAAATGACCATGGCGTGAGAGGAAATGGCCTTGGCGAATGAGGAAATGGCCTTGGCGGTTGCCGAAATGGCTTTGGCGTGAGAGGAAATGGCCTTGGCGGGAGAGGAAATGACCTTGGCGGGAGAGGAAATGACCTTGGCAGGAGAGGAAATCGTCTTGGCGGGCGAGGAAATCGTCTTGGCGGGTGAGGAAATGACCTTGGCGGGAGAGGAAATCGTCTTGGCGGGTGAGGAAATGACCTTGGCGTGAGAGGAAATGACCTTGGCAGGAGAGGAAATCGTCTTGGCAGGAGAGGAAATCGTCTTGGCGGGCGAGGAAATCGTCTTGGCGGGAGAGGAAATCGTCTTGGCGGGTGAGGAAATGACCTTGGCGGGAGGCGAGATGGCCTTAGTGGGAGACGAGATGGCTTTGGCGCGAGACGAGATGGCCTTGGAGGGGGGCGAGATGACCTTGGCGGGAGACGAGATGACCTTGGCGGGAGTGCCCTGTCGAATAGTGTTTCCTTTTACGGCAGCTTACTCTAGATAAGGGTTCACGTTTACACTGTCGCATGTATTTGGAGTATTATGGCTTGCGGGAGATGCCATTTAATATCACCCCGGACCCTAGATTTCTGTTTCTGAGCCCAAAGCATCAGGAGGCGCTGCAGCACCTTCGCTACGGGATACAGGAGAAGAAGGGCTTTATGGTACTTACTGGCGAGGTGGGTTGTGGAAAGACACTGCTGTGTCGGAAGTTGATGGATGAGATGAACCACGATCGCTATGCGACGGCGCTGATTCTGAACCCACGCTTGAATGAGTTCGAGTTGGTGCAGGTTATACTCTCCGAGCTGGGCGAAGGGGACGTAAAGGGGACTATGAGCGAGCTGCTTGCGCGGCTCAATCGTCGGCTGCTGGAGCTTATTCAGCAGGGCAAGGATATCGTCCTGATTATTGACGAGTCCCAGAATCTCGAAGTGCAGACCATGGAGCATCTGCGGCTGCTCTCCAATCTGGAGACGGACAAACAAAAGCTCCTGCAAATAATCCTGATTGGGCAGCCGGAGCTGAAGGACAAGTTGGAACGCAAAGACTTGCGCCAGCTTCTTCAGCGGGTGCTGGTTTTCTACGAGCTGGAACCGCTCGATTTGCAGGAGACGACTCTTTATATACAGCATAGGCTGACCATGGCCGGCAGCGCGGGACGGCCTCGCTTTTCCCGGAATGCATGCAAGAAGATTTTTAGTACAAGCTTGGGCATTCCCCGGGTGATAAACAATTTGTGTGACAAGGCGGTACTCGCTGCCTATGTTAAGAACCGAGATGAGGTAACCTGGTGGGACGTCCGCCGTGCGAAAAAGGAGCTGAGTGTCCGATGAGCTTGATTAATGACGCCTTAAAGAAAGCCCAGGCCCAGCAAGCCGCTCAGCGCGCCGCTGGCCAGAATCTGCCTGCGGGCTCAGCACAAGGAGAGAATACCACAGATGCGGCTGCACAGGCAGCCAGCGCAAGTGGACTGCGGCTTAAACCCAAGGGGCCGCCACCCGCACTGTCCACAGCTCCATTCCCCGTATCAGCGCCACCGCCGCTTCCCGAAGCGCCACAAACGCCTGGGCCAGCTCCGGTTGCCATGCCTTCACCGATACCCGCTACGCCAAAGCCGATCACTCAAGCTCCCTTTCCGCAGCGCTCTTCTACGCCAACGAGTTCGCCGCCCGTATCACCGATGGCAGGCTCCGAAGCCTTGGCCAAGGCGCTTTCGCGTGGGCCATTCCCACCGCGAGACCCGGCGGCTCCAGCCCCGCAAGCTTCGCCCCCGTCGGAACCAATGAAGGGCCCCGCTACGAGTGCGCCACCACTTTTTACAGCGATTCCACCGGCTCCCTTAAATCACTCCACTGGCAAGGGGATGATAAAGGTGATGGGACTGATTGGCGGACTAGCCGTGTTGTTCATAGTAGGTATCGTTGTGATGGTGCTCATCGTTTTTAAGGAGAAACCGAAAACCACAACAGAGCCAGCTGCTGCCACTCCAATTTCGGCTACCGCCACCACGAATCCGACTCCCACACCCGTTGCTGCAAACCCTGCCGAGACTCCGGAACCTGCGCTCCCACCAACAGAGACGCCTGCGATTCCCGTAACCGAGGAGCAGGTAGTTTTGGACGTCCCGGTGGCATCGGCCACAGGCAAAGCTACTCCTGCGCCAGTAGTATTTACCGAGCCTCCGGCAGAACCACCTGTGGTTATCCAACCGGCACCCACGGAGCCAGCACCCGTTGCCGTACCGCCGGCAGAAACCCCGGCACCTGTACCCACGGGCACTGGTATCGGATCCATGCCTGCGAGGTTAATTAACAAGGCAAAGGCGGTGACCGAACAAGATAAGAAAAGAGGCGAGTTGTTGAGCGAGGGAGTTCTGGGCGAGCAGGAGACTCCTGTAGCCGCAACACCCCCTGTTACCAAGCCCGTGGTAACCACCGCCCCAGCTGTTACCCCAAGTACACCACCACCCGCCGCGGCCGCACCAATGGCAAATCCGCCACCTCCGGATGTACAGCCGCCTGCTCCGCAACCCGTGGTTTTTGCTGAGCCCGCGCCCGTATCAGCCACACCAGTAACTGCAACTGTAGGCGGCGCACCCGTGGCAGCGGTGCAGATCATCACTTCCGCAGAACCACCGCCCAAGCCCTACGTAAAGCCCAGCCCAGACCTCGTGGCTTATGTTAATACCTTGGAAATCCGCGGCTATATGGGTGGAGGGCGCAAGGTACTCATTTACGATCCTGAAACTAAAAAGTCGAAGCCCATCGCCAAGGGGCAGATGGTCAACCCCGAGTTACAACTCATGCTTAAGGATGTAACCGACACGGAAGTACATTTCGAAGACACTGCTGGAGCCATCTATGTCAAATACAGATACTAATCAGGGCGATGGTGCGAACAAGCCGCGCATAACACTTAAGTTCAAAGGCACCGGTCCAGCCTCGGGGAAACCGGGTGAGCAGGCAGCGCCTCAGGCTACCGCAGCGGAGAAACCGGTACCTTCGCCACAGCCTGAGGTCGTGAAAGCGCCTATAGTCGAACCGCCGCAAGCTCCAGCAGTAGAAACACCCAAGGCTGCACCGACTCCTCCTGCCAGACCACATATACAAACTAAACCAGCGGTAGTTCTCTCAACACCGTCGGCGCCCATACCTGCGCCAGTAGTGCAGCAAGCACCGACTCCACCTATCGCTCCGGCGAGTACACCACCCGTTGAGCCTCCCAAACAAGATACCGCACCGTTAGCCACTGGAGGCGGTTCTTCCGGCGGTGCGAAGATAAAGATCGGGCTAAAGATGTCACCCAGCCCGGCACTTTCACCCGCTGCAGCTGCGGCTAATGTAGGGCCTGCACCCTTGCCCGTGCCGGCTGTAGCGGCTCCACCCCTTCCAGCCCCAAGCACCGAAGTGCAGGCGCCACCACCACCGAAATTCGCCAAATCGCCACCCGGTGCGAAACCCGCGCCGCCGCCTCCTCAACTCGCAAAGAAGCAGGCCGGAAAAAAGAAGCCCAATATCCTCGTCATCGCCGGGGCATTCGCTGCAGTTGTGGTGGTCGCCTTTGTAGCAGTGGTTATGGTTAAGAGCGGATCTTCGACCACAAATGAGCAAGCCACTCCAGCGGAACCTGTTGCCGCATCGACCACCGCGCCATCAACTCCTGCTGAGGCTGGACCGGCTTCGTCCATCAAGACATCTACTCCTACTCCAGACAATTCCAGCGTACAAGAGCCTGCCGCTACGGTAAACGCTCAGGCGAATGATGTGGTCAACTTCATTCACAGCCTTGATATCTCTTTAATGCCCATCGGCGACCAGACTGCCATCGTTGTGGACAATATTCTTTATGTTAACAACGCCCTCATGGAGCCTGACCTCGGCGTGCGTTATGCAGGTTTGAAATCCGACACCCGAGAAGTTATGTTTCAGGATTCACAGGGAAAAATCTACTTGAAACAGCTTTAAGCTGGAGATGGAAATTCACGCGCACGTTTGGTGGGAGCAGAAGAAAACGCTCCCTTCACACAACCGATACTCAACGAGCACTTGACAAGCGCATTTTATATATCCAGCGTTCGCGTTAGTCATGGAACACATCTACTACGGAGAGAATGGCGAACAAAAGGGACCCGTAACGCGGGCGGAGCTACACCAGTTGCTTATTTCCAAGACAATTACACTGGACACACCGATTTGGAATATAGCCTTGCAGCAATGGGTGGCACTTCGGACACAACCAGTGCTTCTTCAGGGTATTAAGCAGACCGATCAAGGCGATATCACGGGAACTTCTGTGGGCGCGGATGACGCGGGTAATGTGTACATGACCCCAGAACTGGCTGTAGCATTTAAGCGCATCGGCTACAACGATGCCATGATTGAGCGATTCTTCGATGAAGGCGGGAAGGTCGTTCGCTTCAAATACACAATATCAGTCGTCATACTGACATTTACTCGGGAAAGCGAGTTGGTGCTTGTTCAGCCTGGTAAATCAAGGGTTGCCGCAGGATTGAGCTACACAGTCATGACTTTCTTTCTAGGCTGGTGGGGATTTCCCTGGGGATTCATCTATACCCCAGCCAGCTTAATAGAGAACCTCACCGGTGGCAAAGATTTGACGGAATCCTACTATGAGCGGTTAAGACCACAGACTACAAAACAACTTGGCAGCCAAGTGCGCCAGTTGGGGTAGTAGCCTTCGTCTGACTAGATTTGGAAGTCTGCCTTGCCGGAGATTTCATGCAGACCGCACTCGCGCTTCAAGCCGTTGAAACGGGTCTGCTCTTCTGTCATTCCCTCACCCAGCGGAGAGGTGCTGTGCCAGTCACCAATAGACACATAGCCCTTGTCCCACATCGGATGATAGGGGAGATTGTGCTTGGTGAGGTACTGGTAGATGTCGCGGTCCGTCCAATCAATTATCGGATGGAGCTTGAAAATCTTGTTCTGACGGGCAACGACTTCGAGTTGCGCCCGGGACGTGGCCTGAGAGCGCCGAAGCCCGGCGAACCATGCCTGTGCACCGAGTTCGCGAATAGCCCGGTTCATCGGCTCGACCTTATTGATGATCCCGTACTTCGTTAAACCCTCTTTGCCCTGTTCCCAGAGCTTGCCATAAAGAGCCTCCGCACGCGCGGCTGTCATTGCAGGGTTATAGACCTTCAGGTTTAGTTTCAACCGCGTGGACAACGCATCAGCAAACTGGTACGTTTCTGGAAACAAGTAACCCGTGTCCACAAATACCACCGGAATATTAGGCGCCAACTCTGTCACCAGATGCAACATGACTGCAGATTGTGCGCCGAAGCTCGTGCTCAACACCACCTTCTCGCCAAATACCTCCAATCCCCAGCATACCCGCTCCATTGCGTGCTTGGAGGACAGTTCCTGGTTAACATCGGCTATGTTTATCTCTGCTGGAAGTAAGGTTAATGACATAAGTTTTGTTCTCAATGCATCACAATCTAGTTTATACTTTACTATAAAGGGTGATTCACCGTAGATTCAAGTCGAAACACATCTTTTCTTTGTTAACTCCTCATCATACAAGCCCACCCGAGGCTGAACCCATCCGCTCAGGCACCGTCTATCTGGTCGGTGCAGGCCCAGGGCATCCGGACTTGGTGACACGAAAAGCGTACCGACTGATTGAGCAGTGTGATGCCTTGGTGTATGATCATCTTGCCTGTCCAGACGCGCTGCACTGGACGAGGCCGACGTGTGCCCAGTACTATGTGGGGAAACGAGCCGGGGCACATAGCGTGCCGCAGGAAGAGATCGAAAATCTACTGGTGAAGCTCGCCCGCGAAGGGAAGTCAGTAGTTCGGTTGAAGGGGGGCGACCCGTTTATCTTTGGTCGCGGAGGCGAGGAAGCCATGCGATTGCGCGAGGCGGGGATAGCTTACGAAGTCGTCCCAGCCGTGACGGCTGCGTTGGCGGCTGCGGCGTACGCAGGCATTCCTCTCACCCATCGTTCGCATAGCAGTGCGCTGATTCTGCTCAGCGGCCATGAAGACCCTGCGAAGTTGGAGCGTGCCATCGAGTGGCGCGTGTATGCGAAACTCAATGCCACTCTCTGCCTCTACATGGCGATGACGCGCCTTGAGTACATCACGAGCGAGTTACTCGCGGGTGGTATGTTGCCAGAAACTCCAGTTGCAGTCGTCCAGAACGCTTCCTACCCCGAGCAGCGCACTTGTGTTACCACAGTGGTAAAGCTGGTTGCCGAGGTTAAGGAGCACGGCCTTTGCGCCCCTGCCATGGTGATCATTGGGCCAGTCGCGAGCTATGCGGAGTCGCTGGCTTGGTTCGAGATTTAGCAATAGTGAAGGCAGTTGTTAAAACCGGCCGCCCACAGACGCTCGAATGTAGAAACTACCGTCGCCATTGAGGGTCAGGTCGTCGGCATCATACTCGAAACGGCGGTCGACCATCCACCCTGCACCCACGGTGGCGGTGAAATCAGGACTGAGGGTAAACTTTGCTCCAGTACCGACGCAGATTTCGCGGTAGTCCACATACTCATTGTTTAAGCCGGGACGTCCGGCAGGCGTGCCGAAGTTATCGGCAAGATTATAGGTTCCGCCCTGCATGGAAGCCCCGGCAAAGAGAGTGACGCTATCACTCGCTGCGTACTCGATTTGCGGATTGGGGAAGAGGAGATTAAGTGTCCACTGCTCTGCAAAGCGCCAGCGCACACCGACTCCGCCCATGACAGGTGTCTTGCCCCGCGGATTCGCAATAACAGCGAAGTACCACTGGAGGTCTGGGCTGCTTGTGTAGATGACCGAGAACACGGATGGTACATTCAGATCATCTTTGCTGATGTCATTAAAATCACTGTAGATCCCGGGGCTAATATCGATGCGGTAGGACCACGCATCGGAGAAGGGGGCACTATAACCCAGATTCAGCGCCAGCGAGTAGAGTTCGCCCGGGATGATAAAGGCTGCGTCGCGGCTAAATGTAGTGGTATCGAAGGTACCCCCGATGCGGAACAGGCCATCTTCACCCACAGGCATGGCATAGTTCCCACTCACTGAGTAGTTCGCAGCGGACACATCGCCAAGATCCACCGTGCCAGCTTTAATGCCAGCACTACCCGAATAGTAGCCACTCGCTTTATAGTTAAATCCCGCATCCTTTGCAGGTTGTGCATGGGCATTGACCAGGCAGAGGCCAAGTATCGTTGCGATGGCGAGTGTATAGCTTATGAGTTTGGATTTCATAGAATGTAAGTTCAATGGATGTCTCGTTGTCCGAAAATTCAGACTGGAAGCCTCCACTAAACCGAAAACGCCTGAAAGCGCAAGTTCACTCGGCGCAATTGCCACGCCCTGCTTTGCCATGACTACTGACATCAAAGGTACCTCTGCCAAGATCATACACCAGCATGGTCTGGCTTCAGTGGCACGGGCATCTTGCCCATAAGCATTAACCTAAGAATTTATCGTTTGATGCAGTCTCTCTATCTGCCTTTGCCTATTTGGACGATCTTCCCACAGTGATTTGGCGATAATTGAGCCACGACTGAGCAGGTGCCCTAATTTTAGGGGCATTGACAGCGCAGCGATGACACCATCTCTGACCTCCTTAAATACCAGCCAGCGTCTCTCTTCGTGGCCGGGAATTCTTTTGTTTCGTGCTGACTTCAGGATGTCTGCCATGGTCTGGCCAACTTGTTTGATGTCGCACCGATGATAGCTACACACAGCTATTCGAGATGCCCTGAACTTTACACGAAGTCTTTTCCGAAGCTTGACGTGTGCCGCCGGAGGAGTATCTATAAGTTATCTAGTCTGGTAGTGTAATGGTAGCACAGCGGATTTTGGTTCCGCTTGTCTAGGTTCGAATCCTAGCCGGACTGCCAGTTTTAGCTATCAGCCATTAGCTATTCGCCTTTAGGCACTGAGTCGGAATGCGGCCAAATGAACGCTGATGGCTTCTTTGTTACTTCTATCCCGAAATTCGCGTAGCTTTCAGGAGATTGTGGTAATGGATGGCATGTTCAAATCTTGCCTAAAAGCTAAAGGCTAATGGCTAAAAGTTAGTATCTCCCTTTGTGCCTTGCAGAACGCAGTTGTACACATATAGTGTTCATATTAATGAACGTATTAAAACAGCTATTCATCGACTTCAATGCTTACTTCGCGAGCTGCGAGCAGCATATGCGACCGGAGTTGATTGGGAGACCCATCGCCATTACACCGGTGGCGACTGAGAGCGGGTGCTGTATTGCGGCTTCTTATGCGGCTAAAGCGCGCGGAGTAAAGGTCGGCACACGTGTACGGGAGGCTCGAATGCTCTGTCCTGATGTGGTTATTGTAGAGGCACGCCCTGACCAGTATGTGCGCCTGCATCATGAACTGAACGCGATTATTGAACAGTGTATTTCGGTGACTCAGGTATGTTCGGTGGACGAAGTGCGCTGTGAACTTAATGGGCACTGGCAGGAGCCGGACTTCGCAATAGGGGTGGCACGAGAGATCAAGGCGCGCCTGGTGGACTTCAGCCCGGCGCTGCGGTGCTCCATAGGGATCGCTCCAAATGCCTACCTCGCCAAGACGGCCAGCGAGATGCAAAAGCCGGACGGACTCGTGACTCTCACCGGGCTCGAAGTGCCTGGAAAATTAATCGAGTACGGGATGGAAATGGATGACCTTTGCGGAATAGGCCACCAGATGACCACCCGCTTGAATAATTATGGAGTCTATACCATCGAGCATCTGTACGCGCTATCCAGAGACCGCATGCGCGCGATTTGGCGCGGGGTGGAGGGCGAGCGGATGTGGTTCCGCCTGCGCGGGTATGAGGTGGAGCAGCCGCCGACTAAGCGCAGTTGCTTCGGCCACTCCCATGTACTCCCACCGGCATTACGAAATGAGGCCAAGTCCCACGCCGTACTCTCGAAGCTTATCCAAAAAGCCGCCTTCCGGCTGCGACGGGAGGGCTACTTCTGTGGGTGCCTCGGGGTGCAGGTGCAGTTCTACGATGCACCGACCTGGCAGGTGAATCAGGGGTTTGACAAAACACAGTCCACCCAGTGCCTGCTGGAGCATTTCGCCCGGCTCTGGGAACAACGCCCCTCGATCAAGGCGCCCTTCGCTGTCAGCGTAAACCTCACCTCACTCGAAAGCACAGCCCAGCACACGCCCACGCTCTGGTCTGGAGACCGCGAGCACCGCGAACACCGCCTCGACTCTGCCGTGGATACGCTAAACCGCGCCTACGGCAGCCGCGCGCTCTTTCGAGCCAGCGCAATGGAAGCCATAGACAGCGCGCCCACGCGCATCCCCTTCAGCCACGTGCCGCAGGATGATGAATGGTGAGTACGCGCTACACCGACCAGCTACAACTACTCTGCCCCATCCCGCTCATCGACAACAGGGGTCTCGTTTGTTTCATCCTCGGCTGAAATACGCGGGATATCGGGATCGGGCTCACCGAAGGGAGAGACTTCCGGGACGGGCTCGGGGACTTGTTCAGGAGTGACCTCCCTCAGTGCAGGTTCTGCTTCGGGTTCAGGGGGGACTTCAACAAGTACGGGTGCCATAGGCTCTGCTGTGGGTGTGGGCTCCGTGTGCGGTTCCACCGGTGTGCTGGCAACGGGTAGGGCTGGCGTGGGCTCCGGTGCGACGGGTGTAATTGGCACTGGCACAACGACTGGCGCGGGCTCCGGCACGGGCGCAACGATTGGTTTGATTGGTTCCGGCACAACAACTGGCTCTGGCAGCGATTCCGGTACGGCAGGGGCACCGATGGTAGCCGGGGTAGATTCTGGCGGCTCGGAGATAGCCGCGGTATCCGTCGCGGGTAATGGCGGTGTGGGTTCAGGCATGGATGCCGTGGCCGTCGGTTCAGGCGTCGTGGCCTTGGCTGTCTCTTCTGCTTGTGTCTTGGCAAAGGTTTCGAATTGGGTGCGCATCATGATATCTGCACGTGCCCGGGCTGCGGCGGCCATCTCGTTCTGGCGTAGCGTTTCAGCGTGGGCGCGGGCGTAGGCCTCGGCTTGGGCACGGGCTGCTGCATCGGCCTCTTCTTTGGCAACCGCTTCGGTATAGGCGCGGGCTGCAGCCATGGCGGCGGCCCTGTTACGGGCGTCGATTTCGGCCACTCGTGCGGCTTCCACTGCCGCAGCTTCCATAGTATAGGGCACCAGGTTCTCGCCAGTGATTATCCGGACGTCCCCGGATAATTCATTCACTATTCTCGACCACCCCACCTCAAGGTGATCGTTTGCAAAGGCCTCCTTGTGGACCACTTCGAAATAGTAGCGAGCCCCGGCTTGAAGATAGACCGGTGCGGAGAGTTGCTCAGGGGTGCGGTACCAGTCCATGGGTTCGGTGTAGCCCATCGTGCGGCATAGCTCATGGGCTGTAGCGGCATTGTCATCCGTGCCCAGGCGCAGCACCGCGTGTTCATCTGCGGCTATCAAAAATTCGTAATAAGAACTCTCATCGGGCACGAGCCAGGCACGAATTCGCTGGGCGTAGTTATCGGACCATCCCTGAGTGACTTGGCGGTTGTCCCATGCAGGGCACTCCATGGAGTAAATAATATCGCGGCCACTGGGTGCCTCTGCAAACCTCGGGCTGCCAGTAAAGCTCTCAACGGTAGCGCCCTCGGCCCCCAGCCAGTACTCGCGCATGGCTCCTCCCAAGCGACCGCTGCGCCAGAGTTCCTGATGCATGGCGGCGACTTGCTCATCGGTGATCGCGGTATTGTAGATACGGCCTTCAGCGATGGAAAAGTTCGCGTATTCGGAGAAGTTGCCCGAGCCTCCGATAAATATTTTCCCATAGTTGGCTGAGCCGCGGCGGTCTGTTCCCGAACTCAGTTTTACCCCATCGAGGTAGAAACTCTTAACCCCCTGATTGTAAGAGCAGACAACATGAGACCAGCGGTCAGGAGCCGGGGAAAAGATGCCTAGATTACTCCCGCCGTGAGCGTAGTTCCAGTTGCGGTCGGGGGCCAGCCAGAGCCCGAGCCAGTTCCCTTTGTCCCGCCCTTTGGTGAAGAGCCCGGCCCAGCCGGTATTCGGCATCTGGTGAACCCGAAGCACTAGTACGATGGAGTACGCCGAATTTTCGCCGAATTCCAATTCATCGCTGGTGGGGATTTCCACGCAGTCGTATCTCCCGGCAAAGTGGAGCACGCCATGCTCCCAACGAGGGCCATTAATGAGTGTCCCATGGCGGTTGTGGCCACTGTGGTCATAAACCTTGTCGCCCTTGCCTTCATTGAATTTCCAGTAGGCGAGCAAGTCGCTCTCACGGGGAAGATTCACGGGTTGCGCGTGCAGGGTAACGGCCGCCAGCAAGCAGCCTAGACAGCCGAGCAGAAGCCTTGTCATGTGGCTCGGGTAACCTCTGGAAATAGGGGGTAGGGCAGGCACTTTAGATTATCCCTGGAATGAAGCGGTACGGGACCTTTTGTTTGTAAGCCACGTAATCGGGGTCGTGGGAAAGGTGGCGCTCTTCGGTCATTGCTCGAAGGAAATAGATAACACTATACCCGATGATTAAGCCAATAAAATACTGCCCAAACATGACAGCTTCAACCACGGGAATAAATATATGCAAGACATACGCAGGGTGCCGGCAGAAGCGGTAGGGTCCATGCGAGACGATGCCGCGGTTGGTGAGGTTGGAGCCCTTGAATCCCAGCGATACCGAAGCCCACGCGAAGGCACCCCATCCGGCACAGACCAGTATTTGCCCTGTCAGGCCATACCACTTGTTGTACTGCGGGGATAAATGCTGCGGAATATGAGGCACTTGCGTGACAAATATATATACAATTCCACAAAAGCCAAGAAGTGCTGCTATTCTTATCTTCTCTGGATGCCGCCACCATACTGCGATTAAGGCCGTAACGGCCATGATTCCCGTCAACACACCGCCTGAGCCTGGAGTGCAGGCATTGGTAAGAAATACTGTCGGTATCCAGGCCAGCAACATGAGCGCAAAGGATGTCCTGTCTCGCTTCTGCCACGCCCACCAAGTCAGCGCACCACTCAGCAAAAGAGTACCTATCCATATAAGTGCTCCGTGTCTCATCGCATAGGACGCAGCATGGGCGAGAGTGAAGTCGAAGCCCGAGTACGAGAAGCTGTTAAACGGCGGGTAACACCACAAACAGAAGAACCAGCCGAGAAAGGTGAACTCGACCGAGCGCATCTCATTCTTCAAGTATTTGGACTCCACGCAGTAGCCGAAACAGAAGATGCTGGTGTCTACGTAGATGAAGAGCGCCTTCAAATACACCGTGATGACCAGCAAGTTCGAATAGAGCTTCTCCGCGAAATCGGCACTCGTGCTCAGGGCGAAACTGTTGGTCAGGTCCCGCTGGTAGAAGGTGTTGTTAATGACCCAGGAGGACAGGAGCGGGATGTAGAAGAACTTCACGCATAGGGTCAGCAACCCCAGACGGCTCTGGTAATTCCATACACCGCGCTCGCGCTTGAAGGGCCACACCAACGGGTACCAGAGAACCTTCAACAAGGCCGCATACTTGTCCTCTGCGAATGTTTTCTGGCTGTCGCAAAAGTAACTGTAGGGCAGACAGATTAGCGCAAAGAAGCGCACATAGTAGTCGATAAACCGGGCAAAGAAATTCGCTATTTCGCCACTGGCAAAGCCACTGCGCACCACGCCAAGATACTTCACGATCACCGCCGCCCAGTCCCAGGTGAGGCTGAACTCGAGCTTTAAGATAAGCTCAGGTGCATGGCGAAGCAGCAGGTACCCGCCTGAGAGAAACGTCAACCGCGCCGCGTATTTCCCCAGTGCCACTGCGAAGCGTGTCTTCGCCGGCCTCAGATGGATGAGGCACAGCCCGAGCAGCGCACCGACAGCGAGTCCACCGTACAGCCACTTATCCGGTGTGCGCCCTCGCTCATAACTCGCCATGGTATCCGCCGTGAGTCGCGTATCCACCAACGCGAGAGACTGCGCCCCGTCTTTTTCCAAGGTCTGGTAGGCATAGATTTGGTACGTGTTGTTAAATCCATTATTCGTGGCAACCACTTCGCAGATCAGCTTGTCCTTCTCTACCCGTCTATTGGCAATCTGGATTTCGTTCGGCAGGATCAACGTCCACGAATCGGGGTCCGCTGCCTTCAGCACCAGCTCTCCCTGCTTTTTGATGCTCGCTGTCTGAAACTGCGCCTGCGCCTGATGACTGCGCTCGAACTGAAAATTATACCGGCCCACCGCCCGCAGGGAAAATGTGCTGCCCTCGTTTAAGTAACTGATCGTCGCGATCTGTACGTACGAGCCGGGTGTCGCAGGGTAGTCGATCACAAACGCGAAGTCCCGCGAAGCCCGCGCCTCAATCGCTGTCGGCACGGACTGGGTACTCGCATAGCTACCGATCTCGAGCTTCACCTGAGTCAACTGCACTGGGGAACTCGACTCGTTGATCACCGTCACCACCACATCCCGCCCGCTACTGTTCTGATTAACAGTAAGATTGATCTGCGACGAATGCAGCACCGTAGCGAACAGGAATAGATTTAAGAAGACCAGCCCAAGGCGGCGTAGGTGCATATAGAGTGATGTCGTCAGGGTAGAAAACGCCATTACAGTGAAATTTAGATTGGATAAGGGGTAGGTACGCCGCTAATACTCAATACAATTTGTAAAAACCTGCGTTGCGAGGTCAAAACAAAACCCCATCAGATTGTGTCAAAGCGTGTACCCTACTCCCTGACCGACAAGTTTCTCGTATTTTGGATTATCTGCGGACTTCTGCTGCGGATAGACTCCGTCTTTACGAACAATCCGATGACTACGGTAGCGTACGTCAGCGATTGCATGCGCCACTGGGACCATGCGAAGGATACGCTGAACTTCTCGCCCTCAGTCCTTTTCGATCCGATCGTCTATCAGTCCTGGATGTCGCTCGTGCAGAAGTTCTGCCTCGCAGACCCGACCCTGGCGGCCATCTACGGGGCATTGCTCTCGCTCTCCTGCCCGCTGGCATGGGGCTACTTCTTCAAAGAGCTACCCCTCGGGCGCACACTCCGACTCTTTGGCATGTGCCTGATCGCGTTCCTGCCCACATGGATAGGCATCTACAGCTACTTCATGCAAGAAACGCTATTCCTGCCGCTTCTCGGGCTGGCTTTCGGACTCTCCTGGCGTGCGCTCAGAAAGAACGACCTACACTCCTTCCTGCTGGTAGTATTCGTATGGATACTCACCGGGTTGACCCGTGGCGTGGGCATCCCCATGGCTGCAGTTACCGTGAGCACACTCTGGTTTGTTCAGAAAGGGAAACTCCCGCGCGCGATTTATTCGACGCTCATTCTCGCCCTTATCCTCGGTCCTCTCGCCCTGCGGTCACACACCTTTTGTGGACTCTGGAGTCCCCATGGTTCGGGGGTGTTTAATAAACTCTACTGCATCTCCGGTAAGCAACGGGTGGAAATGCACCTGTCACGCGACGGCGCCGGCTGGTACTACATCTATGAATCTCCCATGATGAGAGCCTATCCTTTCAAGGAGCTGGCTGAACTCCTTCCGCCCAAGGAAGACCCCAATGCCCCGGACAGTGCCTTCCGCCAAAAGGTACTCGAGCTAAGCCGGTGGACCACCGCACGTCAGGATGCCCTTGTCCTCAATGTCGATCTTCGCAAAGGCATGACTGACTGGAATACCGCCGCCGCCGGCATTGAGCTGACGTTCGACCAGCGATGCCGCTGGATAAAGGAAAACCTGCTGTGCATGTTCTTCGGGGCCTCCTGGCCGGACGATAACCCCGCATTCTACTTTGACCATCTCGCTGTGTACACCCGCTGGTTCTGGCTACCACTCTTCATAGTCGTCTTCGCACTACTCCTTTTCCGGTGGAAGCATATCGGCTTCAGCGGCTACCTAATATCCGCCAATGTCCTCTTCTGGCTCTACATCCAGTGCTTCAGCCTTGTAGTGATCAATGAAGGCCGCTACCGAAAGCCCCTCGAAGGCCTGCTTATCACCCTCATCTTAATCCTCATAGCGACGTGGAAGAGCAAGACCCCGGACAAGAAACCGGCCGATGCACCAAGCGAGCTACCTAAAGCCGCGAAACCCGAAGAGCAGACCGGCGAGTACTACGCGATCTAGTCAGGGACAGCGGTGGGGCCAGGAATAAGGCCGAATCCACTCCACAATAGTAACAGGAAGAAGCGGTTCTGCTTCTGCCTGCCTTCTGCCATCCCCGTTGTGCCTGAATGCCCATTGGACATTCATACCTACCTCTCCCCTGGTTCTTTATGAGGCCTGCTAACACACAGAAAGGGGCCCCAAACACTACAAGAGCGATGCAAAAACCATTAATTGTAAAAAATGACACCATTTAACCCACGCTTTACCCCTGCAAAGGCAACAATAACACCTGCAAAGGAAAACTTTGGACATGTGAATGCTTTTATAACACCATGGAATGCTTTTCCAGGACCTCGGAATGGTATCTTTGGACCTGTTAAACAAATTATTGAAGCTGTGAACGCCCTGAGCGGACCTGTTTTACAAATCCCAAGACCTATTCGCCCATGCTTTGGACCTTTTTTACAATCAATTAGACCTATATACGTTTGAGTTAGCCCTTTTTTACAATTTCGCAGGCAAGAATGCCCCACCCGTGGACCTAATTACGCTCCATTTGGGAGGTGTCCGCCGACTGGTAACAGCAGTCCGCCGACCGGTAACAGAACTCCGTCAAATGCTAACAAACCGCTCCAACTATATGCGCTGTTCGCTGTTTGAAGTTTGAATGCACCAAAGGTGCGTAATGTGATAGACTGGGCCATCGGCCCCGGTAGGTGCACCCTTTACCATCGACCATCATGCGACTAAATATTATTTGATTGACCTACTGGTATTGGGCGTAGTAAGATAATAGCTATATCTTATGAAAACTAGTGAAGCTGAGAATTTTAACTATGTCTGCCCTGAATGCAATGGTGCACTTGCAAAGGATACAGCGGGTAGAGGATTTGTACGGCACTTGGGCCGGAAGAGAAATGGTAACATTTGTGAATATGGTAAAGGCCAGAGTGATCACTTACCCGAGGACCGGTCAAAACCTAAATTTGATGATAGGAAGAGAGTCTGAATGCTATTGTTTGTTTTCTAACATCACATATATCTCATATCGGACAGCGATTTCTTTTATACACTTAATACCACGCACTATTGTGCATTTTTTATGTCAAAATTTACGTATTATACCCCTTTTTTAAGATTCCTAATTGGCTTATTGTTTAGCTTAACGAGTCTGCAAGGGGCTACATTTGGTGATTTTATTTATGAGATACGGAATTCGTATACTTCTAATGGTGATTATTATGGCAGTTGGGCTCAGATAACAGGATATACAGGACAGGGTGGAAATGTTAGTATACCAGAAATCATTCAAATGAAACCTGTTACTGCTATTGCGTCTGGTGTCTTCGCTAATCGCAGCTTATTGACTAGTATTGTTATTCCAAAGACTGTAAGAACCATTGGATCAAATGCTTTCGTCAATTGCACTGGACTTACTAGTGTTACTTTTACAGATACAATTACAAAGGTAGCTTACCCCATCTCACCGTCAATAGAGTCCTATGCATTTGCAAATTGCAGTGCTTTGACTTCGGTCATTATTCCGAGTTTCATCAGCGGAATCGGCGACTACGCATTTGCTTATTGCAGTAACTTAACCAGTGTAAAATTTGAAAGTAATGCGCCCGGTTATAACCCAAATATTCAAGGAGACTTTGGCAAGCATGTCTTTGATGCTACATCACCGGATTTTACGATCTATTACAACGCAGATGCGCAAGGATTTACTACACCAACTTGGATGGGATATCCTTCGTTAATTTATCATACCCCTACACGCATCATTGAATTGAGTCTAAGCGGTAACTTGGGATTTGGTGATGTCGAGATTAATAAAAGCACTACATTGACGCTGTTAATCAATAACACCGGAAATGATACCTTAACAGTCAGTACGATCTCCTATCCTACGGGCTTTAGTGGGGACTGGGCTGGTGGCACAATCGCAGCAGGGAGTAGCCATGCTTTGACTATTACCTTTACTCCTACTATTGCAAAGAACTATCAGGGGACGATCACCATTAACTCGGATAGGACAGATGGTGGAAATACCTTAACATGCTCTGGAAAAGGAATAATATTATCCTCAAGTAGTAGTTCATCGTCTTCATCCAGTTCATCGAGTAGTTCCAGTTCATCATCGAGTAGTTCCAGTTCATCGAGTAGTTCCAGTTCATCATCGAGTAGTTCAAGTTCATCATCGAGTTCATCCAGTTCATCGAGTAGTTCAAGTTCATCATCGAGTTCATCCAGTTCATCGAGTAGTTCAAGTTCATCGTCATCATCCAGTGGTCTGCCCGAAATCGATGTCAATGGAAATGGAATCACGATTGTTTCTGGTGCCGCTGCGCCCGCACTGAGCATAGCAAATAATACAAACTTCGGAACTGTAACCGCAGACGGTGCTTCATCGATATTACGGATATTTACTATCGAGAACATCGGAGATGGCGTCTTGCATTTGTCTGGAACTCCGAAAATCCAAGTCAGTGGTTACACTGATGGTTTTAGCATCACAGACCAGCCACCAGAGACTGTGTCTGCTGGAAGCAGTGTAACTTTTCAAGTGATGTTCCGTCCGCCGTTGGGAGTGCTGGGACAGTTAATAGCAACTATTTCAATCCCCAGCAATGACCCCAGCGAGGGTATTTATACTTTCATGGTGACAGCTCGTAGCGAAGAGCCAAATGCGACAGCTTTTTATGACAATTCTTCCACTTATGATTTGGGCGGTGGCTGGAAATGGAACGCCATGTATGGCTATTTGTACTCGCGGTTCCATCCCTATGCTTTTGTTTTCTCTGCTAAGGGGCGATGGCTTTATCTAGTCGGAAATAGAGAGAGTGAAGGATATTATTTCTATGATTTTGACAATGGTGATTGGTGCTATACTTTTCCAAATGGCGATTATTATTACAACTTTAAACTAGCTCAATTAATGACGAATTTATAAGAGAGTTAATAGACCACTACGGGCTCTTGGGATAATATCTGTCGCATTTATTATTACATTTTTATTGTTAGATACCGACGACTTTTGGACGATAACCCTATTCGGTGCGCCGTCCGTGCTTCAGCGTGTCAGTACTCGGTGTGCTTCCCGCTGTGGTCTGTGGTAGTACTCGGAGCCCACCTTAGCCCGAGACAAGTGTAGAGTGATAGGGGTATAGATGGGGATTTAACATTGAAATATAGAATATCGGTTCACCACCGTATCAACTACTACGGTCGATGAAATAATAGGGAATAGAATGGCACATGCTCTACAGCCTACAACCCGTGTATCGCCATCTTATTAACAGAGAGGCCTGCTTCCTTGAGCGCTTCAGATAGCGTGGGATGCGCGTGTACGGTGCGTCCGAGGTCCTCGGCACTGCCGCCGTACTCCATGTGGGCCACTGCTTCGGCGATTAATTCAGAGGCGCCTGTGGCTATTATCTGCACACCGAGGAGGCGGTCGGTCCGCGCGTCGGCAATGATTTTAACAAAGCCGTCGGTGGCATCCATGGCAATCGCGCGCCCGTTGGCGGATAGGGGGAACTTCGCTACTTTTACGTCGAGTTTCTTCTCCCTGGCTTGCCGCTCGGTAATCCCCACGCAAGAGATTTCGGGTGTGGTGTAGATCACATTCGGGATCACGTCATAGTTTACATGGCCAGGCTTGCCCGCGATGATTTCTGCCACGGCCACACCTTCTTCCTCGGCCTTGTGGGCGAGCATGGGGCCTGCGATGCTGTCGCCAATGGCGTAGATGCCCTCGGCGCTGGTGCGGAAATGATCGTCGGTCACTATGCGCTTCTTGTCGTCGAGTTTTACCCCGGCATTATCGAGGCCGAGTCCGTCTGTAAAGGGGCGACGCCCCACGGCAACGAGTACCTTGTCGCACTCAAAGGATAGCGTCTTGCCATCGCGCTCGACGGTGAGTGTGGCCTTCCCACCGACCTCAACTAATCCGGTGACCTTTGCCCCGGTCTCGATCTTCATCCCCTGTTTCTTAAAGAGTCGCTCGGCAAATTTGCAGACATCCTCGTCATAACCAGCGGCAATGTTGGGGAGAAATTCTACAATCGTTACATCACTGCCGAGCCGCGACCAGACGCTGCCCAATTCCAACCCGATGGCTCCACCGCCGACGACTACCAGCTTCTTTGGCACAGTATCGAAGGCAATCGCATCGTCGCTGCTTACCACGAGCTTCCCATCGAAGCGCATAAACGGAAGCTCCGCGGGCACACTGCCACTGGCGAGGACGATGGCCTTGCCCTCGATCAACTGCTGCGTGCCATCGCTCTGGGTAACCGCTACCTGGCGATTTCCCTTGAGCTGCCCAAAGCCGCGTATGCTCTCGATCTTGCGTGCTTTCACGAGCTGCTCCACGCCCTTGACGAGTTTTGCCACCACATCGTCCTTGCGCTTCAGCAAGGCAGGGAGATCGAGTTCTAGCCCGGTCACTTTGAGCCCGTGCACTTTGCCGCTGTGACTCACGGTGTGGTACAGCTCCGTGCTGTGAAGCAGTGCCTTGCTCGGAATGCAGCCTACATTCAGGCAAGTGCCGCCCAGCGTGGCGCGCTTCTCCACGAGGGCGACTTTCAGCCCGAGCTGGGCTGCGCGAATCGCGCATACATAACCGCCGGGTCCGGCGCCGATTACAACGAGATCAAAGGTGGGTGTACTCATGGAAGTGTTATTATTCGGGGTTAGACAGCAATTTCGATGTACTCCGTCAGTGTAGTTGGCATAGGAATAGGCTGCCCATCCTGACGCAAGCCCTCGATATGGAATTCGATGGCTTCGCGGATCAACGCCTCTGTCTCGTACGTGTTTAGCGTATACCGGGGCACAACGGACCTATTCCGCGCCGAAGGCGCAACCACTCTTGAGCCCAGGGCACCGCCCTGGGTATGAATTATATTATTATTTAAGCCCTGTAAGGGCGATACCCGTCTGTCATCTATCGGAGTTGCCGCCCTTACAGGGCTCATAAATAAAGGAGATGTCCGTTCCCAGGGCGTTGCCCTGGGCTCATGAGTTGATGCACCTTCGGTGCGACAGAATGCCATGAATTCTACGCTAAACAGATACTCAGTCTCTGCCAGATTTTGACCTACTGCCACGCAGCCCGGCAGATCGGGTACATAGGCTCCGTAGCCGTTTTCACTCTTTTCAATGATGATGGCGTAACGCATACGACGTCTGCCAACTACACTTCCAGTAACAACCGGGTTGGTTCCTCAATCGCATCCTTCACTTTAATCAGGAAGGTGACGGCTTCACGACCATCCACGATGCGGTGGTCGTATGAAAGTGCCAGATACATCATGGGCCGGATTACTACCTGCCCATTGACGGCCATGGGGCGATCTTTGATGGCGTGGAGCCCGAGGATACCGCTTTGAGGCGGGTTCAAGATGGGTGTGGAAAGCATGGAGCCGAATATCCCGCCATTGGAAATGGTGAATACTCCGCCCTGAAGATCATCGATGGCTATCTTACCTTCCTTCGCCTTCTGCCCATAGGCCGCAATCGCTTTCTCAACTCCGGCCATGCTGAGGGCATCGCAGTTGCGCACCACGGGGACCATGAGCCCGCGCGGGGTGCTGACGGCCACGCCAACGTCGTAGAAATGGTTCTGCACAATCTCGTCACCGTCCACCTGCGCGTTGATTGCGGGCACTTCGTGGAGGGCGTTAACGACGGCTTTGACAAAGAAAGACATGAAGCCGAGCTTGATTCCGTGCTTCGCAACAAATGCATCCTGGTGCTTCTTGCGCAGCTCCATGACGGCGCTCATATCCACCTCGTTAAACGTGGTGAGTATGGCCGCAGTGTGCTGCGCGGAGATAAGCCGTTCCGCAATCTTCTTGCGCAGTGGAGACATGCGGGTGCGGGAAACGCGCTCGCTGGTGCCAGCCACTGCCACTGCCGCCTGAACTGGAGCAGCCGCAACACTCGTCGGAGTTGCTGTGGGTACAGGGGCAGTTGCCACTGGAGCGGGAGCGGCGCTCAGCATGTCGCCCTTCGTCACTCGACCAGCTTTGCCAGTGCCTTCCACCGTGGCGGGGTCGATCCCTGTCTCTGCCGCAACACGGCGCACGGCTGGCGAGGGCGGGAAATCCGCCTTCGGTCCTGTGGCTACGCTCTTGGCAGGCGCAGCCGCAGCCGCTGCGGGCGCGACGGTGGGCGTGGCTACCGGAGCGGGTGCACCGCCAGCGGTCTCGATCACTGCGAGCACCGCACCGACTTTTACCTCGGTGCCAACCGCCACCTTCAGGCGAATGACGCCCGCTGATTCCGCGGTACCTTCCTGCGTGATTTTGTCGGTCTCCAAGTCATAGAGCGACTGGCCTGCCTTGACGGTATCTCCGTCTTTGACACGCCACGTTGCGAGGACTCCACTGGAAACACTTTCGCCCATCGGCGGGACTTTTACTTCGGTAGCCATAGTGATGAGATAGGTGAGAAATTAGAAACAGATGGTGAAGAACGGGCCTGATAATCGGCACCTTAACCGCGCAATGCCGCTTCGACAATGTTTTCTTGTTCAATCTTGTGGACGTTGAGCGAGCCCACTGCCGGGCTGGCGCTGGGCTTGCGGCCCACGTAGACGGCTTTCTTGCCGGCAGCTTCTTCAAGAATAGGGGCGATATAGGAATACGCGCCCATGTTCTTCGGCTCTTCCTGGCACCAGATGATCTTATCGTGGCCAGAGTACTTATCCAGCAAGCGACCGAGCGTGTTCTTATCAAACGGGTAAAGCTGCTCCACGCGAAGTATGGCCACATCCTTCAGTTCGCGGGTACGGCGGCCTTCCGCGAGATCGTAGTAAATCTTGCCACTGCATAGAACTACGCGCTGCGGCTTCTCAGGCGGTGCCACGTCGTCCAGAATCGGGTGGAACTGGCCCTTGGTAAACTCCTCCACGGTGGAAACGCAGTCCTTATGCCGGAGCAGGCTCTTCGGCGACATCACAATCATGGGCTTGCGGAAGTCCCGCTTCATCTGCCTGCGAAGGGCGTGGAAAAGCTGGGCGGGCGTGGAGAAGTTGCAGACTTGCATGTTGTCCTCTGCACAGAGCTGGAGATAGCGCTCCAGCCGTGCGCTGCTATGCTCGGGGCCCTGCCCTTCGTAACCGTGCGGAAGAAGCATGACTAGTCCGCTGATGCGCTGCCACTTCGACTCGCTGGATGAGAGAAACTGGTCGATCAAGACCTGTGCGCCATTCGCAAAGTCGCCAAACTGCGCTTCCCACATACAGAGCATCTGCGGGTAATCCAGTGAGTAACCGTAGTCAAACCCGAGGACTGCCGCCTCGCTCAGGAGTGAGTTATGCACGCACATGATGGCGCGCTTATCGGGCAGGTTCATCAGAGGAAAATACGTCTCCCGCGTTTCCATGTCATAGACCATGGCATGACGATGGGAGAATGTCCCGCGAACGCAGTCCTGCCCCGAGAGGCGGACCGGTGTGCCTTCGAGCATAAGTGTACCCCAGGCGAGTTGCTCCGCCGCGGCCCAGTCGAGTCCCTTTCCTGCTTGGAAATTCTTCCAACGCTCATCCAGCACCCGTGCAATCTTCGGGTTCAGGTGGAACCCGGACGGCACACTGGAGATACACTTGGCCACCTTGGACAGCGCATCGAGAGCCACCCCTGTTTCCACAGGCCTGAAGGAATAGGGTGGTTGAAAGACGGCGGTCGAGCCGCGAAAAATCTTCTGCGGTGTGGATGGCTCTTTGATCTGGCTCTGCTTCTCGCGTGCGTAGGAGTCCTCGAGTATCTTGGTATGCTTATCCTGTATGGTGCTAAACTCTGCGTCGGTCAGCGAGCCCTCCTTCTTCAAGCGCTCTGCATACAGAGTGCTCACCAACGGGTGGTCTTTGATCAATCGGTAGAGGATGGGTTGGGTAAAGCCCGGCTCATCCACCTCATTGTGGCCGTGGCGGCGGTAGCAATACATGTCTATGACCACATCACGTCCAAATGCCTGGCGGTACTCCAGTGCCAGCTCGGTACAGAAGACCATGGCCTCCGGGTCATCCCCGTTGACGTGAAAAATCGGCGCCTCGATCATCTTCGCCACATCCGAGCAGTAGCGGCTGGATCGCGCTTCTGTGGGATCGGTGGTGAACCCAATCTGGTTGTTAATCACCAGATGAATCGTCCCCCCCGTCGTGTATCCCTTTAGCTGGGACATATTCAGCACTTCGGCGACAATCCCCTGCCCAGCGAAAGCAGCATCCCCGTGGATAAGGACGGGCAGCACCTTCTTGCGCTCGAAATCTCCCAGAATGCGCTGGCGTGCGCGCACACGGCCAAGCACCACGGGGTTCACTGCTTCCAGGTGACTGGGGTTCGCGGCAAGCTGCAGCACGATAGATTTCCCTGTCGCGGTGCGGCGCACGGCATCATACCCCAGGTGATACTTCACATCGCCATCGCCGTGGATAAGATCGGGAATATAGTTCTCGCTGAATTCGTGGAAAATATAGTCGTAGGATTTGCCGATGGTGTTCGCCAGTATATTCAGTCGCCCACGGTGCGCCATGCCGATGACAATCTCTTCCAGCCCGTGCTCGGGTCCGGTTTCCGTCAAGGCATCCATCGCCGCAATCAAAGTCTCTCCGCCTTCCAGCCCGAAACGCTTCTGTCCGACAAAGCGAGTGTGGAGAAACTTCTCGAAGAGTTCCGCCTGTACGATCTTATCCAGTATGCGGTGCTTCTTCTCGCGGGTGAAAGTGGGCTGATTCGCAATCGGCTCCATCCGGGACTGCAACCAGCGCCGCTGAGCGGTATCCTGAATATGCAGGTACTCTACGCCGATGGTTCCGCAGTAGGTTTTGCGGAGCTTTTCCAGCATGTCGCGCAAAGTGATGATCGCGGCCCCCTGGAAGTTCCCCGAATCAAACTCAGTGTCCAAATCCGCTTCGGTAAACCCAAGCCGCTCGAGAGAGAGACGGGGATTCTCCGGCTGGTGCTGGTAGAGAGGGTTGATATCGGCCTGCGTATGACCAATGGATCTATAAGCATAGATCGCGCCGGTGAAGCGCGCCTGCTTCTTGGCAAACTCCAGAACCTCCGCCTTGGTGGCGTGGCTCGGGAGCGCTGCTCCATCGCCATTTATCCCTTGCCCGGTGACCTGGGTGCCCGACCGGGCGAGTTCAAATCCCTCGAAAAACGCAGCCCATGCAGGGTCCATCGGAGTGGTGCCCTGCAGCCATTGCTGGTAGTTTTCTTCCAGCACATCTGCATTCCATCGAGTCGCAAAAGAGAGGTTTTTCATGGACTCAGCAACTTCGTGTCTATAATAAACAGGCCAGACTACTGGAATCGGACTTATAGACAAGCCTATCTCGCTATAAGATTCCTATCACTGATGTTACCGACTATTAGAAAAACTATACCTTACTACCTCCAAACACAACCTGCACCATGCCCATTTCCACTATCCCGCCCAGTATCTTCACCCAGTTCGAACGCTCTCTAATAAGAGTTGTAGAAACAGGGAAACATGTCCCAGCGGATGTTTTACTCGATGAAATCAAACATCTGGATAAGCTCATTGTTACCCACAAGAATGCGGTGCCCCCAAAGTTTCGCCATTTTATAGAGAATCGCAGCTATGCGAAGGCTATGCACTTCCTTCGCGGAGAGCCGCCCGCAGAAGCTTGTGCACCGCAAAACCCTGAGACCAAGTAGACACATGGGTGAGACGAAGAAGATAGCAACGGATGGCAACACCACCTTCGGAGCCAACCCTTTCGGAGCTCTCGATGGGCTGGCACTCCCTCAGGCAAAGCCAGCCCCGGTAACGCCATCCACCCGCAAGGAACCGAACAAGAATCGCGGCCGGGTGGACATCCGCCGCGAGAAAAACGGGCGCGGCGGCAAGACCGTGACGGTAATCAATGGGTTCACGGGTATTGGCCTGCCCGAAAAGGAGACCCTCTGCCGCACCATGAAAGCCCGCTGCGGAACAGGTGGCACCGTTAAAGATGGGGCTATAGAGATTCAGGGCGACTGTCGCGAGAAGGTCGCGGAAGTATTGACCGAAGCGGGTTTCCGCCCTGTCTTTGCAGGCGGGTGAAGGATAGGCAGAAGGCAGAGGGCAGAAGGCAGAAGGCAGATTGAAGATTGAAGATTCCAGATTGCAGATGGCGGAAGACAGAAGGCAGAGGGCAGATTGAAGATTCCAGATTCCAGATTGCAGATTGCGGAAGGCAGATTGCAGAAGGTCCATACCAAAGGCATCCGGACCAGAGCGAGCGCTCTGGCAACTTTCAGACATCCAGAAGTCATGGGAAATGAGTTGAATTGAACCCCATTTGCCTTGGTAGCGCTGAAGGCGCGAGCTATGGAGTTGTCAATCCGCTGGTGTCGCGCCTTCAGCGCTCCCGATCTTTTATACATCATTTTATCTGGTCGGATGGCCCAAGCTGGTATGGGGTTGATTATAGGCGCTGCATGGCGAACCTACCCACCTTCCCGCTTGCCATTCGCGGCCATAACTTAGAGGCTTACTCCGCGCTCTATCTGTGAAGCTTCTCTCGCGATACCTTTTTTTCTCGGTGCTCTCTGCCAGTTTGGCCGGGGTATCGCTGTTTGTGTTCGTGATGCTGACTGCGAATGTGCTGAAGGATATCGTCGTGCTTCTGGAGCAGGGTCGGCTTACAGTGACCGTCTTTGGCCAGTTGGTGGCGCTCCTCCTCCCTTATGCGGTGTCCTTTGCCCTGCCGTTGGGGACGCTGATAGGCATTCTTATTGTACTCGGGCGGATGTCTGCGCGGCAGGAAATAGTAGCGATGAAGGGAGCTGGGTGGTCCCTCTGGCGTATCGCATACCCCGTGATACTGGTGGCCGCACTCGGCATGGTCACCAGCGCGATTATTAACAACTACCAGGCTCCAAAAGCCCGGCAGGAGTACAAGGCCATACTGGGTGATCTCGTCCGCATCGATCCCCTTCGCTTTATAATTCCACGCACCTTTGTCCACGACTTCCCCGGGTATGTCATCTTTGTAGGTGACCGCCAGGGGAGCGTTTTAAAGAAGCTCTGGCTCTGGGAGCTGGATGAGAAGCAGATGCCCACGCGCATGATTCGCGCTGAGGAAGGCTACTTCGACTACCAAATGTCCACCGATTCCATCATCCTTACCTTGAAGAATGGGAGCGGGGAAAACCGCAGCAACGCTGACCCCAACAACCTCCAGACGGTGCAACCCATTTACGCAGGTGAGGCCAAGATCAGTCTCAATCTCGAGGGTATTCTAGGGAAACGCTTCACCAACTCGCAGCGTATCTCGAACCTGACTCTTCCCGAATTGCTAGATAAAAATACACGGC
Organism: Verrucomicrobiota bacterium; assembly: GCA_033762955.1. Taxonomy (GTDB): domain Bacteria; phylum Verrucomicrobiota; class Verrucomicrobiia; order Opitutales; family Oceanipulchritudinaceae; genus JANRLC01. The sequence goes on along the minus strand of JANRLC010000091.1, from coordinate 55,213 downwards.
TCGCGGCAAAGCTCCAGTCAACCTCCTCGCCAGCCGCACGCGAGAAGGTATCGAGAGAGAAGGTGGACCTCGTGTACCAGATGAATCGCCGTTTCGCCATGGCCTTTGCAATCATTCCGCTGGCATTGCTGGGCATCCCGCTGGGGATTAAGGCCAGCCGCTCGGAGACCATGGTAAACATAGGCATAGCCGTCGCACTCGCGTTCTTGTACTATTTTCTAATGATCCTCGTGGACTGGCACCATGCCAATCCAGCCATGCACCCGGAGATTCTTGTATGGATGCCCAACAGCCTCTTTGCGTCACTCGGTCTCACACTCATGGCCCGAGCGAATCGTCATTGATAAAGTGTGCAGTTAGCAGTTTGCAGGAGTCCGTCCGAGTCCATTGCCGTCAATAGGGTCAGTAAGGTCAATCACACGACGCTGCCAACTAACAACCGCAAACTAAAAACCGCCAACTACCCGCCTTCCCCCTGCCGCTGTAGTTTCTCCAGTTCCTCCCAGCGGGAGAACTTATCGTGGAGCGTTTTCTCCATGGCATGGATTTTCTTCTCGGTTTCCTTCACGGCGGCGCCGCCTTTCTGGTAGAAGACGGGGTCCACCATTTTGGCCATCTCGGTCTGGAGGTCTTTCTCCAGCTTTTCAAGTTCGGCGGGGAGGGACTCGAGTTCCTGGCGCTCGCGGTTGGTGAATTTACGGGGCTTTTCCGTGCTTTTTGGCGCCGTTGCTGGCTTCGCCTTCTCCTCGGCCAGGCGGGCGCGTTCGCGGACGGCATTCACCTCGCGTTTGCGGACTTCCAGATAGTCGGCATAACCGCCGACGAAGGAGCGCACTACGCCGCCGCCTTCGAGGACGAGAAGGTCGGTCACCACATTATCAAGAAATGCCCGATCGTGACTCACCAAAAGAAGCGTACCCTGGTAGTTGGCCAGGAGTTCTTCGAGGAGCTCCAGTGTCTCCATGTCCAGGTCGTTCGTAGGCTCGTCCATCACGAGCAGGTTAAAGGGCCGGGTGAAGAGGCGCGCAAGGAGCAGGCGGTTGCGTTCGCCGCCGGAGAGCATGTTTACCGTGCTGCGGGCGCGGTCCGGAGCGAAGAGGAAGTCCTGAAGGTAGCTGATGACGTGGGTCTTGCGCCCGTTGATTTCGACGAACTCGTTCCCATCGGCAATGGAGTCCTTCACCGTGGACTGCTCATTCAGCTTGTCGCGGAGCTGGTCAAAGTATGCGACTTGGAGATTCGTTCCCTGGAGGACTTTCCCGCCGGTAGGGGCGAGACTGCCCAGGAGCAGTTTGATTAAAGTAGTCTTACCAGCTCCATTGGGGCCAACGATGCCTATCTTGTCATTGCGTGCTATCAGGGCGGAGAACTCCTTGATGATGACCTTGTCGCCATAGGAGAACGAAGCGTCTTCCGCGGCAATTACCTTAACTCCACTCCGGTTGGCCTCCTCGATTTCGAGGCGCACGCTGCCTACCTTCTGGCGGCGGGCCTGGTGCTCTTCGCGCATCTTCTTAAGCGCGCGGACGCGGCCTTCATTGCGGGTACGGCGGGCTTTCACTCCCTGGCGTATCCAGGTCTCCTCCTGGGAGAGGCGCTTGTCGAAGAGAGCGTTCTGTCGGGCCTCGTTGGCAAGCCAGTCTTCCTTGCGCTTAATGTAGGTCTCGTAATCACAGTCCCAGCTCATGAGCTGCCCGCGGTCGAGGTCGAGTATGCGCGTAGCTACCCGCTGGAGAAAGGCACGGTCGTGGGTGACAAAGAGGAGCGCCCCGGGGAAAATGCGCAGAAACTCTTCAAGCCACGCGATGGAGTCGATATCAAGGTGATTGGTTGGCTCGTCCAGCAGTAGTAGCGCGGGTTCTCCGATAACACACCGCGCCAGCCAGACTCTGCGGCGCATTCCCGCGGAGAGGGCGGAGAACTCTGCCTCGCCATCCAGCCCCATCGCGCCGAGGGTCCTGTCCAGTCGCATATCGGCGTCCCAATGCTCGACATCCAGTCCCTCCAGCCCTTGGAGCACAACCTCCGTCACCGTGCCATGCACACCCACCGGCACCTCCTGCGGCAGCACCGCGATTCTCGCCTGGGGCGAACGCCAGACATCACCGGAGTCAGGTTTGATTTCACCGGAGATGACTTTCATCATCGTTGATTTCCCGGTGCCGTTGCGCCCGACCACGCAAATGCGCTCCATCGGGTGGATTTCGACCGTAACCTCGTTCAGCAAGGGCGGCCCGCCAAATCCCATACTCACTTTATTCAATGTCAACATGCACCCCCACATTCCCACCGACTGTGGTTGCTTGCCAGCCTAAAAGGAAGGGACACAGGGACAAGGGCGCATCACTTTCTGAATCTATTAAGTGGATTAGCCGCAAAAGTCGCATCGCGACAGGATAAATCCTGAACATAAGGAATCGGAAAAAGCATAAATAAGATGAAACGTGTTAATGAAACCCAGTGGGTAATCAATCCGATCCGGCAAAGACTGGCAGCCAGCAAGGAGCGATTGTTGCGTGGCCAGGCTCCAACGATGGCACTAAGCGTACACAGCGAGCACCAAAGGATGTACAACGTTAAAAGGGCAGAAGGTAAGGTTGAAAGGCAGGTGTACGCACTTTGTACCTGCTCCTGCTCCCAGCGTTGCATCATTGCGACACTGTCACTTTGCGACTTTAAAACTTTGTGCCTATGCGCCTTTGTCCCTTAGTGCCTACAACTCATTACACAACCGCATCAACCGCCGCCCGTACTCCACGTAGGTCTGGTACGCGGCTTCGGCTTCGGTGATCTCCTTGCCTTCGTGGGCAACGGCTTTCAAGTGGGGTTCGATGGAGACAAAACCACGGTAGTCGATTGCCACCAAATCGCGCAGGGTTTCCACGACGCAGCTTGCGCCAACATCGGGCCAGACGTGCTCACCACCGGGGCCGGTGTGGGCTTTGATGTGAATCATGCCGATGTGTGGGCGGCACTTTGTGTACCATTCCCAGGTATTCGTGTGCCCGTGAGAGCAGGGGTTTCCGGTGTCATACACTGCTTTGACAGCGGGGCTGTTCACAGCGGTGAAGAACTCCGCATACGCATCGGCAGAGGTGCTGGCCCAGCCATCGCAGTTCTCAACAGCAATCGTGATTCCACCCTTCTCGGCCTGCTCGCCGAGGATCTTCATGCGAGCGACTGCTTCGGCGCGCCAGCTAGCGTTATCCATGCCATTGTTTGGCCAGCTCATCACGCGGATGTAGCGCGTTCCCAGCCGGTTCATCCGCACAATCGCTCGTGCGAGTGTCTCCGTGGACTTCTCCAACGGATCGGTGATACGGCACGCCCAGTTCGCAATACCTGAGGCGAAGCTGGAAACACCCATGCCTGCGGCAGCCAGCTCGGCACAAACTGCGGTAAATTTCTCATCCGGCAGGTCTGTGAACTGCATGCCGTCCACGTTGCGGCACTCCATGAATTTCCAGCCCAACTCCTTGTGGGCACGAATCTGCGTGGCAATATCCTTGCCTGCTTCGTCAACAATACCGGAGAAAATAAAGTGATGCTTCATGAGTTTGGTACGGTAGGCACTAAGTGACAAAGGCACTAAGGCACAAAGACTAGCACTAGGGAGTGTTTTTTAAGATGTCAACCAACACCTGTGTGTCGATAGAGGTAGGTACAAAGGTACAGAGGCACAATGTTTGGAAGGCAGGCGGCACAGAGGCAGAAGAAAGAAAAGTAGTCAGTAGTTAGTAGATAGTAGGAAAGGCATGTCAGATGGCAGAAGGAAGATGATGGCAGCAGAGGAGAAGATTGGCAGAAGTATTGTGCCTGGCTCTCACCATTCTACCTTTGTCCCCTCGGACCTTTGCGTCCCTTTCTGTCACTTCTCCGGCTTAGTGCCTCTGGTGCCTTTGCATCTCTGTGCCTACAGTGCCTTCAGCACATCTACCAACGCCTGCGTATCGTGAGCGACGGGGTTCCCTTTCATGCTGCTGGCGTTGAGGGAAAGTGCGGCGATTTCTGGATAATCTTCGGTTCGCAGTCCGCAGGTGGCGAAGGCGGGCACGGGCAGGTCTGCAATCAGCGCGCGCAGCCAGGCGACGGCATCATCGGCGCTCGCCGAGTGGTTCCCCGTGAGCATGCGTGCCACTTCAGCATAGCGTGCGAGTACGGGGGATTCTGGTGAACGCTCCCGAAGGGCGCGAATATTTCGCTCTGTCACGGTGGGAAGCAGCCGCGCGCAGATCACGCCGTGGGCGGCACCGGTGCGGCCACCGATGACTCCGGCGAAGCCGTGTACGGCACCGAGCTTCGCATTTGCCAGGGCGAGTCCGCCGAAGAGACTCGCCAGTGCCATGGATTCGCGCGCGGTGGCATCGCGCGCGTTGGTACATACCCTGCGTAGGCTGCGTGCTGCGTGCGGGATGGCTTCGCGGCATAGGGCATCCGTCATCGGGTTTGCCGCGTTACTGGTGAAGGGCTCTATCAACTGCGTGAGCGCATCCATCCCGGTCGAGGCGCTTAGCTCCGGCGAAAGCTCGTATGTTAACTCCGGGTCCACCACCGCGAGTTTCGGCAGCATGTGCGGGCTGCGAAGGCTGACTTTAAGCCGGTGTGCGGAAGAGGTCAGTACACTGTTTCGCGTGACCTCCGCCCCTGTGCCCGCCGTGGTGGGAACCGCTATGCAGGGTAGGCCCACTGTGTTGAGCGGGAGTCCCTTCCCGATGATTTCCAAGTGGTCGAAAATGGAACAGGATAACGGAGCGAGCGCAGCGATCGCCTTCCCGGCGTCGATCACGCTACCTCCACCGAAGGCTACTACCACGGCACAGCTCTCCTGCCGGGCCAATGCTGCCCCTTGCTCCACCTGCTCGACTGTCGGTTCGCCGCTGATGGCAAACTCCACCACTCCCTGTCCAGCCCTTTGCAGGGCCGCGCGCACGCCAGCAGCGCGTGCCGGGTTACTCCCCGTAACGAGCATCACAACACGCCCATAGGTGGCAGCCGTCGGGGCGATTTCCTTCACCGCACCCGGCCCGAAGGCGATGCGATTAACCGTGGCGAATTCGAAGCGCATTAGTACGAGGCATCCGTCGGGTCGAGGTTGGTCAACTTCACACTCGTTCGCGGCGTGGCCATCATCGGCGCTACCGTGTCCCGCCACACTGCGTAGTGCGCAGTCGCCTTATGCGCAGTCGAAGCCTCCGGCGTACGGTAGGCCTCGCTCAATATAAACCGTGTGGCGTCGTCCTGAACTTGCAGTAAATCAAACCGGGCAATCCCCGGCTCCTGCCTGCTCGCCGTACAATTCAATTTCGTGGCCTCAATGAATGCCGGAACACACTCCGGTTTCACATGAACATTAACATGGACAATTAGCATAGTTCCCACGGCATAATTGATAGTGGGTGGAGTGGCAAGGGTGGAGTAGGAGAGGGGGGCATCCACCAGATGTGTTTTGCGGTGAGAACCCGTGAATCCTAAAAAAGAAAATGGTGGGTGACCAATCCAGGTCTTTTCCCAGGATACAGCACTTCTGGCTTGTCTCAGGTCTCAATGGGCTGGGCATCTTTAGAATTATACCAATCAAGCCATTTCTTAAATGACTTTGATCCTTCGCCAGAAGGCATGCCTTGAAGCACATTCTCGACGCTGATATCTTCGTCCAAAGCAGGCCAATGGATGCCATGTCCTTGCCCAATGAGTTGCCACTTTAACCGGTCCCCGGGGCGTGCATAGGCCAGTCTGGGATACCAGACAATGGGCACACTCACTACCCTGCCGTCATGTAATGACAGCACTAATACTTCGTCATTTATTTCGATGGATTGGATGGTCGGGTTAGTTGTTAGTGTCAAAGTATTCATTCCAAATCTCCTTCAAGAGGGCTCCTTTCTGCGAGTTTCAAGTAAGTACGTACTAGACTGTGATGCGATAGTTGCCCCTTCCTCTTTTTGTGACTTGGAAACGCGGACTCCTTTCGATTTGCGTTTCGGCTTGGTGGGTGCGGTATGCGCTTCGTTAGAATCTTCCTCTGCTGGCGTGCAGAGTTGGTAAAATTCGTGGAGCTTGGCCTTCAGGAGTTCCTTGTCGGGGAGCATGGTTTCATACTCGGCAATCATGGCCGGGGAGAGGCTGCGGCTGAGACAATACTCGACGACCTCTGCGTCTTTGGTGGCGCAGAGCAGGAGGCCTACGGAGGGGTTTTCGTGTGGCTTGCGATAGTCGCGGTCGAGGGCTTCGAGGTAGAAGTTGATCTTGCCAAGGTCCTCAGGGCGGAACTCTCTGATCTTTAACTCGATGGCGACGAGGCAGTTCATGCCGCGATGAAAGAAGAGCAGGTCGAGCGCGAAGTCCTGCCCACCAACCTGTATGGGATACTGGGAGCCAATGAAGCAGAAATCCCGCCCCAACTCGGTGATGAAGCGTCCCAAATTGCGTAGTAATGCACCTTCCAGATCAGCCTCGGAATGCTCGGTGGGTAGGCCGAGGAATTCGAGGGTGTAGATGTCTTTGAAGAATTCGGTGGCGAGTGGGTGTATTTGTCGCAGTGTTGCCGCGACTTTTGGCGGGTTAATCACGGCACGTTCGAATAGGGCTATTCTAATCTGACGTTCGAGTTCACGCTTAGTCCACTTTTCGCGGATCGCCATTCTTACATAGAACTCCCGCTCCTCATCTCGCCGGGTCTGACTGAGAATGATCATATTGTGAGTCCATGGTAATTGTCTCACCAGCGGTGAGACAATTGGGTTTGCCCGGTACGTTTCGTAAAGCTGCCGCATTCTAAAAAGATTCGGGCGGGTAAATCCCCTCAACCCCGGCTGTGTCTGTCCTAGAAAATGGGCAAGTTCAGCCACCACCTTGTCGCCCCATTCGGCGGACTCGATTTTACGACTGATGTATTCGCCAACATGCCAGTAGAGGGTGACCAGTTCCGTATTGACGGTCTGGGCGACACGCGCCTTTGCCGATTGGATGATATGCAGGACTTCGGTGAATGCGTGGGTAAGGTCTGACTTCGGTAATTGTCTCACCACAGGCGCGACTTTCTTGCTGGTTGTTATTTTCATGCTCCCCATGGCTATCTCCTATTCGTCGGCAAAGTAATCTGAATCAATCCGCTTGATTTCAATGATTCGACTAATGGTACTGCCATTACTTCTCATAGCCTATTCAAATCGATTTTAGCAAGTATTCGCTTGCAGCCTCTGCCAAACAAAGCACCCCGGATCCCTCAACTGATTGAGGAATCCGGGGCGTGTGATTTCCGGGACGTGTTATATTATTTCACCGACTCTCTGAGACCGAATCGATTCCCCAAGTTTACGCGGCTTGTTGGATGGCGAGGCGTTCGATGCTCACGGAATTGCTTCCGCGCTCACGACCGGTAGTGGTTACCGCATAGACTTTGAAGCTCGCAACGCTGCCCACTGCGGTGAGCCCGAAGCTGGTCTCAAAGCTCAGGGTTCCCTTCGGTACGCGAGCCACGACTATGTCTTCATCGGTCGCGTAGGTACCCTGGAGACAACCGCGCACTTCATAATGCGAGAGGTTGGTGCTTGTGCATTCCGACCAGATGAGCTTGCCGTTGCCTGTATCTGCATTCCAGATGCCTGTTACCGTTACCGCTTCCGGGGCAGCGCCTCTGGAGCGATAGAGCACGGGCAGATTCTGGCGGTGGATGCTGTCCTTGGGGAACGCGCGAATCACACGGAGCCGGTATTCCACAATGTGTGCAAACACTTGCTTTAAAATCTGATCGCGCAGGCGACGGTTGGTCTTCGCCGCGGCGACAGCATTCAGTCGGCTATGATAGGCCGCGCGGAGCACCTCGATTCTGGCCTGGAACTGTTCCAGGGTTTGCCCATTGCAGAAGCGGACCGGTTGAGTCAGATCCGGATGGGTGAGGCCGAGAAGCTGCTCCCAGATTGCAGCGCACGTCTCGCTGGCAGCCAACACCTTGGGGACAGCAGACCCTGCTTTCAGGGGCTTGGGCAGGGCATTGAAGAAGCCTTCATTCCCCACGATTGGCGCGATATACTTTATCTCGGTGCGGATGGAGCCTATGGCCTCCACCAGCTCCACGCGAAGCTCATCGCAGGTTCCGGATGCCAGGGCGACCGCGGCATTGAGTGGCTTTTGGTTGGCATGAACAGCAGTATACTGCTCAGCCTCGGCTATATTCTTTGCCAGAGTGTGATTTCTGGAGAGAACCAGGGGATTAAGAGCCCCCAGCTCGTCGTGGATGGCAGTCCAGCTAATGTGGACTAGATGGGTCAATGAATCGACCTCGTTTTGATTTGGTAGTGACATGTTACTTATTGTATTTATGGTTTGGTATTAGACCGGGGAAATCCCGGCATAAAGGGAAAGCGCTGCCCGATGAGGGCGGTTGCGCAGAGTGGCCTTGGTTCCCGGAGAATCGGCACGGAGCACGATCCTGCTGCGGGGGGCTACTGGGCTACTTGACTAGGTGGGTTGGTTGTGGATGGAAAAACATGATGAATGGCTGTCGTACGTCATCAGGAGCTTCCACCGTCCTCCACTTTACGGGGCCAGCATGATCCAGTTTTTAGATCACACCACACGCCACTTTTCAGTGGCATCCGCCTTTTGAGCGGAAGGACAATGAGTCACCTCATCATCGGCGCCTCTGGTATTCCGCGCCCCGACGTGGGTGGCGTTTCCTGGTCCAGAAGTAATTTCGAAGGTAAGAATCCGGATAAGAAAATCAACCGAAAAATGAAATAAAATGCATTTTTCCCTGCAACTGGCTAACCATGCGGCTTGGCGGGTGATTGGGTGGGAAATTGGGGGGATTTGGGGTGAGAGGAGGGGTGAGGGGGAGGGGAAAAAGGTGCTTTATCGTACACTAGTAGTATAAGTGGTATACAAAAGCGATTTGTCCTGAGTTTGGCAGCTAGATTAGGCTCGTAGTGTAGCTTCGTGGGTCTGCTATCTTATTTATTCCTTTTTATCTTTGAGCGCCTTCTTTGCTTTAGCTTCCACCTTCTTGATGCTCTCCATGCTCGGTAATTCCTCCGGCATGGTTCCGCCGAGTTCCTTGATGGTCTGGCGCACTTTGGCTCCGACTTCGCGGTGGGCTGTATTGGCCTTGTCTTTGCCGGTGATTTTTTCGCGGCGAAGTTTCTCCTCGGCTTGGGTGGCGCGGAAGAGGTTGGCCGCGAGTTCCGTACTGCCCATGTGATCCAGAATTTGTTCGCTCTTCTTGAGTCCCTTCCGGCGGTGAATGTCCTGCGCACCAAGCCCACCATAAAGACCCATGTAGCCATGGTTTTGGAAGATGGCGTAGTCGCGAGGTTCGATGACACCCGCATCCTTTGCGGCATCGGCGAGCTGGCTGTTGTGTGTGCGAAGTTCGGAGCGGATGGTGAGACGGCGCTGTTCTTCTATTTCCGCGTCGCTGAGTTCCTGCCGCCGCGTCTGGATCGCAAAGTACGTCTGCCCTTGGGCCACGATTTCCTTCGCAGGATCGGCGTTCTGGATGACGAGGTAGCAGGCGTAACGCGACATCATCATGGTCCGCACAGACCGCTGCCCGCCTTTACCGATTTCGATCATTTCGGTGACGTCAACGAAATGATCCTCCACCCGCTGGCCGCTGTTGAAACAAGCGGTGCGGGCCTTTTGCACCACTGCTTCAAAATTGCGGTAATCGTTGTAGCCGAGCACGTGGGCGAAGTCGCGGCTGGACCAGAATTCGTTTCCCGCCGGGTTGGTCCGGCGAATGGCTTCAAAGGGGGTGATTTCGTCGTGCAATACAAGGGCGCGGGATCGAACCGTCTTATGCTTAATCTGCGAAAATCTGCGCAATCTGTGGATGATTATTCTGAGGAAGACATTGAGAGTTATCCGCAGATTACACAGATTCACGCAGATTCTCAGAATGGAGCCCAGCTATGATCAAGGGACTTAAGCCGTATGTGCAATACTAGGCGCGGGATCGAGCCGTCTTATGCTCAATCTGCGAAAATCTGCGCAATCTGTGGATGATTATTCTGAGAGAGAAATTGGAGTTATCCGCAGATTACGCAGATTCACAGAAAGGAGCCCGGCTATGATCGCGGAACTTAAGGCGGCATCGCCGAAGTCATTGTCATCCATTTATCCATCATAGGTCATACCGAAAACGGTTTCGGTTAACCAGTGACGGAAGGATTCATTATCCTGGAATTGTTTGAACAGTTCGGCGTCGTCTTTGAACATCGCGGTAATGACCCGCTGCAGAGCCTTGTCATGCTCAATCTTTGCGTTTTGCCGGTCGGAATGCTGCTTTGCATTTTTGTATGCCCGATCTTCGGAGACTTTATCCGGTATCTCACCCTTGATGCGCCCCAGGGTTCGGGCAGGGTCGGTGTAGTCACCCGCGTATTGCTGGTTAAACTCGTTTACAATGTTTGAGAGCTTGTCCATTTCAGGCTCTGGTTTGTGTCCTCCGCCAGAGGTGGGCACGGGCTCGATTTCTGCATCCTTATCAGGCAGGGCGATTGCCATCGTAGCCTTCTTTTCAGCGCGGTAGCTATCCATGTCAATCGCATCGAGGATGCCTTTGGCGAGGTCTTCTTCGATGGGCGCAGGTAGCTTGGGGATCAGAAAGTTGAGGAAGATGGAGAGCTTCTCCCAGTCTTGTATCCCATACGGGAGAATCGTGGCGAGAAAGTCGTAGGTGCGGGTGAACCCCTTTGCTTTTCCTTTGAAATCCACCTGCCCGTCTTCGTCAAGGTCGGACACATAGACGGCTACACACGCATCAAGGATCGGGTCGAGTTTGTCACGTTCGGCACCCCCCAAATACAGCTCAACCAATGTATTGATTTGTTCCGGCGAATAGACCTGATACTTGTCCAGTTCTCCCTTAAGTGTGTGGAGCTTATTCGGGTCGGTCTCTTTGCTCAGGATCGTCGTGCGGTAGTAGTCAGCGAAGGCCTTTTCTATGGTCTCGGTATCGTTCTGGAAATCGAGGACAAAGACGTCATGCTTCTTCGGGTGTGCCCGATTCAGCCGGGAGAGGGTTTGCACTGCTTTGATCCCACTCAGCGCTTTGTCCACGTACATCGTGTGCAGCAGGGGCTCGTCGTAGCCGGTCTGGAACTTTTCCGCACAGATAAGGAAGCGATAAGGGTCTTCCTGAATACGTTCAGCGATGTCGTTACCTGGGAACCCGTTGAGCTTGGATTCACTCACTTTCTCGCCCTTGTATTCCGGTTCACCGGAGAAGGCCACGATTGGCCGGTAGGGGCTTTTGATTTCCTTGAGATAGGCATTGAAGGCGAAGAAGTATTCAATCGCCCGCTGGATACTGCCTGTCACCACCATGGCCCGTGCCTGCCCGCCGATCTTATTTTGGCCGATGACCTGTTCGAGGAAATGGTCCACCATGATCTCCGCCTTGTCGCGGATGGCCTTGCTGTGGCTCTCCACATAGATGCGCAGTTTTTTACGGGCCTTCTTCACATCGAACTCGGGATCGCCCGGCACTGTCTTGGCGAGACGGTAGTAGCTGGCCACAGGCGTGTAGCTTTTCAAAACATCGAGGATGAATCCTTCCTGTATAGCCTGCTTCATCGTGTAACTGTGAAAAGGCCTATGCTTCACTTCGTCGCCAACGCGATAGGGAATTCCAAACATCTCCAGCGTCTTGTTCTTTGGCGTCGCCGTAAATGAGAAGTAGCTGGCATTGGAAAGCATTTTGCGGGCTTTGATTATTGCGTTGATCCGATCTTCGAGGTCGAGATCAGGGTCTCCATAGCCAGCGGGATCTTCAGCCAGTGCCATATTGAGTTTGCTGGCTGTTCTTCCCCCCTGGCTGGAATGAGCTTCGTCTATAATAATGGCGAACTTCCTACCCCGATGCTCCTCGCCAATGATGTCCAGCACGTGCGGAAAAGTCTGCACCGTGGAGATGATGAGCTTCTTGCCTTCCGTTAGATATTTGGTGAGCTGCTGTGTCTTCGAAGCCCCGTCACCCTCCTTCACTGCGCCGATGATCGTGGAGACCTGTGCGAAACTACGTATCGTTTGCCGGATTTGCTGGTCTAGGATGCGACGGTCAGTGATGACGATGATCGAATCAAACACATCCGCGCCGCGATTGCGTAGACCGATTAACTGATGGGCGAGCCAGGCAATGGAGTTCGACTTTCCGCTGCCTGCTGAGTGCTGGATGAGATAGCGCTTGCCTACGCCAAACCATGCAGCATCGGCGAGAAGTTTGCGCACCACATCGAGCTGGTGGTAGCGCGGGAAAATCTGTACGCGCTTCTTCCTACCCGTTTTCTCGTTCGTTTCCTCCACGACCTGCGCGTAGTTCTCCAGAATCTCCGTGAAGCCTCCGGGCGTGAGCACCCGGCGCCAGAGGTAGTCCGTCATGATTCCGTAGGGGTTCACGGGGTTTCCGGCTCCCTGGTTCCAGCCTTGGTTGAACGGCAGGAACCACGAGTCTTTCGCCATGCCGTTCTTGCCCTTCAGTTCCGTACACATCCGTACCTCATGGTCGTCCATCGCGAAGTGGACCACGCATCGACCGAAGGCAAACAACGTCTCACGCGGGTCGCGATCGCGCTTATATTGCTCCTCGGCATCCTCTGCCGTTTGCTTCGTCAAGTTGTTCTTCAACTCGAAGGTGGCCACCGGTAGGCCGTTAATGAAAAGCACAAGATCAAGCGCCCTCCTGGTCTGCTCCCGGCTGTAGCGAAGTTGGCGTGTAATACTAAAGCGGTTTGCCTCATGCCGCTTCACGGCGGCCTTGTTCTCTGCGGATGGCGTTCCGTAGAATAAATCCACATGATGCGGGCCGTGCTTCACGCCCTTGCGCATCACATCAATGGTCCCGCGCCGCGTGATTTCGCCTTGCAACTGAGCAAGAAACTTCCGCCGCACCGGGTTGTCCGTTCGCAGTTGCAGCGTCGCCGCGACTTCCTTCTGTGTGGTTTCCATGAAGGCGGTTAGCTGCGTCAAATCTACCGCATACTCCCGGTCATAGTCTCCGTTCGTGCCAGCGACCCAGCCGAAGCCCGTCATTGCCGCCACGATTAACGATTCCAGCCCCTCCTCCTTCACGTTCGTGACCGGTGGATGATCCGCGGGTGTGGGGCGAGCTGTTTCGATGAGCTTGAGGCCACCTTCTAGGCCAAGGGGCGATGCCACATTGTCTCGCGCCTCGGAAATCGCCCCCGTCAGAGCGAATTCGTCGAGGAATGAAATCAGACGCGGGTCTTCCGCTTGGAAGCCTAGGATTAGTCGCTCCGCCGCGCTCCTTGACATTTCGATGCGGACCAGCGAGCTGTTGCTAGCGGCCACGGCCACCAGCTTTACATCGGCCACGAAGACGCCTGCATATGCTGCGACCATTTGAACTAGCTGCACACGGCGTGCTGCGTCCATATCCTGAGTGTCGCAGGCGAGGATGAAATCTACCATCGCCTTCTGGGGCGCGCTCATGGGTTGTGGCGCGTTTGTACGCAGAGCCCACGGGTTCTTCTTGTAAACCTCGAAGTCCTTTTTTTTCCACTTCTGCTTATCCGCCATCTCGTGGCAATTAGCGCAGAGGGCGATGAGGTTCACAGCACGGTGGTCCTGAGTTACAAACCAAGGTATAATGTGCGCGAGTTCGATAGATAGACCAAAGCCGCACACCGAGCACCGATGACAGGACTCTGTGAGCACGGCTCGCTTGACGGGAACTGGGATTTCGGGCCGGTCACTCATAGGGGCATCCTATCGCTTGAGGTTTCTAGTATAGTCTCTCCAGCTTGAGAGCAGGCTGTGACGTTTCTGTTAACTATGGATTCGGAGGTGTTGGCGTAGCAGTAAACGCACAGGTGAGGGCATGTGTTATACTGGCCGATATCCTTGCTAAACACACACCCGCATTCCTCGCGCTGGCCGGGATCTTTGATGCATTGTTTGCTTTTCAACGTAGGCGCAAACAGGTCTGCCTGAGTTGAAAGATCAATGCCATAAAGGCGCTTGAGATCCACTCGATCTTTGGCGATTCTGAGTATCAATTGGTCGTCGATGCATTTGTTCGGTTCGATGCCGAACTGGGTGAGGCACAAGGACTCAGCGCAGGTCGATGCGGCTATGCCCCATTTTTTGCACATTTCGCCGATGCTTTCAGATGCGGTCAGCATTGTCTCCTGAGTGAAATCGCTGTAGGTTATGCCGACTCGGTTCAGATTATTTATAACTTTCCGGTAGGTGCCAATATCGGCGAAACTAAAGACGAGCTTCTCAGTGTATGGAGCAATTTGATCTCCCACTTGCTTAATTTTATTCAACAGAGCCTCTACGGTCATTCCATTCGCAAGGATTAGCGGATCAAAACGCCAAATAACGCGCTCTTTACCTATCTGTTTCGACAGGTCTTTGAAAGTCTGGATGCGATCGGGCAAAGCGGGTACTCCGGGTTCTAGTTTTTCCGCTTCGTAATCGTTCAGAGTGAACTGGAAGTAGTAGGAAAGCCTGCGATCTTCGAGTTCCTGCAAATGCTTCATTAAAGGCCGTGGGTTCTTGCTCCAGAAGACAATCACCTTGGCATTCGAAAACGACACATATTGTGGTCGCTGGTTGAATGGGTTGAGCCACTTAACGTAGCCTTGCCGCAGGCGATGCATGAACCATTTTGAATAATAGGCAGGGATATCGGTTGAGCGGCTCGCTGAAATGACTTCTGGGGCGATGGCCTTTTGCTGACCATCTGAAGTTTCAATTGTTGTTTCACGCCATTTCATAGATCGGTCTCCTTCAAGATAATTAGCGTTCGAATCGGAGAAGTTTATAATTGATGTATTTCGATGTGAGAATCGGTGACCTATTCAAAATGATGCAATCGTCCTTGCACGCCTCACCGTGTTGGACATAGTTCGGGCATTGATTGAGAAGAGTCTTCACCCTTTCAATATGTGTGTTTGGATATACAAAGGATGGGCATATTGTGCGCAGCCCTATATTTTGATCCTCTACGTGCCAGTGGATATTCAATTCGTCGAGACAATGAAAACCATGCTTGTCTTGCATGATTTGGGCGATTCCATTAAACCGATCAGCATCCGCATCTATTCCTTTATCCATCAGAGAGCAAAGTCCGCAAATATGAGTTTGCTGGAAATGGGTATTATCAAAAATATTGCAGATCGATTTATAGACCGGAGCGGGAAATTCTCCGATGCATTTTGGAAACACAAAAACGTTGTAATCGTCAGCATCCAACCGATTCCAAACAGTAATATCCTGAGTCAAAAAACGAACATGTGTCATGTCTAACTTGTCCCGATACTGCCAATCTGCAAGATCCACCCCGGTGTATTCAATTCTATCTCCTGGAACTCCACCAAGGTCTATTATCGCAAAATACAGCCCCCAAAGATCAACACCGCAACCACAGCCGATAGATAATACTTTCAGCCGATCTGGTAGAAAGCGCAGCTTAAGCATTTCTTTGTACATGATATAATATTCTGCCAGATATGCAGGGAAGAACCGCAACATGTAATTCTGCTGAATGAGCGGGCTGTTATAGTCTGGTGATAGCCCGCCCACGTAGGTCAGTCCCTTGCATGCGCATAGCTGGCCATCATTTTTTGCCTGTTTTTGGAAGTCAGTGAATACTGCCTCAATTTTCTGTTTAATGAAATTTTCCATTATATTCCTTATATTTAGCCTGAATATATATCGGTCAGGCTATGTTTCTGATAGATCCTCCTCGTCATCTACAACTGCGGGTATTTCAGTTTCAGAAGGGTTGCCATGCTCAGACAAGTGTTTCGCGATTGATCGCACGTCAAGCTTGCCAGTTACGATGTCGGCGGTCAGGCGGGTGCGGTATTCCTGAATTAGGGCGATTTCTCGCTCGGTTCGGGCGATGGCAGTATTGAGGCCTGCTGACTGCTCGGCTATCCCTATAAGGATGGTGTTTTGCTCAGTGCGTGGAGGTAGCGGAATATGAATGGCTCCGAATCTGTCATTGTAGAGGCGCATAAATCCCGAGGTACCGGTGCCCAAACCTTTTGATTCGGAGCGGAATTTTACTCGCATCGTCCGACTTCTGAATAGTTCTCCCAAGTAATCTACATTTACATCCAAAATCGGGTCGAAAACTGCATAATCCGGGCTGACAAGGCCAGTGATATTAAGGCACGAAGGAAATATGACTCCATTGCCTGCTTGCATTCGATTCACTACAAACTGCTTAGGTTTGACAATTTTAAATCCAATCAGTGTCGCCGCTTGAGGAGGTCGAGTGAAGTGTTCAGAAAATATTACGAGGCCGTGATGCATACGCATCGAGAGTAGCGGTTCCGTACCTGTTGTAGATCGAATGTCCACTTCGCGGAGAAGATACTTGATGCGCTTCACCTCCCAATGCTTCGGAATCTCGCCGAGCCAGGGGATGCCGGAGGGCTTGAGGGCGACGTCGGGGTTGAGGCCACGGGTGACGGCGCGGTGGATGATGGCTTGCTTTTGCTCGTTCAACAGACCAATGAGCTTCCGCTTGGCGCGGATGAAAGTGTCTATCTTCCGGTTCGCATGGTCCAGAAACCGTACGATGGCGGCTTGTTCGTCGGGAGGAGGGAGAAGCACTGGAATCTGTCGCATACCTGGGATTGACAGATCCCACTGGCCAACGCGCACGCCATCCGACGCCTGACAAAAATGTGCGACATAGGGTTTGCTACGTAGGAGTCGCTGGCCATAAGTGTGATTGGCTATACGGAAGTCGAAGACGAAATACGCCGGACTTACGATTCCATCGCAAGGTGCGATCCCCATTGAACCCTGCCAAGCCTTCATCTTGTTGATCACGAGATCGCCCGCTCTAGCAACCTTATAGTTGCTCAGATCTTCAGGAATGACGTTGTGATTCTCGTCCGCATCCGTCATTGAACGAACGAAGACGCCTTTCTCGCGCGCAACCGAAAGCAGAGGCAGGTCGGGGTGGTTTCTTTCGCTCCGCTTGGAGATTAGCGTGCGCAAATTCCGGACTTCCCAGTTGACTGGAACCTTACCGAGCCATTTCGAGCCCGACACCTTGTATTCCGCGTACGGCTTAAGTCCCTCGATCATAGCCGGGCTCCTTTCTGAGAATCTGCGTGAATCTGCGTAATCTGCGGATAACTCTCCATATCTTCCTCAGAATAATCATCCACAGATTGCGCAGATTTTCGCAGATTAAGCATAAGACGGCTTGAGCCCAAGTACTTGTATTGCGCATGCCTTTTGAGTTCCACGATCATAGCCGGGCTCTTCTGGGAATCTGCGTGAATCTGTGTAATCTGCGGATAACTCCCCATGTCTACCTCTGAATAATCTACCACTGAATAATCATCCACAGATTGCGCAGATTTCCGCAGATTGAGCATATGACGCTTCAATCCCAAGTACTTGTATTGCGCGTACGGCTTAAGTCCCTCCATCATGGCCGGGGTCCTTTCTGAGAAATCTGCGGATAGTTCTCATTTTCAGCCTCATAGCTATCATCCACAGATTGCGCTGATTCTCGCAGTGAAAGTCTGCGGCGTTTGTATTCCAGTGAATGTCCCCCAAAGTTGATCAACAGCGCTTTATCTAGTCCCGATGCCTTCAAGTAGTTGATGACTTGCGCCTCTTCCGTTCCAGTGAGTTTTTGCAGTGCCTTGAGTTCAACCAAGACATTGCCATAGCAGAGAAAATCGGCTCGGTAGCTGGTTAGGAGGATCTTATCTCGGTAGTGAATCGGCAGAGGAAACTCCCGTTGGTAAGGGATACCGCAGGCCACGAATTCATGTTCGAGTGCTTCCTGATAAACTGCTTCAAGGAATCCGTGACCGAGTGTGCGGTGAACGGTCATGGCTGCGCCTATGATGGCGAATGTAAGAGGATCACGTTCTGGTTTCATGCTATAGCGCCCTTCGTGATCTCATGCAGCAACCCCTCGGTCTCCTGCTCGAGCGCGAGGATGTCGGCACTGATCTCGGCGAGGGTGCGGAGCTTGGGTGGCTGGTAGAAGTGGCGGGTGAAGCTGATTTCGTAGCCGATCTTGGTGTCGGCCTCTACGAGCCAGGCGTCCGGCGTGTAGGGGAGGACTTCGCGGCGGATAAAGGCTGGAATGCCGCCTTCTTCGAGGAGCGGGATTTGCTCGTAGTCGCGGAGTTCACTGTCGGGTTCGTATTCCACGATGCCCTTTTTACCTTCGATCTGGACCTCGTAAAGACCATGAAGCGGGTCGGGAAGGATATTTTTCCCTTTGTGGAGTTTCTTAATGACGGGGGGTGCATCCTCCACCCGCCAACTGACGGCGCCCACGATGAGCTTCAGCTCTGTAGTGCTGAGGCTGAGGCCGAGTTTCTTGAGCGCGGCATCGACTTCTTTGAGGAAGTTATTGTGATCTTCGAAAAGACCATCCCCGAGGGCTTTACGGAGCTGATTGGCGGCATCGAGAAGCATGGCGTCGCGTCGCCATGTGTACTCGTTGAGGAGTTTCTTTTTCTTCTTGTCCGAGAGGCTCTTTTTTGGGGAGTCGGATTCGTTTTCGTCGTCTTCCTCGCCTTCGGTATCGGCCTTGCCCCAGTCATTGACGAGTTTCTCCAATTGTGGGTGGACGGAAGCGGGGGAGTCGAAAAGGGTATCGCCCAGTGCCGCGTAGAGGGCGGCGCGGATGTCCTCATCACCGGAGGCGTAGCGCAGGGACTCAATGCGCTGGCGGGTGAGCTGGCTGTGGAGGCGAAGCGGGCGCTCGACCCGTACCTTCCAGTACCCGAAGGCGGCATTGGGAAAGATTTTTGACTGCGGCGTCTCCTCGAACGCGAGGAAGGTGTCGCAGATGCGCTTGATATCCTCGGGGGCGAGTTCGCAGTTTTTCTTGCCCATGTTCTTGCGCAGGGGCTTGAACCATTGGGTGGCGTCGATGAGCTGTACCTTGCCTGCACGATTCTGGGGTTTCCGGTTGGTGAGTACCCAGACGTAAGTCGCTATGCCGGTGTTATAAAACATGTTCAGCGGGAGGGCGACGATGGCTTCCAGCCAGTCGTTCTCGATGACCCAGCGGCGGATATTGCTCTCGCCCTGGCCGGCATCTCCAGTGAAGAGGGATGAGCCATTATGTACCTCGGCAATACGGCTGCCGAGTGGGGTGTCGTGCTTCATTTTGCTCAGCATGTTGGCCAGAAAGAGCATCTGGCCGTCGCTGCTGCGGGTGATGAGGGAGTACTCGGGGTCGCCTGCGTGCTCGATGAGGAAGCGGGGGTCTTTGACATCCTTCTTGCCGCCTTCACCGCTCATCCGCTCCAGGTCGCTTTTCCAGCTTTTGCCGTAGGGCGGATTGGCGAGCATGAAGTCGAAGGTGCGGGAGCGGAACTGGTCGTTCGAGAGGGTGGAAAAAGCAGGACCACCGACGATGTTGTCCGCCGCGTCGCCGTCGCCTTTGAGCAGGAGGTCGGCTTTGCAGATGGCATAGGTCTCGCCGTTAATCTCCTGCCCGTAAAGATGGGTGGCGACTTGCTTGCCATGGGATTTGGCGATTTGCTGGAGGGTTTCCTCTGCAACGGTAAGCATGCCGCCGGTGCCGCAGGCGCAGTCGTAGAGCAGATAGGTGCCGGACTCTATCTTGTCTGCCACGGGGAGGAACATGAGGCTGGCCATGAGCTTGACGGCGTCCCGTGGGGTCCAGTGCTGCCCGGCTTCCTCGTTGTTGTCCTCGTTGAACATGCGCACCAAGTCCTCAAAGACGGTGCCCATGGAGTGGTTGTCCAGGCCGGGCAAATCGCCGACCGGACGCGGGCTGAGGTTGATGTCTTTGTCGAGGAACTTCTCGATCAGTTGCCCGAGGCCATCAGACTCAGAGAGCTTGGGGATCTGGTTACGAAACTCGAAGTTTTTGAGGATGTCCTGCACGTTGGGCGAGAACCCGTCGAGGTAGGCAATAAAGTCATCCTTTAGTGTCTGCTGCGTCTTGCGAGACTTGAGATCGCGCAGGAGAAAGGGGGAGGTATTATAAAAGGCTTGCCCGGATGCGGAGCGCAGTGCTTCGACTTGATTGGTAATTTTCTCCCGGTCGAGAGCGGCTTTCATATCGAGCACCGCCTGTCTGGTCGGCTCCAGTACGGCATCGAGTCGCCGCAAGACGGTCATGGGCAGGATGACATCCCGGTATTTGCCACGGACAAAGACATCGCGAAGAATATCGTCGGCTATGCCCCAAATGAAGCTTGTGATCCAGTTAAGTTGGGCTTGGTCCATGGAAATGATTAACTATTGGGGCTACCAGGGCTGAACGAAGAGGAAAGAAAAATTTGGATAAATCTGGGATAGTGCCTGTTGCAAGTGGACAGGGGGAATGACTGTGGTTATACTGTGCGAATTAAGTTATACAACCAGCTTGTTGTTAAGAATCAAGCTGTCTTGTGCATTATTTAAACGCGATTAGTTACGCTTGGACACAGGGTGCAGTAAACAGTGGGCAGTTTGCAGTGGCAGTTTTCAGCTATTACTGAGGTGGGCGTGGCGGGATGAGAGATGACCATGGCGTGAGGGGAAGTCGTCATGGCGGTTGCGGAAATCGTCGTTGGGGGTGAGGAAATGGCCTTGGCGGGAGCGGAAGTCGTCGTGTCGGTTGCGGAAATGGCTTTGGCGGGAGAGGAAATCGTCGTGGCGGGTCAGACAGTGACCTTGGTGGAAGAGGAAATGGCCTTGGCGGTTGCGGAAATCGTCGTGGTGGGAGAGGAAATGGCTTTGGCGGGTGAGGAAATCGCCTTGGTGGGTCAGCCAGTGGCTTTGGTGGAAGAGGAAATGGCCTTGGCGGTTGCGGAAATCGTCGTGGTGGTAGAGGAGATGACCTTGGCGGTTGCGGAAATCGTCGTGGTGGGAGAGAAAACGGCCTTGGCGGGTCAATCAGTGGCCTTGGCGTTCACCGAGATGACCTTGGCGATTGGGTTTGGCCTTTTGGGGTACTAGATGTTGGCGCTCTGCCTTGTTTACCTGAGGGTGGCTGGCTGGATGGGCTGGGTGTGCGACTCGGTGGTGCGGGGTGGCATGTCGAAAACACTCCGATGTTGCATTTTCCGGGGATTCACCGCTATGGTGGTTGTTTTCCATAAATTGGACACTGCCTTATGAAGATATTAGTTGCTGACAAGATTGCACAAGCTGGTGTGGCGTTCCTTCGCGAACAGCCAGGCTATGAAGTTATCGAGGCTTATGATTCCTCGCCTGAGAAGCTCAAGGGGATCGTGGGTGATGTGGATGCGATTATTGTGCGCTCTGCGACGAGTATCACCGCGGATATCTTTGCCGCTGCGCCGAAGCTGAAGTGTGTGGGGCGCGCCGGTGTGGGCGTGGATAATGTGGATGTGGAGGCGGCTTCGCAGCGCGGGGTGGTGGTGATGAATACTCCGGATGGCAACACGATAGCCACGGCGGAGCTGACTTTCACGCACTTGCTTTGCTCGGCGAGGCCCATCGCCCAGGCCAGCGCCTCGATGCGCGGGGGGCAGTGGGATAAGAAGTCTTTTAATGGTACGGAGCTGAGCGGTAAGACGCTCGGGATTCTGGGGCTGGGCCGTATTGGCAGCGAAGTCGCGAAGCGGGCGAAGGCGTTTAACATGCGCGTGCTCGCCTATGATCCGTACCTGACCGCGGCTCGCGCGGCGGCGCTCGAGATCGAGGTGGCGGACTTGGACAGCATTTTCCGGCAGGCGGACTTCATCACCGTACACATGCCGAAGACCGAGGCGACGACGAACATGGTGAATGCCGAGGCTTTTGCGAAGATGAAGAAGGGCGTGCGGATTCTGAACTGCGCGCGCGGGGGCTTGATCAATGAGCCTGCGCTGCTGGATGCGCTGAAGAGTGGCAAGGTGGCGGCTGCGGGGCTCGATGTTTTTGATAAGGAGCCGATTCCGGCGGATAGCGCGTTTCGTACGTTGCCCAATGTTGTGACGACTCCACACCTGGGTGCGAGTACGGTGGAGGCACAGGAGAGCGTGGGTATCCAGATTGCCGAATATATTAGCGAGGCTCTGAATGGCGGGATGATTCGCAACGCGGTGAACATGCCGTCGGTGGACCCGGCCATGCTGAAGGTGCTGCGCCCCTATCTCACCCTTGGCGAGATGCTGGGCTCGATTCTCCAGCAGATTGCGCCGCAGGGAATCACCCGGCTGGCGATTACCTACTGGGGCAAGATTGTGGAGCTGGACGCAATGCCGCTGACGCGTGCGATTCAGCGCGGGTTCCTGCGCAAGATTCAGGGCAGGGAGATTAACGATGTCTCGGCTCCGCACCATATCAAGCGTCTCGGAATCGCGGTGGATGTGACGAAGTCGAACACGGATAGCGACTATATGGAGCTAATCCGCGTGGAGGCCATCGGGGCAGATGGGCAGACGGCGAGTCTCGAGGGCACGATCATTGGCAAGTCCCACAAGCCGCGCCTGACGAAGATAAACGAGCGCAATGTGGAGATCACGCCGGAGAAGTATTTAATAGTGATGGAGCACGAGGACGTGGTGGGCATCGTGGGCTTGGTGGGTAATACCATGGCGAAGTACCAGGTGAATATCGCGAACATGTCCCTCAGCCGTACGGTGCTGGGTGGGGTGGTATCGACCCTTATTGAGGTGGACTCGGTGCCCCCGGCTGGTGCGTTTGAAGATATCCAGAAACACCCGGCCATGAAGAAGGTGCTCCTTGTCGAAATTTAACCTACTGCTGCGGCGCGCTCTCTCCCTGATCTGATTATGGACTACTTACTCGCGATGGCACTGTCCGTGGTGGTCGGGTATCTGCTGGGCTCGCTGCCGTTTGCCATGTTGATAGCGAAGCGCTTCGGCGTGGACATCTTCAAGGAAGGCAGTGGCAACCCGGGGGCCACGAATGTGAAGCGGGTCCTGAGCGAGAAGTTTGGCAAGGCGGGCAAGCGGGCGGGGAATCTCTGCTTCGCGCTCGATGCGCTGAAGGGCTTTCTCGCCGCGACGTGGCCGACGTGGATTGGCGCGTGGTCCATGCACGATACGGAGTATCAAGTGGTGGGCATGCTGGCTGCGATTGTGGGGCACAGCTTCTCGATCTTCCAGCGGTTCAAGGGCGGCAAAGGCGTGGCGACCACCGTCGGCGGGATGCTGGCCATCACTCCCTTTGTAATGGTGCTCGGGCTGGTGGTGTGGCTGGTGGCTTTCTTCGCCACGGGCTATGTCTCCGTGGCATCCATTCTGCTCGGGGTGAGTCTGCCACTCACGGCCATCATCTTCGACCATCACCCGCATGGGAATGACAAGGCGCTGGTAATCATCCTCTGCCTGCTCATCGCGGTGCTTATTGTCATACGGCACCGGACTAACATCCAGCGCTTGCAGGCTGGGACGGAGCATAAGTTTAAACGGAAAAGACATCATCCCAAAGGCTCCTGACCGGGGCCGGAATTCACTCAACCCTCAAGACAACAGACAATGCCGGATAAAGTATTCAATGTAGGGCTCCTCGGGCTCGGTACCGTGGGCACAGGCGTGGCAAAAATCCTTCTCGGCAACTCGGGGAATCTCGCACGCCGCGCTGGTGTGCCAGTGGTCCTGCGCAAGGCCGCTGACCTCGACATCACCCGCGACCGCGGGATAATGTTTCCTGCGGGGGTGTTAACTACCGATAGTTTTGCGATGGTGGCGGACCCGGAGATCGATGTGGTGGTTGAAGTCATCGGTGGCGCCGGGATCGCGCGGAAGCTCATCCAGGCGGCGCTGGAGAACGGCAAGCACGTGGTGACATCCAACAAGGAAGTTATCGCAAAGCACGGGCAGGAGTTTATGGAGCTGGCCCGCAAGAACGGCGTGAACATCTACTACGAAGCATCCGCCGGCGGAGGCATTCCGATCATCCACGCGTTGAAGAACTCGCTCGCAGCGAACAATATTCAGAAGATTTTCGGCATTCTAAACGGCACGACGAACTACATACTGACAAAGATGCACCGCGAGGGCGCGAGCTTTGAGGCGGTACTTAAGGAGGCGCAGGCTCTTGGCTACGCAGAGGCAAACCCGGCGAACGATGTCGACGGCACGGATGTTGCGTACAAGCTCTCCATCCTCGCCTCGATCGCGTTTAACTCGCAGTTCAGCTACGAGGCGATCCACACCGAAGGTATTCGCAGCATCTCGGCAGACGATATCAAGGCAGCGAAGGACCTGGGTTATGTGATCAAGCTGATTGCCACCGGAATCGAGCACGGCAACGGCCAAGTGGAGCTGCGCGTGCACCCCGTGATGATTGAGGAAGCGCACCCGCTGGCCCATGTGAACGAGGTGTTCAACGCAGTCTTTGTTAAGGGGAACTACGTGGACGATACGATGTTCTACGGGCGCGGAGCGGGCGAGCTGCCCACGGCCTCGGCAATCATTGGCGATGTTCTGGACCTCGCCATGGCACGCGAGTTGAAGCACTCCCACCCCTCGATGACCACGAATTTCGAGAAGAAGAGTGTACTCCCCATGGGTGAGACCACGAGCGAGTACTACCTGCGCCTCGAAGTGAAGGACGAAGTGGGCGTGCTGGCCGCGATAGCCGCCATCTGCCGCGATGCGCAAGTCTCCATCAAGACCGTGGACCAGAATCCAGACAAGGACCAGGCGGAGATCGTCATCATCACCCACACGGTGAAGGAGTCTGCCATGCAGCAGGCACTCGCCGCCATCCGCAAGCTCGACACCGTTGCGAAAGTGTGCGCACTTATCCGCGTGGGTTTGTAGGCGGGGTAGGGGGCGCGGATGAGAGCAGAGAAAGGATCCGGGCCTTGGCGCGACGCGAGATGGCCTTGGCGGGAGCGTAGATGACTTTGGCGGGACGGGAAATGACTTTGGCGGGACGGGAAATGGTCCTGGATTTCGAAGTTGTGGTGCTTTGGAAGAAAAGTTGATTGCCAGGGGTGGCATGGGCGTCTCGCCCATGTTCGGGCTCTGTGTTGATCGCTGGAAGACACACGGGCAAGATGCCGGCAAGATGCCCGTGCCACTTCAAACAGCTCAACAACTTCGAAATGCAACGCACAAAATCTTTCTCAGACCTGAGCCTTGACATATAAGTGACCTCCCTATTATATCTTGCTTTTTACAGTCACTCTCAATTTCGGGGTGGGCTTCGGCCCGCTCTTTTTTTTAATCAATTAAAACCGCCATGAGTAACGATATCCTTGCCGTCCTTGAATACATGGAAAAGGAGAAAGGGATTGCCCGCGATGATATGATCGGGGCGATCATCAATGCTATTCGTGGAGCCTCACAGAAGGGCATCAATGCAGGGCAGGAGCTGAAAATAGAGATCAGCCCTCGCACGGGTGCATTGAAGGCATGGGCTGTCTTTGAAGTAGTGGACTCTGTCAGTGATCCCAAGAGCCAAATCCACTTGGAGAAGGCCAGACAGCTCAACCCTGCTGCTGAAATTGGCACCTATATAGAGAAGGAAGTGGACCCGTCTGTACTGGGTCGTATTGCCGCACAAACTGCGCGACAGACCATCATGCAGCGCCTTCGACAGTTCGAGAAGGAGCGCATTTACGACGACTTTAAGGACCAGGTCGGGGATATAGTCTCCGGGATTGTCCGGCGCCGCGAACGCGGAGACCTGATCATCGACCTGGGTAAGGCGGAGGCCATCCTGTCGCCCCGCGAACGGGTACCTGGCGAAGATTATGCCCCTGGAGAGCGCATCCGCTGTTTGCTATTGGCGATTGAGCCGACGAATCGCGGCCCGGAACTGATGCTCAGCCGCGCCAGTGTTAAATTTGTACGCCGTCTCTTTGAGCTTGAGGTGACAGAAATCGCCGACAATACGGTCAGCATTGAGGCCATTTCCCGCGAACCGGGCTATAGAACGAAGATCGCGGTGAATAGCACGGACCCCAAGGTTGATCCAGTGGGTGCCTGTGTTGGCGCGCGCGGTGCCCGGGTAAAAAGCATTGTCCGCGAGCTTGGTGGCGAGAAGATCGACATCATCAAGTGGCATAGTGATCCTGTGGCGATGTTGACAGAGGCGATCGCCCCTGCCATTCCGAAGAATATACGGGTGGATAATGCCAATCGTCGCATGTATTTCGAGGTGTCCGAAGAGCACCTGTCGGTGGCTATCGGAAGGCGCGGTCAAAATGCCCGCCTTACCAGCAAGTTACTCGGCTGGAAGCTGGATATAGCTAAAGAGCGTGCCGTAGAAGTCGGGTTTGAAGCCCGCCGCAAGGAAGCCATCGCTGGCTGGCAGGGAGTGCCTGGCATCAGTGACGAGGTGGCGGAATTCCTTGTGGCCAATGGTCTAATCAGTCCTGAAGCATTTGAAGGCGTCGAAATGGACGACCTGAAAAAGCTCGGGTTCGAAGAGGCAAGTGCCCAACAAATCATTAATACAGTGCAGGCGTTTCGCGCCATGCATAACTAGTTGCCACTGCCGGGTTACTTCATCGCAAGCGTACAGTATTCTCCGCAAGTCCAGAAATAAATCATGAGCGTTCGTGTCTATCAGTTGTCCAAAGAAATAGGGATGGAGAATAGCCAGTTGATGGAGATTCTTAAAACCCGCGGCCACGACATCAAAAGTGCTTCCAGCACTGTGGACAATATCTCCGCCGCGAGTCTTCGCGAGGAGTTCGGAGTCAAAGCTGTTAGCGACACCACGGAAGCCCCGGCGGTCCGCGAGCAGCCATCTGTCGCGGTGCCCGATGCGATTGAAAGCACTCCGGCCACGATCGTCGAGTTGCCAACAGAGTCGGCGCCCCCGGCACCGACTGCACCCGCCATCACCGAGGCAGTTACCGTAGTGGTACCCGAAGAAGCCCCTGCACCTGTTGTGCCTGCTCCCGTAGTGCCGACACCTGCCGTTCCTGTGGTTTCAGCCCCGCAACCAACCACGGCACCTGTCGCTGTGCCGCCATCAGCGAAGCCATCCAGTGGGCCAGCACCACTCTCTCCTCCGAGCGTACCAAGAAACGCACCCCCACCCATTTCCCTGCCACGTGGTCCGCTTCAAGGCACACCGCAGCCGCAACAAGGTCGTGGGCCGGGAGTATCCGCCGCTCCTTTCAAGCCGACTATACCAGTAGGAGCGATCGTCCGCAGCAAGGACGAGATCGACAAGGAGCGCCAGGATCGCATCGACTCCCAGCGCAAGAATGCACTCGTCGCTCCACCGCCTCAGGTGGTCAAGCCACAAGCCCAGCCGCAGCAACGTCCAGGCGCACCGAATCGTACGGGTGCCGCACCAATCTCAGCACCACAGGGATATCGCCCCCCACAGCAACCGTCCCCACAGCAATCCCGCTCGCAGCCAGGGCAGTCTCGCCAGGGGCAACCCATGGGGCCGAACCAAGGAGTACCACCCGTTCAGATGCCTCGACAGGAGGCCAAGGCAGCGCCGATAGTTCCGCCGCCTGTAGTACTCCCCCCAGCACCTGCGCGCCAATCTCCACCGCCACCTCCTCCACCGGCTCCCGCTCAGCCTGCATCGCCCCCAGCGATAGTAGGACAGCCGCGTTCACAGACCAGCCAGCCGCCTGCGTTGCCTGGTGCACCGGAGCCAGTGCTGGCCAAGCCTGCCACCAAGGATGCGGTAGTGGTGCAGATCAAGCCGCCTATTGTCGTTCGTGACTTTGCGGTCATCCTTGGCCTGCGTCCGTTCAAGCTGATATCTGAACTGATGGAGATGGGGATTTTCGCATCGATGAATCAGGTCATTGAGCCTGAGGTCGCCGCGAAGATCGCTGTTAAACACAATTTCCAGATTGAAATTAAGCACCGAGGTGAAAGCCAGCAACAGGTGCAGAAAGCCAAGGAAGTACCGAAGGTTGATGAATCCCTGCTTCTGGAGCCGCGTCCCCCGGTCGTCTGTATTCTCGGCCACGTGGACCATGGAAAAACCACTCTGCTGGATACCATCCGCAAGGCCAATGTCGCCGCGAGCGAAGCTGGCGGTATCACCCAGCACATTGGCGCCTACCAGATCGAGCACAACGGCAAGAAGATCACCTTTATCGACACTCCTGGTCACGCGGCATTTGCCAATATGCGTGCACGCGGTGCAAATACCACGGATATCGCAGTCCTCGTCGTCGCAGCGGATGACGGATTCATGCGCCAGACAGATGAGGCTCTTAACCATATCCGCAACGCGAAGGTTCCGATTGTCGTAGCCATCAACAAGATGGATGCACGCGGCGCGAACATCGACCGCGTCAAGCAACAGTGTCAGGAGCGCAACTTAATGCCTGAAGACTGGGGCGGTGACACGCTTGTCGTCCCCGTATCCGCGCTTAAAGGCACAGGAGTACCGGACTTGCTCGAAGCCATTCTCTTGCAGACTGAGTTGATGGAAAATGTGAAGGCCAACCCGAAGGGCATAGCTGAAGGTATCATCATCGAAGCGCAGAAGGAACTCGGCCGTGGCCCCACCGCTTCCGTCATCATCCAGAAGGGAACACTTAAGCCCGGAGACTCGATTGTCTGTGGTCCATTCTACTGTAAGGTCCGTCAGATTTTGGATGACTTGGGCAAGCCCGTCAAAGCGGCTCCTCCTTCCATGCCAGTAAAGCTGGTTGGGTGGTCCGAGACACCCGAATCCGGCTTGCGCTTCACCGTTGTGAAGAACGAAAAGGAAGCTAAGAACATCGCCGAGGAGAACGAGCTGGAACTCAAGCGCACTGCCGCCGCGAACAAGCCACGCGACCGCGCAACAAATGTCGAGGAACTACTCGCCGCGATTGCTCAGACAAAAAGCAAGGTTTTCAAGGTGCTCGTCAAAGCCGACGTGTACGGTACCGCAGAAGCACTTGCTCTCTCCCTCGAACTCATCAAGAGCGAGAAGATCACCATCGAAGTCGTGGACATCGGCGTGGGCGCCATTACGAAGAACGACATTCTCATGGCCCATGCTTCGGGCTCCTCACTGGTCGCATTTGATGTGGGGCTGGATACAGGCGTAGGCCCGATTGCCAAACACCACAATGTCGTGGTGTATTCCCACAACATTATCTATGAATTGATCGACATCGTGAAGAGCGCGATGGCCGACCAACTCGACCCCGAACTGCGCGAGCAGAAGCTCGGTGCCGCAGAAGTACGCGCCGTGTTCCCGATCTCCAAGGGTATGGCCGGTGGCTGTATGATCACCGAAGGCCGTGTCAACCGCGACGCCAAGGCACGACTGCTGCGCAAGGGCAAAGTCGAGTTCGAGGGCTCCGTTTCCACACTGCGTCGCTTTAAGGATGACGCCAATGAAGTACGCTCCGGTTTCGAGTGCGGTATGCGCCTGGGCAATTACGACGGCTACCAAGTGGGCGACATCATCGAGGTGTACGAAATCATCAAGATTAAGGCATCCCTCTAGTAACGGAACATCAGCTCTTTTCAATCGGAGTCCGCCATGCGACTTCCGCCCACAAAGCATTACAGTTAATCAACCTTTAACGAATACCGACCATGTCGCCACGCGTTGTTCGAGTCAACGAGTTGGTAAAACGCGAGATCAGCCAGATCTTGCATACCAAATTCCAGTCAGAAACCGTATATATCACCATCCGTGAGGTAGAGACAGAGCCAGACCTGAGGTCTGCTCGCATCCACTACAACGTACTCGGTGATGACAAGCAGAAGATAGCGGCCATGCACTTCTTCACGAAGATGCACACCGAGATACGGCGGATGTTATCCCACCGGGTAACTTTCAAGTTCCTGCCGCACCTGCACTTCATCATCGATCAATCGACGGAGCGAGGCGTACGCATTAACCAGCTCTTGGATGACCTTGGTTTCAGAGGAGAAATCGACCCCAAGTCGTTGATCCCGCCAGAAGCGGAAGCCACCACTCAGACCGGTACAGAGACTTCGCCTGATGATGGGGTGGACGATGATGAAGATGCTGACACTGACGAATATTTAGACGACGACGGTGGCGAAGATACTGAAGACGAAGGCGACGAAGAAGCCCGCACTGATAGCAAAGCGTAGGCATGAGTTCATCGCATAATTTCTAGTTTCATGACTTATCTTCCTGAACATGCCTGGCAATTTCGCCGCTTACTTGAAAGCCTTCGCGGTAAACGCGTGGCAGTTCTCGGCCATGTACGCCCGGATGGCGACTGCATCGGGTCACAAGTAGCCTTGGTACGCATGCTCCGCGCACTTGGGGTTGATGCTTTTGCTGTTAACCAGCACGAAGTGCCCAAGAACTGCCAGAAGTTTGTAGGTGACACTCCGTTTTTCGCACCGGTTAAATCCATCCCCGCCGCGGACATTCACATCACTACGGATTGTGCCGAGCTGAACCGTATCGGCCTGGTTCTGAGTGCAAATCCGCCTCCCATCTTTATGTGCGTGGACCACCACATCAGCAATATCACCTTTGCTGAGCATAATTTCGTGTATCCTAATCTGGGTGCAGCCTGCGAGATACTTGCACGATTCGCCTTCGAGGCAGAGATACCGGTGGATGCCACTACAGCCCAGGCGCTTTACGTGGGGATTGCCACCGATACCGGCCAGTTCTGCTACAGTGGGTCCACTAGCGATGTTTTCCGTATTTGTGCGCGCCTGATTGAGCATGGTGCCAATGCTGCTGGTGCATCCAGCGAACTTTATGAGCATGAAAGCCGGTCGAAACTGGCTTTGCTCCAGCGCTTTCTCGCGTCCTTCGAATACATTTGTAACAATCGGGTATGCATCGGCACGATCACGCGCGATGTCTGGACAGCAACCGGGGCGACCAAAGAGGACACCGAAGGGCTGGTTAATTATGCCCGTGTCATCGATGGCGTGGAGATTGGCGTACTTATCGAAGAGCACGCAGATTTCATCAAAGGCAGCTTCCGCGCAAAGGACGCTGTCCACCGCGTGGACCAGATTGCCGCGAGCTTTAACGGCGGCGGACATGCCTGTGCTGCCGGCTTTAACCCCGGGAAAACACTGGCCGAGTTTCGCCCACTTCTTATCCAGCGACTTGAGGCACACTTTGCCGCCATAGACGCTGCCGCACCCCGGTCATCGAACTAGCCCTAGTCGAGCCGTCCCTACATCCTTTCTGATCATCCTAATAGACCACTTTTCATGAATCCAGCACCTGCCGCCTACGATGGCGTTCTCTTAATCGACAAACCACAAGGACTCACCTCCCACGATGTCGTGGACCGCGTGAGACACAAACTGCGCATGAAGCGCATCGGCCACGCAGGCACCCTCGATCCCATGGCGACTGGGCTCCTCATCATTCTCGTGGGTAAGGCCACGAAGATTTCCCAGTACCTGATGAGTCTGGATAAAGTCTATGAAGGCACGCTGCGCCTCGGTGAAGCGACGGATTCCCACGACGCGGACGGTGAGATTGTTGAGACCAAGCCTGTTCCACCAATCGATGCCGACCACATGCGCGAAGTGATGAAGAACTTCGTTGGCGACCAGTATCAGTTGCCACCCATGTTCTCTGCTAAAAAGATTGCCGGTGTCCCCCTGTACAAGCTCGCCCGCAAGGGGCAGACGGTGGAGCGCGAACAGCGATTCATCCATGTTTTCAGCTTTGACCTTCTGCGCTTCGAGTCGCCTGATATGGATTTCCGTCTGGCTTGCAGCAAGGGAACGTATGTGCGCACCATCGCGCACGACCTCGGACAACGGATCACCTGTGGTGCGCATCTTACTGCATTGCGCCGTGCCGGAATCGACCGCTTTAAGGTTAGTGACGCGGTCACGCTGGCACAATTGGAGGAGATGACCCCACCGCAAATACTACGGGCACTTATCCCCGCCTATCAGGCCGTACCCAGCAACGTTTTGTAATCTCAAGCGGTGACGGCACCCCTCTCATTGCCAGCGACGGTACACGGTTTCGACCGAGTTCGCCACGTCACGGACTTGCACCTCGCGCTGGGCATATTTGATGGTCTGCACCTCGGACACCGCGCGGTAATTAACTCAGCCATACACGCGGCCCACGGATGCGGTGGTGTCTCCGGGGTGATGACATTCTTCCCTCACCCTACACGGCTCTTCACGCCTGAAAATCCTACGCTACTCATCCAGCCCCCACGGCAAAAATCCCACATGCTGCGCGCCCTGGGAGTGGACTTGACCATCTGGAAGAAATTCACCCGGGAGTTTGCCGCCATTCCAGCTGAGGATTTCATAGGCGTACTCACTCAAGCGATGCCGGGGCTGCGAGCATTGCATATTGGTGAGAACTTTCGCTTTGGCAAAGGGCGCAAAGGCGATGTCTCGCTATTGGTCAAGTCTGCGCGCAGCCACGGAGTTTCCGTATGCAGCGTAGAGCGACTGAAGTACAACGGCGTCGCCATCTCCAGCTCCCGCATCAGGCAACTCTTAATCGATGGCGACATCGCTTCGGTAAATGAACTGCTTGGTTACCGCTACTTCTGCACTGGCCTCGTTCAGCCTGGGCAACAACTCGCACGACAACTGGGATTCCCCACACTAAACCTGAAGTGGGAACCCGAGCTAAAGCCCCGCTATGGTGTGTATGCTGTGAATGTTTTCGAGGTCGGCACCAGTAACCCCGCTGTTGCAGGCGTAGCAAACTACGGCGTGCGCCCCACGGTAGCCCAAGACTCGCCCCCTGTGCTGGAGGTCCATCTCTTTGACACACCGCGCTGGTCCGTAGGCTCAAGACTTCA
The DNA here is from genome assembly GCA_033762955.1 of Verrucomicrobiota bacterium. Taxonomy (GTDB): domain Bacteria; phylum Verrucomicrobiota; class Verrucomicrobiia; order Opitutales; family Oceanipulchritudinaceae; genus JANRLC01. The sequence goes on along the minus strand of JANRLC010000091.1, from coordinate 22,584 downwards.
TGTGGAGTGGCTCACTTTCATTAGACCAGAAATGAGGTTCGACGGCATTGTAGCATTGAAGGCGCAGATAGCCAAAGACTGCGATGCAGCCATTAGCTTCTTTCACAGAGGATGAAGACTGTGGGTTTGACTCGGCAACCGTTTACAGCTTCACAATCGAGTAGCTCGCCGCGCTTCCACTGATCCGCGTTTGCCCTTTCTCTGTAGTCATCTGCACGGGTTGTCCTGCTAAAAGCTCACGCACAGCAAATGTCCCATCCACGCATACCTCGAAGGGTCTCGCGGCTGGGTTGATCACGATCAGTGCACGCTCTGCTCCGTTCTCCCTCAAGAAGATAAAGGGGTAGGCATTCTCCTCGCAGTAGATCGGGCGGAAGTTCGCGTACGCAGTGAGTGCGGGCTCCGTCCGGCGCAGGGTGATGAGCTTGCGCACCTTGTTTAACAACGAGTCGGCGCGTGCCTCCTGCGCTGCAACATGGGGAGCATCGGGCGCGGGGTCCACCGGCATCCAGAGCTTATCTGCCGGGCCTGTGGAGAAGCCGAGGTTCTCGGTGCCATCCCACTGCATGGGTGTGCGAGCACCAGTGCGCGGGGGGTAACAGCCTTCTTTAACAGAGAGCCCCATCAGGTGCCGCATTCCAATCTCATCCCCGTAGTAGATAAAGGGCACACCGGGCATGGTGAGTAGAAAGGCAAAGATAATCTCCAGATCGTTCTCGTCGCGGTCTATGCCCAGGCGCGGGAGGTCATGATTGCTGACAGGAATAGAGACATAGCCCTTGCCCAGTGTTTTCTCATAGTGCTCGAGATAGTCCTTGATGAATCCCGCTATGTTGCCCTTTCCTCCCCGGTCAAACCAACTGGGGCAGTAGGGTTTTCTTGGTACACCGGGGTTTCTATCCGGCTCTTTGCGAAATAGATGCTCGTAGGAAGGAATCCAGTGGAGAAAGTCAGCATGTAATCCTTTGCCATCGAGCGCATTGATCGGCCAGGACCATTCCGCGACGGTAAAGTAGTCGGGATTAATCTTCTCGCAGCGTTCGCGAGCTTCGGCCCAGAAGCGACGTGCCTCCTTGGAATCCTTGTCGCGCCTCGTAATCGAGCCTGCCATATCCACACGAAATCCACTGGCACCCAGCTCCATCCAGAATTCCATTGCCTTCTTCATCTCCTCCCAGAGCCGTTGCACGTCCGGGTGGGTAGTCGCTAGCTGCCATGGCTGCTCAGGATCGGGGTCACCGAATCCGAAGTTAAGCGCGGGCTGCGACCAGAAGAAGTTGATTAAGTAGTTCCCATTGCGGTCGCAGTAGCCATGGATCATCTTCGATTTCCACTCGTCTCCCCCATTATACCACGCGCAGTCTGTCCAGATGTACCAGTTCGAGTAGGGGTTGGGGGTCGGCTTGCACGACTCCTGGAACCACGGGTGGTCCACGCTCGTGTGCCCCGGTACGAAGTCCACCAGCACACGCAACCCGCGCTTCTTCGCCTCTGCAAAGAGTCGGCGCGCATCCTCATTCGTGCCGTAGCGTGGGTCCACCGCACAGAAGTCCGCCACGTCATAGCCGGCGTCTCGCATGGGCGACTTGTAGAAGGGATTCAGCCAGATACCGTCCACGCCGAGGCTCTTGACGTAGTCTAGTTTCGAGATAATTCCCTGCAGATCTCCAATACCATCGCCATTGGAGTCGCAGAAGGTCTGCGGGTATATCTCGTAGAATACGGCGTTGTGTACCCACTCAGGAACGGGAGGTTTTGACGTGGCGATTGACATGGTCAACTACAGAACAATCCTGCAAGCGCTTGGCAAGTCCATGATTATTAACTTTGTTATTAATATGGAATTGCATACGCTCTCACTCGTTTTCACGGGGTACCAACTAGTCGTCACCCATTCCCGCTTCGAATCCTACACTATCTCCAATCATGGCAAACAACCGCATCAACCACTCCATCTGCCGGTGGACGTATAATAACATCCCCTTCGAGGAACTCTGCCAGTTCGCCGTCCGTACTGGCATCAAGTCGATCGAGTTAACGGGGCCCGATCAGTGGGCGATTCAGCGTGCCTATGGGTTGACGTGTGCGATGCCAGCCCCTGGTGCCGGGGTAAAGCTGGAGCAGGGGTTCAATACCGTGTCCTTGCATCCCTTTCTCCAGGAGAGCTACGCAAACTACATCCCTCTCGTCTCCGCGGCTGGTTATGACAAAGTCATCTGCTTTTCCGGTAATCGCAACGGGTTGAGCGACGCCGAAGGCTTGGCTAACTGCGCCAGTGGGCTGATGCCACTGCTGCCAATTGCCGAAAAGTACCGCGTAACCCTCGTCATGGAACTCCTCAATAGCAAGGTCGATCACCCGGATTACCAGTGTGACCATACAGCATGGGGTGTCGCCTTGTGTGAGCGACTTAACTCACCGTATTTCAAGCTCCTGTACGATATCTACCACATGCAGATCATGGAGGGAGACATCATCCGCACGATACAGCAAAATATTCAGCATATTGCCCATTTCCACACAGGTGGGAATCCCGGACGCCACGAAATCGACTACACCCAGGAGATTTACTACCCCGCAATTATGCGTGCCATCGCAGCTACTGGATACCAAGGCTTCGTAGCTCAAGAGTTTCTCCCCGTGCAGAAGGATACACTGGCAACACTCGAGCGCTGTGTCCGTTTGTGTGACGTAGAGTAGGCACGAAGGTGGCGTAGTGGCGGGAATGGGAAGAATGAGAGGGGAATGGGAAGAATGAGAGTAATGGTGAAGGCCCTTCTGCCTTTCCTACTATCTACTATCTACTAACTACTGACTACTGACTACTCCAAAACTAAAACACCTTGCCCTTATAATCCAGCCCCTCGGTATCCGGGCTGAGCGCATCCTTGATGCTGGAGGTTGTGGTTTTCGTGGTATAGTTCACGAGCTTACCCCCCTCTGCTGACAGGTTTTCGAAGTATTCCACGTGGCCGTCGAGAAACACTACATGCCCGCCTTCCTTCCCATAAACGCCAGGAGTTGTGGCGGTTAAGTCTGCCCAGGTTCCGTCAAGCTGCAGGCCTCGCGTCCAGGCTATCGGAGTCGTGGAGACGGGGGCCCGCGTTGAGAGCTTGTTGGCAAAGGCAAAGCTTAACGGGTATCCTTGAAACGCGGGGGCCATCGCCCAATCGCCTCCACCGCTTACTGGCGGAGTAGCCACCACCTTTGGCAGAGGTCGCGTTTCTTTTTCCACTGCCGGATCATCAGGGAGAATGTAGATCGATGCATCGTTGAAGCTCACCTTCTCGGCGAGTTGACGCGTCCAATCATACGCGCTCGTAGCATTCATGGTGCGTGCACGCCCGTTCTCCGTGGTGAAGTTCATGTACGCGATCGCTATCTGCCGCAGGTTACTGGATGCGGTGGCTTTGCGAGCCGTGTCCATGACTTTCCCAATCGAGGGGATTAGCATGAGCGCGAGGATGCCTATAATCGCGATTACTGTGAGCAGCTCCACCAGAGTGAAACCACGATGATGGAGCCGCCGGGAAGATCGGGTCATGGGTGCGTTGCCTATGGGTCTATAAGAGTTAGTCGCAGTAAACCTGCCTCCGTTAATTTAGTAGGGGAGTGGGAACGCCGTGGAGAGACTGAGCGCGATCGCTTTCGCTTCGGCAATCTTGGCCGCATCGGTAGGCGCATTTAGCACGAGGTTGATCGCGTTCGCGATCTGTACCATCTGCTCCTCGCGCATTCCACGGGTAGTTACTGCCGGAGTTCCCAGGCGCACACCACTGGTCTGGAAGGGGCTTCTTGTCTCGCCCGGCACGGTATTGCGATTCGTGGTGATGAACGCTTCGTCCAGCGCAGTCTGGGCCTCCTTGCCATTGAGGTTTGGATGACTCTTGCGCAGGTCCACCAGCATCAAGTGATTATCCGTACCGTCACTGGTCAGCTTGTAGCCCAGCCCCATGAGAGCCGCAGCCAGGGCCGCAGCATTCTTGCGGACTTGTATTCCGTAGGTCTTAAACTCGGGCTTCATGGCTTCCCTAAAGCATACTGCCTTCGCCGCAATAATATGCATGAGCGGACCACCCTGGCCACCGGGGAAGACGGCACTGTTCAGCGCCTTCGAGTACTTATCCTTAGCCAGAATAAGTCCACCGCGAGGGCCCCGCAAAGTCTTGTGCGTTGTTGTCGTCACGAAGTCGCAGAAAGGCACGGGACTCGGGTGCTCGCCTACAGCAACCAGACCGGCAATATGCGCAATGTCTGCCAAGATATACGCGCCCACCGACTGCGCGATCGCCGCCATACGCTCAAAGTCGATTATGCGCGGATAAGCCGAGGCTCCCACGGTGATCATCTTTGGCTTTTCGGCATGGGCCTGGCGTTCCAGCGCATCGTAGTCTATGCGACCCGTCTCTGGACTCACCCCGTAGTGGACAACCTGGTACAGTTTACCCGAGAAATTCACCGGGTTCCCGTGGGTAAGGTGCCCACCGTCCGAGAGATTCATGGTGAGAATCTTATCCCCGGGAGTAAGCACGGACGTGTACACTGCAAAGTTCGCCTGGCTGCCTGCATGGGGCTGCACATTCGCATACTCGGCCCCGAAGAGTGCCTTGGCACGGTCGATGGCCAACTGCTCGGCAATATCTACATAATAACAACCGCCGTAATAGCGCTTGCCGGGATACCCTTCTGCATATTTGTTCGTGAGTACGCTGCCAGCGGCCTCAAGGACAGCCGGGTAGGTAAAGTTTTCCGAAGCGATCAACTCGATATGCGACTGCTGGCGCTGTTTTTCGCTCTGGATGGCGGCCCATATCTCGGGATCGAGAGTCTGGAGCGGCTCTGCGGATAGTGCGGAAGTTGCTTGTTTGTTCATCGATTATTGGCGGATTCGAGAGAAGAAATTTTGCCGAGGCGACGCGTGTGGCGTACGCCCACATCGTTCGTGCCGTCGAAGGTACTGTTAATGAAAATATCCAGATACAGCGCGGCCTGCACTTTCGTCGTATGGCGCTGGCCGAGGCATATAATGTTCGCATTGTTATGCTGGCGGCAGAGCCGGGCTGCATCCTCATTGGTGACCAGTGCCGCGCGGATTCCGCGAATCTTGTTCGCTGCTATCCCAATGCCTATTCCGGTCGTGCAAATTAGAACCCCAAAGAGCGCAGCTCCCCCGGCAACATCGCCACCCACCTTTGCCGAGTAGTCCGGGTAGTCCACCGACTCCGTGGTAAATGCACCATGGTCGATGACCTCATGGCCCCCGGCCTTGAGATGCTTTACCAAATGCTCGCGAAGCTCCAAGCCCCCGTGGTCTGCGCCTATGCTTATTTTCATGCCTTGGGTTCTACCAGTGTTCTTAAATATTTAATCATTGCAGGAATCGCCTCCACCATACTGTCGCGGCAGGCCTCGTAAGTACGCAAATCCGAGCCAAACGGATCGGGGATGTCGCCATTCTCTCCCTCCGGCAGGAACTCCCGAAAGAGATGTATCGGTGTCTTCAGCTTGCTGAAGTACTGCTCGATCATCACAAGATGACTCTCCGTCATAACAAACACCGCCAGTGCATCGTCGATCATTTCCCGCGTCAGCCTACGGCTGCGATGGTTCGTGACATCGATATTCACCTTATGCAGCGCGCGGATCGTATTCTGCGTAGTCAGATCACCATCATAGGCAGCCACCCCCGCTGACTCCACCTTCAGCGACCTCAGTGGCTCCGGCTCCGCCTTCAACGCATGCTCCAAAAGCGCTGCACCCATCGGGCTGCGACAGACATTGGCAGTACAGACTACTAGGACTGTGTTTGGTTTATCCGGCATCGTACTCTTTAGAGTATTCACAACCTAACAGGAGGTAATCCCCTGAACCAAGGTTTTTTTTCTAGAAATATTCAGCAACAGTACCATACACGACCCGCCGACTAGATAAATCAATGTACCGTTGATCGCAACTAGGCGGACAAGAATGTCCGCCCTCCGTTGGGTGTTTGAAGCAAACGGAGAGCGGGTTTGCTAACCCGCTCCGCCTGGGCCAACGGCCCAGATAGTATGACATATATAGGATCGTGAGCGCTGAAAGCGCGACTTCAGAAAATTGTAGGGTATCTCCCTAGGTCGCGCCTTCAGCACTACCAAGGCAAATTGGGTTCAACTCATTTCCCATGACTTCAGGATGACTGAAGGTACAAATGCACCGTGTCGGAATGGCGAAGGCCGGACGGGACATAGAAAGCTGAATGCTGAAAGCTGATGGCTTCCCAGGCTCCTCCAGGTGGCACGGCATCTTGTCCGTGTGTTTTCCCTGCGATCATCAAAACCAATGTCCCCTCGTCTCAGGGTTTTGACACAATAAATCGTCCTTTTACCCCTCCTCTCAGGCTTTTGACACAATAAATCGTCCTTTTGCCCCTCCTCTCGTACTTTTAGCCCTCCTCTCAGGGTTTTAAGTCGATACATCACGTTTTTAGGTGCTCCTTTCAGGGTTTTAAGCCGATAAATCGTCCTTTGAGCCCTCCTCTCAGGTTATTTTTCCGAACCCTCAGGCTTTTAACCCGATAAAACGACCATTTAGCCCTCCCCACAGGTTTTTATACCGATTACACTTACCATTTGGCACTCCCCGCAGGTTGTTTATCCTTTTCCACGACCATTCGGCACTCCTCACAGGGTTTTGGTACAATCCACACCCATTCTCCATTCACATTTGGTTTTCAGCAATGGTATCACCCGCTCCAGTGCATCTCGAAGTCATTGTACCTTCGATGAAAGCCGATGGCTCGTGCGTGGCATGGGCGTCTCGCCCATGTTCGGGTTCTGTGATGATCGCGGGAAGACACACGGACAAGATGCCCGTGCGAGCGGGTTAGAAAACCCGCTCTCCGTTTGCTTCAAACACCCAACGGAGCGCGGACATTCTTGTCCGCTATTATACCAACGGAGGGCGGACATTCTTGTCCGCCAAGTTGCGATCAACGGTGCATTGATTAATTTAGTCGGAGCCAAACTTCAGGAGCGGGTTAGAAAACCCGCTCTCCGTTTGCTTCAAACACCCAACGGAGCGCGGACATTCTTGTCCGCCTAATTGCGATCAACGGTGCATTGATTTATCTAGTCGGAGCCAAACGTCAGGAGCGGGTTAGAAAACCCGCTCTCCGTTTGCTTTCAACACCCAACGGAGCGCGGACATTCTTGTCCGCTGTTATACCAACGGAGGGCGGACATTCTTGTCCGCTGTTATACGAACGGAGGGCGGACATTCTTGTCCGCCTAGTTGCGATCAACGGTGCATTGATTTATCTAGTCGGAGCCAAACTTCAGGGGATGCCTACGTCATCCTTCCGTCCCTACGGGACGTATGTGTTTAGTATCAACTCCCGTGCTTTCAGAATCAGAAATATCCCGAAGCGGGCTACCCTGGGTAAGCATGTGAAAGATACCCCAACCCAAACGAGGTTGTCCGGTTTCTTACATTTACCCGGTGTGTAGACAGCACACGATTCATCCATGCCCCATATGGGAGCCCATAGTTTGTGTTTAGCGTATACCAAGTCACAACGAACACATTCCGCGCCGAAGGCGCAACCACTCTTGAGCCCAGGGCACCGCCCTGGGTATGGATTGTTTTATTATTAATCAAGCCCTGTAAGGGCGATACCCATCTTTCATCTGCCGGGGTTACCGCCCTTACAGGGCTCATTGATAAAAGGATTAACCGTACCCAGGGCGATGCCCTGGGCTCAAGAGTTGATGCACCTTCGGTGCGACAGAATGCCATGGATTCTACGCTAAACAGGTACAGCCCATGGGAGCGCGGGCCGCTGGCCCGCTCCGCTCTCCCGTACCTCCCCCACCGCGCCACCTCCGACACCAAACCACCGCCTTCAATCCGCTCAATCATCCGCAAATTACCTTACAAATGAGTGACAAAAGTATTTTCACATTTTTCTTTCAACTTACAAATATTTTACTTATCTGTCTAAACGTTCCACTCACCTAAAGAATATTACGACTCATCACAAAACGAGCCTATCTGCAATCCGCCTTCTTCCTGCTACCCTCCGTAATCTTAAATCTTAAATCTTAAATCTGAAATCTGAAATCTTAAATTACTTCCTTCCCCCCCTCCACCCTCCGCCCTCAGCCATCCTAAATCTGAAATCTGGAATCTTTAATCTACCATCTAAATCTTTAATCTTCTGCCATGCACCTCTCACCCACCCACCGCCGCCCCCGCCCAATCGCCATCCTCGCAGCCATGGCACTCCTCACCCTCCACCCGCTCGCCACGTACGCCGCCCCGGCATCCTCCCCGGCTAGGGCAGGCAGCATCAACATCGATTGCCTCGACATCACGGATGGCACCCCCAAGCCCGACCTTCTCGTACTGGGCCTGCCCTTTGTGAATGACATCCTCTTCAAAGGCACCATCGCCGCAGTGCAGGACAGCACCGCCCGCTTCACCCAGTCCCCCTTTGGCCCCACCGATTTCCCCGGGGATGCCAGCCTCTACTATGGCGAGATTGCCACAGGTCCGAACGCAGGCGGCAGTCTGGACGTGGAGACCATCCTCGTCGGCACCTCCACCATCCGCTTTACCGAGCCACTTGCCCCCCTCCTCGCCCCGGGGGATGAAGTCATCATCCGCAAGCATAACACCCTTCAGAGCCTCTTCGGCCCCGCAAACCCCTACGGCCTCAGCCCCATCGAGAACCGCACCGGCGCCGATGAGATTATCCTCTGGGACGCCGCCGCCGGCACCCGTCAACGCTTCGCCTACTCCACCACCCGCGCCGCCTGGGTAACGCTCCCCACCCGCAAACCCGCCCCCGCAAACACCATCATCGAGCCCGCCGAAGCCGTCATCCTCCTGAAACGCTCCACGAAAAACCTCTTTCTCCCCTTCACCGGCACAAAGCTCACCCATGATTATAAAGTACAGCTCTCCCCCGGCATTAACCTCGTAACCGATGTCACCGACACCACCACCCGCAACACCGCCACCCCCCGCTACAAGCACATCGACTTCTCCCAGCCCTACCACGCCATCGACTCCACCACCACCACCGAACTCCACCCCTGGCTCCGCAACCTCACCGACACCGACTCCACCCCCCTCTGGGTAATAAACACCACCCTCATCCTCAGCCAGGACACCGATACCCTCCCCGTTGGAGTTCCTGTTGGAGTTCCTGCTTCAGCAGGTTCCAACCCCTAATTCACCACTTATACATTCCATGCGGATGAGACCCGCTAAACTACAAATAGACACGCTAAAGCGTGAACTCCAACCCGAACCTCGAAGCACGAGCCGTCCCCACAGGAGCGCGGGCCGCTGGCCCGCTCTGCCCACCACGACACCCACACTCGCCAAGCCAGCGGACGAACCGATTAATCCCTCTTCCTTCCGCCTTCCGCCATCTTAAATTTGCCTTCCTTCCGCCTTCCCATCTGCAATCTTAAAATCCACCGCCTTCTGCCTTCCCTTCCCCCCTTCCCCCTTCTGCCTTCCCCCTTCCGCCATCTGGAATCTTATATCTTAAATCTTAAATCTTTAATCTTAAATCTTAAATCTTAAATCTTGAATCTATGTCTCTCACCCGCCCAGTCGCCATCCTCATCGCCATGGCTCTCACCACCCTCGTCCTCGCCCTCACCCCCGCCCAGCTCCACGCAAAGCTGGACTTGAATTTCGACGGCGTCTCAGACATCTGGCAGTACTACTATAATCTCAGCACCGTCACACCCACCGCCGATAGCGATGGCGACACCTTTACGAATGCCGAGGAGTCCACCGCCGGGACAAACCCCTCCTCAGCCAGCAGCAAGCCCGTGCTGCTCAACAGCACCTACGTAAACTACAGCTACCCCTATCTCACGCTCAACTACACCTGGCAGGATGTCATGGGCGTCAACTACCAGATACGCGGTCGCCTGGGTTCGGAAGTGGATAATCCCCCCAGCTACAGCGTTTACAACGACTTTTACGGCCCATCCATCTCCACTTTCATCACCGGCAACAGCGATACCGCCGTCATGAATCTGCAAGTCACCTTCAACCCTTCTACCATCGGTGCCTTCCGCCTCTTCGCCTTTGACTACGACCAGGACGGCGACGGCCTCACCAACTGGGAAGAGTGGATCCTCGGCACCATCCCCACACTTGCAGACACCGATGCCGACGGATTCTCCGACTTCGCCGAAATAACCAATCTATACTCGACCGCCTACACCACCCCCTTCAGCCGTAACCCCACCAAGCCGGATAATGCCTCGCTGGGGTTGACGGTGAATGCGGTACGGTAGAAATTCTATTTAAAATTAATCATTTTTAATTTCACACATTTTTGTATGCGTAACTTACCTATTACTCGTTCACTATTCTTGGCTTTCTTTCTAGCTACTGTAAGCTTTGTACTAGCGGATGAGCCTAGAACTGGAGTTGACTCGGCTTCTTCGGTTCAATTGCAAGTAAGAGCTACTATTACTTCCTCATCTGCTACTGGTGGCGAATTAAAACTTTATGACATAGACTCACCGTTTAATTTAAATGATGATGGCTCGAGATGGGTAAATTTAGCTTCAAGCGATACTTCTACAGTGGGTCCTTCAACCCTTAAACACGTTGAAGATCATCATCTCGACTCAGTCTCTATATTTCAGTTTAATGAAGACATAGCACAGACGTTAAAATTCCAATGCACAAATCTAAGTACTACAAAATTATATTTTGATGTGAAACCGGGCTACACTGTATATTACAAAGTATCAAGCTCTCCGACCACATTTTATGATAATAATAATCATAATTGGATATGTTCTCGAGTTCTTGACTCGTCTACGTATACTATAATGGTCGGGCCAGGGCAAAAAACATACTATGTACGTGTGCTTATAAAGAATAATAATGAGAAGGGAGCTATAGCAGGCAAATGTGCACCTATTGAAGGCAATGGGCTAATAACAAGATTATCGCTGGGATTTCTTAGCAATGGACGGTCCGCTGGTTATCTCAATGTAATGAAAATATCGTCACTAACATATACAAGTTTTAATTCTATTGATCATTTAAGCACTTCACAGGGATATATTCCTGAATCATTAAAGCTCATTAGTTTTCAGTGCGAGTCTGTTTCGAACGAAGTTATAATTACAGGCAACTCAATGAGCGGAATATCAGAAATAAAAACGCCGCAGGTAAAGATAATTATTGTTCCTGGTATAGAAAGTGGACAATATACAGTATTGTATTATGCAAAAATTAATAATAGCAGTTATTACGATGCTCCATTTCTTGGTTATGCATTTAGAGGCAGATTGCGCGATAGTAATGGTAATTATTGGGGAACGGATATTACCCGAACTGAAGGGTTGAATATTTTATATGCCAATCAAACAGAAGAATTAATATTAAATACAACTAATTATACAATTAAAGGACATGTTAATACGTCCTGCGATTTCAATAACAGAACTAAAACAAGTCGTAGCCCAACAATGGCAACTTCAGGCACAGATACTTACGGTAATCCTTTATATATAGACACAATATTATATTCCGTTGCTTTTGCAAGTATTAGCAACCGCAGTTTTTATCAAATATTTACTGATGTTGTAAATTATACGGGGCGTTTTTATAATACCACTATAAACGGCTCGACTTCCACTAACTTTGGTTCATCCGATCGTCTCATATTGTCAAGTAATCAATATATTAATTATTCTATTGGAGACGCCGAGAGTTCTTTCATTATTGATGCTAAATCTAAAGATGAAATACTTACAAATATCAATATTTATGGAAACGGTATAATTCACAAGAGGTACGATACGATATTTAATGACACTACCTTCGATAACAACGATATCTACTATACCGAATTTGCGGCGAATCTCGAAACAGAACTCTCCGACAGCGACAATCTCGTCATCCCCGCCTATCTAACTACAACTTATGAAACAGGATTCAGCGATGACTATGATGGCTATCCATCGCTACCTAATACAGTAAAAAAATACGCCATCGAAACGGATGGTTCCGCCGGTACCCTACCTCCAAAACTTCTAACACAAACAAATTATACCTACAGTTACACACCTAATGTGAACGGCGCAGGCAATACAGTACAAAAGACAATTGCATCAGAGACTTCACCCGTAAAATCATTAGCAGTCGTTTCAAGCTCGTCTATCTATACTAAAAACTCGAGCCAATCTTACTTGAGGGATATGCCGTACTCTACGGTATCACCATTTGGCGCCGTGGAGGCCTATGTCTATTCTAAGGGAACCTATAATCCAGACCTAACCTTTACTTGCAATGACGGTCCCTACTTCCGCATTGTAAAGCTTCTGGGTAATAATACAACGACTGATTTGATTAGCTGGGATGGCCAAACTATAGAAGGCATGAACTTAGTGGATAAGAAGTCCTACCTTGACGTCACCATCAAAGATTACAGAGGCTATACCATTAGAACAGAGCGTAGAGTATTCCAAACTGGTAAAGGAGATACAAATAGCTGTGATCTCATTAGCTACAAGAATTATACCTATACAAAAAATGGTAGCTTAAAAAGCACTGTAGATAATAAAGGCCTCACCTATACAGCACACTATTACTATGAAGGTACAGAAAATGAAAATGGCCTTAAAGAGTATCAGATCGATGAATTAGGCGTGAGAACAACCTATGCCTATAATCAGTGGAATCTGGTAACTACAGAAACAATTTCGCAAGAAGGAACGCCTACGGATAATATCAGCAAACAGCCTAATAGCATAATATCTTATGATTACGATTTTGACAACCGTGTTAAATCAAAGACGGTGGCTAACCAAGCTGATGGCACTGGTAAGCTTACCAGTACGTGGATTTATGATGGTATCGGTCGGCTAACCTCCAAGTCTGAGCAGGGGTATAGCACCAGCTATGCCTACTCTGGAGTGGATACTATAACCGACGAAACCTATCCCGACGGTACGACCAAACGAGTTGAGAAATATGCTGACGGCAAACTAAAAGAAATCACCGGCACTGCCGTCGTCCCCGAATACCACACCTACCGCTACGAAGCCGCCAACAACGGCACAAACATGTACTACCTCGTCCACAAGGTAAACTACGGCACTGCAAACTCCGCACGCTGGAGCGAGACCTGGGCGGACGATCTGGGTAACACATGTATGACGATCATGCCATCCGAATCCGATGGCAGTCTGGTCATCACCTATAGCTACGGCGCCAATGGGTTGATTGCCATAAAATCTGTCACCGGACTGAGCAATACGTTCTACAGCTATAATAGTTTCGGCGAGCTGGAGTGGACGTGCAGCGATCTGGATAACGATGGTATCTGGGATTTAAACGGCCCGGACAGAGTTTATTATAGCGAGTCCACCTACACCAAATCCGGGAACGACTGGTGGATATACGCTGCCAATTATAACTACCCGGACACGAATAGCGCCACCCGCTTCATCACCGATCAGAACTATACCCGGTTGACCGGCTTTACAAGCAACTGCATCGAAGAGTACGCCACCTGCGATTCCGGCGGGAACTGGAGCCAGAAATGGGTACAGTACTTCCCCGCTGAGTCGAAAGTAGTGGTCACCCAGTCCTTCCCGGGTGTCACCAACGGAGAGACTAACATTCTCCACGCCGGCCTCTTGCGGCGCTCCATCAGCCCAGCTGGCGTGCAGGTGGACTACGAGTATGATGCATCCGGCAGGCTGACTAGCACAAAGGATAATACAGGTATTACTACGTACAGCTACTACACGCATACGGTGCCCGTCACATACTATCCGGTTTTCTATCTTACTAGCCATGTCGATGGTCCTACATACGATAATTACTACACCGATGCCCAAGGCACACCCTATGCACTCTCCGAATTAACCGTTAACCAGAACGGAACCCCCAACGATACCTCAGACGATACCTTTACCGCCACGATTAACACCACCAAACTCCTCAGCGTTCATTCCCCCTACGGCGTGGACGAAGTCACGTACGACTACGACTCCGCCGGGCGTTTGAAGAGCGAGAAGAACGCGAACAATAAGTACAAGTACTATAACTATAACTCCCGTGGCCAGCTCACACAGACTTGGGGAGATGTGCCGTACCCCGTGGAGTATGGGTATGATGACTTCGGCGACCGCACCCAGCAGTACACCTACCGCGGGGGCACTTGGACATCCCCCACCTGGCCGGGGGATGCCGCCCACACCGGCGCCGATCTCACCCAGTTTACCTTCGAGGGCACCACGGGGTTGCTCAAGGAGAAGACGGATGCCCAGGGCAAGAAAACCAGCTACACCTACAATGCCCGCAACCAGCTCAAATCCCGCACCTGGCAGCGGGGCATCACAACGACGTATAATTACTACGACGGCGCAGACGGTGTAGCGGGCCGCACCGGCGAACTCAAGGAGGTCCAATACCCCCAGACCGATGTGGATACGGAGGCAAATGCAACAGGGACTATCGTCGGTACCATCCAGCGCAATACCAACCTCACCTACACCTACAATCGACGCGGCCAGCTCAGCCAGGTGGTGGATGCCGCTGGCACCAGACAGTTTCTCTATCGTTCTTCCGGCTCTACCAAAGACTACCGGCTGAGTATGGAGGACTTGCCTGCGCCGTTTTACGGTACAGCCACGCCCAACGACCGCTCCCTAAGCTACGGTTATGACAGCAATGATCGGCTCAATTCTATTTCTCTCTACCGGGGGTCAGATAGCGGGGCTTCAAACGAGTTCACCAACACCTACACCTACCACGCGACCACCGGTCGCCTCGACACCATTGGCTCCGGCCAGCAGACGTACACCTACGGCTACAAGGCTAATACCAACCTCATTGATAAACTCACTACCCCGCTCACTGGCAGTGAGTTCAGTCAGAACTACACCCAGACCCGCACCTACGAGCCCAACCGTAATCTACTCAGCTCCATCGATACCACCGCGCTCGGTATCACCCAGGCCCGCTACCAGTTTTGGAATGACAATCTGCGCCGTCGCCAGGACGTGGTCCAGACCGGTAAACTCTTTGAGCGCTACGGCGCAAGCCTGGCCACATCCGGCCTCACCACCTACTACTCTTACGATGACCGCAACGAGTTGACCGATGCCACAACCCGCATCAGCAACAACCGGGAAGCCACAGGCGCCACCGTGATCAACGGACGCGATTTCGACTTCAGGTACGACTCCTTTGGCAACCGCCAGATAGCAAGCACTACGAATGAAGGGGGAGAGCAGTACGCCTCCGCTCCAAACTACACCGTAAACAACCTCAACCAGTACACCGCCCGCACCAATCCCAGCGAACTTATCGTCTCCGGCTTTGTGGACGACTCAGCGACGAGTATCACCGTGGCCGGCCAAAGCCCGTGGCGTGCCAGTGCGCAGGTAGCGGGCTCGGACTTCTATCAGGACTATGTGACCAAGGCCCCGGACTCGGACGGTGCCCAGCGCATTACCATCACCGCAAGCAAAACCACCACCCCGGTTTCGAACGCCACGGAACTGGTCACCAAGCTCGTGCGCCCGAATGCGGAGAGCTTTGTCTATGATGATGACGGGAACATGCTTCAGGACGGCCTCTTCACCTACGATTACGATGCCGAGAACCGCCTTGCCAAGGCGTGGAAGAAAGCGAACTGGTCCCCAGCCGTCTGGGGTGACTCCGGTTCAGTCCCCGCCCGCATCGCAGAATTCTACGGCTACCGCTACGACTACATGGGCCGCCGCATCGAGGTCGCCCTCTGGCAGAAGTATCGCCCCGTCGGCGGCACCGGCAGCAACGATTTTATTCGCCGCCTCTGGACGAAGCGCTACATTTACGAAGGCTGGAACATGGTGGAAGAACTCGACGTTGCCCAATACGGAGCCGAACCCAGCCTCAAGCGTCTCTACACTTGGGGCCTCGACCTCGCTGGCAGCTTCTCCGGAGCCGGTGGTATAGGAGGCCTGCTCGAAATCCAGAACAAAGCCACGCTCCTCAGCACAGACGCCGGGACGTACCTCACCGTATTTGACGGCAACGGGAACCTCACCGGGCTGATCAGTACGGTAACGAAAGGACTCGTCGCAGAGTACGAGTACGACCCCTTCGGCGGAATGCTCCGCGAAACCGGACGCCCCATCGCCTTTGAGCAACCCTTCCGCTTCGCCACCAAGACCTACGACCGCGAAACCGAGCTGTGTAACTTTGGCTTCCGCCACTACCACACCTCCCTCGGCCGCTTCATCAACCGCGACCCCATCGAAGAACGCGGCGGCTGGGCCCTCTTCAAAGGCCTGAACTACGGCATGCTCAACCCCTTCTACGGCAACCGCAGCTTGAACGCCACCAACTTCCTCGCCGAGTACGGCAGCCGCCAGGACGAAGGCCTCAAGAATACCAGTCTCGCCCACAGCACCGAAACCATCGGCACCGGCCAACCCAAGAACAGCTCCGCCAAATGGGAGCGCGACCTAAACACCAAATTCTACTCCGCCAACGCCAACTCCACCGGCCACGTCGGCCAGGGCGGCAGCAGCGGCATCGAATGGCATACACCGGATACGTCGGTGCGGTCGGCAGACCCATGGAATAGAGATGCGAACCTGTACGTGTACGCGGGGAATGATCCAATTAATAGTGCGGATGCGCTGGGGTTGAATATTTTTCGTGATGTTGTTAATTTTTTAGGTGGTACCTTCCAGGGATTGCTTGATGCAACAACCTTTCAGGATAGCTCACAAAGACCGGGGGGTGACGCATTTAAATCGGGCTTGATTGCAGGAAATATGTTATCCATGCCAATTAGCGCACAGGAAATTGTAACTGGAGGAACAGCAGTCGTTGGAGGAACACTAACAACGCCCGAAGGCGGATTACTAGTAGCAGCAGTAGGCGCCACGCAAGTTGCACATGGCGTAGTAGCTGGAAGTACTGCCGTTCAAAACGTGGGAAAGATAATGTCAGATAAAATGGCTAAAATTGGTCCAGGAAAACCTTTTTCACCTTCACAGAAACGACAAATACTTGACGCAAACCGAGAGAAGAATGGCGGTAAATTACGTTCCGACAAAAGTGGAGATGAACTTGTCCCGTCCAAGAAATCAGAAAGTGGAGTAACCCCGGATAGTAATGAAGCCCAAGTGGATCATATTAATCCTAAATCTAACGGAGGCTCTAATTCTCCAGAAAATGCTCAAGTCCTTTCGCGTAAAGAGAATAGGGAAAAAAGCAATAAAATACCTTAAAATAAATGAAGAATGATGATTTAATGAATTATGCTGCTATTGTTTGTGCAGATATTGTGCTTAAGCACGAGTCAATACTCTATGCGGAAAGATCAGCTCCGGAAGACACCGCAGATAGTGGATGGCAGTTTTTATGTGGAGCAGACGATGAAGATTGGAATTTAGCAAAAGTTTGGGCACTGCATGAAGTAATGGAGCTTGATGAAAGCCTGAAGCCGTTTATGAAAATGCCTTATGGGACAATTTTAACTCGTTTGTCAGCCAATGATGCATGGCACGTCTCACGAAGGGAACAATAATAGAGATGTTCGAGAGGAACGCTAATCTCAATCAGCTGAGCCCGTACTGTAGGGCGTGATAGTGCTTATGGGACTCGGACAACGCCCAAAGCATTACCATCACCGCAAGCAAAACCACCGCTCCTGTCTCGAACGCCGAGGAAACAGTAACCAAACTCGTGCGCCCGAATACGGAGGACTTCATCTATGATGATGATGGGAACATGCTTCAAGATGGTCTCTTCTACTACGATTACGATGCCGAGAACCGCCTCGCTGTAACGCACTTTTTCCCTATCGTATTTTTGCTCAAATTGGTATCGTAGGCATTTTCAGGATTTGACCACACTGCCATCGTAAAAAGTTGCCAAATAGCCGCGCTTTGATCGTAGGCGTACGACAACAGCGGGCGGAAAGTTATCAGTTTGCAGTGAAGCTGGACATGTTGCCAGTAAATGCAGAAGTGTAACGCACTTTTTCCCTATCGTATTTTTGCTCAAATTGGTATCGTAGACATTTTCGGGATTTGACCACACTGTCATCGTAAAAAGTTGCCAAATAGCCGTGCTTTGAGCGTAGGCGTAGGATGAGAGCGGGCGGACAGTTATCTGTTTGCAGTTGCGGGTAATGGACACTGTCGGCGGAATGCACACGGGGTCAAACCTACTTAATAAAGTAAACTGATTCATTAATTAACTATATATGGGCCGCCGCATCGAGGTCGCCCTGTGGCAGAAGTACCGCCCCGTCGGCGGCACCGGCAGCAACGATTTTATTCGCCGCCTTTGGACGAAGCGGTACATTTACGAGGGCTGGAACATGGTGGAAGAACTCGACGTCGCCCAGTACGGAGCCGAACCCACCCTCAAGCGTCTCTACACTTGGGGCCTCGACCTCGCCGGCAGCTTCTCCGGTGCTGGTGGTATAGGCGGGCTATTGGAAATACAGAATAAAGCCACGCTCCTCAGTGGCGACACCGGTACGTATCTCACCGTATTTGATGGCAACGGAAACCTCACCGGCTTGATCAGTACCGCCACCAAAGGCCTCGTCGCGGAGTACGTACCGAGCCCCTCTGGGGCGACACCTCGCAGCATCGCATCTGGTACAGAATGCGAGGCAAGAGCATATGACCCATTCGGAAGCCTGTTAAGGGAAACCGGACGCCCCATCGCATTTGAGCAACCCTTCCGCTTTGCGACCAAGACCTACGACCGCGAAACCGAACTCTGCAACTTCGGCTTCCGCCACTACCACACCTCCCTCGGACGCTTCATCAACCGCGACCCCATCGAAGAACGCGGCGGCTGGGCTCTGTTCAAGGGCCTGAACTACGGCATGCTCAACCCCTTCTACGGCAACCGCAGCTTGAACGCCACCAACTTCCTTGCCGAATACGGCAGCCGCCAGGACGAAGGCCTCAGGAACACCAGCCTCGCCCACAGCACCGAAACCATCGGCACCGGCCAACCCAAGAACAGCTCCGCCAAATGGGAGCGCGACCTAAACACCAAATTCTACTCCGCCAACGCCAACTCCACCGGCCACGTCGGCCAGGGCGGCAGCAGCGGGATCGAGTGGCATACGCCGGATATGTCTGTGCGGTCGTCTGATCCGTGGAACCGCGACGCGAATCTGTATATCTACGCGGGGAATGATCCGGTGAACTTTTATGATTTCTTGGGGCTAGCTGTTACGGCAACTAACCTCACGCTTGACCAAATAAAAGAAGCACATGGGTCCGGTGGGACTGCTGTCATAATAGCCGCAAAGTTTCCAATGGACCCTAATGGGGGGAAGGCTATTCAGGGCTATGCTAATAAATTTACTGGAGATCCATCAAAGGTTGCTAATGCTGATTCTGGAAAAGATATACCCGCACAAGCAGAAAAATTGGCAGAAAAACATAGTTCTACTACACTAGTTGCCATGGTAGTTCATGCTGATTCAGACGGAACAATGTCCCGAGGAGCAAATATTTCGCCTGTTATGTCACAAGCTGCGGCTGATATGGAAAAAATTACCGGCAAACAGATAAGTGACGGGTCTAATAAATTTAAGTCTGCAGAGGCTACTGTGATATTAGGGTGTGAAATTGGAGCAAGCGAAATGGGAATAAAAGAAATGCAAAATACTGCAAATGATACTGGACATCCTGTTTATGGTCCGAATGTCGTAGCAGAGGTATCCAATGGGGTTCTAACTAAAGAAAACTCAAGCAGACAAGATATATTTATAAAAGTTGAACCTGACATTAAAGAAAAAGGAAAAGAAAAAGAAAACATGAGACGCGGAAGATAATAACATGAATACCATTTTACATAGAACACTGTGGTTGCTATTATTCATAATACCATCATTATCTCTCGCTGAAGATATAAACGAAAAAGAACAGGATGTTTACTATTCACTTGAGGATTGGAATTTATTTGTAGAAAAAATATCAAACTGTGACGAAATACGAATGGTGCTGGTATCGCAGAAAATATCAATCGCAAAAAGAAAACGAGGCAGGCTATCGTTCAGCAAGGGATACGTATATAATGTTCCAGTTTATAAATCAAAGAGAATACGTGGTCCCAAAGAATTGTCACAAATACTAGAATTCAAGCCTAAAACGTTCTACTCTGATCATTTCTGCATGGGCTTGTTCAATCTTTTATTTTACCGTAATGGCGAGTTTGTAGCTGGTTTGAATTATGCTCATGGTAAATTTTACGTACCAATAACAAAATCAGCACAGGATAATATTATTGAATGGCTAAAGGCACAAGGATTCCCCATTCAGAAAATACTCAAGAACGAACAGGACTGACCAATAGATTCAATTCTTTTGAAGGCAGCTTCTCCTTAAAGATAAATATAATCATTAAATGCAACAGTACACAAATATGAAACAGATTGTTATCACTCTGGTCTTTATTCTGATGGTTTTTTCACAAGCAATGGCAGGATCACAACAGACGTTCTTCAGTACGACAGTCACACGTGCAAACAAGGTAACTATTGTGCGAAATGGTCCCGATAAAACGCTGGGTGGAAAGGTCAAACATCATACACTCTTGAACACGACTGACAGAACGATGATCAAGGAGCTTATAGCAATGATTGAGATGGAAGACCCTCACACTGAGATATCAGATACAGGGGAAGAAGTCTGGAAACCTAAGTCTATTTATCTTTGGGATGCCCGACTATATAATGACTTTTTATCAGGAAGATAAGCCTCTATTGGAGTATGGATTCGATGAAACGATGAGCTTTATTACTCCTCTTGGTGCCCATGCACCCCAAGAGACTACTAACATGTTAGATTACAAACTCACTCGGAGGAGTGTCCAGAAGCTCAAAGAGTTAATTAGTCAACAGCTAGAAGAACCGAAACAACCAATTCGACGTCATCGTAGGTAATATAAGATCAGCTAAAAGAGACTAGGCGGAAGCCAATAAAGATGGCATTGTCGATCTCCGCGTGAACCAGTCCAAAGCATGAGTATGAACGAATCATAATACATGGGCCGTCGCATCGAGGTCGCCCTCTGGCAAATGGCCCCCCCGTCGGCGGCACCGGCAGCAACGATTTTATTCGCCGCCTCTGGACGAAGCGCTACATTTACGAAGGCTGGAACATGGTGGAAGAACTCGACGTCGCCCAATACGGAGCCGAACCCGCACTCAAGCGCATCTACACTTGGGGCCTCGACCTCGCAGGTAGCTTCTCCGGCGCCGGTGGAATAGGCGGTCTGCTCGAAATACAGAATAAAGCCACGCTCCTCAGTGGCGACACCGGGACGTATCTCACCGTATTTGAACCAGGTGCCAACACTACCAGAAACGGAATGTCTCAGGTCCTGAACACCGAACGCGGAACACCGAACGCGGAACACCGAACACCGCAACTGCGATGCAGTTGCTCCCCTACGACCGCGAAACCGAGCTGTGTAACTTTGGCTTCCGGTGCATTTCGAAGTTGTTAATCTATTACGGACAGTATCGGTCGCGCAAATCTGGGAACGCCGACGTCCCCGTCGGCAACGGGTGGATTAAAGCCGTAGAGCCAGAGCCGACGAGGACGTCGGTGCTCCCAGGTTGAGCTTGTGTCTTTCATTTTTGTATTTTTGCACCTTCTTGCGGCTACCCTATTTAATAGGTCCAGTGCGATGCACCGGAATCAGGATCAGGGGCTTATAACTTCTCTTACTGAATGCCCATGGACAGACAGGAATGACTGTCCCGCCCTACCCAAACCCGGACACGCTAATGCGTGAACTCCAACATTGAGTCATGCGTGTTTCGGGAGTTGGAGTTCAGGCTTAACTTTAGCAGGTAGGGACTGAGTTGTTCAGAAGAGTAGAGCAAGCATCTTGCTTGCTCTGGGCTCAAGCTGGAAGCATGAGCTACTTTGGAGCTACTCTGGAACAGGAAATTACACCTCCTCATACTGAATGCCCAAGGACAGACAAGAATGTCCGTCCCACCTTACCCAAACCCGGTGTCTCCTGCTTGCACTTTTGAAAAGTGCGCCAGCCGCAAACCCTTATTGGGAGCCACAAGATATAGTGAACACACCGAACCGTGGTTAGTACACTTAGCATCGGGTACGTTGCATCCAGTCGTATATAGGCTGGGAATCCTGATCGTATTCGGAGGAATTTGTAACCTAAGTTGCTGTAGTTCTGCGGGTTTCAAGGCATTGTATGCTCCTAAATGCATCCCAATTCAAAGACACATAAACGCCTCAAAACGGCCATAGGAGCCACTTAGACGCGATTTGCCCCTTGATAGTACGCAAATTCTGAACGTATGAAGACATCAAGCAACGGTAGCCGACATGGCCCTCGCTGTAATCTGGCTTGGAATCGAGGTTTTCAAAAAATGCACCTATTCTTTAAAAATAGCTTGAACTCTTCATCTGTCCCTGTACTGTACATCCCAGCGGTTTGAATTGGTCTGACCTCCGTACGTCGGTACTGAAACGAACCCCCGCTCTCGAGGAGCTTCTAATGGTTAATTCGATTAGTCTGCTTTAATTCGGCGAC
>JANRLC010000090.1:0-8783 GCA_033762955.1 Verrucomicrobiota bacterium | reverse complement strand
GAACCCAGTTGCGAGCTCCCCCTGCATTACTTCTGGGTGGATGATCAGGGCTCTTGTGATTACTAATGACTGCTTTCTTGCCTTGGGGGTGTTCCCTTTGGCTTGATCACGCACTCTTATCTGAACTGCCGGTTTTAGGTTAATTAATGGCGTGCCTATTCTGAGGAGTGATTAGTTGGAGTCTCAGTTGGCATGCTTATAGTCAGGATTAGCTCCGTGCGTGAATGCAAATAGAGCACATTAATTTAGCAATCCATGCATCCAAAAACTGAGATTGATACGTATTATACCTATTAACCGGTCCAATTTCCTTCGTAACCCAACTTTATATCACTCTTCTATGATACAATCCCATCTTTGCCTTCTATTCATTTCGTTCATTGCTACTCCGCTCGTTGGCGCGAGTTGGGTACAGTTACTGAACGATGACCTTGGCTCGGTTAACGCACTCGATGTAGCCAATAGCGAGCTAAGGCTTCTTAAAACCAATGATCCATTTATCCTGTCTACTGCCGATTTGGTTACATGGACAGAACTCGTAAAGGAAGATGGGAAATCGCCAAAGTTTCCAACAGAATGGTCATACGTACAAGGAGATCCATTTGATTACACTGAAACGTCCTACAAAACATGGTATTTTAGCGATTATCGCTTCGTGTACGAAAACGTCGTAACGTGTCATTACAAAATGATGCAAGGGAATTTATATACTTATAAATTTAGGTTTTGGTGTGATACGATTGGGGAAACCATGGCGTCTGGCTCGACCCCTTCCACGCAAGGACCTCCAACTTATAACAGTGCATCTTATCCAACATTTCTCCATCTACCGGCTGAGACTTATGTCATGTTTAGTCAATACCCGTCCACTATAGTGTACCGATTTCGGCACGGGGAGAAGGCTCAAAGGATGGAGGTGAATTCCAGCACACATGGAAAAAGTTTTGTTTCAAACACCGGTCGCTATTATTTATACACGCCCAAGCCTCCTGCCGCCAAAGTGCAGATAGTCTATCTGGATGAGAACAACATTCGGCATGCCTCTGATTCGTTTCTAGCCACACTCCCTAATTATGATGCAAACATCAAATTCTTCGCTGACGACGGTGAAGCTACTATTATTACTAATCGTGCCTATTCCAATGACAGTGGTGCGACCTGGACTTACTATGAATTTCCTCTGCCATGCGATTACGTAAGCTATGCAGCAGGAGTGTTCGAGTACACCGCTGCTCCTTCAAGTAACAATACCCTTACGGAACCCATCAGGGCTCGCAGTAGTGATCAAGGCAAGACCTGGCAGGAGGTGGGATTTCATGAAACGCTGCGTGACTACACGCTGCAAGTCACCTGGCTCGCCGATATTGGTGCCAGTGAGTTAAGCGTAACCAAGGCTGACGGGGCCGCTGAGGTCCAACTCTTAAATGGATGGCAGGTTCTGGATACGGTTGTTTTCAATGACTCATTTGTCGTGCTCACCAAATCCAGTACGACCGATCAGCGTCGGCTATTTGTCTATGTTCTTGAACCCTCCCTTCTGACCATTATTCCCAAGGAGATTCAGCCTCTGGTGAGCGATGAGCTGTGGAATTTCGCATGCGAAGATCAAACGGATGCTCTTTACTTCCCGCTGGATTCGATGAAAGACAGGAGCAGTTTTGTTACTTTGGCACTCCCCATTTACGCAACGAATCCAATTTACGGTCTTTGCGACGTCAGCAACTATCCGTGGATTATAAACGCCGAGTTAGGAGGCCATGCCTTCTTCAAAGCAGAAGCCCCAACTCCAGCGGCATTTCTCTGGGAGATTAAACATGACTGGCTATACACCAAGCAAGAGTGGTTCCCTTTCCTCTGGAGTTTTAAGTATGAAAACTGGATATGGATCGATGCGGGAAAAAACCGTACGCATCACTGGTTTCTTTATTTGGGGAATGATGAATGGAGAAATTTAACCTTGGAATAAATAGGAGTTCTTCAGAGCCCTCAGATGGGCCGATGGCAACATACCTAAGTTCAGACATCCAGAAGTCGTGGAAATGAGATGAACCCTGTTTGCCTTCAAGAGCGCCAACGGCGCGCACTAGCCATAGCCTGGGCCAACGGCCCAGGTTTTGATTAATATAATGCCATGAGCGCTGAAGGTGCGACCTAAGGAGTTGTTCTACAACCCGCTGGGGTCGCGCTTTCAGCGCTTTCGATCCTGTATATATATCGATTTACCTGGGCCGTTGTCCCAGGCTATCTTAAGGTCGCGCCGTTGGCGCTGCATGGAGAACACAGCACCTCTACTACAGTCCTCCAGGGTTCATCCTACTTCATGCAACCCTTCTGCCCCCCTGTGCCTGTTCTTGACAAGTACACGTTTTTGCAATCCCATCTGGGGACTTATACTTATTGCTAAATAAGCTGTCTTTTAGCGAAGTGAGCTTAACACAACTAACATCGAGCCGAAGATCACTGTTATGAAAGAAGAGGTATGTATTTTGGCCTGTATCTGTCTGGAGCACGGTATGCTAAACCCGGAGAGTTGCCGGGAACTCGCAGCCAAACTTGACCCGGAGATCGATCTGGTTGGTTTTGCTGAGAAGTTACTCGACGATGGTATCGCGGCCGATGCGGAGGAATTGCAAGCGTTGGTGGATATTGCGTGTGACAAGCTTCAGGCTGGAGAGAAGCCACCGTTCGACCCATTCTTTCGCAAGAAGGCGGGGCTTTCGTTGAGTATGAAATCAAGTCAGGGCGGGAGTGTTGCCAGCCCCCCTCCCCCACCCCCATCGCCTACTGACCATTCCCCAACGCCATCACGCCCGGCACCACCTGCGGAAGCGGCCCCAGCGCCAACTGCGCCACCCCTTTCTCTTCGCACTAATAAACCAGCGGCAGCAGCGGGTACGGGCTCCTTCCAAGACTCGGTGGCAGACCTGTTGGCCGCCTTTGATAAGCCTGCGGCGCCGAAAGCAAGCCCGGCAGCCCCGGTTTCCATCTCATCCGCGGTCTCCGAGAATGCACCGGTAAGCTCCTCCCCCACCCCCGCAGTCCAATCGGTAACCGCACCAGCACCGGTTACACCTGCTACCGAACCCAACCCAGCAAAACAAAAGGGCGCAGCCCATGGATCGCATGAAGGCGGTCACGGTGGCAAAGAGATGCCGGCACAGGAAATTGTTAAAGTACGTGGCCAGCCAGCACTTCCAGCCTTTGACAGGCTGGCTTCCATGAGTGATACCGAGCTTCGTGAGACCATGGCTGGCCTCATGCGCCATGCAACGGCCTCGGGTATGAGCGATTTGCATATCTCAGCGGCTGCGCGACCCTTTGCCCGCAAGAATAGAGTCATAAACTATCTTGCACAGCAACCGGTAGATGCCGAAACCGCCCGGCGTATGAATCTCGCCCTGCTTTCGCCGGAGCAGAAGAGCTATTTCCTGGAGAACTGCGATTACGACTTCTCCATGGCTTTCGATACTGGCGAGCGGTACCGGGTGAACCTGATGATCACCAAGGATGGGTTTGCCGGAACCTACCGGACTATTGCCAGCAAGATTCCCACTCTGGAGGAGCTGGGCTTCGTGGAGGCACAGTCCACTGTGATTAAGAAGTTACTCGCCTACCACAATGGGCTCATTCTTGTCACCGGACCTGTAGGCTCGGGCAAGACTACTACTCTGGCAGCAATGATACGTGAGATTAACCACTCTCGCGATGATCACATCATCACAGTGGAAGAGCCGATTGAAATAATCCATCGCTCCGAGCATTGCAGTGTAACTCAGCGCGGAGTGGGGCCACATACCCGTACCTTTCACAGCGCGCTAAAGGGGGCTCTGCGCCAGGACCCGGACATCATCGTAATCGGCGAGATGCGGGACCTCGAAACCATTGAAATGGCCATCAGTGCGTCTGAAACAGGGCACTTGGTGATCGGTACCATGCACACATCGGACGCGGGCAACACCCTCAATCGCTTGCTCGATGTGTTCCCCCCCGCCCAGCAAACCCAGATCCGTGCGATGGTGGCGGAGAGTCTTCGAGGCATCATCTGTCAGCGGCTTTTGCCGAACAAGAAAGGCGGGCTGGTTCTAGCCGTAGAGTTACTAATACGTAATCTCGCTGTGGGTTCGCTTATTCGCGAAGGCAAGAGCGAGGGGCTGGGCAATATTATGGAGACAGGTAAACGCCAGGGAATGATACGCATGGATGCCTCGGTGCTTGATCTGTGGCGCGAAGGCAAAATCTCCGACGAGGTGGCGCTTGCCAATATCCAGAACAAGTCGCTGGCCAGTGAAATTGCCCCTCCGGTGAATAGGGCACCCGTTCAACCAGAGCCCGCCCAGGCAAAGAAACGCGGTCTTTTTGGATAACCTTTACCAAAGCACACTACCATGGCAGAAATCGATCAATTCCTCCGTCAGATGCTCGAAAAGGGCGGCTCCGATCTCCACCTGCACGTTGGGTTCAAACCCAAAGCCCGTCTCTCCGGCAGTATGAGCGATTTGGAGGGCCCGGTCATCACCGAGGCTTACATGCTGAAGATGCTCAGGGAGATTTGCCGTGAAGAGCGGTGGAATCACTACCTGCATGCGCATGACCTCGACCTGGCGTATGAGATACCCGGGCTGGCACGGTTTCGCGGGAGCTTCCTCTATAACCACTGGGGCCCGGGCGCCGTCCTCCGGCAAATCCCGGCCAAGGTGCTTTCCTTTGACCAGATAAAACTCCCGCCCATTCTCAAGGAAGTATGCGCCTACACAGAAGGACTATGTCTGGTGACGGGGCCCACGGGCAGCGGTAAGTCCACTACCCTCGCCGCGATGATCGACTACATCAACGAAAATTACCAGAAGCACATTATTACGATTGAGGACCCCATCGAATTCGTCCACCAGAAGAAGAAATCCGTAATCGTACACCGCGAGGTCGGAGAGCACAGCGGCTCCTTTGGCAATGCCCTGCGCGGGGCCATGCGGGCGGACCCGGATATTATCCTCGTGGGTGAAATGCGCGAGCTGGAGACGATCAAGCTCGCGCTTAACTGCGCCAGCATGGGGATGCTTGTCTTTGGTACGCTCCATACCAACAATGCACCGAAGACGGTGGACCGCATCATTGACGCTTTCCCCGCAGAGCAGCAGCAGCAGATACGAGTGATGTTGGCGAGCTGCCTCTCCGCCGTGGTCTCTCAGCTTCTGTGCAAGAGCCTGCCCAAAGGCCGCGTGGGCGTGCATGAGATTCTGCTTCGCCATGAAGGGCTGCCCAATACCATCCGTACGGGCAAGATTGCGAACATCCGTGGGATCATTGAGAGTTCCATTAACCAGGGTATGCGCACGATGGACTATTCCATACAGGAGAAGCTGGATGCCGGAATCATCTCACCACGCGAAGCCTATATGAAAGCGTCTGACAAGGAGCGCTTCCTTCCAGCCTTGCGAGCGGTAGAAGGCCCGGATGCGGTCTAGAAAAGCTATCAGCGGTCAGCTATCAGAAAAATACCAAGGAACAACCTTCTGCCTTCTGCAATCTGCAATCTTAAATCCGCAATCTGCCATCTTTAATCTACCTGCCGCCTTCTGCCTTCTTTACCATGCCAACCGACTTATTCAGCGATCCTCTGCTACTGATCACACCGATAATCGGCTTGGTGCTACTGGTCTGGGGGCGGCGACTCTTCTGGTTGTTGGTAGGGTGCGCCGGGTTTCTGCTGGCATCGCAACTATGCAATGAGTATCTGGCTGCACAGGCCACGTGGATTCGCATCGCCATCAGCATCACAGCAGGGCTTGTGGGAATTATCCTCGCACTGATGATTCAGCGACTGGCCTTTGCCATTGCAGGCTACTATGCCGGAGTCACCTGTGGACTGTTGGTCCTGGCTCACTACGGAAACCCTGCAGATGAGCGTGTATTCACGATTATAGGCGGTCTGCTTGGCGCGTTACTGGCCATGCTGCTGATGGACCATGTAATCATCCTTCTGGCCTGCCTTATAGGAGCGAATGCCATACTCGACCTGTTCACGCTAACCCCATTGATACACACCATCAGCTTTATCGTGTTGGTCGTGGCAGGCTTTATCTTTCAGTTCCGGCAGTTGCAACCGAAGAGCAAGGAGTGATATCGCTCGGAGACTCGATAAGCGTTGAAGCATCTGTAATCTGCCATCTCTCCCACTAGTGGTAAATCCCGCCGCCGAGGCAGCGTTCGCCAAGGTAGAGGGCACAGACTTGGCCGGAGGCAAGGGCGCGTTGTGGTTCGTCGAAGTGGATGATCGCGCTGCCGTCGTTCTGATGCTGATAGGTTATGGGTGTGGAGGCGTCGCGGTAGCGGGGCTTTGCAAGCAGGCGAATTCCTGTTGTTGTGGAGTGGTCCGCTGGGAATAGGGACTGGACTGGTTCACTTATCCAGCTTAGCGAGTGGAGCCGCATGGTGCTTTGCCATAGGTCAGCCACCTCCTTGCTATCGAAGGCTACGACGAGGGTATTTGTAGTATAATCTTTTCGCACGACGACATAGTGGTTGAAGTCGCTATTGGACGGGATTCCGATGCCTTTGCGCTGCCCAAGCGTGTAGCGATGCAGCCCGCGATGCTCTCCCAGCACCTTCCCGGCGGTGTTCTGTATGGGGCCGGGGGAGTCGGGGATGAATTTTTCGAGAAAGTCGTTTATCCTGACCTCTCCAATAAAACAGATGCCCTGGGAGTCCTTCTTTGCCGCGTTGGGCAACCCGGCAGCGGCGGCGAGTGCACGCAGCTCCGGCTTTCTTAAGTGGCCCACCGGAAAGAGCGCATGCCGAAGCTGCTGCGGGGTTATCATGGACAGGAAGTAGGATTGGTCCTTATTCTTATCCATGCCCTCATAGAGCTGCGGTTGTCCCGATTGTGGGTCGTCCCGGCGGATACAGTAGTGACCCGTCGCAACGGCATCGTAGCCGCGAGCCAGCGCCCAATCGAGGAGCACCCCAAACTTCATCTCGCGATTACACATGACATCCGGATTCGGAGTGATACCGCGCTGGTAACCGTCGATGAGGTAGTTCACGATACGTTCCCGATAGTCGCGAATAAAGTTCAGCACCTGAAACTCAATGCCAAGGGTATCCGCCACGGCGCGCGCATCCTCTATATCCTGCTGCCAGGGACAGTTCCCAATCACGTTCTCCTCATTAATCCAGTTCTTCATATACGCAGCCGAAACGGCATAGCCCTGCTCCTTCATAAGGAGCGCAGCGACCGCGCTATCGACACCACCGGACAAGGCTATGAGAATTCTCTTCATGCTGTGAATGCAGGTTTCTACTCGAAGAGAACAGGCATATCAAGGCACCGTGCAAGTTTAGATGTCAGGGTGGTGCATTTCGAAGTTGGCAGATTGCAGATTGCAGACAAGAGCTAAAGCTAAGGGGCGGAAGAGACAGCAGCTTGCCTGTCTCTCCCGCCTCGACGAATACCGGCTTAAGTTCGTATCAACTACGCAGCCTTGAACATCGTGGCTGGAGTGGAGCGCGTGACCTTTACGCTATTGCTTCCGCGCTCACGACCACCCTTGGTGATCACATACACCTTGAGGAACACGATGCTTCCCTCTGCCACCAGTCCTTCGCTGGTCTGGTAGGTAGTTTGGTCCTTGTCCACCGTAGCGATGGTGTGGTCATTTTCCGACTGGTACTTACCTTCGCTGCAGGCACGAATCACATAGTGCTTTAGCTCTGCCTGGGTGTTGGGAGTCCAGTGAAGTACCGCCTTCTGGGTAACTTCATCCCAGGATGCAGTCAGTTGCACTGCTTCTGCCGCCGGTCCGTCCCCGTTATAAAGTTTTGGCAGGCTGGTCACCAATACATGGTCTGCAGGATAGAGCACGCGGATGCGGAGACGGTACTCAGCCAGGTGTGGCTTGATTCGGGCGAGTATGATATTGCGATTCATACGGTTGATACTCGCAGCACGTTGTTTCTTTATGATGGTGTTATAGGCATCCGCAAGGATGGCGACATCGGCTATGAACTGCGCGAGGGTGTACCCATTGCGCAGAGTGAGTGGAAGCGTCAGTGCTCCATACGTCTTGCCGTTAAGAGACGTCCATAGTTCGATCACCGTGGCGCATACCTGAAGCAGAAGCAGTTGTCTGCTCCTGACTGTGGGCACTTTGGGGAGTCTGTTCTCCATGCCCAAGTCCTTTGCGTGGTATTTGGTCGTCAGGATGAATCCCGAGACCGCCAGCACTACTATGGCTCTCACCGCATCACGCACAGCATACGCATGGCGAAGTTCCGAATCACCTACGTCATACTCGCGTATAAGCGTCTCCAGTGCGAATCTATCCGCTTCGAGGCCTTCGCGTGTATAGTTCCCGCTCAGGATGACTGGATCCGCCGTGCCACGGTCGTTCGCCACGTCGGCGAAATGCTCGCACATTTTAGCGAGAATTGGCATTATATCTGAATTGTTATTTATGTTCATTGTTTTCATTGTTCTTTGCTCCTTGTCATATAAATGAGGTCCGTGCGGCTTCAGCATTTTGTTTATGGTTATGGTTAGTTGCAGGCGAATGCATCCGATCAAGCCAGTCTGGCTCTCGTTTGGATACAGGACACCCGGGAGTACGAATTGCGTGCCTCCTTACCTCTACCGCTCTTTCCTCGTATGAACCGTACTGAGTGAATTTTGACGTTGCGCCGTTGGTCAAAGCAGCGGGGCCGGTTTAAAAGAGAGCCTGTGCTCTAGATTAACTCCCATTCCAATCCTTTCGGACCAGAAGCTCAAGGTGTCGCCGAATTAAAGCAGA
>JANRLC010000089.1:0-29054 GCA_033762955.1 Verrucomicrobiota bacterium | reverse complement strand
AAAAAGCTGATGAAACCGCTGAAACTGGACAAATCGCTTAACCAAACGTAAATATAATCAACTAAAATGGTAAAGTTTGTACGCAAAACCGTAAAGGATCTCCTGAGCTAAATGCGTAAACCATCTCCTGACCTATTCACTTTGCTTCTGCCATCTTAAATCTTCCTTCTGCCTTCTTCCTTCTGCCTTCTGCCACCTTGCATCTACTCGAAGACCTGATTAACTTCGTGCCATCATGGCGACCGGCTTCAAAGATTACTACAAAATACTCGGCGTAACCGCTACTGCGTCCACGGAAGAAATTCAAAAGGCATTCCGTAAACTCGCACGCCTTTACCATCCGGATGTCACCAAGAATAAAGCTACTGGAGAGGCCAAGTTCAAGGAGATCAACGAGGCGTATCACGTTCTACGCGACCCTGAGCAACGCAAGCGGTATGACGAACTCGGCGCGAACTGGCAGGACCAGCCCTATTCTCCACCGCAACGTCGAAGAGCTCCGACCACAGGTAGTCCCCGGACTCGCAGAGGTGCATCGCAAAGCGCGGATGACTTCTATGAATACGGTGGCACGGGTTACAGCGATTTCTTCGAGTCTTTCTTTGGCAATCAGGGCAGTGGGTTTAAGCGCCACTCCCCAACGGTGGACTCGGATGACGACGGCTTCGTAGAGCGGGGCGAAGATTTCGAGACGGACTTGGTGATAACTCTTGAAGAAGCTGTTCATGGCTCTCAACGAACGCTCACCATGCGCCATCCGGGTGATGGGCTAGCTGAGGACAGCACCACGTCCTTTCAGGTGCGCATCCCGCCGGGAATGCGCGAAGGCATGAAGATACGCGTTACCGGCAAAGGCCATCCCGGAACGGGCAGCGGGGCCAATGGCGACCTCTATCTACGCATCAGCTACGCGCACCATCCCGATTTTACCGTAAAAGGAGCCGACCTTTACTGCGATCTCGATGTAGCCCCCTGGGAAGCCGTACTGGGAGCAAAGGTAAACTTGCCAACCCTCGACGGTGTGAAGTCGCTCACCATTCCCGCCGGTACCACGACCGACGACCAACTACGCCTGCGCGGTCTCGGCCTGCCAGTGGACAAGACCAGTCGCGGCAATCTCCACGTCATCGTGAAAATACAGTTACCAAAGACCATTACCCCCGCCCAGAAAGCGCTCTGGGAAAAACTGGAGAAGGAGTCGGCAAGCTTCAAGCCGAGAGATGTTAGTTGAAGGGTGTATGGTAGCTGCTTTGTTGCGCGGGTAGACATCTTGGATATGGATTGAGCATCTCGAAGCTTGATTGACGCAGTCCCGCAGGGACGACCTGCATCTTAGCCCCAGGTTTCAACCTGGGGTAAAACGGCGTATTTGGTAACACAAGTCCCGTAGGGACGGCTGAAGGGGTTTCAAATTCGCCATTTGTTAGACGGAAATAGATCGCTTCGACTGGTTTGATGCCCTCCATCCAGTTGCTTCGGGACTGCATTCTTCTCATGCGTCGATGAGGTGGATTATGGCTCAGGATTTCGCCACATCCATTTCCTTTACCACCAACGCATGCACAAATTGGCCAAACGCATGATTGCACTCACGCACCGTTTGCTTAAGGTGCCATGCGAAACTCCGCCAAAACTTCGCCATGCCTATCAGTAATATCCACGTCCACTGCTTCTCTACCAAGCATGTACCCGATAAGTTTCTGCCCTACGGGTTGCCTTCACTGCTCAAGCGGTCATGGCTTCGCCAGCCACTCACGTGGACGGTGGACAAGCTATGGCCGTTCAGTAACAAGGACCAGTTCAGCCGGTTCTCACGTTTCGTGCAGTCCACTTACATGCAGGATCAAGAAGAACTGCTCCGGAAACTCATAGCATTCTATCCGGATGACGCCGTGTTTGCGATCTTGCCCATGGACATGGCGTTTATGGGAGCAGGCAAGGTGGAGGAGCCACTGGAGCAGCAGTTGGCAAACCTCGTGGCAATTCGAGACAAGGCTGAGTGGCGCGACCGCTTGCGGCTCTTTCTCCCGATTGACCCCAGACGCTTCGGTCCCGCGACTGATACCGCTTCCATCGAGCGTGCCTCGACTGCCGCACTGGACTTTGTGCGCCGCTACGTCGAGGAGCACGGGTTTCGCGGTATTAAGCTCTACCCCATGCTGGGCTTCTGGGCCTGTGATCGCCGCTTGTGGAAAGTGTACCATTATTGTGAAGCGCACGGGATACCCATCACCACTCACGCATCGCGGGGCGGTGTGTATTACAAAGGTGACCTTGCCGACTCCCCAGAGCTGACCACGCACCCATTCGGTGAGCTTCTCCCGCTGGGTGAGGACAATGCCACCTTCACCGACCGCCTCGGAGACCCGGACCAGTTTCGGTACGCCCTGGAGGATTTCCCAAAATTGAAGCTAAATCTCGCCCACTACGGTGGCGCCGCCGATTGGGCCTCGTACCTGGAAAAGCCCTGGGACCCCACCGACCGCAACAGCACGGGGCGCAATGTCACGGTGAACTGGGTGCATAAGATTAACACCCTTCTGAGAGACACCCGCTTCCCCAACATTTACACAGACATTTCCTATACCCTTTTTGACCAGCGATTTGTACCTTTGCTGAAGCTGTTCCTCTTCGATGAAGTTATCCGGACCCATGTGCTGTATGGCACCGATTTCTACATGGTGGAGATGGACTCCACCGAGCGCGAAGTAGCCATCCAGTTCCGCTACTGGCTCGGAGAGCCGGATTTCCAGCAAATGCAGAAGAATAATCAGCGATTTCTGGAGTGAAGAAGGAGCGAATAAAGGTGCTATAAAGGAGCGCGGCCAACTTGGCCGCAATGATTGGTAGAAGCGGGCGAGCCGCCCGCGCTCCTGTCGTGTTGGTAGAAGCGGGCGAGTCGCCCGCGCTCCTGTCGCAAGGTTTGGTAGAAGCGGGCGAGCCGCCCGCGCTCCTGTCGCAAGGTTTGGTAGAAGCGGGCGAGCCGCCCGCGCTCCTGTCGTGTTGATAGAAGCGGGCGAGCCGCCCGCGCTCCTGTGGCAAAGAGATGCACTCGGCCAATATACTTATTTCTTACCCTTAACCCTGCGTAAAAATAACCGATACTATACTTAGGAACAGAGTCCATTACTCCGATCCTTGTTGTGGATTTTTTGATGCTAAACCCAATTGGTACGATGCATAGCTCTCATGGTAACTCTGCAATGTCGCTGAAGCTAAGAACGCGTGGACGCATCTTTCTGCTGTTTTGTCTTCTAAGTTTGGCACCCCTACTGTTTGCAGAGGATGCATTTACCTTTACGCCGATGGTACGCCATCTGACCAATCGCGTACAAAATGTCACACAATTCAGTATTGTAATCGATCAGGATGGCTTCCCCGTGCGCAATGGCACCAAGACTTTGTGGCGCTATGATGGACAGACATGGAACGCCATATCGGAGACGGAACAAGAGTATAACATTGGGGAGATAGCGATCGATTCCAAAGGGACATTTCTCATGGGGGCGGGACCCAGGCTACTAAGCTATGGCGCAAACGCAGAGGGACGATTCGAACTCAAAACATTGTATGAAGCTCCCTCGGGTTTTGGGGAATCCATTGGTCGAATATTCCCTTTTGAGGATGCCGTGCTTATTCAGTCATTACACAATGTGTTTCTATCAAAGGAAGGCAAACTCACCACATTGTATAGCGGCAGCGATGAGTTGGAATTCATCAATTGTGTCTATATTTCAGGAGATACCATTTACATCGGCTCTAGTACCCGTGGGATATTGGTCTATAAGGGCGGGGCAATAAGCTTAATTCAGGGAACCGACCTTTATACCGATGCTGTTCGGAAGCCCATCACCGCCATCACCATGGATAGAACAGGCAATCTGCTGTTCAATGTACGAACTGTGGGCGTCATGAAACTGGAAGCAGGAAAGATAGTCCCATTGAGTCTTCCTGGCATCGACTTGAATATCCATGGCGAGGTTAGCACTTTGACCTCACTCGATGACGGTGCAATTGTGCTGGGGACTATCGTTGGTACAGTGCTATATTATACTGCAAAAGGCGATCTACTGTTTACGCTAAATAGACAGAGCGGCTTGCCAGAAGGTGACATCCGCGCACTGCTGGTGGATAAAAATAGAGGCCTTTGGATCGCCAATCAAGGCGTATGCAGAGTCGACCTGAGCGGTACCACAGTTATGAATGATTCAGGGGGAGGCCTTGCCATCGGCGGTTCTGTTACCAGTTATGGCACGAAACATCTCACTTTCCAAGTCCGCAACCAACCAGTCGATCTAAAGCTTGGGCAATCCTCTGAAAAACTGCAAGCTGTACGGCTTCATTTATCTGATAACAGTACCTTGATGGGCGGGATTGGGCAGTACTTGCTATTCGGAGTGTTAAGCGGAGACAGAGCGAAACTCTATCGCTGGGATGATGGTGAACCGCAACTAGTGGAAAAAAAATACAGAATGGCGAGGCACTTCATCCATAATGGTGATTATCGAAAGGAAAATTTCCTTAAGATGGACGATAAGCTATACCGGGTAACGCTTGAGCAGGATGAGTTAATATTTGAACTGCTCTATGACCATTATAATAAGAATGTACACTCCGTGCTCTATGCAGGACCAGACGAGCTATGGTTGGAGCAGGGATACGGAGAGGTATGCCGTCTGCGACGCACGGGAGATAAATGGAATCTGGAAACCTATGGTCAAAGCCATAATCTGCCTAAAAGCTGGATAAGCCCGGCGCCGATCGATGGTGGCGTGGAGTTTAGATCGGAGAGCGGTTTCTATACGTTCAACAGAACTACGCAGAACTTCGAGCCGGGTGGCAAACTCGCCAAACTCATTCCCGTCCACGCAAAGGACACTTACCGCATATTCTGGGATTATGCAGGGAATCTGTGGGTAAATGGAATGACTCGCAACGGCGTGCTGTGGATGGAATCCGGTACTCCAAAGTGGGAATACGTTTCACTTGGTCAACTGGAGCCCAATCGTTGGTCATTTGTTGTCAAAGATGGCTCATTATGTTGGATTGGGACATCCAATGGCCTCGTACACTACGACCCCGTGGGTATGCGTACGCTTGGGGAGCACAAATACAAGCTTAAGCTATTCAATGTGCATCTGGGTGATGATTTGTTAGCCACTACAACTACGGACGAGGAGTCTGGAGCAGTAAAACGGGTGCTTCCATTCGGCAACAAGGACTTGTCCTTCCACTATGGGCTGGCTGCATTCTTTGACTCCGAACGCAATGAGTTTCGGTATCGCCTGGAAGGCGGAGACAACGATGACTGGTCTGCATGGACCACTGGGACCAAGAAGAGCTTCACCCGCCTTCCTGAGGGTTCCTACACATTTTGGGTTGAAGGGCGCGATGTGCTCGGGAGCGTAAGCAAATGCAAACCGTGGCGTTTCACTATCACACCCCCTTGGTATCGCACCTGGTGGGCCTATAGTGGGCAGATTCTATTCGCACTGGGTATAATTTATGGCACTGTTGCCTGGCGTAGCCGCGTGCTGCGAAAGCGGACAGTAGAACTGGAAGCCCTCGTCGCCGACCGTACCGTGGCCCTCGAGAACGCGAATCAAGCCAAGGGTAGGTTCCTGGCCAATATGAGCCACGAAATTCGCACGCCAATGAATGGTGTCATCGGCATGTCCAATTTATTAATTAAAACGCCTCTTCGCGAAGACCAGCTTCGCTACGCCAAGACTATTCGAGACAGCGCAGATTCCCTGCTTTCCATACTGAATGATATCCTCGACTTTAGCAAAATTGAGGCAGGAAAAGTTAACCTGGAAGCCATACCCTTCGACTTGCAGGAGTTGATTGAGGACTGCCTTGCCTTGCTGTGTTCGAGAGCGGATGACAAGGGCTTGCACCTCTACGGAATCGTGGACCGCCGTCTGCGGGGCAAATTCATCGGTGACCCCACACGCATCCGTCAGATTGTCATTAACCTGGTGGGAAATGCGGTGAAGTTCACCGAGAAGGGCGAGATTGCAATCCGGGTGTTTCCTGTAAAGGGGGAAGCAGACAGTGTATGCTTGGAGGTCAGTGACACGGGTATCGGCATGTCTGAACCTGCCGTGGCAAAACTCTTCAAACCTTTCGAACAAGCGGATAACACAACGACGCGCAAGTTCGGAGGCACAGGACTTGGCTTGAGCATCGCCTACTCACTGGCGAACATCATGGGAGGTGGTATTACGGTTAAAAGCGTCCTCGGCCAGGGCACCACCTTCAGTGTAAAAATTAAGCTGAAAGCGGACACGACCGTGCAAACAGAAGTTCAGAGTATGCAAGCAAGGGCTTCCTTATGGGGTCTGCGCACGCTGCTCGTGGACGACTCGGAGACTGAGATGGAAATCCTGAAGAACCAGCTTTCCGATTTGGAGCTGAGCATCCAGACGGCGAAGAATGGTGCGGAAGGGCTGGAGATTCTCCGTACCATGGCACGGCGCAAGATGGGCTTTGATCTGGTGATTTCTGATCTAATGATGCCCGTCATGGATGGGTTGGAGCTGGCCCGTCGTATTCGCATGGACCCGGAGATTCCGAAGCCAAAGTTTATCCTGATCATCTCATCCAGTGCCGAGGCGCCGTCACAGTCCATGCTCTACGATGCGGGAGTGACCAGCTTCATCAGACGGCCACTGCGTATGCAGCAGCTTTGGAATAAGCTCGGGGAAACCTTCTGCCCGGATCAGATTAAGCCGGAGCCTCAAGTCTATGCCTTGTCGAAAAAGACGGATAATCCACTTAAGGTGCTTATCGCCGAAGACATGATAGTTAACCAGGAAATCACGCGGCTTCAATTGGAAGATTTGGGTCATTCATCGGATATCGCAAACAACGGGGCCGAGGCCGTCGAGATGCTGCGCGCCCGCGATTATGATGCCGTGTTAATGGACGGCCAGATGCCGGTGATGGATGGTTTCGAAGCCACAATTAAACTGCGCGACAAGACTACGGGGACGAGAGACCCGGATATCTATGTCATCGCACTGACCGCGAGTGCTTTGGTCGGTGACCGGGAGAAATTCATCGGTGCAAAGATGAATGACTATGTCACCAAGCCTGTGCGCGAGCAGGAGCTTTCATCAGCACTGGACCGCGCTACTGCTTATATTAAGAGCCGCAATCGTACCCCGATCACAGCCCGAGTGCTGGAAGCCGCAGCGGCGCGAAAGCCTGTGGTAGTCGATGCCGTACCGGTGGTGCCGGTGGTGTCAGACGGGTCAGACGGAGCCGTCGAGTCGGACAAGTCGGTAGTGCCAACGTCTCCCGGCAAAAACGGTGTACCTACTACACCGCCAAAGAAAGCGAATGGTGCCACACTCACCCCTGTGACAGGAAATGCCTCGAACCTACCTGCTTCGCTACGAGCCAAAGTCGTGGCCGATATAAAGTCCAGACATGAAGGTGCCTTGACCGCACTGGATACGGGCGATGCCGTGGTCCTGCGCGGTACAGCGCATCAGCTTGCCGGTCTTAGCGGTCATATTGATGAGACTCTAGCCGTGGCCTGGCGCGAAGTGGAGACTGCTGCCAAGGAAAACAGACTGGAAGATGCCCGCACGAAGATGGCGGCGATCCCGCCGGTTGAGTGAAGTGGGGCGGAACAGTGCGCAGTTGGCAGTAAAGGAAAGGTGTTCGGGTTCGGGTTCGGGTTCGGGCATTCGGTGTTCGGGTTCGGGGTTCGGGCATTCGGTGTTCGGGTTCGGGGTTCGGGCATTCGGTGTTCGGGGGTTCGGGCATTCGTCCCATTCGTCCCATTCGTCCTATTTGTCCTTTTGCCTTTCGGCGACCGGCGGCAACCGTTGCGCGAGTGCCGACAACGGTGGTACGAGTGGCGACAACGGTGGTACGAGTGCCGACAACGGTGGTACGAGCGACGACAACGGTGGTACGAGTGCCGACAACGGTGGTACGAACGGCAGCAACGGTGGTACGAGTGGCGGCAGCGGTGGTACGAGTGTCGGCAACGGTGGTACGAGCGGCAGCAACGGTGGTACGAGTGGCGGCAGCGGTTGTACGAGCGGCGGCAACGGTGGTGCGAGTGGGCAGCAGTGAGCAAGCATTCGTCCCATTCGTTCCATGCGTCCAATTCGTCCTTTTCGTCCTATTTGTCCTTTTGCCCTACCCCTTTGCCTCTACTTTCCTTGCAGAGGTTTTCACGAAAGCATCGGGATGGCGCCGGAGGAGATTCCGAAACTGCGTATAGGTGAGCCCAAGCAACTGGGCCGCTTCGCCCTGGCGGTTATTGGTGGTTTTCAGAGCGAGGATAAGGGCATTGCGCTCCAGCGCGTCCACGGCATCGTTAATGGACTTTCCCGGCTGCCAGTGCGCACTTACACCATCGGGGGGCTGTTGCATAGTGTTCGACTGACCCGTGCTGTTAACCGATGCGGCAGACGTCTGATTCGAGGAGGCTACCGCAGCTGGCGGACTGCCCGCTGGAGATACGGGTGCTGTCGTTGATTGTATGGTGGCTGGTGCGAAAGGTGACTGGAATGGGTCGAAGTTAATATGGTCAATCCACTCCCCATCACACTGGTAGATCGCCCGTTCTACGGTGTTCTTTAGCTCCCGGACATTGCCCGGCCACGGGTGCTCTTCCAGCGTCTTTACAGCTTCCTCAGAGAATTGCGGAATTCCTGGCATACCCAGCTCTACAGACATGCGCGCAGCGAAGTGGCGGGCGAGAAGCAAGATATCGCCCTGGCGCGCCCGTAATGGAGGAATAAACAGCACCTCGAAAGAGAGGCGGTCGAGTAAGTCGGGCTTAAACTTTCCTTCTGCGGCCATTGCTGGCAGGTCTGCATTCGTCGCTCCGATAATGCGGACATTCACGGATACCGATTCTGTACCGCCCACTCGCTCAAAGGTCCTGTACTCCACTGCCCGTAGTATCTTCTCCTGAACTTCCATCGGCAGGAGCCCTACTTCATCCAGAAAGAGAGTCCCTTCTGCTGCTGTTTCGAAACGTCCTTCACGTCGGCGCATGGCTCCGGTAAAGGCACCCGCCTCATGGCCAAAGAGTTCGCTCTCCAGCAACGAAGGCGCGAGTGCAGCACAGTTTAGCGCGACCAATGGGCCCTGCCAGCGCTTCGACAGAAAGTGCAGACGCGCCGCGGCAAGCTCTTTCCCCGTGCCTCGCTCCCCCATGATTAGCACGGGACGCTCCACCTTTGCCACACGCGACAACCTGGCCTGAAAATCCACGAACGCATCGGATCTGCCGATGGCTTCAGGCGGACCAGAACGCACCGGAAGGTGCCGACTCGCTGCCGTTGTTGGGCTAAGAGCCATAAAGTCTGCTACACTTGAAATCTACTTTAGCAAAAACATCAACTCTATAGACAAATACTTTAAATATTCGTAGCCAGTTGCTCACATGCTCAATCCCAGAGCTACGATTTTAGAAATATTTTCCCCTGTACAGGCCGATGAATAGGGAGTTCGTGCATGACCGCAGATAAGTAGAGCTAGAGTTGGCACGGTCGGTGCTAATTGATTGGCAAGAAAACAACTTAATCACTTACAGTCATGTCGTACATCAATCCACATCAGTCATTCAAGCAAACAGCCAGTGCCGAGAGCACCAGCACTCACTACAACCTCGGAGCCTACGGGCTCTTCGTTTGGGTCACCCTACTATTCGGATACGCCATCGCCGTGTTGTTCTAAGGTCAGTCAATAGATCGTCGGTAATCTCACTCATCGCTCAACTGTCATGAAACCCGCTCCTGAAATAATCGCCACCAGACATCGGACCATCCAGGCACTAATGAATCCGGTCAACCAACTCTGGCACTCACCACAAGTAGCAGAATACCGGGGAGCCGTTGCCATCATTCTGGCAATTACCGCACTCGTTGCAGTGCCGCTGGTTTCTGCATCGGTATCCGATGAAACACTCGTAGGTTCCAGTACAAACAAGACGGAGAGTTCGTTCTGCGCTGATGCCGTGGCTATGGCCACAAATCCCGTGACAGAATTCATCAAAGCGCTTTCATACGCAACACTCCCGCGACTGCATTAATCCCCCCTTCCCTTTCACCCCCAAGCCACCACTACCATGGGCATATTCTCCAGATTCAGAGACATCGTAAACGCCAACATCAACGCTCTCTTGGAGAAAGCGGAAGACCCGCACGCCATGATCAAGCTGATCATCCAGGAGATGGAGGACACCCTCGTCGAGATGAAGGCGACCTGTGCCGGCTCACTGGCGGCACGCACCCGGTTGGAGCGCACGATTGAGGAACTCAAAGAACGCGCAAACGACTGGTCCAACAAGGCTCGCTTCGCGATGGAGCGCAATCGCGAAGACCTGGCCCGCGAAGCTATTGCCGAGAAGATTCGCTTTCAAAAGGAGGCCGTAGGTCTCGAGGGCGATTACCAATCGCTGAACGCACTCGTGCTGCGCTCACTCGATGAGATTGACACGCTCGAACAGAAGCTGAACAAAGCCCGGATTCAAGCCCACGAGCTTGCCTCCCGCCATCGCGAAGCAGTGATGAAAGGCCGCGCGAAACCCATCTCTGCTCAAACCCTCACGGACCCCTTTGCCCGCTTTGATGAGATCAAGCGCCAGGTCGACTCCGCCAACATCGCAGGCATCAACGCCGAACCACCCTCCACTCGCAATGAGAGCGACCTGGCCGCACAACTCCGCAACCTAAGGCGCGACAGCGAACTGGAGCGCGAACTCGACTCGCTTCGCAATGAGATGGGGCTGAATCCCGCTCCTTCGACGACGACTCCACAACCGACCCAACCGACCCCCGAAACGAATAATGAAACGCTGCCTGCCTAATCCATTTACCAAACAAAACCACCGCATCCCTTTGTACTTAACTTAAAAACCAACCCGAAACTACAATGCTAGAAGAATTCATACCATTAATCATAGTGTTCATCGTCATCGGCATTCCGGTGATCTGCTTTACGCTGATAAAAATAGCGAAGATAATGAAAGGCGGCAACGCCCCTGAGCCCACTACCAGCGGGCGTTCCGGTGCCGTCGCCGAAGAAACGCGCATGCTTCAAGAGATGAACCAGACACTGGGTCGTCTCGAGACACGCATCGAGGCACTGGAAACCATTGTCCTCGAACGCGAACGCAAGAAAGGAGCCCTTTAATCCCATGAAAAACTATCAAGCATCCCATCGCCAACTCTTCCGCTCACGCGACGGCTGGATATTCGGAGTCTGCAAAGGACTCGCCAACTACTTCGAAGTGTCCGTGTTCTGGACACGGCTCGGGTTTATCTTCGCCATCATGATATCGGCCCTCGTGCCCATGCTCATCATCTACATCGTGGCAGCCATCTTCATGAAACCCGAACCCATGATTCCTCTAGTGAACCCGGAGGATTGGGACTTCTATAATAGCTACACAAGCGACCGCCACATGGCCATCAACCGCCTTCGCGAGAAACTGGATACACTGGACCGCCGCACTCAGCGCATCGAAGCAGTCCTCGGCTCAAAGGAGCAC
The DNA here is from genome assembly GCA_033762955.1 of Verrucomicrobiota bacterium. Lineage (GTDB taxonomy): Bacteria > Verrucomicrobiota > Verrucomicrobiia > Opitutales > Oceanipulchritudinaceae > JANRLC01. The sequence continues at coordinate 17,527 of JANRLC010000089.1, read as the reverse complement.
GAGTGGGAGCAGAAGATGAAGCAGGCGTAACGGCAAAGGCACTAGGGGCAGGTGATTGGGCGGAGCGCTACACTGCGTTTTCGCATTGCCAAGCCCGGCGGGTTGAGTTGCTTTCAGCTTTTTAACCCAAAGTGTTATAGTTTATGAAGTACGGCCATTTCGACGATGCCAGGAAAGAGTATGTAATCACGCGACCGAATACGCCACGGTCATGGACGAACTATATCGGAGACCGCAAGTTCGGCGGTGTGATTACGAATAATGCGGGGGGGTACTCCTTCACGCGTTCGCCGGCGGAAGGGCGCATCACGCGGTTCCGTTATAATGCGGTACCTGCGGACCAGGCGGGGCGCTACTTTTACCTGCGCGACCGCGAGAGCGGAGATTTCTGGTCTTCTTCGTGGCAGCCAGTGGGCAAGCCGCTGACGCAGTATAAGAGTGTGTGTCGCTTCGGAACGGGGTATGCCGAGATCACCTCGAAGTACAAGGGGATTGAGACCGTATCCACGTACTTTGTGCCGCTGGGTCAGCAGTTCGAGTACTGGGTGCTGAAGGTGAAGAACACCAGCAAACGGGCACGCAAGCTGAGCACGTTTACGTTTGCGGAGTTCACGAGCGAGTGGAACTTGATGAATGATTTGCTCAACATCCAGTACACGGCGTACATCGCGGAGGCCACGCATGCAAATGGGGTGATCAGTGCTTCGAGTTGCGGACGGCTGCCGGAGGACTTGGGGAACTTTGCGAATCGCGACCAGTCGCGGTGGTTCTATATGGCGCTGCGTGGGGCCGAAGTTGTGGGGTATGATCTGGACCGGGACAAGTTCATCGGCGGATACCGGAGCTTCCACAACCCAATCATTGTCCAACAAGGACATTGCAGCAACTCCGTGGGCTTCTCTGACAATCTTTGCGGGACGATGCAGTGCGATATCGACCTGGCCCCAGGCGAGACGCGGGAGCTGGTGGTTATCCTCGGCATTGGTAAGGCGGACACAGTGGGCGCGGGTGTGATTGCGGAGTACGCCACACCAGAGCGTGCGGCTGTGGAGCTGGTTAAGCTCAAGAACTACTGGCACGGTATCCTGGAAAACTTCTCGACGAAGACGCCGGATGCGGACTTCGACCACATGATCAATGTGTGGAATGCGTATAACGCACTGGTGACCTTTGAGTGGAGCCGTGCGTGCAGTTTGGTGTATACAGGAGATTCGCGAGACGGCTTCGGCTTCCGCGATACGGTGCAGGATTTCCTCGGGGTCATCCCCGCGATTCCAGAGCGCGTACAGGAGCGCTTGGAGCTGATGTTAACCGGGCAGGAAAGCACGGGCGGAGCGCGTCCCGAGATTCGCCCCTGGCTACACAAGCCCGGGGAAATGAAGCCGACGCCTGCGCATGAGTACCGCAGCGATGATTGCCTGTGGTTCTTTAATGCGGTGCCGACCTTTGTGGCAGAGACGGGTGATGTGTCCTTTTATAACAAGGAGATACCGTACTCCGACACGGGAAGCGCGACAGTCTTTGGGCACTTGCGACGCGCGCTGGAGTTCAACCTCGAACGCACCGGCAAAAATGGCCTGCCTTGCGGGCTTTTGGCCGACTGGAATGACTGCCTGAAACTCGGCTACCACGGCGAAAGTGTCTTCGTAGCCTTTCAAGTGCGCTACGGGCTTACCCAGTATGCGGAGATTGCCGCGCTGCTGGGCAGGCCTGAGGAAAAGGAGTGGGCTCTGGCGCAGAGGGAGTCACTCGACGCGAAGATTCAAAAAGTTTGCTGGGACGGGGAATGGTTCATTTGGGCAATTGCTGAGGATGGCACCGTCTTCGGAACCAAGGACTACTCCGAAGGGCAGATTTATCTGAACACGCAAGTCTGGGCTGTGATTAGCGGAGCAGCCACCCCCGAGCAGCGCGAGAAGTGCCTCGACTCCGTACAGGCGAAGCTGGCCACGGAATTCGGTCTGCGCCTGTGTAACCCGCCCTTCAGCAAGACACCGGTAAAGGTAATGCGCGCGGTGCTCATGAACCCTGGGAACAAGGAGAATGGCGGCATCTTCTCCCATACGCAGAGCTGGGGTGTGATGGCGGAAATCTTGCGGGGCAATGGCGACAAGGCGTTCGAGTACTACCGTGCCTTCATGCCATCGGCCTATAATGACCGCGCCGAGGTTCGCGAGATCGAGCCGTATGCGCACTGCCAGAGCACGCATGGCCCGGACAGCAAGAAGTTCGGTGTTTCCCGCGTCTCCTGGCTGAGCGGTACCGCAACCTGGAGTTACTACTCGGCCACACAGTGGCTTCTCGGTGTACGCCCGGAAGTCGCGGGGCTGCGTATCGATCCCTGTATCCCCAAGAGCTGGCCCGGGTTCACCGTGACACGGCGCTTCCGCGGGAAGACGGTAAAGATCACCGTCAAGAACCCGGATGGTGTCAGCCACGGCGTGAAGTCTCTCAAGCTCAACGGCAAAGCGATCGAGGGCAACCTGATCGCCGTAGAGCAACTGACGGACGGGGCGAAGGTGGATGTGATCCTCGGGTAATATACTATAAGACTTCCGGTACAGGGTGGGACAGACAGAAATGTCTGTCCCATCTTGCGCGGATGTTAATACACGTCGCGCTGGTAGCGCTTGTCCTTCTTAAGCTGTTTGACGAAGTCCACGGCGGCTTCTGGAGACATACCGCCCTGCGTGGCGATGATGTCGTGGAGGGCTGCATCGACATCCTTGGCCATGCGCTCCTTGTCACCGCAGACGTAGAAACAGGCGCCGTTCTTAATCCAAGACCAGAGTTCGGCTGCATTCTCGCGCATACGGTCCTGCACGTAAACTTTCTTTGCCTGATCGCGGGACCAGGCGAGGGAGAGGTGGGTGAGGTGCCCGCTGGCACGCATGGACTCGAACTCCTCTTCATAAAGGTAATCCATGCGGGCGCGCTGGGCGCCGAAGAAAAGCCAGTTGCGACCGGTGGCCTTTGTCTCTTCGCGTTCTTGGAGAAAGGAGCGGAACGGAGCCACGCCGGTGCCGGGGCCGACCATGATGATATCTGTGTCAGGATTTGCTGGTAACCTAAAGTGGCTGGACGCGACGAAGACCGGCACGATAGCCTCGAACGGCGGGACGCGGTCGCTTAGCCAGGTGGAGGCCACGCCTACGCGGTCGCGATTTAGCGTTTGGTAGCGGACGGCTGCCACGGTGAGGTGGACTTCCTGCGGGTATCGCGTGGGAGACGAAGCGATGGAGTAGAGCCGGGGAGAAAGGCGGCGGCACTGAGCGACGAACTCTTGCGGGGTGAGGCGGCTGCCGGGAAAGTCTTCCAGGATATCGGCAAAGTGGCGCACGCTGAAGTATTTCTCGGTCGCCTCCGCGTGCTCTGCGTCGAGAAGTTGCTCAAGCCTGGCCTTCTCTGCGGGCGTGAAAGCCTTGTCCTTCAGCGCAGTGAGGAGCTTCTTCGTGGGACCGGCGAGGAAGTAGAGATGGCTGGTGAGCGCATCGCGCAGCGTGAGTGGTGCGTCCTTCTTCGGTAGGGTGACCAACTCCTCTCCACTGGCGCCGAGTGCGGTCAGCACGTGGTTCACATCCTCAATTCTATTGGTTGAGTAAACACCGAGAGAGTCGCCGCAGTTATAGGACAACCCGCTCCCGCTTATATCGATTACGATATGGCTGGTCTCCTTCTCGGATTCCGCATGGTTCAGGAGACGGTACTCCCGAAGCGTGGCGAGAAAGGGATTGTTTAAATCGTAGGGTTGATGGGAAGCAGTCGTGCTCATGGCCTCGGTATAATAGTGTAAAGGTCGGATTACGGTTGCTCTTACGAAAAAATTCCATGCGATACAGGGCATGTCAGAGAGTCAAGCCAGTATTCGATTACAAAAGTTCTTATCCGAGAGAGGCATCTGTTCGCGCAGAGCCGCTGAGATGATGATTGCGGATGGGTTAATCTCGGTCAACGGCAAGGCGGCAACGCTTGGCCAGAAGATCGATCCGGAGACGGATAAGGTGGTGGTGGAAGGGCGGTCCGTGAAGGCCGGAGCCCCTGCCTCGGTCACCATTGCCATGCACAAGCCGCGCGGTGTGCTGTGCAGCAATAGCGATCCGCACCATGACAAGACCATCTTCCACTATGTGCCCTCCCCGTGGAACAAGGAGCGCCTCTATTGCGCAGGACGGCTGGACAAGGACAGCGAGGGGCTCCTCATCTTGACGAACGATGGCGAGCTTACCCAGAAGCTTACCCACCCCAGCCACCACATTATCAAGCGCTACTATGTGACGCTCACGAGGCCGTTCGACCTCTCCCACATCCCGATGATGCTACGTGGCTTCGATGACCAGGAGGCGGGTGAGCACTTGAAGGCGGAGAAAGTATTTGTCGCCAAAGGCGGACCTCTGGCTGACCGCCAGATCGAAGTCCACCTCGACCATGGACGTAAGCGCGAGATTCGGCGGCTTGTGGAGCACTTCGGCTACTTCGTGGACAAGCTGATCCGCTACCAGATAGGCAGTCTCCAACTCAAGGGACTCGGGGTGGGCCGGTGCAAGTTACTCACAAACAAAGAGATTGCGTTGCTTTTCAAATAAGCCCGTGCTAAGCCGATAATCAGCCTGTTAAAATGAAAACTCTTCTTTGCCTGTTCGCTACCTGTCTGCTCGGAACATTACCGGCTGCTGCCGTTGTTAATCTCTATTATACTCCGAGTCCGGAACTGCCACCCGCAGTCATCGTGGATGACGACAACCCGCTCTTAGGTAATGCCATACCGGCCACCGACGCCGCTGCGCGGGCAGCAGGATGGAGTACCGTGGAGCGGCCCGGCAAGTACCGCGGTTTTGTGGATGTTATGCAGATCGACAAGAGCCTCTCGGTAAAAGTCGGCGCGCCGGTTTACCTGAAGGCGGATGACTCCAGCCTGGTCATCACCACCATCAAAGAAGGAGATAATACACAAGTGCTCTGGCAGGGGGATTTCTGGGAAGTCCAGTTTGAGAAGACGATGACGTTGTATGTCAAGCCGCCAACACAAGCCGCTCCCGTGCTCATTCCCGCTGCCGCAGGAGCAGGCGCAGCCAGTACCTCAGCGATAAAGGCACCGGTGAATGCCACCCGCACCACTCCCCTGCCCCCTCCATTGCGTCCGGCAGGAGTGCAACCGCCCACCCGCCCCAATCAAGCCGCAGTACCCAGTGGTACACCAGCGGAGGGCCTTGCGATGGATTTCATTGGCGTCCTCCAGCGCGCCCGCCCCATTGCCCTGGTGATGGACCCTCCCTTCCCTCATGAGCTGATCGGTCCCGACGGTGAACGCGTGGCTTATGTGGACTTTTCCCAAGCACTGATCTCTCAGCCGCTGGATACCTATCTTGGCAAACGCGTAACCATCTATGGAAATCGCAGCACGATTAAGGACGGCGACAAACTAGTTATCAAAGCCCACAATATCCGCATGCGCTAGTGCGCAATGGAACATGAGCCAGCTTTTACTTACCCACAGCTACTGAGACAAATGGAAATTATCGATGGTAAACTCGTAGCGTCCCATACGCTCGATTCAGTAAAAGCAGAAATCATTGCCCTAGGCGGCTTGCCACCATGTGTTGCCTTTGTCCGCGTTGGCGAGGACCCGGCATCGGTCTTCTACGTGGGAAGCAAACAGAAAGCCGCAAGCCGGGTAGGCATTGAAAGCCGTCTATTTGTCTTTCCCGAGAGCATCACTGAGGCGCAGCTCCTGCATGAGGTCGCGCAGTTGAATGCAGACCCCACCGTTCATGGCATTCTGGTGCAGTCGCCCCTGCCCAAGACTATCTCGGAACAACGGATATTTGACGCCATCCACCCCGATAAGGATGTGGATGGGCTGAACAGCCTTAACCAGGGACTGCTCTGCCAGGAAGATGAGCGCGCCTTCATCCCCTGCACTCCCCTCGGTGTGCTTGAGCTACTGGCCTACTACAAAGTACCCACTGCTGGAGCCCATGCAGTAGTCGTTGGCAGAAGCGTACTGGTCGGCAAGCCCGCTGCCCTGTTGTTGATGCAAAAGAAATCAACGGCAAATGCCACGGTCACCCTCTGCCACTCCCGCACGACTGACCTGGGCTACCATACCCGTCAGGCAGACATCCTGATAGCAGCGATCGGCCGCGCCAACACTATCCGGGCTGACATGGTGAAGCCCGGTGCCGTGGTTATCGATGTGGGAATCAACCGCCTACCCGATCCGAAGGAAACCAAGGGTTACCGCATTGTTGGTGATGTAGCCTTTGACGAAGTTTCTCCCATTTGCAGCCGAATTACACCGGTCCCTGGTGGCGTGGGATTGATGACAGTTGCCATGCTCATGAAGAATACATTAAAAGCATGGAAACGCTCGCGTGGCATTTAGACCAAAATAGTCGAAGCCATAACTATTTACACTAAAGATACATAAAAGCTTAATCACCTGCCACATTGACCGAATAATAACTAAAGCAAGCCCTAGTATAACAGTAAATACCCAGCCAGACTCCTCCGTACTCAAGCCGTTCCATTCGCCCGGATGAATAAAAATCCAAAAATACTTGTGGTCGATGACCAACCGGTCAACGTCAAGCTACTCGAATTCAAATTATCCCGCGAAGGGATGACCGTCCTCATCGCTTACAACGGCAAGGAAGCGCTGGAACTGGTGCGCAGTGAGCTGCCAGACATTATTCTGCTGGATATCATGATGCCCGATCTGGATGGCATGGAAGTCTGCCGCCAGATACGCGAAGATAATGCCACCCGCGATATTCCCATTATTTTCATCACTGCGAAATCATCCAAAGAAGGAAAGATTGCAGGCCTCAAAGCAGGCGCCGACGACTATATCACCAAGCCCATTGACCTCGACGAGACACTGGCGCGGATTAACACCCAGCTTCGTATCCGAGACAATCACCGGCTCAATCTTGACCTCCAGAACCGGCTTTCCGAGATGCGCCAAAATGTGACGGTTGGCGCGATAACCCAGGGAATTGCCCACAATCTAAACAATCTCCTCGGCGTCGTCATCGGCTACCTCGACCTCACAAAGAGTGCCTATAACCAACCGGATAAAGTACTGCGCTCCTGCGGCTTGATGGACCAGGCACTTAAGCGGATGACCCGGATTATCCACCAGCTTACGACCCTTTCCCACAACGAAACGCTCCGCACCACGCCCATCCCCCTTCAGACACTACTGGAAAGCACAGTGAACCGCTTTCAGCAAGACTACCATGTTATCGCCACGGTGGAGATCAACAACCCCACGGGACTTTCCTCGATACATAGCAACGCGGAGACCTTTGAGGACGCGGTTGGCAGACTATTGATCAACGCATTTGAGAGCTATCCGCCGGAGACTGAGGCCAAGGATCGCAAAATACAGATCAACGTGGTGACACCCCCGCCGTCCACAATACCTGGCATCACTACGAAGCTGCTTATTACTATAGATGATGAGGGCAAAGGTCTAGATTCCAGCGTGGAATTGCATGCCTTCGAGCCCTTTGTCTCATCCGACACCGCAGTAGGCCGCGGACTCGGGCTCACCATTGCCCGCCATCACCTGCGCCGACTCGGTGGCGATGTCATACTGGAACGCCGCAAGCCCAAGGGCACTCGGGCGACCGTATACCATCCGATCCGGTAGGATACGCCGAAGGGAGAAGGCAGAGGGCGAAAGGCAGAAGGCGGATGCCAGATTGCAGATGCCAGATCGCAGATTGCAGTGAATGCGTGACCAGAGACGGCATCTTGGGCAGACGCTTTGCTACCTCCGCAGGAAGTTCGCCGCGCACCAGATAGATGAACTTGGCGATACTCTCCAGTAGCGATGCTTTTTAAGGCATCGCGATTGGCGTACTCCTGGCGGAGACTCTTTAGACTCAGGTCTTGCTGGTACAACAGCGCTTCAATGGCCGCAATGAGGTCAGTGAAGCGGTTTATAGGGTACAATCCCTTGAGGACAATGGCACCAGAGGCGCCACGAGAATCGTTCGCCTTCATCCAGCTATTGAGAAAGCTGACGAGGCAGGCGATGATGACCAGTTTGGCCGCTTTGTGTGATAGAAGCGGGCAGGCCGCCCGCGCTCCTGTAAAGATGCTTGGCCGTGTAAAGGAGCGTGGCCAGCTTGGCCGCTTTGTGTGGTAGAAGCGGGCGGGCCGCCCGCGCTCCTGTAAAGATGCCAGCTTGGCCGTGTAAAGGAGCGTGGCCTGCTTGGCCGCTTTGTGTGATAGATGCGGGCGAGTCGCCCGCGCTCCTGTAAAGATGCATGGCCGTGTAGGAGCGTGGCCAGCTTGGCCGCTTTGTGTGGTAGAAGCGGGCGGGCCGCCCGCGCTCCTGTAAAGATGCCAGCTTGGCCGTATAAAGGAGCGTGGCCAGCTTGGCCGCTTTGAGTGATAGATGCGGGCGAGTCGCCCGCGGAGTTGTCTGGACTGACTGGTTGACCTAGCTGTTCATCTTCCTGAAGATTCTTTCGTCCATGGGTTTCTGCCTGCTTTGATTTCACTAGATATCGACGCTGGCAACTCACTGAGTGGAATCCAATAATATATGGTCTTTGACTTTCCGCTCATCGTGATATTGGTCCAATACCTGATAATAGCGCAATCATCTTTCACCCCTTCTAGATCATAGCATACTGAACTACCAATAATCTTGGTTTCTTCTCCGTACTTAATGAATGTCGCGGCATTGACACGCTCGTGATCTGAGCAACCCGTAGCAAACAAGGCCAGTAGCGCAATAAGGAATGTGAGCGTGATGGTTTTCTTCTTCATGGCCAACGTCGAGTTCACTCAGTACGAGCCGCAGGTGAGTGGTTGAGTGCAGCGTCTGGTTGACATCTATGTTTCTGGTAATCGGCAACAGCCTCCAAAATGGCGACATCGGATGGATCAGGATACTCTCTCTCGAAATCAACGAGTCTCCAGTTCCAGTCATTCTCTTCGGCATTCGACACTACCATATTTAAAATCTTTTTCTCTCGGGTGAAAAGTTGCCAGTAGCTCCCATCCCAATTGTTCATGAATACACTGGGGTTCAGATCCCACTCATCGCCGCATAAAGCTGGCACTCCAATCTGACCGCTTAGATTTAGCGTAAATTACGATAGGCATAGGTTTTCGTCGAACGTCAAAGTGTGGCGCGGCGTTACCCGTTGCCACCACTGCCAGGTTCGGCCTTCCCGTGGAAGTATCTTGGGAAGCGGCACTCCAGTAGTCGGATGATTCCATCAAAAGGTTTTCTGACTCCTGCAGCGCATGGTTAGACCGCCAATGTGTCATCTCGACTCTCATAACAATGAACCCAAGCAGGCGAACAATATGCCGAGAACTACGCCGCAGCCGATAGCAATGCAGAACAAAGATGAAGACTGACTGCTCGTGCTGAAAATCAGCACTGCGAGAATCGCAACAGCGAGGGCTGTGACAACGCCGCCAGCCAAACCCGCTCGAATGGTGGACAACAAAGACGCACTACCAACCTTCACGACTGTCGTATTCCCGCCGGTGTGGTAAAGAACGCGACCCAACAACTGCCCAACGAGAAATCCGACAACTGCACCAGCGATGAGCGCTCCTGCCGAAGCCATCCAACTCTTTTTGATTAGCCAGAGAATCCACGCACTCGCAACTGCGCCTGTGGCCACTGCCGCCGAGATGACGAGAGCGGCAAGCTCAACAACTCTGTCTCCGGGATTGAGGTCTGATGGTGGCATGGAGTGGATAGCGGTCTTACGTTACAGATCAGCCACGACCCGAAGTGGCGCGACTCGTGCCCCGCACGAGTCGTGACGCGCAGGGTCGTTGTGCTGTAGCGTCTGGTTCGGCGCTCTTTGTATGGTTTGTACAGGGATCATCTGCTTCTCGGTAGCCGACGTATCTGCAACACACATGCTGAAATGAACGGTAGCTCCAACACGCTGTAAATCCTCAAAACCGATGTCTTCTTTCTCTTCCGCTCGCCCTAAGTCGATAGCATACAAACGGCCAACCAGCGACTCCGGCACCAACACACGAACGAGGGACACACGCGATCTACCATCGTACGGAAAGCCCTTCATGTCGTAGAAAACCAGCGCCTCAGGATCGAATTCTTCACCGACGTACTCGAGCACAACAAATGCGGCTTCTTTCGAGCGTGGGTGCGTGCAACCGGCAAACTGTAACACAAGTGCGCTATAAATTATGGATGCGAGAAGCCTCATGTATTGCCGAACGTTCAAGATGAGCCACGACCGCTTGGAGCCGTTGTCTCTGGCGACTGGTTGTGCTCTTTGATTTCAGGGGCACGCAAGAGCTCTTTTGTGATAAAACCCACTTGATCAAGCATCGCACAGATTTCACCCGCCGTGACACCTTCGCGTGGCAGAACCTCGACCTCTTGTCCACCGAGCACAGAATCAACACACGCTTTCGCCCTGACCAAACCGAAATTCGCATTTTCTTTCAGGATCGTCACTGCTGACACTTTCTTGGCGCCTTCGCGCCACCCAATGATCTTCGCAACCGCAACCGGCTCAATGTGCGGGTCACCCGTAACTCTGAAATTCTCAACATAGTAACGCATCGTCTGTCCTGTTCCCGTCACATGGACGTAGCCTGATCTGGTATCGATCAACAACAGTGCATTCCCGGCGATCAACTCGCCGCTCCTCGCGGTCCAGAATGCAAGGGCGAGATCGTCCTCCAATTCAACAGCGACAACGTGAAACCGGTCACCACAAGGCTGACGCGCCAGCCAGTCTTCAGCGATGCGAATTGCTTCTGGAGAGGTCATTGTTTTGCCCAACGACTAAAGCTCAGCGACCCGGCCCGCGGGACGCGTGGATTACAATAGGAGCGCGATGGCCGGGTTCGCTGCAGCGCATGGTTAGCCCTCATGTTGTGTAACTCTCCATACTCGTGATTCGGTCGGCATACAACTTCCGCCACTCGCCGAGGCCGATGAGTGTTTCCTCGGTCTCGTCATCAAAGACAATCCACCCGCCGCAGACGTCGGATAGCGCCCGTAACTTCGAGATGTGGTCTGCGGTGATGTCTAGATGACCATAGCGTCTCGGACCTTCCGTAACTGCTCTCCAGAGCGCGAACTCCAAGCCCTGCATCCAACCAGCGAAATAAGCTGCCTCGGAAAGCTCGCTCATGTAGTCAGTCAGTGCTTGAGCGGAAGGATTCATGTCGTGGCGCACGCAATGAGGGCTATCGACCAAGCTCAGCGACCGCCACCGGAAACGCCCGGTCGGCTGCAACAATCGCTGCCAAATTACCCGAACCGTCCGACTGCCCAGCGGGGCAGCGGTTCGCTGCAGCGCTCTGGTTAGGCAGCACGGTCATACTCTATCAAGTTTGGATATGGATGCTCGCGTGTGGCTCGTGAAAACGGACTGTCTGCAGCACGCCGCAACGCAGCCACGACATCAAAATCTCCAACCTGTGGTAAGAACGTCTCTAGTGAGCTGCCTACACTCACGGCAAGAAAGTAAGCAACGCGTGCCGCCATCTGCTCTGACTCCGACTCGACGACAAGAACAAGAGGTGACTGCTGATGCGTGCTGACGCTAACCGGCGGCTCGGAGGGCTGCTCTCGGTTCGCGATATAAAGCTCGGTCCAGTCGTGACTCGCCGGATGGTCACAATCGCCGTCCGTGTCAACATTCTGGTCGTCATGCCAGAGGAACGCGATGACTAAACGAAAGTCTGGTCGTGGATTTGGAGCTGTGACGTAAAATCGGGTCATAGCGTAGTGCTGCTTAACGCATCAGCTGAGGGACGCGACTGTCACGACCGCCGATAATGATCGAGTGCCAAAACCTTGCCCCATGCCCAGAGATCCGCGTTACCTCCAGCGACTTGTTCGGCCTGCCCTGGTGGTTCGGTGTATTTGGGTTAGAGAACATGATCAACCAAACAAATTGCAAGTATAAATCACCAATTCCACCAAACGATTAATCGGATCTTATCATCAGCGTATCCACGATACTTCTGAAGGCAATCTACTAAGCTGAATACAACATTCCACTCGGAATGATCAATATCTTTAGCTAGCGAAAGGGTTGATTTAATTTCCGCCCAATAAGCATAAGTGTATCCGCCTATCTCACCAGAGCCGTATTTCAATTCGTGCTCTTTAATCTCGATCATTTCTTCTCTCACACATTTTGACGGATTCGATGGCAAGTCTCGATTTGCGGCGACTGCTTTGTAAGCTCTTTCGTCCTCAGAGACATAACGCTTAGAGAGGCCAAACATGTATTCAGAAAACTCACCACCAAGATCTAAAGATCCCAAATTTAAAACGCTCATCCAAGCGTATTCGTCAGTAGTATCCTCATGGCTACAAACCTCTATCCATCCTTGAATCCAAAAGGGCATTGTTGGTGTCTGTTGGTTGCCTTTGCCGAACGATGAAGCTCAGACACCCCGCTGGGGATATCCGAACTCGATAGTCTTCTCAGATTTCACTACGCGTCATCGGGGTTGTCTGCAGCGCCTGGTTAGGCTGCCTTCTATTCACCGAGACGATCGGTTGCAGCACGCGCAAGGAATTCGGGAAGTCCGCGAGCCACTGTTTCCGCAAACTCACAGATTTGGTTTGGGTGGATCTGCTCGAAATCAACTTCGTGACTGAAGCGCTGTACGGCAAAGGTCCGGAAATCGCCTCCGTCTTTCGGACGGACGCAAAACACATCTCCATGGTCGGTGCTGCCGACAACGAAATATCCGTGGGGAGATAAATTGCACCCTGGAACGAAGTCCGTCATCTCCGCGACAATCTTCTCCAACGGGAAAAACCGAATCTCGCCTCTTCCTGGATCGGTCGGCTCATAGTCGCGATAGAACTCCAGCAGGGAGATAGGAACCCCGGCGGAATCGGCGGTAGCGACTTCCGTCGGTGAAGCTGGCCGGAAGAGGATACCGAACCTTTCAGAAAAGGCAGCTACTGCATCGTCTGTCTTCATGCCTTGCCCAACGTCAAAGATGAGCTGCGACCGTGGCTGGCGCGCTTCGTGCGGCTCGGAGCACGAAGCGTGACAGCCATGGTCGTTGGCTCTAGCGCCTGGTTCGGCTCCGTGGTTTGATTTCGTAAATTGTCCGTATTCATCCGAGGTGGAGTGCAGGAAAGCTGATAATCGCGACAATAATCCAAGTGGCAATGACCATGCCGACAGCATGTGTGATTAGACGCGGATCGAAGGATCGAGATATGATCGGATCTTTTCTCTTCAGGATATCGTAACCAAAAAAAATCAATTCAAAGAGCACCAACAGTGGCAACAATATCAACAGCAGAATCCCGAAAGGTCGAAATCCCTCGGCTATACCGAATTTATTGGCCACCGCTAGCGCAAAAATAATCGCCATCATAGCAGGTGTCGGAATGAGAGTGATGGTTTTCATTTTGTCGAACTTTGAAGTTGAGCCACGAGTGTGCTTAGCAACAAAGGCTGCTCCGCAGCCGACGTGCCAAGCACACTCATTGGCTCTAGCGACTGGTTAGCCATTCATGGCGAATTGCCGCAAGATATCGCGAAGATTCGCGACAAGTCCATCCACATCTCCCGCCGCATGCTGGGCGTAGCCTTGAATGCCGCGATGCATCATCAACCTAATAGTCTCGTGCGCACCTGGATCGGTCGAAGCAATGCAGGCTTGCACGCCTTGGGCCGCTGCTTCTGGCGTGTAATGCAGCGTATCTTGGAAAACGCACAACGCAATCGCATGCACTTCGGGCGGCTGCAGAGAATGGGCCAAACATTCCGCGTAGATCATTCCGAAAACGAACGTGCCGACCAGCGCCTGCTGAAGCAGCGACGCACGATCAAACTCGATTCCCGATGCGCTCAAGGCCGCGCGAACGACTCGATTGCATTCTTCGCGACGAAGCAGGAGTGAATGCTTTTCAGACTTACGCTTCCAGAACATGGGACTTCTTGGCTAACGCCAAGTGTTAGGCACCGGCGATAGCTGGTTGCCCCGCACCCGCTTGTTAGCTTCTTTATTTGGGGCAGATTCGATTGGCGCAGTATTCGTCGGGATTGGTGCTCACGCGAAGGCGGCAAAACTCTGCGGCGGATGAAATCATCTTTCTATGGCTAACGTTTTAGCGCAGGTGACAGGCGCGCTAGCGACCGTTCCCTGCCGCTACTTGTTCGCTGATTGTCTTTCCGAGGTTGCTCATCAACTCTTTGAGTTCGGGATCTTCATCAAGCATATCGTACGTACCACCTGTTGAAAGGAACAGACCACTTCGGAGATTGTTGACCTTTTTGAGGTAGGGAAGGGTCTTCTCAGATACAAATCCGACAAATACGCTTAGATCGCTCTTGTTGCGCGGTATTTTGTATCCGTCGCGCGACGCGGCAATCGGTGCACCCTTATCTCTCAATGGTGCAATTACCTTCTGTTGGAGCCAATTCTTATCGCGGTCTGGCCCGATCAAATTATGGGCCTTCAAATGTGACAGTATCTCATCCCCAAAGATGAAAGAGTCCGGAGATTCGCCGAAGAAATGCATCAGAAACGCAATACTCTCTCTGAGAATAGGATCCTCTTCGGCTTCCAATATTTCGATACTCTTCTTTGTGCAATAGTCCTCAATCCGGAAGTCCAGGTCACTAAACTCTTGGTCATGGCGATAGTGTCCCGGAGTTCGTGGCCATACGTCCACGAGTGTGACAATAGGAAGAAGTGACCTATACGCGTCGTCAGGATCGTCCTTCGTAATTACTCTCCGCACTGTTCCGGCAATGAAATCAGACACCTGAAGCATCGGTTCGGCTTCCGGTGTCGAGTGGGAAACAGTCTTCTGCTGATTGAAAATCGTGGGCTGAAAGTGCCGATCGATGTAGTCACAAAACCCATCCTTAAACTCTTGGTTTCCGAAGGTGTCGATTGTGACCGAAACCGAAGAGAAATCGCGAAAAACTTTCTCGAACAACCGTCGTTGAAAATACTTGTAGGATGATCTCTTGTATTTGAGACCGCTTTCGGGGTCTAACCTCGCCTTGTTGATCGCTAGGACAACGACACGGATCTTTAGCAATGCGAGATCTCTACAGATCTCTTTACGGATCTCGAGTCGGCTTCCTACTGCCGATGATTTTAGCTCGGCTCCGGAACGCCGATCAGACCTGATCTGTTGAACCAGTGCGCGGTTCTCGGCCATGTCCTCGGTGCTAGAGATCACCGCGCAGATTGCATAGCAGTCTTTGTTCAGGTCAGGGGTCCCTGCTTCATCGATGAACACTAGCTGATCGGAGATCATTTTTTTAAGCTAACGTCATTATGAGCCATGCGGTTGCTTGGCGCGGAGGCTGCGCAGCAGCATCCGTGACAAGCAATCGCATTGGCTCCATCTACTTGTTGGGCTGATTTTTATATTCCGAAACCCCCGACATTGATATCCGGCCATAAGGCAACTTCAGAATCGACACGTAAAGTGCCCTTAACACCACCATCGGAAGAAACTATAAAGGCAACTGCTTCCTCTAGTGATGAACAGAACCTGAATGCTGATCGATGTCTTGTGCCGTAATCAGAGATAGATCTTTTAGTTCCGCTCGGCAAGAGCACGTGGGTAAGGTTCTGAGACTGAACTATGACTTCAGCACCGAACCCTAAAACACGCAACTTGTCAGTGATTACGATGGCGCCATCTACACCCGATAGACCCGCGATGAACTGAACGCAATCTGTTATAGACTCCTCGATTGATTCCTTTTCCCAATCTAGCAATGTAAATTTAGAGAATCGCTCCCGGGTGAGCTTTTTTCCGTCACCCAAAGGAAAGTATAGATCATAATATTTCCGGTGAGTGATGACGGAATCGCGCAAGAGCGGCCAAACTACGTCGTAGTCGATTGGGTATTTAATCGAAATTCTGTCAAGCAATCGGGTGTCATCATGCTTTAGGTAGTCGGGGACAAAAAAGATCGTTCCTCCGTGCTTCTTTTCTCTTATGTGAAATAACAGTCGCTCGATAAAAAAAGTATAGAATCTCTGCGGAAAGTCTTCGTCATGGTCTTCGATATCGTATTTCTGCACGCCTAAGCCAGCAATTACATCCTGATGAAATTGCTTTCGAGCAGAGTCAAAAAATGCACCGAGTGGCGTTTCATAAAGCGCTTCGGAAACCGGCTCCTGAACAGCCCCACCTCGCAGTGTCATGAATATCTGGCCTTGTGCTGAAACGGAAACCTGCCCGGGGGCGGAGCACGAAATAGTGATAAAATTGGGAGGTGGCATTCCATGACTCGAATTATGGTGCATAAAATGCCACCAAGAACTTCCGGAATCTAATACGCCCCAAATTTCTAATTTACTCCGTTTTTCCCGTTTGAACTCTGCTACGCAAATTAGTCCTTGAGTAAATTCCACGGCAGGCGAAAGCCTGAGCAGTTCAGCGACCGTGAAGTCGCGTGGGCAATTAAAAACGATTGGCCGTGCTGCTGAATGCCCTCGCCGTGTATTCGCTTCCGCAATATCCGATTCGATCGCGAATATCACACGGAAGCTAAGTTTCCGTCCTTCCTCGGTCAGAAAGCTGGCATGATATGCCACCTCCAGCAGTTCATTCATAATGCTGTCGCTGGGCAACTTAGGCGACTCAAAATATTCCGATTTAAGAGCGCCTATCCGCGCGCGGAGTAGTTTTGGTATGTCTTTTGGATAAATCATTTGTTTTTTGCCCAACAGTTTGATATATGGAAAGTATTCCGTCCTATTGCAAGTAGTAGATGGAATATTTTCCATGCTATTTGCTATTGATACCAAAACTAGGGAAATGTGATGCTTGCAGTTTGATTTTCCGTTCTATTGGCTAAGGGCATGGATAATTAATTGGAAAAGAAGGCCAAATTTAATCCTGATCCGGGGTTGCGGTTGATGGAGCAGGTGCGGGAGAAGGTTGGGGAGTTTGCAGATGGCAGATTTCAGATTTCAGATTCCAGATTTCAAATGGCGGAAGGCAGTGATAAAGTTAGCAGTTGGCAGTTTGCAGTGGACTGAAGGCTGAGAGCTGAACGCTTCCCTGTTACTCCCATCGCGAAACACGGGGCGTGTTGTTGGGCTCTGTTCCTGCTTCTCCGCCAACAAACTGCGGGATGAGCGACTTATGCAAGCTACCGCCCGTGGTCGGGAGAGTGGTTCCGTGGACAACTTCCCGATTGCTGAAGGTGGATAGATGCTGTGTTTTCCGGTGACACCGGAGACTGCACTCCAGATAGGAAAACCATCATTGGCAAGCGGGAAATAGCGTAGCGTAGGCACAAAGTGACAAAGGCACAGAGTCGGATAGGCAGGAGGCAGAAGTCAGATTACAGATGGCAGATTACAGATTCCAGATTCCAGATTACAGATGGCAGAAGTGCCGGCGGGTGTGAATAGGTCAGGAGATGGTTTACGCATTTAGCTCAGGAGATCCTTTACGGTTTTGCGTACAAACTTTACCATTTTAGTTGATTATATTTACGTTTGGTTAAGCGATTTGTCCAGTTTCAGCGGTTTCATCAGCTTTTTT
>JANRLC010000088.1:0-60883 GCA_033762955.1 Verrucomicrobiota bacterium | reverse complement strand
CAAACTCCGGAGGATGCCGTAGGCATCCCAGAAATTAGCCGGGGGTCGAGACTCGCGTCTGCGCGAGGCGATACCCCCGGAACATCGACCTACTAATATTGCCGACCCCAGCGGGGTCGCAGCGCGGATGGCCGATGTCGTGGGATTGAAATCCACGGATTCACGGCTGCGACCCCGCTGGGGTCGATGAAAAAGCATGCACCTACCGGGGGTGTCGTCCCGCAGCGGGACTCAACCCCCGGCTAATCTCTGGGATGCCTACGGCATCCTCGGAAAAGCATGGATTGGTCACCCGCCATTTCCTTTTTAGGATAATAGGAACATCGTATTTCGCACCACATCGGGATGCACACCCTTACTTTTTACTCTGAGGCAAACTCGCTGCGGCTACTGCCTGGCCGTGACGTTTACTGCTTTCGTCCGGCAAGTGAAGGGTGAGGGTAGCGGCTATTTCTGGAAAGGCCTGCTGAAGTACAGTTCGAGCGGTGGAGAGGATTAGCTCGCCGCCGTTGCCGCTGGTTACTCGACCGAGGATAAGACAATGGCGGTAATCGTAATAGGTGGACAGGTGGGCGAGGCCATACCCCAACCAGGTGCCAATGGTCTCAAATATCCGCCGTGCGCGTGGGTCGTCTCTGCTCATGAGTGCCTGCACTTGCTCCAGTTTTTCGGCCAGGGGCATGGTTTCTGAGAGTTCGATTCCAGCCTTGATCGCCAAGCGTCCAACGGCTTGTTGAGAGAAATAGGATGCGCCGCAGCCACGGTCTCCGGACCACTCCTCGATGGGAGCGTCTGCCGAGTAGTCGAAGGGAACAAAGGCCAGCTCGTTTAGCCAGGGAGTGAGTGACCCGTCTGGCGTTACGTAACCGCCAGCAGTGCTGGTGCCCAGGGACAGGCCAAGAACGGCACCCTGCCCGAGCGTCATGGCTCCGGCGAGGGCGGTGACTTCCCCGTCATTGGCTACTTCGAGGGGCACGCCATTCCACTCCTTTTGCAATTGGTGGAAGCAGGGGCGGATATGCTTTTCGAACGCGTCTTCCGAAAGCCCGCGAAAGAGCGAGGCCACGCGCGGTTCGTTATCCACATAAACCCCGGCGGCAGACCCGCCGATAGCGTCCACGCGGGGCAGATATGCGGCGGCTTGCACAATACAGTCGCGAATTCCGGCGATATGGTAAGCCGGGTCGTTGTTAAAATAGGGGCTCCATTTCACTTCTCCGGTATGAATGATTTTGCCATCCATAACTGCGGCAAACTTGCGGTCGCTGCCACCGAGATCAAAGCCCACTCGGCACCCATCCCAATGTCCGCCCAGCTTTCGCGGCGCGGATTTCTCTGCGGGCAAATCAGATTCGCGGGCACAGTGGACAATCTCAAAGGGCTGGCGGTAAACCCGTTGGCCCATGAAATGGTGGTCAAAGGCGCGAAGGCCGTCAGCACAGTAAAGCGCTGCGAGTTCCCGGGTAAGCGTGGCATCACCAAACAAATGGACGCGAAAGGCTCCGCGCTGCCAGAGAAGAAACTTCAAGTGGCGCTCGATATTGCGCAAGTTGAGCGCGGCCACTTCTTCTTCGCCGGGCAGATATACCGTGCGGAAATGCGATACGATACCGTCCGTTTGCTCCAGAGCTAGTACCAGCGGTCTGTGCTTAGCACTGGCGGTTACTCTGGCGGTGTAGGCGAGGTGCCACAGACTTGCGGGAATGAACCCGGGGTCCAGCGGCGGGGGACAGGTCATGGTTATGGGTAGCATGGCAGTAGGCTAGGGGAGCCAGCGTTTAAAGGCTTCAATGGCTTCGTATTCTGCGAGCCCCAGTTTGTCGTAGATGGCGGATGTGGCATGATTAGCGGTCTCGGCTTGTTGCCAGACTTCGCGGGGATTTTCCCCTGCAGTGGCAAGAGGGGTTTGCGTGCGCTGGGATTGGTGCTGGCAGATGCCTCGAATCTTTGTAGCCAGCTCATCCGGACTCAGGGGCACAGCCATGTCAATCTCGTGGACTGCCCACTCCTGCCATGGGCTGCGATAGAGCCACCAAGCGCAGTCGCTGGCCCAGGGTTGAGTAGCCGTTAGCTGGCGCGTGCGCTCGAGTGCTTCCAGTGCCAGCCGGTGGGTACCATGCGGGTCGCCGAGGTCACCAGCAGCGTAGATTTGGTGGGGTTGGATGGTGGTTAGTAAGTCGTGAATGATTGCGATGTCTGCGCTTTCCACGGGTCGTTTTGAAGTGCCGCCCGCGAGGTAGAACGGCATCTCCAGGAAGTGGAGTCGCTCGATGGGAATCCCCGCTATGCGGGCCGCTGCCCGTGCCTCGCCCCGGCGAACCAAGCCTTTGAGCGCGCGTAGGGATGGAGAGTCCGCTGTGGCGGGAGTCTTCTCAATAAGTTCGCTTGCCAGGATGCTCCAAGCTTCGTGGGTGGGGTGGGTATTCTCACCTTGTAAAGCCGCATAGTCGCGTTGAAACTCTACGTAGCGCAGCGCAATATCGTCCCCCACTGCACCACAGCCGTTTGTCTGTATCGCGAAATGGACTTCATGCCCTTGCTGGGCGAGGCGTCGCAGTGTACCGCCCATGCTGATAAATCCGTCATCCGGGTGCGGGGTGAAGATGAGTACCCGTTTGGGGAACACGCCCGTGCCCGCTTTTCCACCGGGCCAGCCGGTGATGGTGCCCTGTGTGGAGCGAAAGACCTGCAGGTTCAAGTCGTAGGCAGGGCCGTGCTCATTGAGCAGCTCATGCAGCCCGTTTTCGTTGTAGTCGCGGTCGGTTAGCTTGAGGATGGGGCGCCCTATCTTCAATGCCAGCCAGGTGACTGCGCGGCGGGTCATGGCAGCATCCCACGATAGGTTATTATCCTGCAAACTGCCAGCCAGCCACGGTGTCTTCACCCGCGTAAGGTCCTGCGCAGCGGCGATATCCAGGATGAAGCAGGCGTTGTCATGCTCCTGCAGGAAGGAAGCCGTTACGGCACTCGTCACATCACCCTCCACTGCGGTGCGGATAATCGCCGCCTTATGCTCACCGAAGGCCAGGAGAAAGACACGCCGCGCGTTGAGGATGGATTTCACCCCCATCGTTATTGCACGCGTGGGTACATTCTCCACACCCTGGAAATCCTTGGCCGCATCGCGTCGGGTGAGGTCGTCGAGTTTTATCAGGCGGGTGAGACTCTTCTTTAGCGAGCCGGGCTCGTTAAAGCCGATATGCCCGGTGCGACCGATACCGAGAATCTGTATGTCGATACCGCCCGCCTGCACGATAGCCTGCTCGTAGGCTGTGCAAAACGCTGCCACCCCCTCAGGCGGTACGGTGCCATCCGGGATATGTATCTGTGCATCCGGGATATCAATGTGCGCAAAGAGATGCTCCGTCATGAAGCGCCTGTAGCTCTGTGCAGCCGTGGCGCTGATGGGGAAGTACTCGTCGAGGTTGAACGTGACTACGTTCCTGAAGCTCAGACCTTCCTCTCGGTGCATACGCACGAGTTCTTGATAAACACCGATTGGCGTGGAGCCCGTGGCCAGGCCGAGTACAGCGGTTTGGCCAAGCATTTGCTTTGCCCGTATGAGATTGGCAAACTCCAGCGCCACCCGTCGTGAGGCTTCGCGGGAGTTGGCAAACAGGGTGACGGGTATGCGCTCGAAACGGCTGCCCGGCTCTGTGGCGATGGGCACGAGTTGCGGAATTTGTGGTGTGGGATTGGCCATACATTTAGGAAAGAAAATCGGCTTAGCTTTCGTTAAGTTTGCGGAACTCTGCGATGGAAATCGTCTTTCCACTCAGACGTGAGGTTTCTGCGGCAAAGCCCATAAGATGGCTCTCGACTGAACGTGAAATAGAGGAGCGCATGTCGCCGGGACGGTCTTTCGACATCTCGCTATGGAGTGCGCGGACAAGTCCGGAGTCGCCCCCGCCATGGCCATAGGCATCATTCGGGTCCTGGCCGATGTGGTGGCGTGTTTGGTGCCAGGTCTCGTGCTCCATCACAATAATATCAGCACCGCTTTGCCACTTTGTGGTGTCGCCGCCGTGGAGTTTCGCACGGGATCCGCAGATGGTTATGTTTCTCCCTGAATTGAAAGCCGTCATGGTGAATGTGGCGGTTATGTTCTTTGCAAATTGCATGCTGATGACTTGATGATCCACCGCAGTATTATCACACTGATAAACACAGCGACCCCACGGGCTCTGTGCCAGCCAGGCGCGGATTTCGTCGGGTGTGGCGGTATCGGTCTTGTCGTATATCCACTTGAGCCAACCCTTTTGTTTACCCAGGTAATGGAGTGCGTTATACTGGCAGGACAGGCCCAGGGGGCAACCATCCGTACAGCGCGGCGGGGCATCCGTCGGGGTATGTTCCTTGTTAAAATAACTCAGACTACCAAAGCTGGAAACCTGTTCGCAGGGCTGGTCCACCAACCACGAGAGAATGTCCATATCGTGACAACACTTCGCGATGATCATGGGTGAGGATTTCTCGACAATACTCCAGTGCCCGCGGACAAAGGAATGCGACTGGTGGAAGGTACCCACGCCTTCGTTAGCATCAATGGAAATGATCTCTCCGAGCACACCGCTGGCAACGATTTCCTTCAGCTTCTCGTAGAACGGCGTGTAGCGCAGTACGTGGCAAACCAGAACCTTGCGCCCAAGCTCGCGGGCTGCCTTTTCGAGGGCGAGGACTTCGCGCAAGTTGTTGGATATCGGTTTCTCCAGAAGTATATCATAACCTTTCTGCAATGCAGCGAGGCATGGGGCGAAGTGAAAGGCATCCTGTGTACCGATGACCAGGATATCGGCGAATTTGTCAACCGAGAGCAGCTCGTTCGCATCCTTGAAACTGCGAAAAGCAGGGTTTTTGACCTCTGTACGGACCTGCTCCACACGCAAGGCTATAGGGTCGGCTGCGCCGACGATTTCGAAGTACTCAGGCATTTTGGCTGCCAGAGAGAGATAGGTCCTGGTGCGGCCTCCACAGCCGATACCTGCTAATTTAAAACGCTTCATATGCTTAAAGGTGAGTTTGGGCAACGAATGTGGGTCGTTGTAAGTGTTCTTGCATTTATCCCCAGTATATCACATCTCTTTCTGTACACAAATGGCAGAAATGATTGATTATTTAACAATAGCGACTGACACCCTTGCCCGAAAACACGAACAACCCCACCCGGATCGCTGAACTGTCGGCCCTCTCGCAGCAGCTTCCAGTGCCTGTGGACTATTTCACCGGGCGCAAAGTAGCGGGCCGAATCGAGCCTACGGAAATTCTGTGCTTTTCCAGGCTCGATGCGCAGGTGCTGGAAGAGTCCTCGGAACAGCACCGCGATTATCATCACCGCTATGTCCTGGTGTGTCCATTGGTGGGGGAGGGCTGGGTGTATCTTGATGCCCAGGCGTGGAAAATCCAGGCCGGGGATGCGCTCCTTTTCTTTCCCTTTCAGTTCCACTACTTCAGCGAGATTCAGCCAGAGTCCATTAACTGGCTCTTTATAACTTTTGAAGTACGCGACGGCGGAGCACTGGAATGCCTTCGGGAATCTGGCCCGGTTGCGCTGGATAATGAGGCGTTCTCCGTACTCGAGCCTGTGATACAGTATTGGCTCGGAAACGCCTGTGGCGAACGTGTGAGCCTCGCACTCGAGCTTTTTCTGCACCAGTTGATCGCCAGCAAACCGGCGCGCCAGAAACGTCCAGCAGCACGCAATGTCCCGCATGCCGACCTTCTCAAGCGGGTGAATATCGAGGCTTTCAAGCCCATTAACCGTGGCCTGGGCCTGAAGGAATTATCCCGGTTACTGGGTTTATCAGAAAGCCGGCTGCGCTACCTCTTTCGTGAAACCACCGGGATGAGCCTGGGCAAACATTTGCGTCGTTTGAAGATACTCAAGGCCTGCGAACTCTTGCAACGGTCCGAACTCTCCGTAAGTGAAATTGCACAGAACTGCGGCTTCGACTCTGTCTATACTTTTAGCCGTGCCTTTAAGCACTATTGCCGGGTATCTCCGCTGCTCTATAGGCGCGGGGTGAAGCGCTATGGCGAGGTGGGCGAGGGGATGGACTAGGATGGACGGGATGGACTGAATGGACAGGGATGGACTGAATGGACTAAAACTACCCCAGAACGCTACTCTGGCATACGGCGCACGGTCCATGCCGTCCAATGTAGGTGCATTCGGTCCATTTTAGTCCATTCTTGCCCTTTTCTGAACAATAATCGTTGTTATTTCCACCTAAACCGCTAATTCCGTAAGACATGCCCAGTGATTCACTCATACCAAAGCATGGCGGATACCGTAAATTAAAGAGCTTTCAGATCGCCCAACTCGCTTATGATATCACTGTCCGGTTCTGCGACCGCTACATTGACAAACGCAGCCGCACACATGACCAGATGGTGCAGGCTGCACGCAGTGGAGTGCAGAATATCGCCGAAGGCAGTGAAGCCAGCGCCACCTCTAAAAAATCGGAAATGAAACTCACCCAGGTGGCCCGTGCCAGTCTGGAGGAGCTTCGCCTTGACTACGAAGACTTTCTGCGCCACCGCAGCCTCTCCCAATGGGCTACAGACGATCCCCGCCGGGCTGCTCTGGTAGCCTACCGCTTCACCACAGCCGATGCTGTGGCTGGGTGGGTCCGGGATGTTCATGATCGGGAGAGGAGCCGAGCGGGAGTCGGTGATGGACATGGACCTGATGGACAGCATGGACAGAAAACCAAACAAACGACTGCTGCACCCACGGCAAACACAGGATATTCTCAGTCAATAAAGTCCACTGAGTCCATTCTGTCCAAGCCGTCCACTTACCCCGAGCTTGCAGCAAATGCCGCTCTCGTCCTAATCGGTGTGGCCTGCTCCCTGCTAGACCGCCAGATCGCCGCCCAGGCAAGCGCCTTCCAGAACGAAGGCGGTTTCACCGAGCGCCTCTACCGTGTGCGCACCGCGCACCGGAACAATGCACCGCCCCAGTAATGGCTTGACTCTATGTATGTTGTATTGGGAGTGGGAGTCGCAGCTATTTGTTTGATATTCTGTCGATACTGTCTCTGGGTCATGTCCATCAAGTCCATCGCTCTACTGTACTATTCGGCTATCTCACTTTGCTCCCAGCTGAGCAGTTCAGATGAACCCATGAAAAGTGCCGATGGAGACTCTGCCACTTTACATTAGGAGCTGGGCAGTTCCGATGATTGTAAAAGCAGTTCACTTGAAGACCTGAGCAGTTCCGATGAACCCATGAATAGTTCCGATGGAGACTCCGCCACTTTACTTTAGGAGCTGAGCAGTTCCGATGATTGTAAAAGCAGTTCACTTGAAGGGCTGAGCAGTTCCGATGAAGCCATGAATAGTTTCGATGGAGACTCCGCCACTTTACATTAAGAGCTGAGCAGTTCCGATGATTGTAAAAGCAGTTCACTTGGAGGGCTGAGCAGTTCGCTTGGTTGTTCAAATAGTTCGATTTGAAGTAAAACAATCCCCGCTATGGAAGTAACAAGGAGTCTGGTTCGGCTCCTGCCTTCTGCCTTTTCCGACTCAGTGCCTTTGTGCCTTTGGACCTTTGTGCCTACCTTCCGAACCTCGTTACCAAAAGGGGCTGATGGTTCTGGTAGCGCCGCGAGTGCACAAGTGGTTCAACTATTGGCACGAGTTCGACTCTTTACACTTGCAGCGAATCGCGCGGTGCTACAGAACCCGCAGTCCACCTCGAGACATGCCAGCAGCTACCGGAACACCGTCTGTTAAACCACCTGCATCCACGTCCCAACCGGGCGCGTCGACTGGGGACAGGCATGCGGAGCGTTCTGCGGTGGTGTCAGCGGAGCTTGCTGCGCAGACGGCGTTGCGCAAGGACAATGAGATGCTTGCCAAGTGGAGGGATGAACTGGAGACGCGCGTGGACGAGCGGTTGACTTTTCAGGCACGGCATCGCGATCGGTTGGAGGATGCGCTTGAGCATTTGGAGAGTCTTCGCCGGGATGCACGAGAACGCCAGCTAGAGCTGGCTACGCCTGCGGTTGCAAACACTGCGGAGCCGCCGCCGAGTGAGCCGGATGCTGAAATTGTGGAGGATTCTCCACCGCTGGAGCCGTTTAGTGCGGAGGAGATGGCGAGCTATCGGCGGCCTTCGTACGATCTGCTGCGCAAACCCACGGCGGAGGAGAAGATTACCATCAGTCCGGAGGAGATTGAGGCGAATAAGCTGACGCTGCAGGAGACGCTGGATAGCTTCTCCATTGATGCTTTTGTTTACGATGCGCTGGTGGGACCGAGGATTACGCAGTTCCGCGTGAAGCCGGGCTTTGGGGTGCGGGTGGAGGCGATTGCGGCACTGGAGAAGAACATCGCGCTCTCCATGTCTGCGCGTGCGGTGCGTATACAAGCTCCGATACCTGGGGAAAGCTTCGTGGGCGTGGAAATTCCGAACAAGCAGTCGGCTCCGCTGAGTTTAAGGGCGTCGTTCGAGACGAACATTTGGAAACAAAGCAAGGCGGAGATACCGATTGTGCTGGGGCTGGACATTACCGGACAGGTTATCCTTTGCGATTTGGCCCGTGCGCCGCATGCGCTGTTTGCCGGAGCGACAGGAAGTGGAAAGTCTGTCTGTATCAGCAACATTATCCTGTCCCTCATGTACCGCTTCCGCCCGGATGAATTGGAGCTGGTCCTGGTTGACCCGAAGATTGTGGAGTTTGCGATTTACCGAGACTTGCCGCATCTGATTCACCCGGTGGTCACGGAGCCGAAGCAGGCCTGCCAGGCGCTCAAGTGGCTGGTGCGCGAGATGGAGCGGCGCTATGAGGTGCTGGCGGAGAAGCATGTGCGCAATCTCGCGAGTTTTAATGCGAAGGCGGAGACGGATGGCTTCGACAAGCTACCTTACATAGTACTTATCATTGATGAATTGGCAGATTTGATGATGACCGCACAGAGTGACGTGGAAACGCCGATTGCGCGGCTAGCGCAGATGTCCCGCGCGGTGGGGATTCACACCATTCTTGCCACACAACGACCGAGTGTGAACGTCATCACCGGTATGATTAAGGCGAACTTCCCCACGCGCGTGGCCTTTCAGGTGCCCTCGCAGATTGACAGCCGTACAATCCTTGACGGCAAGGGCGCGGAGGCGCTACAGGGCCGGGGTGACATGCTCTACAGCCCGCCGGGGCTCGGTCGCTTGATGCGCCTCCAGGCTCCCTATGTAGACGATACCGAGATTGAGGCGATTGTGACATTCCTCAAGGCACAGGTGAAGCCGCGCTACCGCGTGGAACTGCGCGCGGAGGACGCTCCGAAGGGCATGCAGGAAGAAGAGGGCGGTGACGGCGAGACACCCGAGGGTGTGGACCCTCTGGTTAAGGAAGCGCTGGCTATTATCTCCTCACACGGGCGTGCTAGTACCAGTTATTTGCAGCGCAAGCTAAAGATCGGCTACAACCGCGCGGCTTCGCTGATGGAGGAAATGGAAACGAGGCACTACATTGGGCCGCAGGTGGGGAATAATCCGCGCGAAATCTTCATTCAACCCGGAGACCTTAAGTAGCCCGTTGGCTGATGCTGCATGAGTGCTGAAACTATAACCATTGACCAGTTGCTTGAGCGCATCCAGCGGGATGGCGTGCGCAAAGCGGTCACTGCGTTGAGAAAGCCGCCCGTGCCCTCCCGATTGTTGCAAGAACTCGCAGACATGAAGAGTCTGCCCGAGGCGCAGGCATTCGTGGCAGCATATCCGCTCGCTCCGAGCCATTTACTGGAAACACTGGCCAAGGCTTCGCCCGATGCAGCGGTACTCGAGCACCTGGCTACGAATCCCCGCACGCCACCGCATTTGCTAGTGGCTTTCGCCACGCATACCGAGGCCTCCATCCGTGCACAGGCCGCAGCGCATCCACAGCTACCGCCGCGTGAACTACTGGTGCTGGCAGATGATCCGGAGCCTGCTGTGCGTCGCTCGCTTGCGGGGAATGACTCTCTGCGGCTCCCGCAGCACGCCATGCTCGCGGCAGACCGCGATCCAGGAGTGCGGTTGACATTGGCAGGCCACTCGACACTTCCCCCGCAGCTCGGGCTGGTGCTAGGTGCCGACCACAGCGCTGTCGTCCGCTTGCAGACTGTAGCCACGGCGCAGGCAGATGAGGAGATGCTCCTTGGCTGGGCAGCGAGCGACGAAGAGAATGTACAGCTCGCACTCTGCCAGAGGAAAGAGCTGCCAGACAAGGTGCAGCGTGTGCTCTTTCATTCACCGCATGCGAGTGTGCGCCGCATACTACGAGCCACGTTGAAGCTCGATGCCATTGATCAGCTTCATCTGGCAACTCGTGGCGAGCCGGAAGAGCGCTTCTGGCTCGCGGCGCAGGTGCCTATTGCCCGACCACTGCAACGCGTTCTCGCGCAGGATGAAGACTTCTCCGTGCGCAAAGCACTGGCGGCCAATCCATCGATTGATGACGCCATTGTGAGCTTCTACATTGGCCAGGCAGATGAGGCCACCTGTGTAGCGCTTGCGACAAATCCCGGCGTGACACCGGAACGTATTCAGGAACTGGCTGCCACGCGCCAGCCCGCAGTCATCGTAGCTCTGGCTTATCGCGATGAATTGGATGATGACTTGGTCCGCCTGCTTCTGCGCCATAGCAATGATTTTCGCCGACACTGGGCCTTGCAGAAACGCGCGGTGAGTGATCTCGACGAAGACACCGCCAAGGTCCTCTTAGCCCACACGCTGCCTGCTGTTCGCATGCTCGCGGTGGATGGCTACCCATGGTCGCCAGATGCACTTCGAGCCATGGCAGGCGACCCTTCCCCTTCGATACGCATCGCTGTTATAAAGCACCCGAACGCATCCGACGAACTCGTCGCCGCGTGTCAGAACGACTCCGATCCCGCTGTTGCCGCTTATGCAAAGGCTGCGCAGGATATCCGGATAACTTCACGGTTAAAGGCACAACAAGAGAAAGCCCGCGCGCAGCTCCACGCCCGCAGTAACACGAGTGCGAAGACGGCAGCGACCACTGATGCGGCATCGCCTTCGGCATCGAAGAGCAAAGTTGCAACAGTGCCCGCTAAGCGCCCTGCCGCGAAGTCCAAACCCGCTTCCGATCCCAGTCTATTTCTTAAACTTAAACGACTCTTCTGGCAATAAACACCATGGCAAAGAAACCAACACCCATCACGTTTCGTGACATCATCCTCGGAGCAGAGGCGGACACCATCCGCCGCGCACTCGAAGCCCGTCTCCAGATCGATCTCTTGATTAAGGAACGGCAAGCCGCCTACGAACGCATCGCCGAACTGGAAACCCAGGTCGAAGACGTGCTCGGCGAGGCAGGCTCATTCCCGTTCCCGCTTCCCCCGCTGCCCGTCGCAGGGCTTGACCCGAAGATGGACTTCATGAGCCGAGCCTCCGCGCCAGTCGCGAAGAAGGCTGGTCCTGCAGGACGTCCGGTCAGCACCAGCGCTAATGCAGCCACGGATAGCACCACGACTCCCGCTCCCGCTGCGACAACCGCGGATTCGGATGACGATGCGAGCGACGAAGATGATACCGATGAGGCCACGAAGGCTTAATCAACAAAAGCTTAAGTCAACGAAAGCCTCCACGAAGTAACCACGAGCCCATCTCCGCCACAAGCGGCTTCCTATGCAGATCGAGCAACAGATACGGATTAACCAGCTACTCCTTGAACGGGATGAGCTGTTTGTCCGCATCAGCGAGATCGAGCGCACTGCTGCGAATATCTTGGGCGAGCCGTATCCCTTTAGCCGACCCCCGCTCCCCTCGGATTACCGGGCGAAGCCGAAGCCGCCGCCAAAGGCGAAGGCCGCACGCTCCCTCGTGGTGCGCCCGCTTCTCGACAGTGAGTCCTGCTACCGTGTGACCTATGTGCAGTACGGTCAGCCTGTGCAGGAAGACCACCTTGACCCCGCCGCAATCACTACACTTTTGGCAAGCCAGACTGCCCAATTGAAAGTGGTGGCCCTCGACACGGTGGACAAAGGCGGACGGGTGATTGCGAAGATTTATGGGTGAAGATTCAATACACCGCATGAGCCGCAAATATCCATTAAGTGTTTCGCTTATTGCTCGGAATGAATCGAAGAATCTCCAGCGTTGTCTGCCAACATTAGTTGGATGGGTTGCGGAGATTGTGGTTGTTATCAACGACTGTACGGACGACACCGAGGCAGTTGCCCGTCAATTTGGTGCCCAAGTAATCAAACAGAAGTGGATGGGCTATGGAGCGCAGAAAAACATCTCGCTTAATGCCTGCACGCAACCCTGGATACTCTGCCTGGACTGTGATGAAGTCCCCACACCAGAGTTGATCCAGAGCATTCAGACATTCATCGATAATGACGGGAACGGTGCCGATGGCGCGTCATTTCCCCGGTTGAGTTTCTTTTTGGGACGCTGGATTCGGCATGGTGATTGGTACCCAGACTATGCGATTCGTCTGCTTCGGAGAGGGCAGGGGAAGTGGGTGGGCGGCCAGATTCACGAGCACTTGGAAGTTGCTACGAGAACGACGCGTCTCTCCGGTGATCTGCTCCACTATTCTTATCCAGATATAGAAGCCCAGTTGTACAAAACAATTACTTACACCAACTTGTTTGTAGAACATAAGGCCCAAACACGGACGTACTCGGGTCTCTCCGCTATTTTCCGTGCGATGTGGCGATTTTTCCGGGGCTATGTATTACGACTAGGGTTCCTGGATGGGTATCCCGGCTTCTATGTCGCCGCGGCCTCGGCATTCGCCACATTCTACAGATATTCCCGTCTCTACGAGCGAGGCATAGTTAAAAAAGCGCAGCAATAGCCTTCCGTTCTACCTGCGCTGCACGACTTTGGTTGTCAGGAGCGATGCCGCTTCAGGATCGAGCAGGAAGGTGACTTTCTCTTGGAACTGGAGTAGAAGTTGGCCGGGGTAGCGTACTGGATCGTCCGGGCCTTCGAACACATTACGCACGGCTTGGGCCTTCTTTGCACCGGTAACCACGACTACGATTTGCTTACACCGGGCGAGACCATGAGGATTTATGGTCAATCGGCGCTGGTTGTCGGCAATCTCAACCGAGGAGAATCCGTGCTCCAGCGAAGTACCGATCAGCGGACTGCCAGGGAAGATCGAGGCCGTATGGGCATCCTCACCCAGCCCGAGTATGCAGAGATCATACGTGTAATTCTGGCCCACCCGCTGGAGGAGGTAAGTCTCATAGGCAACTGCTGCCGCTTTTCCGGGAAGCCCAATGGGCCAGGTGAGTCTACGGGATTCGGGAACACCCAAGGGATCAAAAAAGAGTCGGGCTGCGTTCCCGAAATTGCTCTCCGGGTCTGCCGTGGGAAGGTAGCGTTCATCGCTGACTGTCCACGTGGTCCGGGCCAGTATGCTGGAGAAAAGTTCCGGATGGTTGATAGCCCACGCATAGAAGGCCTTTGGTGTTGTCCCACCGGTCAGCGCGATAACAGGAGTCGGCGCTTTCTCGGCAGCGCGTGTAATAAACTGGACTAAGGTCTGATAAAGCTCAGGAACCGGTTGAACGATAGCTTCAGGATAAACAGATTCATGCGCCATAGTTACCTTTTTGATATTAGAAAAAAAGCGATTCTGCAAGCGCCTCTTCTGGCTTAAGAAACATAATTTGTAGCGGGTGTCTGATGGGGCCGTCTCCAAAATCCGCTTCGATGGAAGCCTCCCCATTGTCGCTTATCAACTTAAAGTGGAAGTAATGGTCATTGATGTAATGCCACGAGATATAAATGAGGCCGGTTTCCGGTCCGGTTGCCGGATGTGATGACCATTCGATGGGCTTCGTTCCATCCCAGTCATCCCTGCACTTATGCAAGCACCCATAAAGCCAGCATAGGAGATTCTCTGCTTCGCCCCGGCGAGAGGGAGCCCCAATCAACTTTATTTCGCACAGGCCTTCGATCAAGGTGGCGGCTGGAAATGCGCTGAGAAATTGACCGAGTGATTGCCGGATTGGTAGTATCCGCGCCCAGGCGAGGTCGCGTAGATTATCAGGTCTTGGCCACGAGAGGCTTTGATACGCGTAGCCATCGATCGTGGAGTCATAAATTATTCTTTTACATGCCTTGGTAAACGACAGGTAGCGCTGGCCGATAATGGCTGCGGGCACATGGTGGAACCAGTGGTACGTGGGCAGGTCGCTCTCCAGCCAGATAGACACCTGGTCTTCGAGGAATCGGGCGGCATCGCAGTGGTAGCCTAGAATAAGGGCTTCACAGCAATTCATCTCTCCATGACCATCGCCGATATAGCACTGGCTGAAGAGTTTCCCCTCCAGTATGGCTTCACCGGGGGGCTCATTTTCGGTTGGGCAAAGCACAATTATCCTGCACGGGTATCGCTGGGCAAAACGCAGGGCTATCTGGAAGGTCTCCTGCGCATCCGCATCCGTTGTAGCCAGGCCGAAGTGCAGGATTAGGTTCATCTGCGAGGCACGAAACTCGCTGGGAGCTGAGCCTGCCGACTCTCCCTGCCACATCTGGGCAAGTGCCTTCGTTACTTCCGAAACGGGAGTGGAGATACCGGGGAGCGATTGTAAGAGTGACATGGATGCAGGGCTTCTAAGCCGTAGCTATTTCGATGAATTCGTGTTGGTGTGGATGTA
Source organism: Verrucomicrobiota bacterium (assembly GCA_033762955.1). Lineage (GTDB taxonomy): Bacteria > Verrucomicrobiota > Verrucomicrobiia > Opitutales > Oceanipulchritudinaceae > JANRLC01. Next base: position 46,255 of record JANRLC010000088.1, on the reverse strand, counting down.
CTAGGGGCCAGGCTTGCGCCATTCATGGTTCTTCTCCCAGAGCATGCGCTCCGAGGCCAGGGGACCCCAGGAGCCAGAGGTATAAGTCTCTATGCCCTGCCTTCCTCGGCCTGCCCAGTAGTCCAGGATCGGTGTGATTAGTTTCCACGAAGCCTCGGTTTCATCCCCGCGAATGAACAGGGTACCATCGCCGATCATCGCATCGAGGATCAGGCGTTCGTAAGCCTCAGGGGTATTCGACCCGAAGGTAGTCGAGTACCGAAAGTGCATCTTGACCGGCTGCGTCCGCGTTTGCAGACCCGGAATCTTCGAGTTCATGATTAAGTTCAGCCCCTCATCCGGCTGTACTTGGATAACCAAGGTATTCGGCGCGATATCGAACCGGTTGTCATCCGTAAACAAGATGCCCGGTGGCCGTTTAAACTGGATGGCAATCTCGCTAACCCGGCGAGCAAGGCGCTTCCCCGAGCGAATATAGAACGGTACTCCCTTCCAGCGCCAGTTGTTGATGGAAAGCCGCAGTGCAGCATAACTCTCGGTGCTCGAAGTCGCAGGAATATCCCGCTCCTGCGTGTAGGCAGACACCTTTAAGCCCCCTATCAATCCCTCACCATACTGCCCGCGCACCACATCGCTTTTCTCCGTTCCCAAGACCAGCGGTTGTATGGCTTTAAGTACCTTCACCTTCTCATCGCGGATGGATTCCGCATCCAGCGAGACAGGTGGCTCCATCGCCGTGAGAGCCACGAGCTGCATCGTGTGGTTCTGGATCATATCGCGCAGAGCCCCGCTCTTATCGTAGTAGCCACTGCGCCCGCCCACACCCAACTCTTCCGCCACAGTGATCTGCACGCAGTCCACATACTGGCGATTCCAAATCGGTTCAAAAATGGCATTGGCAAAGCGCTGTACCAGGAGATTCTGCACCGTTTCCTTGCCCAGATAGTGGTCGATTCGGTAAATCTGACTCTCATCGAAGTGCTCGCTGATGGTGTGGTTAAGCACCCGCGCACTCTCCAAATCGTGGCCAAAAGGTTTCTCTATGATAACCTTAGCCGCCATCGGCGTCCCGAGTAAACGCCCCGCCAACCCGCTGACACCCAGATTCTGTACAATCGGCCCGAAGACATTTGGCGGAGTGGAAATATAGAAGAGCAGTTGGTAATCCCGCTTCGCAGCAGACTGTATCTCGTCGATGATCCCAGCCAAGGCCGTGAACGCCTTCGGATCACTATAATCCCCGGCGTGATAATGCAGGTTGGCAGCGAGGTGCCCCCAAATCCCCGCGTTTAGCGGACGTCTGGAGAACTCAGTGACGGACTTTTCCATCTCATCCCGGAATTGCTCAACCGGCAAAGGCGTGCGCCCAAAGCCGATGAAGTGGAAATCCGTGGGCAACAGATTATCCAAGCTGAGATTGTAGATCGCGGGCAGCAGCTTCCGCTTGGTCAAGTCCCCACTCGCGCCAAAGATGACGACGATTGTGGGCGGTGCTCCGCGGTGTTTACTTAGTCCCTGTAGGAATGGATGACGTAGGTCCTCTGGCATGGCGATTATGAATACGATAGCGAATCATGCTTAAACGCAAACGCAAACAAAGCCATCCGTTGCCAAAATAGAGCCGACGGGTGACGAAATGTAGTCGACGGGTGCTAAAAAGGAGCCGACGCGTGCCGAAAAAGAGCTGACGGGTAGCGACGCAAAGCCGTCGCCCAGCCATAATAGTCCCATTGCTCCCATTAATTATCCCATTACTTCCATAGAAAACCTTCTGGGTACCAAAATAGAACCACCGGGTGCCAAAATATCGCTGACGGGTGCCAAAAACGAGCTGACGGGTGACAAAAATGAGCTGACGGGTGCCGAAAACGAGCTGACGGGTGCCGAAAATGAGCTGACGGGTGCCGAAAACGAGCTGACGGGTGCCAAAATATCGCTGACGGGTGCCGAAAACGAGCTGACGGGTGCCGAAAATGAGCTTACGGGTGCCAAAATATCGCTGACGGGTGCCGAAAATGAGCTGACGGGTGCCGAAATAGTACCGACGGTTGCCGAAAACGAGCTGTCGGGTGCCGAAATAGAGCTGACGGGTGCCAAAAATGAGCTGTCGGGTGACATAATAAGACCATCGCCCGTTTGGAATTTGCCATCGGGTGATAAAATTTAGCCAACGGATGGCGAAAAAGAGCCGACGGGTGACGAAATAAGACCATCGCTCGTTTGGAATTTGCCGACGGGTGACGAAATAAGACCATCGCTCGTTTGGATAACACCATTGGGCGTTTGGGTTTGACCATCGGGAGACTAAATTGTGTCAACGTCCGTTTGGATTAATACAACGCACGTCGATTACACAGCAACGCGTGACGAAAACACTGCAACGCACGCCAAAAACACAGCAACGCGCGACGAATTCACCGCACACCGTGACGCTATCACACCACCGCGCGGCAATATCAGGGCATCGGGTGGCCCACTAAACCCCTTGATCGATCTTATTTTACCAGCGGACGTCGAAAAAACACAGGAGCGCGGGCGGCTCGCCCGCTTCTTCTACCCACCGCAGCCAACACAGTGGCCAAGCTGGCCGCGCTCCTTTCTTCGTCCCTTTCGACAGGAGCGCGGGCGGCCCGCCCGCTTCTTCACCCCACAGCGTCAACCTAGCGGCCAAGCTGGCCGCGCTCCTTATCGTAGGTTCCGGCTTGGCACCAGTTGGAGTTCCTGCTTTGTACGCGTTTATCGTATGCCAAGGCGCAACGGGACACATTCCGCGCCGAAGGCGCAACCACTCTTGAGCCCAGGGCCACGCCCTGGGTATCGATTATATTTTATATATTGAGCCCTGTAGGGGCGATACCCGTCTTTCAGCAATTGCGGTTACACCCCTACAGGGCTCATAGATAAAGGGGATATCCGTTCCCAGGGCGATACCCTGGGCTCAAGAGTTGATGCACCTTCGGTGCGACAGGACGCCATAAATTCTACGCTAAAGCGTGAACTCCACCACCAAACATCCTCAATAGACACGCTAAAGCTGCTGTTCTGTGAGTACTCTTCATTCACGCTGCCGAAGCAGAGGTCTCGCCTACTCAACATAAACATTATTTCTGTTTATATAGGGTTGACCTACGCAATAATCCGCCTTGAGTATGCTGTAAACCGTCTAAAATCATGCTATCTTCCTTTTATATTCAGAACTTTCGTTCCATACTGGAGCTCAAGCTGGATTTTACCTATGGCGAGGGGAAGGCACCCAATGGCTACAAGGGACAAGAGGTATTACCCTTCATCGAAGCCGGGAACAAACAAAGGTTCGTACCATGCATGGCCTTTTTCGGTGCTAATGCATCGGGCAAGACCAACCTGCTCAAAGCGCTTGCCGTATTTCAGACTATGGTGCGCGAGGGCGCCGAGTTGCCCAAACTTTTCGAACCTAATCTACTTAATCCTAAGTTTTCCAACACCACGTTTGCGCTCGTATTCATCCTATCCGGGGCCTGCTTCGAATACCGGGTCTCCTATAATGCGACCGAAATTCAGGAAGAAGCTTTGCACAAAAACGGAAAGGCACTTTTCTCCATCCATCATCTCAAGACTACATTTTCCGCTCAAATTGTTTCCCCTTCCTATTCAGAAGCTAAACTCTCCGACATCTTGCACGTGGAATGCTCCGATGGCGAAGGACGGCAAACAAAGCTCTTTCTCAACCGCATCGGGATCGGGTATCCAGGGCTTGATAGCGATCTGAGAAGCGCCTTTGCCTTCTTCACTAAATCGATCACTTTATGGATGAACCGCGATGACATTCCGCTCAACGTTGCCGTTGAAGTTCTAGCCTCGGCAATGAATGGCGATGAAAAAGCCGCACTCCTGGAAATTACAGAGGTGGTTCGTCGACTCGATATTGACATAGTTGCGATTGATATTGCCAGGCAGGAAATCGCCACCAACGAGGCAGTGCCTCACGGTATCATGACTATAAATCGGATTACAGGGACAAGACACTCGTTGAAGATCACCGCCACTCACAATGACATCTCGGGAACCCCGGCGTATCTGGATTTCCTCAAGCACGAATCTGCAGGCACTCAACGGTTGGCCGGTCTTGTTGGTATAGTTCTCCATGCGCTCAAAACAGGCAGTGTCCTCGTTGTGGATGAACTGGAATGCTCCCTCCATCCCCTGCTCATAAAGGAGATCGTGATGCTGTTTAAAAAACACCGTCATAACCCCCATGGTGCCCAATTGATCGTAACCACACACAATACGGATATACTCGACGACTCCATTCTCCGCCTCTCCGAGATCGCACTCGTCAGGAAGACCACCGCCAACGGCACCCTGGTTCGCCGGCTGATCGATGCCAAAAATGACGGTGAAGACATGCGCAATGTCACCAACTTCCGTAAACAATACCTGGCCGGATACTATTCCGCAATTCCCCATCCCGCGCTCTGACCCAACGCATGGCCTGCGTCCGCTACATCATCGTCTGCGAGGGAGAGTCCGAATGGACTTATATCCGACGATTGCAGAGTTTTCTGGATCAGCAGCCACTCGATAACAACGTTTTTGAGACCCCGCTGCGACTTATCGCTCCGCAACAAGCCATCGCCAAGGGTGGCCGTTTCGGCACCCTGAAAAAGCAGTATAATTCGACTCGAAAAGCCAATAAACCGACAACCTCCATTCGAATCTGGGCGGATTTCGATCTCTACCATCGGAACGACAAAGCCGCTGCTGACCACTATGCAAAAAAGCCAGTCGGCATTCCAGATTTCCATTTCTCCTTTCACAACTTCGAAGACTTCTACGCCTTGCACTTGGACGATGAACCCTTTCAGCAGTGGCTTCATTATGGCAACCAAGGCCATTTCACTCAACCGCTCCATTCACTCGCCTACCTGCCCCAGTTCCAGACTCTGGTCGCGGAGTATCGGAAAGGAGAATTGCCCTCCGACATTATCACCTGGACTACGCTCAAGAACCTGAAACGCAACAAGACAAATCAACCCTCCGCCAACCCCATTCCTTGCGAGGAATCCACAGTTTCGCCGATTTTCTAATTTATGAAGTTGAACGGGCGTATCCCAAAGTGCTGTGCTGAGTGGAAGTACCTGCTGTGTCGCACCGAGATAGAAGCCACAGGCCCCCTGACCGTAGAGTGTGTGTCAGTGGTATATTTTTTTACATAGTGTTCAGGGGCACATCTATGCCCGTCAGCCATATTTCATGAGCTATCACCATGTATTTGTTTCAGTGCTTCGTGGCAAATGCTTCAATCATTCGGCAAAAAATGCTAACCGATGGCTCTAAGGATTCGGTTCCGCGGCTCAGCGTAGAGTGCAAGATGTCGGGGGAGACTCTTTTCAGAATTGGTTCAAGCCGTGAAAGTAGCCCTAAAGTGCTTGAATTCGGTTGTTGGTTCGAATTAGGAATCCTTTCAAAGATATCTCTTATTCCTCGTAGGAAAACTGCTTCTGCGCTATCGGAGTTGCTACCTCCGTTTGCCCAAAAGACTGCCGGAATTAGCAGATTAGCCCACGGGTTGGAATGCTCTCCAGACTTAGGGTGCCAAGGAGTCTCGTTGAGCATAATAATCGCATGCTCGGTTGCTGTGACGAGAGCCTGTCGTATTTCTATGGTCGCTTCCTTCCCTAGCCAAATACAAAGGTGGTCGTAGAGAGCGTCATGCAAGAAGGAAGCGTGCTTAGCATATTCGGTGAAAAAAACAGAAATTTGCTCGTTCAGCAGTGCTCCGCGAATCTGGAGAATTTCCCAAGCTATTGCTAGCTTCCACACGCTCCCTTGGCTCAGCTCTCGGTCTAAGGCAGCAAGGTACTTATCGGCAGCGGACTTATCCTCTAAAATTGCGGACGCTCTGAGCATCTTCCAAGCTTTTATTAGATGCGACAACTCCTGCTTACTATCTTCATTACACCAAGCCTTCGCGTAGATATCGAGCAACGGTATAGTTTCGGAAAGTGGCGGCATCTGACCGTAGATCAACCGCAGAAACGTCGCAATAAGAATACCCGGCTTTCCTGTTGCCGCGATTGTAATCAAAGTAGATTCATCGATTGCTGGATGCGGTAAGACCTCTTGTACGGTGCTTAGTAAGTCGGGATGAAGCTCGTCGGATTCACGACTGTACTCTTTGAGATCATGAACAATTGTGGCTAAATCTCGATGCGGTTTTAAAGCTACTGTCGCGGTCATGTGTCTATGCGCTCTATCGGTTGAAAAATCGGCAGGAACGTATCCAAGCCGGGCAATTAGCGCGGTGGTCGCCGAATACCATATGGGTTTTCCGTGAACAATCGCTCCACGTATTGTTTCCTTATCAATTTCACCGAACTCATCTGCAAGCAAGGCAGTCCAGTGGTATGTTTCGTGCCAGCGGTTCTTATTGAATCGCGGATCCGCTAGACAGTCTTTTGCTGCTTTTGCAATAGAAGATCGGTATGTCTCCTCTTCCAGTCCAAATTCCAAAAGCGCCATCCCGGCGTGCTCGCTTTCTGATCTTCCACCAAAGCCGGTACCGTCGCATAGCAAGGCCCAAAGAACATCTTTCCATCCGCTGTTTTCGGTAATCGCTCGGGCTGCAAGGCCTAATAATGGCGGACATCCCCCATCCGCGATTATCTCGTTGCATGCAGCCATTAGGTCACGAGCGAAGTTAGTGTCCCGAGCAATACGTTTCAGATTCCCTGCCAATTCCCAACACCACAAAGCTTTCGCATGGCGAATAGCCAAACACTTTGCTTCCTCTATAGATGTAAGGTTCTTTGAATGGAATTCGAGTAGTCGCTCGGCTGCACGTTCAGCCAATTCAGAACCTGAATTCTTCAGATGCTCCTTAAGGCGTTCACATGAATTATCGGAACATAACAAAGTTAAACTGGCAGGGTCGCGGTTAAGATGCCAATTTCCAAGAGTCGACAGTATGGCCAACAGTTCTTCGCGCTGTTTTGAATCGAGATCAACCCTACCTTTATGTAAAAGAACAAGTGCCAGCGATTTAGACTGTGGCTCAAGAAGCCCCAGTTTGCCCTTCAACGAAGAAAGCACACTTGGTCCGAACTCGAGAGTAAGGATGAACTCTTCACACTCATGCCAATCGAAACTGAGTGGACATGCACGAGATCGCACCATTACAAAAAGGGCATCTGCTTCACCGCTTGGATCAGAAGATATCAAAATGAGCGCGGCACCTCGACGAGTATTTGGATCGAGGTTTTTCAGTTGTTTACGGAGGGAATCGCAGAACTCAGTACCTCTCGGACCTTTCAAAACACGTGCGAATGCCTCACGTATTTCAGGATGACGTGGAATCGTATATGGGCCTAGAGTTCGGATGCAATTGGCCAACAACTGAGGGCCGTTATCAAGACTATCGATCAAAGGCAGCAACAGACGCCACCATCCTGAATGCCCCCCCGTCCTCTCACCGGAACAGGCAATACGATCTGCGAGCCAACGACTCCCACATTCACCAGAGTGGCGGATCAATTCACCAAGAATCTTTTCTGCATCTGGCAGATACCCGCCGTCGTGCATTCCCGCCATAGCAACCTTCCCAAGCAGACTCAGACGTCTTTCACCTCGGTCAAATAGGACTTTCGCCGCACCAACTGAAACATCTTTGTCACCTGTGACGAGAAACCACCGGGCAAAGTGCACCCATTTCTCTTCGCCGAGACGCTCCTGACATTGTTTGATGATCGCGATCGCACTCGTAGAATGCTCGGGGCGAGTTACTGAGCGTATCGCTAAACGTATTATAGAATGTGGTAATTCCCGTGTTGGATTGAATTCGAGCCACAGCCGAGCTACCGATATGCTCTCACTGCTTCTCTCAGCGAGCACCTGTTCAACGACAGGTCCTAAAATACCATCATTCCGCGCTGATCGAAACTTGCTTTCAACCAGGTCGGCAAACAGCGAGCTGTCCAAAGCGAATGACTGATGAAGAATTCTTTTATCAGGTGTGAATGCGTCTGGAGCGATTATAGAAAGGATCGGCAATACACCATAAAAGCAACCTTCTCCTGTCGCTTGGTAAGGCTCTACCATACTCCCAAGCTTCTCTATTTGTTTGTATGTCAACTGCGGTCTAACAAGCGCTGCCCATTCAGCGAACACTTCGCTAACGACAAGACATCCAGCGTTTGGAACAGGATATCGTGGATCCAAATAATCGGTAAAAAACCAATCAAAACCTTTGTCTCCGGCAAGAACTAAAGTCTTTGCAATATTTCGTACAGATACCTTTTGTTCGTCCTGAAAATACCGAAGAGGACGATACCCAGCTTTATCGATAAGGGACACCGTAGTCTTCGCAAGCTCGGGAGAGGCTGATTCAACGACCAAATAACACGCTGCAGGAACTAGGTCTAGGTCCCCAAGCAAGTATGCGATTGTCGAAGCAAACGCATCGCGTAGCTCCACCATCAATCCTCGACGACGAGCAATTGCCACAGCGAATGACGCAATTCGCCATCGGGTGCGATCCCTCAAGGATGCCTCCCTCGGATTGGAATGCCATTTCGCGACGAGATTCGTGGCCGCACATACTTCTGCGAGAGGCTGGAGCGGAAAATCGATTGTATCTGAACCAGACACTAGTCCCAGCCACTCAAAGTAACCCAGAGCCTCTTCGGCGAGGAGGTGGGGATTCGCACCATTGATTGCAGATCCCGCATCGTGAAACAAAGATTTCGCTTCTTCGCGGCCTAGTCGCTTTCCCGTCGCAGCGTGTTCGGCCAGTACAGCAAGGTATTCGGCTTTCGCCACAACAGTAGGCAAAAATTGGTTCAGATGCGCGAAGGCCGAAGGTTTGTCATCCCGCTTTTCCCATCCACCAAGACGATCCATCAGCACATCGTAAAGTAAATCGCCAAGAGTGAGATTGCCATTAGCGGTAAAATCTTTCAGGCGTGGATAGATAAGACGGATCGCGAGGGGTGAATTTGCAACAGAATCTAGCGCCGTGCTCTCTTTGAGTGAACGCAGTAGCACTGCGGTTTTTTCATCAACCTGCTCTGCCGGTTCACCGTCCGCGGTGAGTTCTTGTCTCAAGAACTCACTCTTGGCCGCATCGTCCAACGAAACTGCATGAATCACGCGCCAATCAGAAAACGACGTCCCAACGAGCTCGACAGGTCGAGCTGTCGCGACGACTTGAATGGTCGGCCAATTCTCAACGATTGCAGCTGCCTCTGAAAGCAAGCGGCCCGCTACATCACGCGGAAGTTCATCGAGACCGTCGAAGACAAGTAACAGTTCCACTTGCTGATTCAACAGATCTTCCAATGTAAAGTGAGTTGACGATAGCCAGACCACGTCTTTTACGTAGTTGGAGACACTCACAAGTAAATCGCGACGAGTGAAATGACCCGTGAGGCGCAACACTTTGACTGGAATCAAGATCGCTACGGCAGTGGTAGAACGTTCGAGTGTATTGATCACTAATTGTGCAGCGAGCGTACTCTTGCCGCTCCCCAAGTCTCCGAGCAACAGCGTCCGACGCGCTTGTCGAACGGCTTCATAGAGAGGCACCAATTGCTCAGCGTCTTTCAATCGAATTAGGTTTCCTGTCGAATCGAAACGATCACGTTGAGCGCTTACACGCAGCGATACTGGACGCTGAACCAGCACTGGCAGTGGGCCTTTCTGTTTGAGGAGGCGAGATTTTAGCTCCAGAAGTCTTTCGGCTTCCTTTCGGCAAGAATCGCGAAGGTCCGCGTTATTGAGTGAAGTAACCGCAACGCGAATAGTTGATGCTTGGCAGTGGTTCTGAGTTAGTGGACGAAACCGAGCTTCCTTGGATTTCCACTTCTCGTCGGCCGATCGTGGATTAAATTCGAAAGCACGATCAACGACCGCTTCTGGGGTAACTTGAAGGAGGCGAAAAGAATTGAAGTGTGAGGCACCAGCATAAGCCGAACCTCCAGTAAAATGTAATGCCTGATCAGCAATTCGGTCCGCACCTCTTACCTCGCCATGAGTATGTCCAGTTAGTATTAAATGACATCTGTTTGCAAGATAATCCACTACGTTCGGACGAGACGACCTCGCGTGAATCTCGTCCTCATGCAACCATTCCTGAGGATGGTGGATTAAGGCGACCGTGATTCGATCATCTGGCGACGGGTGGAGTATCATCTGTTTGTCGGCTTCCATGAATTTCATGTGGGGATAGCCAATCCACAGCTTACCTTTGTCGTCATCGTCCTTACAGAACCAAGCTGAATTCAATGCCAGGAAGTGAATTCCATTCACCGTCCTTTCTCCGACGAGATAGGATATAGAATCCCCGAAATTCAAGGGTGGAATTCCAGCGGTACGGCAAAAGGAAACGAATGGACTGAATGGACCTTCGTAATGTGCAGCCACCGGGGCCTCCAGAACCTGATCTGCTTCGGCTGCCGAAGGCGGGCGCGATAGCTTTATTGCCATTGATCGCACTACGTCGTGGTTTCCAGCGCAGACAATTAACGAGTCATAACTCAAGCCGCATATGCTAAGCAAACTATCAATCCACAATTTCGCAGCCGTGTAATCCGACGCTATGCCTTTCCAACCAATATCACCGGTCAGGCAGATAATAGTCGGTTTCCACTGCGGTTCCAATTTGCTCAACTCATTTAGCAGACTATCCAAACAGACCTTTCGTTCCGCCAATCCGGAGGGGGATTCCCCCTCCCACCCAAAGTGTATGTCAGTAAGATGAAGAATTGTCTGCATTTTGCTCAGCGCGAAAGAGATCGGGTGAATACGAAATGGATGCCGAACTGCCACAGCACGTCATCGCACCTGCGGAACCAGTCGAAGTGGTTGAAGGGCGGGTCGGCTAGGAAGATGAACATCCTAATAGTTGCGTGACCGCACCAATTACCCTTAAGCTTGCAATTCGCGTCACTCGAGAGTTTTGAGGTCTGGTCAAAGAGCGCCAGATTCAGCAGGTCCGCCTCGGTGGCGTAGTTGGGGGTGACGTGCACGAGTGTCACCTCCGGGGGGATAAGGTGAACCTTGATGGTGTCGGTATGGATGCGGTAGTTAATCGCGGAGAACTCTCCATCCTTCGCATGTATGTCGGTGAGTGAGCTGTAATCGCCATCCTTGTCAGAAAGGATATCCCCGGTTGTCCCCTGGCCTTCGATGCTGGCTTTCTTGGGCTTGCTCATGCGTTCGTACGAATTAATCCCATAGATACGATGGGATTACAGCAATCCCAACACGCTGTTATAACAGGCACAACCTAATTCTTGCGTTATTGCAGCTTATTGTGCGTGTCCCGTGTGTGCTGTCATCCCGTTTCTTCACGGCTTCTTCCTCCGCGCTCTCCGCGCCTCCGCGTGAGTCTCCTTGGAGTCTTCGCCGAGGGCGGCTGATTGACGGTGTATTCGTTGAGTCGATGCTCGTGGCCGGAACTGGTTCACGCGGAGTCGCGGAGGTGGGGGAGAGTGAGATTGTTAACGACGTCTCGTCCGCCGCCTTAGCATTCGTGAAAGGACGGCGCACCCGAGCGGCCAGGATGGCCGTTCCCAGGGGAAGAGGCAACGGGGGAGCGAGCAGTCCAGGTCTTACCATTGAGGACATAAAGCAAGGCGTCTCCCGTATTCGTAACCCTGTCATCGCCCGTGTTTTTCGTGAGTTGGGCCTCATCGAGCAATGGGGTAGCGGTGTACGCCGCATCTTTGCTCTGGCCGTTGAGCTAAGTCTGCCTGCACCGCAAATTGAGGAAATCGGAATGCGTGTCCGCTTCACTATACGGCTAAAAACGCCGATTAATGCTGACGGTCCGGCCCACACCGCAGTCACCGCGGAAGTCACCGGGGAAGTCACCGCGGAAGTCGGCAAGCTGTTGACTACTTTGACCAAAGAGATGAGCCGGCATGAACTCCAGGCGCTGCTTGGACTCAAGCATGACGAGCACTTCCGCCTGGCCTACCTACAGCCTGCTCTGGCGGTGGGACTTATCGAACGTACCCTCCCGGACAAACCCAACAGCCGTCTTCAAAAATATCGTCTCACGCCCAAAGGCCGTATGCTTCTCAATGTCGATAAACGCAGCGCTTGAGCACACTCGCTGCTAATTGATTATGGTCATAAGCTTCTATCGCAAACAAAGATAACAGGCATAATCTACGCCAGATACATGCAGTAGAGATTCTTACCAGGGATCGCGGACTTCTCGTCCCCTGCCTTGGTGTTCGTGAGTGGACGGTGCTCAGAGCGGCCAAGCTGGGCGCGTTCCCAGGGGCTGAGGCAAGGGGGCGCGTACAGACATGGGCTCTGCCACTGATTCGGAAATTGGGAGAGTGGGATAGACATTCCTGTCTGTCCTACCTCGCGCGGCCTGGGAACGCGGACGTCCCGCCTTGGTGTTCGTGAGTGGACGGTGCTCAGAGTGGCCAGGAAGGTAGCGATCTCGAAACCTGGGAGAGCCGATGTCCGCGTCGGCTCTGGCTCTACGGCTTTTATTCACCCATTGCCGACGAGGACGTCGGCTCTCCTGGTTTGTACCACCGGCCTCATGCCTAAAAAAGCGCATTTCACAACAGCGCTGGCTGGAAACGATGGATAAATAACTCCAAGGCCACGCGCTGCGTGGTCAATTGAGTCCATTGGAGTCCCCGAAGCACTCAGTTGCGAGAGTATGAAACACTTGGCACACCCCATGCTAAACTAGTTGTGTTCTTACAATTCAGTTTGGGGTTTCGGTCTGGTAAGTGATCAGGCTGGATAATTAAAAAAGGACCGGACGTTAGGGGTTATCGTCCGGTCCTTTCTGTTTGGTAAATGCTGAATTGAATACAACCCGCCTACTTGGCGGCGGCTACTTCACCGCAGTCTGCGATCTCTACCTTCTTGCTTGTCGCACCATTGCGGCTGCCGAAGGATTCTATCTTGCTGACAACATCCATGCCTTCGACAACGGATCCAAAGACAACATGCTTGCCGTCAAGCCAAGGGCAGGGAACCGTGGTGATAAAGAACTGGGAGCCATTCGTGTCTGGCCCAGCGTTCGCCATGGAGAGTAGTCCGGGCTTGGTGTGGCGGAGCTTGAAGTTCTCATCGGCAAAGCGCTCGCCGTAGATGGACTTGCCGCCCGTGCCGTTGTGGCGGGTGAAATCTCCACCCTGAAGCATGAACTGCGTGATTACGCGGTGAAATGACGAACCTTTATACCCGAATCCCTTTTCTCCAGTGCAAAGAGCACGGAAGTTTTCCGCCGTCTTTGGGACGATGTCGGTGTTCAGTTCGAAGACGATACGGCCAGCGGCTGCACCGTCCACAGTGATATCAAAGAATACGCGAGTGAGTGACATGGTTGATTAGGTTGGTTACCCCGGCGAAATTTGCCGGTGATTTGACCATGGCCTGAGCGCGGAAGATGTCAATGATTCTGGATTGGGGCGGGCCTTCCGAAACGTTGACCGAAGTCACTTTCCTGGAATTCCAGTTCGCCGCGCTTCTTCAGGCGACGCAGGTTGTCATCATAGTTGCGCAGTTCCACCCGTTTAATCTTACCACTGACTGTCTTGCATAACTCCGACATGAACTCGATCCGCCTGGGGCGTTTGTAGGGGGCCATTGCGTTCCGGCAAAAGCGGAAGATATCCACCGCCAGCTCCGGTGTGGGCTCGTTTCCAGGGCGGAGTGCGATGAATGCCTTGGGCACCAGACCGTCGCGCACATCATCCATACTGCCTATCACTGCCGCCTCGGCTACTGCGGGGTGTTTGAGCAGTTCGCTCTCCACCTCAAAGGGACTGATGCGATAGTCTGAGCATTTAAAGACATCGTCATTGCGCCCGATGAACCAGTAGTAGCCGTCGGCATCGCACAGCGCTACATCGCTCGTCAGATACCAGCCGCCGATGAAGACTTCGTCATCACGCCTGCGGTCACAGCGGTAGCCCTTCATCAAGCCGAGGGGCCGCTCGGGCGAGACCCGCAATGCGATCTGGCCTTCCTGTCCTGCCGTTATAGGGTGAAGCGAAGGCCCGACTATTGACACTTTAAACCCCGGAGCCGCCCGCCCCATGGCACCGGGTTTGACAGCCATTCCAGGAAACGTGCCGATCTGCAGCACCGTTTCCGTCTGCCCATAGCCTTCGCGAATCTTGACCCCAGTCACCTGCGCCACGCGCTCGATGATTTCGGGATTCAGCGGTTCTCCGGCACTTACTAGCGAGCGCAGCGAGAATTTATACGTGGTTAAGTCCTCAATTAAGAATCTGCGCCAAACCGTGGGCGGAGCACAAAGACTTGTCACCTTGTAGCGCTCGATAATCTGCAGCGCCTGCTTCGCGGGGAATCTGTCGTAGTGGAAAACAAGGATGGTGGCCCCGGCATTCCACGGTGCGAAGAAGCTGCTCCATGCGTGCTTTCCCCAACCCGGCGCGCTAATATTGTAGTGGATATCCCCTTCGTGCAGCCCGAGCCAATACATCGTCACCAGATGACCCACCGGGTAACTTGCGTGCGTGTGCAGCACTATCTTTGGCTGCGCAGTAGTTCCGGATGTGAAATAGAGAAGGCACGGATCGGTCACATAGGTCGGAAAGGCAGGCTTGAAAGCATCGGAGAAACCATACGCCTTTTCAAAGGGTACCCAGCCACGGCGAGCATTCTGACCGATCACGATCTTGATTTTTACTGTGGCGAGTAAATCCCCGCATTGCTCAATCCTGTCGAGCATCGACTCGTCAGCCACAATCGCCTTAATACCACCCCTGCGAATGCGGTCAGCTATATCTTCTGTGGTCAACAGGATGGAGCCCGGCGTCACCACAGCAGAGACCTTCATCGCAGCCAGTAATAACTCAAAAAGCGGTATGGTATTGTGCATAAGAGCCATTACCACATCCCCCTTCTCCAGGCACAGATCTTGCAGGAAATTGGCCACCTGATTCGAGCGACTACGCAAGCAGTTGAAGCTCACACGCTTCTCCGCATCCGTTTGATCCACCCAGATAAGCGCCGTGTGTTCGTTGTCCCGCGCCATCGGGTCGAAGTAATCGAGCGCCCAGTTAAAGTGCGTCAAGTCCGGCCACCGAAAAGTCTCGCAAGCCTCCTCGTAACTCGCGGCATTGAGCAGTGTTTCGCGTGCAACCAGAAATTTGGCTGCATCCGTATTCAAATTCGGTTCAGGGAAGAGATTTTGTTCAGGCATGAATGGATTCCGCTACTATCCCACCATTTCCATAAGCAGTAATGCAAGCAGCGAATAAGCGAGAACTATCGAGCCTGCCCCCCGTATGCCAACCCAAGAAACTCGACCTCAACTGAATCGTGGTAGCCTATTTTTTTCGACCCCGATCAGACGATCTCCGACCCCGATCAGACGATCCCTCGACCTGATCAGCCGATCCCCGAACCTGATCAGCCGATCCCCGAACCTGATCAGCCGATCCCCGAACCTGATCAGCCGATCCCCGAACCCGATCAGCCGATCCCCGAACCCGATCACACGATCCACGACCCCGATCAGCCGATCCCCCGACCCGATCAGACGATCCCCGACCCCGATCAGGCGATCCCCGACTGGTAGGAGACGTCCTCCGTGAGTCACCGAACACCGACCTCCGAACACCGACCTCCGAACTCTCCAAAAAAATAAATTGCATCGTCATGCATCCAAAGTGGGTGTTATACTCGTATAGTAAATATAACAGTGTAGCTATGAACCTTTGTGGCCCCCGCATATCCTTACTCTTGGCAATGGCTTTAATACTAGGCCTTGCAGGGTGTGCCACGAGATACAAGGATACAGCCGAATCTACTGCCAACTTGACCCCGATTGTTGGTACAGAGGCTCCCTCTATTTCTGCTACTGCCCCGCGAAAGCAGCACTATCTCTTTGCCCACAGTCTGCTGCCTTCTCTTTTCTATAAAGGAGAGGATGGATTTCTTGGGTATCTGGAGTCGAATGGAGCTACATTTCTTGGGGAACTCTGGAACTGCACTGGAGATGATGTGCCTGCGCAGGAGCGCATGCCTGCTGAGGGTATTGCCAGTGAGCGGCAGCTTCTACCCGATGGGACGGAGCTTTACTTCATCACATTACCAGAACCACAGCGAGTGCCGGAGGCCTATTATCTCGCTCTCGTCATAAAAGGCGAGAGACGCGAGTTCCTTACACTGGAGATGACTTACCGGATGCCGGACACGGCAGAGCCCGTAGCCTACTTCTGTGCCTGGTTACCCAATGCCAGTCATGTCGTCTACGGCGCTGTAAATAATAGTGGGCTGGCTGGATTCAAGCAACTGGTCGTGACCCATCTCAGCAGGGCAGGGGAGTCACAGAGTAAGCATGTTTCCACCGAACCCAACCACGAAAATCCCGCACGTAGTGTTGGTGCCTTATAATTTTTTCAACCTATACTTAACCGATCCAAGCAATGAACCCTATGAATAAAACACACCTAAATCGCAAGTCCTTGACGGGGCTTTGGCTCGCCGCCTGTTTGTTGTTTACAGCACTAGGTCTGAGCGCGCAGACGGAAATGAAAAGAGAGGGAGGCAATCTCACTTATTTTCGTGGAGCTTTTATCCAACAAACCATTGGCGATCCTGCGGATCAGGCCGTGGGACTAAAAGCCCTGCTAACATTGGGAGAGGGCACTTACGAGAACTTGAACTGGGGCACTCCGGTTCTGAAAGAAAGGAGCCAAATCCACATCGCAGCGACTATTGAATTTCTGCCAATCGTCTTTATACAGGCACCGCCGTCGGTGGTAGAGACCCATACCTATAATATTCTCACCAGTAGTGCCAATGCTGGTACTGACGCCCTCGTGCTACAGCCTGGCAACTACACGGTGCTACTCACACTTAACGGTGAGTCGGTTGCCAAGACAATGCTTGTCGTGCGCGATACATCACCAGAACCGCCAACGCCCTCCTACTGGGTCAGCTTAAAGCCCACAGTGGACGGCACTACAGCCACGGTACATGCGACCATCACCTTTCCCAGTGGTGGAAATACGGTGGATTGGGGCACTGTATCCACACAGAACAATCAGCTTGTAGCAACAATTGTTGTGACTCCCCCAGAAGTTGGCATTCAAATACCAGAAGTTATCGAGCACACGTACGAGTTGGGTACGCTTGAGCCCGGTTCCTATTT
Source organism: Verrucomicrobiota bacterium (assembly GCA_033762955.1). Lineage (GTDB taxonomy): Bacteria > Verrucomicrobiota > Verrucomicrobiia > Opitutales > Oceanipulchritudinaceae > JANRLC01. Next base: position 29,112 of record JANRLC010000088.1, on the reverse strand, counting down.
CTTTACGCTTGCGTTGAACAAGCGCAGGCTGGCCAGTGTTGGGTTCCATATCGCCAAGCCCAAGCCACCCCAACAAAGCATCTGGTTTAAGTCGGAGCCCGTCCGCAATGGTGATGCGAAACTCACTGGTACACTGTTCATTGTTACGGACAAGGTAATTGATGCCGATTCGTTTGGCAGTGATGACTTGCTCATCACCGCTGAGGATGGCCGCACGCTGGCAGCCACTTATGTTGACCATGAAGTGAAGGAATCCATGCCAATGCAGTATGTCGCGCACTATGCCATTAGCGCCCCGAACACCACAGGCTGGACTAGCGCCGATGTGGGTATTTACTCTGTCTCCGTTCCGAAGGGAGCCATTACCGCGGATTCGGGTGCTATCGAGTTTGGTGCTGATCGCGTGGGCATGGTGATAATACAGCTCCCCATTATCGAGGACCCGAAGCCTGTCCGCGGGGTAGGGCTATCAATAAATGTTACGAGTGATTCAGTCGCGCAGATTAGTGCCAAGGTCTTGCTTAACCGGAATTGGACGATGACAGACTGGGGAGTACCAGAACTGGTGGATGACTGTGTGAATCCGTACATGGATCCCATGGGTATGCCAGTTAAGCTAAACTGCCTGCAAATAACAGCAACCGCAGCGGAGCTTAGCACAACCGAATTATCTGCTAATAAGGAAGATAATGCAGTGATGCATGAGTATGCACCGATGACTGTGGAACCTGGAATGTATCAGGTGAGTTTCCTCGTGAATGGCGTAGTGCTGGCTACAGGGCGTTTCCATGTCAACGCAACAGAGCCACCACCCGCGCCATTAGGCTTCAAAGTGCGCTCAATCGCTGAACCGCTGACCACAGCCGGGATGGCACCGTATGAATTTCTCGTGGTTTATCAACCATTGGAAGGTACGGTTGGAGCCATTGATACCGCGTCACTGGGCAATGACGACATTGTTATCGTAGGCCTGAAGAATGAAAAACGTATGAATGCTCGGTTTGTGTCGATTGTACAGGCACCCCTTATCCCACCAGTACTTCCGCCGGATATCACTCCACCTGTTCCAGTTGTACCAACTGCCACCGCCGCCGTCTATGTGAGTCATGACAAGACCGATGTGGCCGACTCCACAGAAGAAGCCCCACTAGAGCCACCCTATGATCCCGCAGCATTGGTCGTTAAGTATGCCGTGGACGCACCCGAGGCTGGATGGACGAATATGAACAACGGCCACTACGGGCTGAACCTGGCCGTGGATGGCGTGACGTACAATGAGGGAACCGAACTTCGTCCGCGTGGTATCGGTGAACTTACGGTGAGAATTGCCGGTGAAGAGCCACCACCACCGCCAAACAACAATGCCCCCATTATCTTTGCTGAAGCTCGCAACGTATTCGTGACTCCAGTCGATACCGAAGGACAGCCGAGTGACTATGCGTTCCGCCTGTTTGTCATCGATCGCTCCGGTGTGGATGCCGCTACGGTAACCCCGGCGGTTATCACGGTGAAGCGCTATGTGCGCGCCATCTCTGAGAAGCAAATGGATACTGCAGCAGTCACCGAGCCAGTGACCGAGACATTGACCGCAACCCTCGGGGAGGTCACCGTTCTGGATGAGACCGCTTCAGTTGTCCAGGCGACTTATACGCTGGCTGCTCCCGATGGAAGCTGGGATACGAATGACAACGGACACTACGTCGTATTCGCCCCAGCAGACGTAATCAAGGACACAGATGGCAATACCTTTGCCGGAGGTCCAGTCGGTGCATTCTCCATCATGATCTACGCTCCTGCCGCAGACTCCGAGGAAGTGGCCGATGGCTGGTTTAACGCCCCCTTCATGGGCTACTTCCGCCCGGATACCTTCCCCTGGTTCTTCCATGGCGACCACGGCTGGTGGTTCGGTGCACAGTCCTCTAAGAGGGGCGATGCCGCCGCAGCAGCCACTGCGAACGACTGGGTCTGGGACAAGAATCTGAGTTGGTTATTCGTCGCGCGCGAAGTATATCCATGGATGTACAGCGCCGAGAAGAATGAGTGGCTCTGGTACAGCGAAGGCTCGCGGACTCCTCGATACTTCTGGGGATCCGTCGATAGAGAATGGCACATGGCCGACCCTAATAATTAGTTGAAGGCACGTATCGCAATTCCCTTTGCTTAAAGGCAGAGCGGAATTTCCCAAGGCACGCTTCCAATCAGGGAGCGTGCCTTCTATTTGTGTGTGGTGGTGTAGATTAATTAACCGGCGGGGGAATGGACGCGCTGGACGGAAGTGGAGAAGATGGACACAATCCCTGAACTGTGGCGTCTAGTCCAGGCCCAGCTTCTCCAAGATGCGCTGCATGTCCTCGTTGCCGTAGTACTCTATGATGATCTGCCCACGCTTCGGAGTATGGCGAAGAACCACCTTGGTGTTCAGCTTCGAAGCCATTTGCCGCTCGAGATCGCGGACTGCCGTCTCTTCGGCATTGGGGGCGACTCTGGCGGGGTTTCGCACCGCTTTATGCTGTTTGATCCCAGCCACTACCTGTTCCAACTCGCGTACACTGAGCGACTTTTCCAAAACGCGACGCGAGAGCATCACCCGCTCGTCTGTGCTGTCGAGTCCGAGTAGTACCTTGGCATGACCGACTGACAAAATATTCTTCGCCACGTAGCCTTGGATTTCTGCTTCCAACTGAAGCAAGCGCAGGGAATTGGCGATGGCCGGGCGGCTCTTGCCCACGCGCTCTGCGACGGAATCCTGGGTAAGGTCGAAGTCGCGCATCAAGCTGGCGAAGCCCACGGCTTGCTCGATGGCATTCAGGTCCTCACGCTGGAGATTTTCGATTAACCCCATCACGGCTGCATTCGGATCATTTGCCTCGGTGACTCGAGCGGGTATTTTCTTAAGATGCAGAGCCTGGCAGGCGCGCCAGCGTCGCTCTCCAGCGAGAAGCTGGTAACGCTCCCCCACCTTGCGCACCAGGACGGGTTGCAGTAACCCAACGGAGCGGATACTTTCGACAAGCTCCGCCAGCGCTTCTGGTTCGATGGTCTTTCGCGCTTGGAAAGGGCTGGGATCGATGGAGTGAATCGGCAGTTCTAGGAACCCCTCACCCGTCTTCGCTGCGAGCAGAGTTTCGTGCGCCTCATCCGAATGGGCGTCATGCCTGCCAGTAGGCTCAGGTTTGGCAGGGTGTACCTCTGTTGTAGGGGAAACGCGATGAGCCTGGGATGCAGGTGCGGCGCTTGCGGGTTCAGTGGGCTTGGCGCCGCCGGAGATGAGACCATCTAGACCGCGACCAAGGCGGGATTTAATGCTGCTGGCCATGGGCTAGGGATTCGACGGGTTGGCTTGAGGAATAAACAGGTTTTGACCTTCACGCAGATCCTTCGGCGAGGCAATCTTGTTCGCATTCTGAATGTCTTTAATGGTCGAACCAAGCTTGCGTGCGATACTCGACAGGGTGTCGCCCTTCTGAACCGTGTAGGCTATTCCTTCCTTCGGGTAGTTCTCACTAAACTGCGTAGTGGCCGCCGTACCATTCGACTTTGGCGCACCATCGATTGATTTCGCCAAGGCTTGGATGGCCGTTTGCGTCTGTGTGGCAAGCCGCTCAATCTGTTTGCTCACCGACTCAACGATCTCCTGCCGGTTGCGGCTATCCTCGGCCAGCATCTGCGCTCGCAGCGCCGAAATCTGCGCACTGTCAGCTGGCGTGCCATTCGCACCAGTCTTGATTGCTTCATTCTCGCGGCGAAGGTTCTCAATCTCCAACTGGAGCTGGGAAACCTGCTTGCGAAGGATTTGCATGTCCTGCTCCATGCTGGCCAGCCGGACGAGTTGATCATTCGGGCGGCTGGGTGTTTGTGCCTGAAGCCCGGTGATGGGAAGGAGAGCGAGAAGGGTGACTACAAATATTCCACGCATGATGACTCTTTGACTATGACGGTAACGCCCCGGAGAAAAGAGAAAAAATAATTAATCGTACTATCGCGTGCTATACCGCAGCCGATCCGCCGGTTTCGGGACTCTTAAAGACGGCTCTGGGAAACGGTGTACTCTGTACGAGCGGTTTCATCGGAGTGCTCGAGAATACCGAGCCTTCTGCGATTTTATAGCCCCGCAGAAACTCTTTAACAGCCAGCATTTTACCGCCGGGTCTTTGCAAGGAGTGTATTGCGAGCGCCCCGCCTGTACCGGTTGCCAGGCGCAGCCCAACTTGTGGACTACTCTCCAGAACAGTGCCGGGTATGGGGGGGGATGCCGTAGCCGAATCCGTTCTTGTTGCCAAGCCCACCTCGCCGAACTTAATAAGCACCTCTCCCAACTTCGCAGCCGCTCCGGGCCAGGGGTGGAGTGCACGCACGCGGTTCACCAGCTCCTGTGCAGGCGCATGGAAATCGAGCAACGCATCCTCTCTTGCGAGAAGCCGGGTAAAGCTCACTTTAGTTTCGTCCTGAGGGACGGCCACCGTGCTGCCATCGAGAATACCGGGCAGTACCCGCACGGCGAGTGGCACACAGGCTTGGGCAAGTTTCCCAGCAAGCGCTACAGCCGTGTCATCTGCTTCGATGGGCACCAGCTCCTGCCCGTAGACCGCGCCTGCATCGAGCTTGCGTACGATCTGCATCAGCGAGACCCCGCTCCAAACCTCGCCCGCGGCAATCGCAGCATTTATTGGCGACGCCCCGCGATACTGCGGCAGAAGTGAGGCGTGGAAGTTCAGGACGGGGAATTGTGTCAGCGCGAGCAAGTCATTCTTTAATATGTGGCCATACGCCATGACCAGGATCAACTCCACACCCCGTGCCTTCAGCCACTCGTGGTCAGCCGTCCCAATCTTCTCGGGTTGATGAATATCCAAACCGCGGCTCTCTGCCCAGAGCTTGATACCATTCGGCTCAAACTTCATGCCCCGACCGCGTGCCTTGTCGGGCTGCGTCCAGATGCCGACCAGTTCAACGCGTTCCTGAAGCGTGGAACGCAGTGTTTCCAGCAAAGGGAGCGCTATCTCATCGGACCCGAAGAAGGCGGTACGGATGGCAGCCATTGCGACGACTACTTCTGCACTGTGGCCAACCATTTCTCAATGGCCGGCAGGAACGACTCGCCATAGGCGGCTGCGGTAGAGGGCTTCTCAAGATTAGCGAGAATGCCCCAATACTCGATATGAGAAACGGATTCGCCCGGCGCGAGTTTCGTCAGCGGGCTAAGGGTTTCCAGCTCGATCATCCAGTCATTGCAGAATGTTTCAAAGGCACAGCCAAGGTCAGGGTAAGTAGCACCCGGGCATACAGGTGAATACTTTACGAAGGTCCCGCCCTGCTGCCAGTAAGCGGACCAACCTGGGTAGCCTGCGCTTAGCCCTAGCTTCTGGGCCACCTTTGCCTGGCTGACATCGATTCCAAGGTAGTCCCTGCGCATTTGCCAGACTGGAAGGGAAAGGTCGGTATAGGTCCATGGCACGATGGAGTAGTTGGGCAGGAGATCGCGCGGGTGCTGTCCCTTGGGTGCAAAAGGCACAATCGCGTAACCCCCGTGTGCCATCACACTCAGTGCCCAAACAGAGAGCTCAATCGGCCAGAGTCCAAGATTCTCCAGCGTGTGGGTGACCTTAAAGGTGGTCTCGTTCAGGCCCTCAATCGTGACAGTCTTGGCGATGCCGGTGAGTTTCTCCGTGTGCTGTTTAAGTACCACCTTGTTACCGTCAGCAATGGTATCCACCGAGATCGGCGAATTATCCGGCGCATAGGTACGAACTGGATGCTCCGGAGAGTGCCAGAGTCTGTGGCCACCCCGAATCTGCCAGGAATCTTCGCCAGTTTTGCCCAGCATTTCCGGCAGCGTGGAGAAAAGATTTGGCCCACCCTTTAGTCCGCAATGCAGGACACGGGGTCCGACTTCGACAGGCACAATAAGTTCGGCCTGTGTGGTTTCGAGAATCAGGCTGGAGTAGCCGTATGCGGTTGTTTGGGATGTTTTCAAGTGAGTACCTTCCGTTTTGTAAGTTTGCAGCGTTTGAATTGTCGCCAGCAACGCTGGAATTCGCAAATATCGCAGCCAATCACAAGCTTGAAAATAACCTTGGGACCGTGCAGAGGCGTGCAGGGCGTATCTCAGGCCGTTTACAGAAGAGAGGAAGAGATTTGCCAAAATGAACAGTAGCTCTATTATTTACGATTATGAAATCGACTCGCTTGCTGAGTATTCTGCCGATTGCCATAGTCTTAACAGGGTGCGCCTCGTCACGCGATGTAGGGGTGAATCTCACGCCGGCCCAGCAGTATGGTGCTGGTGTTGGCACAGTGGTCGGCGCCGCAACGGGTGCCGCCGTAGCTGCGAATCCCTGGGCTGGAGCCGCAATTGGCGGTGGAGCGGGGATGGTCGTTGGCAGTGTAATCGGCACCATTGCCGATAATGCCGGGGGTGAGTTGCGCATCGTCCGCACATGGTCAACCGAGGTTACCACCGATGGGCGCACCATTCAGGTCCCGAAGGAGTTTGTCGTGGACGAATACGGTCGGATTATACGTCCATACAATGCGAAGCGGTCTTGAATGCAGAGTAGACAGTAGTCAGTAGTTAGTAGATTCATACATCCCGAAGTCGGCGCGAAAGGCAAATTGGGATCGTTTCATCGCCCGCAGCTTCATGAAGGCTGACTGCTGACCGCTTTCACTAAAAGGGAAAATCGTCCCCTTCAGTGGGGTTCACAGCCTTCTGCTCTACTTTTATTCTTGCGCGGCCATGGGTGGAAGAACCAGTGACGATAATAGCTTTGGGCTTTGCTGGGCAGGCGTATTCGCAGGCACCACAGCCAATGCAAAGGGATTCGTCCACCTTGGGGAGAAACAGCCCATCGCGGAAGGGAATGGTATCTACGGCCTTGGTGGGGCAGTGTTCGGAACAGGCGGCGCAGTCGGTCCCGTTCTTTTCTACGATACAGAGCGATTGGTCCAGATGTGCGACTCCGATACTGGTCAGCTTCTTATCGGCCAGAGTCAGGGGGAGCAAGGCCCCATCCGGACAAACTTCGGTGCAGCGCTTACACTCAAAATTGCAGAAAGAACGGGAGAAATTCAGCCGGGGCTTCATCAAGCCCTGCACCCCATATTCGAGAAATGCTGGCTCGATTACATGCGTCGGGCAGATACTGATGCATAACTGACAACTGGTACAGGTGTCTAGAAACCGGACCTTACTCACAGCACCGGGCGGACAAACCACTTCGCTGGCGGGTAAAGTTGTGCTGCCCGACGATGGGTTTGTTGGTTCAGCTCGTAGCGCTTTCGGAACCAGCAGGGAACCCGTCAACCCTATGAGCCCAGTGGTGGAACTTGTAAGAAACGCCCGACGCTGTGGGTTTGCTGGCTGGGCTGGAGTTGCGTTACTGCCTTCTTCCTTCTGCCTTCTTACGTCTGCCCACTTTGTGCCTTTGTGCCTTTGCACCTTTGTGCCTTTAAATACCAGCCGCATGGCTTGGCGGTCGCAAGCGTCGATACAGTTCATACAGCCCACACAGCGGGAGAAGTCCACCTGCCCCGCCCGCAAGTCTATGCACTGGGCCTTGCAGTGACGAATACAAGCCGCGCATTTATGGCAGTCCGTAGGCTTGATCTCCAATCGAAAAAGGGAAAAGCGCGCAATCCCTCCGAGAAACGTACCCACCGGGCAGATGGTGTTGCAGTACAAGCGTCCGCGGGTGGCCGCCATCACGGTCACTATCAGAAGCATTATTATCGGGAGCAGAAGTGCCGCCCAGGGTGCCCAGGACGGTGTCACGTGGTAGATGGCATAGGTGCCCATACTATTGCCCACTGTCGCCACGCCATTATTGATCAGAATCCCCAGTGGGCGAAACAAACTGGAAGCGATGCGACCATAATTGCTGTAGGGATCCAGCAGTGCCAGGCTGAATCCCGCAGCCCCGACCGCTATCCCCACCAGAGTAATGCCTAGAAAGCCATAACGAATACGTGAATGGGGTTGGGCAAATCGCAGCAACAGTTTCTTCGGGCGGAACCGATCTGCGATTCTGGCAACGATATCTTGATACACACCCAGGGGGCAGAGCGTAGAACAATACACCCTGCCCAGTAAAAAGGTAAGGAGTACCATCCCCACCAGCGCCAGTGACAGCACCCCGGTACTTAAAAGCACTGCCGCTGGAACGAATTGCCAGCCAGCCAGGGCATGGACCCACCCGGTCGGCATCCATCCACGGAAATCGACAAAGCTCAGGGTGAGGCCAACGAAGAATACCAAAGCCACAACCACACGAAGCAGTTTGGGCCAGGCAGAGTGGCAGTGTCCCTGAGGCTTAGGCGATCTTGATTCTCTGGATGGCAATGTTTTCAAGGTCCATTGAGCCAAGCCCCATCGCCGAGGCAATTGATACGTGTCGGATAGCTTCGGGTTTGTGCCCTAAAAGTTTGGCCGCAGCAGCGTCGGCAACCACGATATCGGTCGAAGCCAGCAAGGTCTTCATCTCCACCACATCCTCCACCCCCTTGCCTCTGGGTCCATTGCGCACCATGGGGTGGTAGGCATCCACGATATTCAAAGCCGGTTTCTTATACAAAAGGAAATCGGCAATGCACTGGTGCAAATCATTCTGGTGGTAGAAACCCCTGTCCCACGTGCAACCCATTAAATTCTTCATGCAGGAAGTCATGGTCGCACCCCCGTGGTGCTTGAGCACCGGGGCGTTGATGAAGACATCGCACTTCATAACCAGCTCGTGCACACGGGTCTTTTTAAGTTTCACCGCCCCAGGAATCTCAACCTCGTGGTACATGCTCTCGTCATTGCCATTGACCAGCGTTGCCCCAGCATCCCTGGCCGCTTTTTCTATGCCGCTGTTGGCATAAGCACGCTGCCAGTTGTCACAGGTGTGGTCGAAAATTTTGACCTCTTTAGCTCCGGCTAGAAAGCAGAGTTTTACCAACTGGCCAACAATATCCGGGTGCGTATTCGCCGCACATTCCGGGGTCACGTCCCACCCAGCATTAGGCTTGATAAGTACTGTCTGCCCCTTTTTGACAAATACCCCCATCCCACCAAGCGCATCCATGGCCCGATTGAGCATCGTCACCCGGTCCCCATCGCGCACAGCCACTAGCACCGATTTCTTATCCCCCGCGCCCAAGTCGGGATTCTTTGCGGGAACCTTGTCACCCGTAGCCGATTTAGCGGTGTCTTCACCCAATAGTTTAGCTGAAGCGAGGAATGTGACAGTCGCACCAACAGCCAATCCCTTTTGTAAAAACTTGCGGCGATCAATATTCATGAGGAAAACCTTTGATTAACAATAGTTTCAGGAGCAATACAGGGTATTGTTCAGGACAATGGCTAAAGCCTAGACAACTCCCGCCGCCAATGGCAAGTGCCTTTATTTTTGGGGATACGGGAGCGGTGCATTACAATGTCGTTTCACTTACGACATCGGTTATTTCAGCCCCAAAGGGGCAACCTGGGAGAGCCCGTTGTGAAATATATTATAGCCATCAAGTATTCAGAGCGATAATCCAGAGATTGATATGGGGCGAACTTGTAACAGTGAAGGTTTCTGCAAAATCCACGCTAATGGATCATCGGTGGCCGCTGGCACCACACCTTGACCTTGGCATGCTTCAAATGGGAAGAGTTCTTATAGTTATTGCAGTTTTTATCTTTGGGTTCTCAGGTTATCTTCTGCTGAACGTGATTGCACACGCCCATTCCAAAGTCAGAATTGGTCAAATAGAAAATCAGCTCAATCAGATTGGAGTTTCGGAAAGCGAAAAGAAGCAAATAATTCTGGAACTGCAGCGAGTTCACGCGAACGCGATTGCGTTCACTGAGGGTTTAGAATATTCTGTCTATCTATTAGTATTTTCGAGCTTTGCCCTTGGCGTGGCTGGATCGAAAATCACTAGGCAGAAGAAACAGATTGAGATGCTGCAAGCTAAGCAATGAGAGATAGCTGGGAATGTTTTAACAAGGCGATGGATTTCGATATGAAGCCATCGCGGACCAGCACTTACTTGGGCATTCTGGAAGTAGTGCCATAAAGTCTTATGGGTGGATGGCCTTAATCGGGGATGACTGATAGTCATCTATATTGCGAGTGATGATATAATCGGCTCCGCCTATAATTGCTGTATCGTCATAGGCGACTGCATCCTCTGCCACAAGGCGATCCATCGATACGGTGGTAGGGGCGGACGGAGATTCCAGGTAGGATGACCAGTCAAAGGCGATAGCTCTGGCAGTTTCCTCCAGCCACCATTCTTTCCAATTTGTCCCTTTGTATTCATGCGATTTGGCATGGGTATTATGGGACTTATGGGTATTATAGACTCTGGTGGGGATCGTCTGTTATAGGTTATCGGTCGGGGGACGGTGGGTAGGAGTATGGGTCCTATAGGACGTATGGGGCCTATGGGTCCTATGGGACCTATGCTGAGTCGCCCGATAGGACTTTACACAAAATAGCTAACACTCCCGCTGACACTCCCGACGCTTCCGTGTGTCGGCAGAACCGAGTCAGGATTGTCTCGGCTACCATTGTCCTCAGTGTCTGCAAAGTCGTCCACCACTACTCCCCGCGCAACGAGAGGCCGGGGGGTAAGGACTCGCCGAAGATCAGGGTGGTGTCGGCTTGTTTGAGTGGTTGGTACTCAATGATTTGGCGAAGGGAGGAGACTTCTCCGTGGGCTTCGACCAGACGTTGATGTATTTCCTGGCGCAAGGGTAGGGGAAGATCGACGGTCCGGTGGTTCGTCAACCTTGCAGCGAGTCGCCAGAGCGGTTGCATTAGCTCCAGGCCGGGGGCGGTCCAATCCCATGCTTTCATCGCGTCGTAGGTTTGTTGGACAATGGCTGGCTCAAGAATCGTATCCACTCCGCCATAGAGTGGGGCGCGGTTCAGGAGGCGGCCCATGGCCCAGAAGAGGTGCTCGCGGTTGGCATCGGTATTCGCAGTGAGGGAGCGCAGAAGGATTTCCCAGAGGTCGAGTTTCTCGTTCCTTGGCAGGCGCTCAAAGGCACCGGCCATGCGGATGGCTTCGGCGGCTTGCTTGCTGTTCGTAGCGATAAGCTCGCGTGCCTGCCGGTAGAGGTGGCTCTGTTGTTCGGCGGATAATCCACCGCTGACCCGGCGCCACAGGATGGCCGCTTGCTCGCGGACGGATTTGCTCTTCGGATGAGCGAGCTCGAGGGTTTGGAGTGACCAGAGCTGCTCGATCCGAAAGTCGTCCACCGCATCACCGAAGCCGGGGCGCAGGAAGTAGCCTGCCGCATTGAGCCAGGTCGTCTCGTAATCCGGCGAGAGGGATCGCCTTGTAATGTTTGCGGCAAGGGGCTCCCAGAAGCGGCGCAGCAAGCCGGGTGGCCACTCTCCCCGGCGCTTGTGGAGCAGTGTCTCCAAGTCCTTGAGAAGCGATGGCGTGAAGTTGCCCGCCAGCTTCTCCATGCAGGCGGCGAGTACCTCGGGTGCGAGATTGAATGTGGTATCTTCCTCCAGCGCGCTCTGGGTAAGGGCACGCAGGTTAAATTCCAGCTCCCAACGCTGCGGGGGCTGAAGCGCTTTCTCCTTGGTGACGACAAAGAGCTGTAGTAGCCCGAGGGCATTCAGCCGCGCCTCTATCTCGACTTGGGCGCTCTCCCTGCCCAGCTTCTTGACATGCACTGCTTCCATACGGGCCACTGTTTGCAGCGGTGGCAGCGGGGTGAAGTCGCGTGGATTATGGCGCACAATCTGCCCTGCGTGGTCGCGGTCGCGACGGGTTGTGGTAAAGGGCTTGAACTGTACCGGGCGGTTCAGCTGAAGCTGGAAGTTCTGTTTGCTTATATGCTGTGTCTTCTCAACTTCAGTGCCCTGCGGGATGACACACACGAGGTGCTGCTGCTCCTCTTTCTTGCTGGCCTGAATCTCCAGGTAAACCCCATGCCCGCTGCCGCCACCAATGCGTTTCCCATCGTTTAGGAAACCATGCCGCCCGAAGAGAGCGGCGCCCCGAGCCACGGCGAGGTGGAGTTCCTCATTCTCCAGAAGCGTTACGGTGGCGCCTTGCTGCCAGTCACCAAGCAGCCGGGCGAGTCGCTGCCGGAGATAGAGTGGTGTGACCGTGCCGCCATTGCAGAGGAGAACGTCCACCGGGCGTTGCCTTAGAAATGAGGCCAGATGCCTCGTGATGGCGGTATCCTGTGCGTAGGGCAGCCCCATCTCGCGCAGCCCGGACGCGGTCTCCCGGGGAATCGCATTCGCAGGGCAAAACGGGAAGAACCCATCGTCAACAATCGAGCGAATGGTACTCCCACTCAGGGTGACGGTGCGAACGTTTCCAAAGAGACTCGATCCGCCAGCAAGGGTGACGGCCACGGTGAAAGCGCGGTCGGCTGGAGGGGCTAGCAGGTCCGCACCGAGTGCCTCTTCCTTAATTCGCCGTGCCTGGGTGACCAGTTGTTGCCACGTGGTCGCATTTAGCGGGGTAGCCAACTGCTGCTCGATCTGGTGGGCCAGGGCGAGGTCGATATTATCCCCGCCTAGAAGGATGTGATCACTCACCGCTACGCGCTCGATCTCGGGAAAGTCTGTCCCGTTATCCCGCAGGCGAAAGAGGCTGAAGTCGCTGGTACCACCACCGATGTCGCAGACTAGGGCGTTAATTTCTTTCTTAACGGAGAAGAGTTCGCGAACCGTTGCGAGCGAAGCTTTCTCCAGCCACGCATGAAACGCAGCCTGTGGCTCCTCGATCAACCGCACCTGCTTGGGGAACCCCGCCAACTCCGCCGCCTCGAGCGTGAGCTTCTGCGCGGCATGGTCGAAGGACGCAGGCACGGTGATAGTGATCACCTGGCGGTTAAAATCGTGAGCCGAGTTCGCTTTTGCCTCGTGCTGTTGCCAGACTTCTCGGAGGTAGGCGAGGTAGAGCGCGGAGGCCTGCACAGGCGAGAGCTTGCGGTCTTCCTCGATCTCACCAGACCCCCAGGGCAGGATGCGCGCACGACGATTAACCCCGGCATGGCAGAGCCAGGATTTAGCTGAATACACCACGCGCGCCGGAAACTCCGCAGCGGTATCACGGGCGCAAAGGCCAACCACGTAGTCGCGCTCCACACCGTCAGGTGCATCGTCTTTGCCAAAGAAACACTCTCTTTGAGCGTTGTCTGGACAATAGGCAAATGAAGGCAGTACAGACGATGAGACCTGCCTGTCCACCCGCTCCCACTGCGGGATTGCGAGTACGCGTGTCGTGGCATGTGGAGCATCCAGTCGCGCACAGGCAAGCGCACAATTACTGGTGCCGAGGTCGATCCCTATGGCATAGACGGGTAGATGGCTTGGCTCGGGCATGCTTGGCGGTTCCTGAAGGTATGGGGCAAGTGCGACGAGACCTTACTCTGTCCTCACCGAGTAATCCAATCTCCAGCGCCGCTCCGATCGCGTATGTTGCATCCACAACTCCAAGACGCCAAGCTCGCTCAGGCGGGCGTGAAGCTTTACCGGGACCGCGGTTTTCTCTGGCATTCCTTCGACTACGGGCAGAGTCATCTCGAGGCGACTCGCGGGATCGAGATGCTTCTCCGCGTCGCTCACCACGCTGCCGACCTTGTCCCCCGCTCGCGAATTAGCGCTGTAGAAACGGAACTGCACGGTCGTGCCAGTCATCAGCGCGAATTCCCGCTGGTCGAGAGTGGCCTCGCTTCCTTCCTCCATACCTTGCGGTACTACGCAAAGGGCTTTGATCGGGGGCTTGTATCCGGGGATTGCCGGCAGGGAACTCTCCAGCCCGATGTAATAGCTGCGCGAGGCCCCGGCGCGTATGCGTATTCCCTGGCCGGAGCGTTTATTCATCCCGTAGCGCGCGGCTCCCTTAGCTACAGCGAGGTCGTAGTCGGCCCCACGCAACTCTCGCACGTGGCCTCCCGCCCACGAGTCGATGATCTCGACCACGCGCTGGCGTAGCGGCTGTGCGCGGAAGACTCCGCCATTAAAGAGAATTGCGTTCGGGATGAGTAGCTCGCCGTTGAATCGCTCAGGCTGGCTGGCAAAGAGAGATGCAAGTTGGGGATTTGCCTTTGTATTGCGCAGGCTGTGTTGCAGGAACTGGCAGAGATGTTTGCTGATCACCGCATCGCTTGCATACGGAAGCCCGAACTCCTGTAATCCCGCAGAGGTCTGTTCAACAGGGAATTCATTCGCTGCAGTTCGGGCAAAGAAGCCATCACTGATAATTGCATCCAGCGTTTCGCGGGTGAGTTTCGTAGCGAGCGTGCCCGCGAACAGGCTGGAGCCACGACTGGGCACTGCAATCGGCGCTTCGGGCCGCTCCGGGTTTTCGTAGAGCGACTCCTTTGCGATACGCGCAGCATGGATGAGCGCGAGGAATTGCCAATCGTCGATGGATTTACCCTCTGTTTCCATCTGCTCACGGAGTACATACGCGAGTGCGAGGTCCATGTTATCCCCGCCGAGGAGAATGTGCTCACCCACGCTTATGCGGTCCAGTTGCAATTCCCCCGCCTCCTCGCGCACCGCGAGCAAACTGAAGTCCGTGGTGCCACCGCCGACATCACAGATCAGCACAACATCGCCCGGGTGAATCTGCTTACGCCAATCCGGTCCTACCGTGTCCAGCCACGCGTAAAATGCAGCGAGTGGCTCCTCTAGAAGGATAACCGAGTCGCCCAACCCTGCCTGTTTCGTAGCGAGTGCCGTGAGGTGTCGAGCAGATTCATCAAACGAGGCCGGTACCGTGACGACAAACTGGCACTCGCTGAGGTCAATGCCAGAATTCTCATTTCGCAACGAGGCAAGCAGGTGCTCCAGATAAAGACGGGAAGCTTCGAGCGGCGAAATTTTAGGATAAATCTCCGAATTCCACGGCAACGTTGCGCTGGTGGCGTCGCTATTCGGGTTGCAGAGCCAGGATTTAGCGGAGTGGACAAGGCGGTCAGGGTCCTGCGCCCCGGCTTCGCGTGCAAATGTACCGATGATGTATCCGGCAGGCGCAGCCATCCAGGGAAGCTTCAGCATGTCAGGAGTAAACTGTCCCTCGTGGGGAAAGAAAAGCGCCGATGCCAGCCCGCGCTTCGTGCCAATCTGCCCGCGACCCACAATCTGCGTGACCACGCTGCAATCCACCGGGCTCTTGGGGCTGCTACATACGGCTACAGCCGAGTTACTCGTGCCTAAATCAATTCCTACGGTAAAGGATTGTTTCATGATAAATCCGCTTAGAGTTGTACCTCGGCAGGAGTGATAACCGGCAGCTCATCCGGCCCGAGAGGACGGGTGCGCTTGGGCAGCTTTACCTGTGTGGGCTTCCATCCCTTGTGCAGCAGGCGACCTCGAATCTCTGTGCCTGCGGTGACCGTGCCCACCAGCTTGTACTGCTCGCGGGAGACATCCTGCGGCAGCGAGATGGGCGCATTCTCCGCACTGCCGGCCACCGCCACAGGCTTGAATGCCTCTACAACCACAGTCTTGCACCCTTGGTGAATAATACGCGCCGCAGCACCCACCTGGGCGTCATTATACGCTGCGATGTCGTCCATGAGAAAGTCCACAAACCGCCCCTTCTCCTGGAGCAGCGTCATCAACATGAGCGCCTCTTCTTCCCGCGCAGCGGGTGCAGGCGCGGGCGGCAGTGCAGGCTGCACCGGAACGACAGGTTTGGCAGCCTCCGGCACAGCGACGGGCTTGGCGTTTTCACACGAGTGCTTGCATGCGGGTTTCGGAAGAAACGCAGCAGTTACAGCCAGCATACCACCCAACCCGCCCAAGCTGAGTGCCAGTTGCGCATCTATCACTCCTGCAATGCCCAACACCCCGGCCAGAACAGCCAGCATACCACCTATCATGGATAATAAACACGGTTTCATAGATTACCATCTATGAAGAGAAACCAGCGAAAGGCCAGCAAGATGGTGAACTGTTTCGACAGCCCCGTCTCCACCCTTTGCCACCCGGATTCCATTTGGAGTGCACGCTTCAGCATGTTCGACAGCTAATCGTGGCCAACAAGTCGGGAATCCTCTGCATGAGAAGCGCAAACATACCTGTTTGTTGGGAAGAAACGCATCCAAATGTCAGCATAATGCTGGCAGTTAATGGGAAACAGCTCCGCAGGGTCCGCCTACACCATCACAGGAGTGAAATTCTCCACTCGGGGAGTGGATTTCTCGACTCAGGGTGTGGATTTCTCGACTCAGGGTGTGAATTTCTCGACTCGGGGAGTGGATTTCTCGACTCAGGGTGTGAATTTCTCGACTCGGGGAGTGGATTTCTCGACTCGGGGAGTGAAATTCTCCGCCCGGGGTGTGGATTTCTCGACTCGGGGCGTGGATTTCTCCGCTCAGGGAGTGAAATTCTTCGCTCGGGGAGTGAAATTCCGAACCGCAGGAGTGAATTTCCGAACCGCAGGAGTGAATTTCCACACCTTCAGACATCCAGATGTCAGCACGCAAACAAAGGTATTTCTACTGGGTCTCGGGAAACAGGATGAACCCTATAGATCCGTAGCGCTTTCTGGAAGCACCAACGGTGCGACCCAGCCACAGCCTGGGCCATCGGCCCAGGTACATACGCTATCTATACAGGATCGCGAGCGCTGAAAGCGCGGAACCAGTGGCTTGCAGGCGATCTCCTTGTTTCATGCCGCCGGCGCTTTTAAGGCAAGTAGGGTTCAATTAATTCTTATTTTTCTGAAACAGCTTGCAGACCATGATCTTACTGATTGGCGTGTTTGGTTCTATATGGTTCTAATGTCACAAAGTCTAATTCGCTCATCTTATCGTCTGAATCGCGTATTATAATTTGACAATTATGCTTTATTCCAAATTCACATAATTCAAGATATTCACGAGACCCTTTACTTTTGACTAATGCATTAGTTATGTTTTTCAAAAGCATTTGATAGAGGCTATCAAAATAATCTATCGGAATATTGTAATAGGACTCTTCAATAAATGGAATCGCCAACACCAAGCGTGCTAATTCCTGAGCTGATGATGAGATGATTGTTATTACTCTCCCTGAGTCCATCCATATCTCGATAAGTATGCCGAACTCGTGGCCTTTATCCAATATCGACATAAGAAGCACTTCAATGGATTTCTTCCAAACGGAAGTGAAGTATATACTTAATGAATCGATAGTCTGAATGTCTAGAGATGCATCCATTACACACCCCTTAGCAAAGACTCTTCCTTCGATATACCAGTTCATCATTTTAGAAAAATCAGTTTGTAATTCTTGAGGCGCACCGTGAACAGTGTGGCGTGTTTGGTTCTAAAATAATCACATGTCCTGAATAAGGATACGTCCTTTAGTACAGTCCTTCGAAATTAATGGGGGAGTCGCGTCATGGAACTATTTCAATAGTAGATAGCTCTACAATTTGCCAGTCAGAATTGGAAAGTCAAAAGCTATGAAAGCTATCAGCGGTCGACTATCACCTTAATCTGTCCCTACAGCAGTAAATTCTAAATAGTGCTTACATTGTAAAACAGCTTGCAGCGCAAAACAGAAAACTCTACCCAACACCTCCACTTCTCCACTCTTATAGCTAACTTCTCTTAATATGGCTGAGCCCACCCCTATCCCCGACCACGAAGCTCCGCAGGAATCGCAGGACCCACACGAGTCTATTCACCAGCCACACGACAAGTTCTTTAGAACCAACTATCGGAATATAGCGACGGTCACCGAGTTCTTTAAAAACTACCTCCCTCCAGCGCTGGTCGAGGCCATCGACTGGACGACCCTGAAACTCGTTCCCAGCTCTTTTATCAGCAATGAGTTGAAAGCCAGCGAGAGCGACCTGCTCTACTCGGTACAATTTCAAGGCCAGGAAATATTCCTTTACATCCTCTTCGAACACCAGAGCGTGGAAGACCCGTGGATGCCCTTTCGCTTGCTCGTTTATATGGTACACGCATGGGGCGTATTTCGGAAAAATAATCCTGAAGCCACCAAATTACCTGCCATTTTCCCTGTCGTGCTCGCACAGAACGACAAGAACTGGACAGTCTCTCCCCGGTTTATTGATCTCATAGATATTCCCACAAACCTGCTCCCTGTACTAAAGCCGTATATTCCCGACTTTTCCTACCACCTCTTTGAACTCAGCAAACACAACTACGATGATTTCCTCGGCACACCGCTAGGCATAATGGTCCTGCGCCTGTTAAAAGCCGAACGACTCAAAGACTTGCAAAACCCCAAAGTATTAGATGAAACACTGTTGCTCCGCCTATCTCCAGAGGAGTTGTTCAGCGTGATACACTACATCTTCCATGTAGGCAATCTTGACACTAAAACCATTGAGACTATCATTCAGGGTATCAAAGCTGAATCCATCCGCAACACCACCATGACACTGGCTCAAAAGTATATTCAGGAAGGCCGACAGGAAGGAGAAGAGCAGGGACTTCTCAAAGGCCGGCAGGAAGGCCGTCAAGAGGGACTTTTAGCAGGAAAGATTCAGGTATGTCAGCAAATATTAGGCGAGATGGAAACCCCTATGGAGGAATTGACCGCCTTGCCTCAGTCTGAATTGGAGAAACGGAACCAGCAGTATCAGGCTAGGGTTCTCCAGTATATTCGGCATTAAGGCATGGGTTGCTCCCAAGGCGGTTGCATTGGCGTTGACCGTGCACTGGTTCGTCGCGTTCCTCGTGCTCTCACGCACTCAAGCACTTATTTGCGTGCTGCCATCTTTCGCGATTGGCGGGTAATCGAATCCAGGCAATTGCGGACATACTGCTCCGACGATACGTTTTCGTACGCATCGATGGGGAAGGGGCAGAGATGCTTTAAGTCGTTTGCGAACTGGTCGAAGAGTGCTATTCGCTCGGATGGAGCGAGTTGTTTCCTACGGTGCAAGGCGTGGATTAACGTATCCACCTCCGCAGGTGCGAGGAGTTGCCGTAGGCGTGCTTCAAGATGGGGATAGTGGTGAAGCGAGTTATACTTCACCAAATCATCCGTGGGCAGCGCAGGCATGGAGCGTTCGCGATGCCAGATCACCACGGTACCGGCGGCGATGTCGCCGAGGCGCTGGGCATTCCTGTTTAGAAACGCTACCGTGCCACCGAATAGGTAAACACCGGGCATCATATCAATCACCCGGAGAAGGTTGCGCAATACGACTTGTTCGGGGACCAGCTTCCGTCCATTCATGTCCATTACTCGCAGACGCAGCAGGCGCTTGCCAACAGTCTGCCCCTGCCAGGACCATTCCAGCACAATACCGTACCCTATGGTGACGACGAATTGCAGGATGATGGCCAGCGCGGATGCAGTACTCGATGAGATGATGGCGAATAGCATCAATAGAGTCGTGATCGCTGAGTTGAGCGCCGAGATACAGCAAAGGTCCACGAGAATGGCGAGCATGCGTCGCACCGGACTAGCTAGGTCGTACTCTATCCGCACGCCTTCATCAGTCTCGATGGCGAAGCGGAGATTGTTGTCAGCCTTTGCGCTCATTTCGACACCTTCTTCTGTCCGGCTCGGGTGAGAAAAAGCGTGAGCAGGGTGAGATTCACCACGCCGAGTGTAATCTTTATCCAGTACGGCAATACCGGCTCGTGGAATTGCGAGATAAACGCCTCCACCAGACCCGCGTAGATTAGCAGAAAGCCCACGCCAACAATCAGCGCAAGCAACTGACGCCGAACAGCCCGTAGTCTCTGTCTCAAGGTTACCGGTTGCCCCCAGCCTATCAGGGCACCACCCAGCACCAACCCTGCCTGGCTCGCGATGATGAGTGAGGGTAATTCCACGCTGCCATGGGGGAGCAGCCATGCTAAAAGAAAGACTGCCTTCCCGGCACTGATGTACTCTGCACCTATCGCGCCCAGTATGACGCTGTTATAAAAGGCCATGATTCCCGTGCCCACACCCCAGGTTACACCCAAGCTCATCGTGTAAATGGATACCCTTGTATTATGGGTCATCAAGTAGGTGGAGAATGTGGCGAGTTCAGCGATGTCCCCTTTATTTCCTTCACCCTTCTCCTCGCGCGCTACGCGTTCTTCCGGAGTAATGGCGAGATGCGAAAACTGCTCGGGAAGAATCACGCGCTTCGCCATCGGGTCCAGCAGTATGGACAAGGCACCGAAAAGAATGCCGACTACGAAGAGAGTTAGTGATAGCCGTCGCGCAATCCGGCAGTCGCGGAATGCTTGCGGGAATTCTTCGGTGATCAGGGTCCATATTCCTTTAAATAGCCCCGCTGAACGGTTCTCGTTGATTTCGGAGTAAGCTCGCCCCACCAAATCCTCCAAGTACCGTATCGTATGCTCTTCCGAACTGAAAGTGCGCATTCGGGTAAGGTCCGACGATGCGCGTTCATAGAGGTACTGTAGATGCTGAATCTCCTCGAAGCTGAGTACCTTCGCGGAGTCATCCTGTAATCGCTTCAACTGTGTATCCAGCGCATCCCAATGCGGGCGCTCGCGGTCGATGAAATTTTCCAGGTCTAGAATCATACTAAATTAACTGGCGCTGTTTGACCTCGATGTAGCGGTTGATCAAATCCGTGCAGAAGCGCTCGTCCGAGGAGAAATCGCAGCGCACATGATGGCGGGCAAGATTTTCTCGAACTGAGTTCAAGCGCTGCCAGCGCACGTGGCCATCGATCTGGCTGCATATTTGCTCCACTCCTGCCGGTGGCTCGGAAGTAAAGAGTGGCTGGGTACCCTCGGCTGAGAGCATGTGGACAATTACCACGTGCTGCCGGGAGAGGAGCGGTATCATCTCCAGAAACTGCTCTGCTGCAACGGTGTCGTGCAAGTCCGTAAGAAAGAGCAGGAGCGCGCGCTTACGCAAACGCATCTTTAGCGAGGTAATAATCTCGCTGAAATCGGGGGCAACGGTACGGGCATGCAGACCATACAGGGTGTTTGTGCAAGCCTGCCGATGGCCGACACCCGACTTCGCGCGAATGAAGGAGTCGATTCCATCACTGAAAACGGAAAGCCCGAAGAGGTCGTTCTGGCGCTGGATAGCCATGCCAAGGAGTGTCGCTGCCGTGATGTACCGGTCCAGTACGGTATCCGTAGAACGGTCCGTATCGCGCACAGGCAGCACACGAGTGCTTAGCCGCGAGGCATCGATGATGGCGTACACTTCCTGAGTCCTTTCCACTTGATACACACGGGTGACGAGGGATTGCCGCTTTGCAGAGGCTTTCCATGCCACATCTTCGACACTGTCCCCCGGTTGGTACTCGCGCAGCTTCTCGAACTCCCGACCGCGGCCTAATTGCCTTTGTCGATGTATTCCAGATGAGCCCCGATTGAGGAAAAGTCCCGCCAGGGAGCGGTATTCACTGGCAAGATTGGGATACACACGCCACTCGGATTTCACGGTGTAGCGTCGCCGCAGTTTCCAGAAACCAAATCGGGATGGAAATCCCAGGTGAATAACCTCCACGCTTGTCGTGCCTCTTCGCGTGGGCTTGCACGGCCAGCCGAAGCTGCTCTGCCCGGTTGTGCCTTCTATCCGAAGTTTTGTAGTCAGTTTTTCTGCGCCGAGGTGGGCGGGTAAAAGCAGACCGACCTCAAGCTCAAAGCCCGTGCATCCCTGGTGTTCGAGATGCATGGGCACTTCGTTGCGCGAGTCTTTCGCCAGCCGCACCACCGCAGGCATCTGCGGGTTCAATGAAGTAAAGCGATTGCGCGAGAGCCACAGATCGACCACTGCCACTGCGAATACCAAGCCATAGAGCAGAATGGCGAAAGCCTCCAACACGCCACCGAATGCCCCCATCAGCGCGGCGGGCAGTAACAGAAGACTCCAGTTCACCAATCGGTTACTGGGTGACGGTGCCAAGCGTTTGGGGCGGTTCTCCATAGAGGCTCTGTACTAAAATACTTAACGCGGAACTGGGACTTGCTGGAGTATGCGCTCGATTAATTCGGCAACGGAAAGGCCTTCAATCTCGAACTCTGGTCGCAGAATAATACGGTGCGCCAGAACGGGTTGCGCCAGCGCCTTAACATCATCCGGTGTGATAAAGTCCCGGCCTTCCATCGCCGCGCGCGCCCGTGTACCCAACACCAGAGCCTGCGTGGCACGCGGGCCTGCACCGACGAGTATGCCGGGATTCTTCCGTGTCTCGCGGACAATTTCCACGATGTAAGCAAGCAACTCCGGTCTTACGGTGATTTGCTCCAGTATATTTCTTATGGTTTCCAGTGTGCCCATGGGGACGACCGGCTGAACCGAGCCGCGTTCAAGAATCTTCTCAGGTGCTTCCTGTTGTAACATCCGGGAAGCCAGGTGTAGCTCATCGTCGCGCTCGGGGTAATCCATGATCACCTTGAACATGAAACGGTCCTTCTGTGCCTCTGGGAGCGGATAAGTACCCTCATACTCAATCGGATTCTGCGTGGCAAAGACGGTGAAATCCGGGTCGAGTTGATGAAGCTGGCGGTCGATCGTGACCGAGCGTTCCTGCATACACTGAAGGAGTGCAGACTGCGTCTTTGCGGGGGCCCGGTTAATCTCATCAGCAAGCAGAAAGGTGGTAAAGATGGGGCCTTTAACCATGGAAAACTGCTGGTCCTTCAGGTTGAATACCGTTGTCCCGGTGATGTCCGTCGGCATCAAGTCCGGAGTAAACTGGATACGTCCACTTGGGCAATTGAAGACGGCGCCCAGTGTTCTGACCAGCAATGTTTTCGCTACACCCGGGGGGCCTTCGATGAGAATATGCCCGCGGTTTAGAATCGCCATCAGCGCCATGTCCACGATCTGCCGCTGGCCGATGATTACTTTGGCCGCTTCTTGACGGGCAGATTCGAGTATTTGGCTGAGTTGTTTAAGTTCGATTTCCACGTTAATGTCCTTTCGTATTCAAAAGTGAGTGTAGTTTTCTGAAAAGGGCTGGGGTAGTGGCCTCGTTGCCAGTGTGGGTGCTGACAAGGCTGCGCGCCTCCATAAGCTTCTGACTCGCATGCCCTTGCCGGTAGAGTGGTCTATGAGCGAAGGATTTCTCCCAGAGATTCAGTGCTAGTGAGGGCAGTTTACCCACAGAAATATGCTTCTTTAGAAGACGTGCGAAACCGGTCGTCTGCTCGCGCGAGGTAGCGGTTATCTCCTCGAGTGCGGGTTCATCGATCGGAGTGACGACGGGCACGGCATTCTTCCAAATAACTAGAAGGAACGACAGCAACATGCCCAGAATCAGCCCGTGCAAGCGGTAGCGGCGCATGAGCAGGGACAGGCTATCCTCGCGATAAATGTTATGGATGGTTTCGCAGAACACCACTTCACGATTCCCGCCGACAAGCCAGCTAAGGAGCTGTGTGGGTCTGGTTTCTGGCGCCTTTAGTGCCTCGTTCATTAACAGGCCATCATCTGCAAGAATTACTATGGAGCCGCGACCGAATGGGCGTTCTGCTAGAACGCTATTGTTGCCGATTTTGTAGAGGGTGTTCCACTCTTGGGCAACGGGGCTCAGCTTATGCTTCGCATGCCACTGCAGGGACTTCTCCAGTCCCAGGGGTGTTGCCGTTTCCACTATGCGAGCGGTGGCAAACTCATCCGTATTATCCATCGCATCCAGGGCGATCCCCATATGCTCAATGGGACTCTTGGCTTTTACGACCGCGGCTTCGTCTGTCTCATCGCACTCGTCGGCCATTTCGGAATCTGAAGCCTGCCCGTCGATGGAGCCGTCGGCAGCAATTGGTGACTTGTCAGCGTCATCGCCAGATGGCTGTGAATGGGGCTCCTTCTCCACCTGGTCTTCTTCGCTGTGATCAACCTTGGCTACCTTACCGTCTACTTCCTTTTTGGCAGATTCCTTATCGTCGAAATCCTTCTCGTCAGAGTCGCTCTCGTCATAGAACCGATCGCGGTGAGTAAGCGCGATAACCAGGCGGGAGCCCGACAGGACTTCGTTCACAAGGATGTCATGGAATTCGCCCGCTTGTTCGTTGAGCTGATACTTCCGTGTTCCTATGGCAAAGATAGTTCTGGGCTCCGCACTGTCACCCCAAGCCAGTGGGTCATTAATGCGTGTTACCGATAATCCGTTGAGTGCATTCAGGCTTTCATAGAAGGCACGAGAGCCATCTTCCGCAGCGCGATGGCTCGAGCCGTGGGGATAGTCCTGCCCCAGGGCGAAGCGGCGGTGGATGACCCCATAAAGTCCGGCAATAAACAGGGCGCCTATGCCGAAGAGCAGGAACAGGGAAGTCTTTGTGCTCACCGTATCAGTTCCTCCTGTTTCGTGACGTTCTCTTCAAAGGCTTGATAGCCGTTGGCATCCGCGACAGAGGTGCCGTACCAGACTCTTTCGATGAGGTGCATGTTTGTTGAGAACAGCGCATACAATCCGGGATAGGAATGCCCCCGTTTGTTGATGTCACGGTTGTAATCGGCATTGGTCTTGTGCCGTTGCAGCACGATGACCCCCCGGTCCGCAAGCTGGCTTAACTGGGCAAAAAACAGCGCCCGCATAGCCAGGCGGTATTCACCGCGCCCCGCGAGTTCACGCGCATAGGCGTGCCAACCGCTCAGACTCATCGCTTCTGCGTGCGTATCGGAGGATTCCAAATCCGGTTTCACAGTGACCGCCGTCGCTACGGTGATGACGACAGGGGCGGGATTGAGCCGGTGCTGGACTAGTTTGTAGAGGAGAAAAATGAGGCCGAATACGGCAATCAGGTAGAGGAATGGGGCTAGAGTCCTCAGTATCGAAGGGGTCTCCTCCTTGCGGGATATGGGCTCCTCTGACTTTTTGTCGGATTTCAACAAATCCTCTATCCACTTCATGAAGCGCTCCAGCCATGAGCCTTCATAAATCTCTTTCCACTTGGCTCGAATCCACTCGCTCATGGATACCAGGGAGGACGAAACTTCCTGCGATTCTGTTCGCCAGTCGTAGATGGCCTTGGATAGCTCCTGTTCGAGCGTGGCATTGAGAACATCAGGCGGAATTAGGCTGCTCGTGACAATCTCGGGTTCGACTTGGGGCGATACTGCGGGTTGCGCCATGAGGTTCCCCGGTGTGACGTTGTAGACCAGCGCAATTATGAAGACGATGAGTGCCGACTTCGCGCTGGTACGGAGGCGTCTAAGCGTCGTCCAGCGCTGGTGTAAATCGAGTCCGGAGAGCTGCGATTCCCCATAGTAGCAGCGCAATAGATAGATGGCTTTAACCAGTGGGTCTGTCAGCGCCCAAGTCAACCCCATGCCAATGAGTAGTATGCTTACGATGAACTTGCCTGAATACAAGGTTACTGGCGCAGCAGTGAAAAGCACCTCGACTCCAAAAATGAGTTTTACCAACCAGGGCAATCCGATGATGGCTATGATGCAGTTCATGAATACGACTATCATGACTGCAAAGAGTAGCGTTAAGAGCATGGTGTTCTGCCCTACCCAAAGCCCCGCTTGCCTGATGGCGCGCTGATGGAGGCTGCTCTCATCCTGTGCGGGTAATGCGGTCAGCACACAGAGATTCGTGTAGTAGGCTTGCAGCCAGGGGTAGGGTAGTGTGATGAGTACGCCGATAGATAATGCCAGGAGCGAGCTGGTTTGGAGCCAGACCTGTTCCAGATACCCATTAATGCTTGGTTTCTCCACCTTCCCCGGTTCATGCGAGGGTATCAGCGCCCGCGCCATGGCCTGACAATAGCTGGATTGCATACCCTTTAACAAGGTGAAGCACAAAGCGGTCACGAGCGCGTAGAGGAAAAGATAATCGCGAGCCCGGGCGGTTCCCATCAAATCAAACACGGCTACGATCCAACTGAGTGTGAACGGCATCACCCCTATCGCCCAATAGAGCCAGCCACGCGAAGGCATCTTGCGTAGCAGTTGTACCGCTTCCTCAATAAGAACCATGGCGTTTACACCGTTCTTTATTGGATCGCTGGAGGTGATAACAGGTCTTTTCATGGTTCAGTGTCCGGCGAAACTCATTCAGTGATAGCTAGTACAAGCAGCCCGAAGAGCCAGAATAGAAACCATGCCAACAGAATACCTGAAATCCCCTTCAGTACGATGACGGCTTGTTTCGAGAGTGTGAATGGGGCTGACTTCTCCCGTTTATGCCCCTTCTTTGTAAGACAGGCGCTGCATAGGATGCGGCCATCATGTTCGCTGGCGCATTCCCTGCAAAAGAATTGCCCACACTCAAGACATCGTGCAGCGGCCTCTCGCTCAGCGTGATTAAAGCACCGCTTTTGGCTGAGGGAGTGCATGCGTGATTAGCTTGGAGTTGTGTCCGTGGGCACAGGTGGAATGCGGACGACAGGGCTTTGCCCGGGAATCGGAGGCGGTTTTAAGCCAGAGGTGCCGAGAAAGGGCGGGGGTGTACTGGTCGGCGAATTGCCGACGTCGAACGGGCTGGTTGCAAGCGGTGCTGGTTCTTGGAGTGCAGAGGCCTGCTGCGCCTCTTGAATGAGTGGCAGAACCTGATTGATCAGTTTCTGAGCCTTGGACTTTCTGGAAATACAGTGAATGACTTCCTGCCTGACCACTGTCTTGATCGCACACTGGACTGTCTGCCCGCGCAGGAGATTGTAGAGGAAGGGAAGTAGCACGATAACAAACCAGATAATAAATGCAGGTTTGGCATCCGAACTGGAAAGACTCCCTACGAGGAACAGAAATAACAATACTCCGAATATCCAATTGCATACCTTCCACGTCGCAGTGTTTCGCACCACAATACCTGCAATATCTTTGTAGTAAAAGCGGCGATATTCTTCGCGGTATTGCCCATCGACAAGCAAGAGATGATCCACGCCCCTGTAGAGTTTTTGTACACTAAAGCTGCTTCGACCAAAGAGTTTCTTGTACGTTTTTGCGGATAGGGAAGTAGCCATCGGAGATGTACCTATTTATATTTTAAATATACCTGATGAGATAAATACGTTCAATGCCATTGACCATCCCACAAGCTGCAAGACCGCCAGGGTCAATGCCAATGCCATACGCCACTTGTGGTTTTCAAAGGGGCTGAATGGCCCCTTTCTCCAGTACCGGAGCACTAGATAGATGACTGCAGGCGCAGTGAGTATGGCAAAATAGGCGATGAAAATGGAAACGACGGCTGTCCCAAGAGCTATCGAGTCCCACCGAACCGTACCATTCGCAAGCTTGGCGTGTGAGCCCTTCGCGCGAATCGCCATCAAGCAGGGCAGGCATAGGGTCTCATCATCCAGAGTCGCTGTGCAGTGGTTACAGATAAACCGGCCACACGCATGACAGGTGCTTTCGGCTTTCCTGTCTGCATGGTAGAAGCAGCTCGCTTCCAGCTCCGCAGCGACACTCGCTTGTGAGCGCACGAAACGGTGCTCCATCGCGGGCAATACGATGACCGTATTGGCAGAACGGCATACCCTGCATCGAGTAGTGTACTCCTTATACGGGTGCGCGCCTTCCAGACTCAGAGGCTCCTTACATTTTAGGCAGAGTAGAGAATTCGCCATAGTCGTAGCCTAGCGGTGCACCACAAGGGTGTCGGCAATGCGATCGTGTAGAGTCCGCCGCTCCTCGTCCCAGAAAATCATAAGGTAACCGATAAACAGTATGATCATACTCACGTATTCTGCGAAAAAGCGCCCCACTGCTCTACCGTAGGTAATGGGGCTGCCATCTGTGCGGATGACCTTTATCCCGAGTAGATATTTCCCCAGTGTCCCCTGCATTTTGGGGTTACCGGTTTGAAGGACGTTGTAAAGGAATCGGAAGAAAAATGGCAGTATGTTAGCGGTTGCTATATATGATACCCCCTCTCCTGTTACAACTCCCGCGCTTGCGAGGCTATAAGTGATCGTATAGATAACAACCAGGAGGATTACTATGTCAATGACCTTCGCGCAGAATCGGCGCGTGGGTGTGGCCAACTCTACCCGGCCAAAGGCAGAGATGGATGCCCCTTCCTTAACCTTCTGCACAAAGGCATCCTTACAGTGCGGACACACTTGCGAGTGACCGACCGAGATGAGGTCAGCTCTCTCGATCATCGCATTACAGTGCGGGCAATACATTGTGGGATGAGCCAGTACCGCCTGCCTTATTACAGGCAGTACGGAGGAAAGGGGAGTCCACTCGAGCATCCCATTCTGCCAGACAAGCGTATTATCTTTGATCTGTCCATTAGAGTATAGAGACAGAACCTGTTGCGCATAAACAGGCCCCTTTTGCTCATTTGATTCCGCATAGTACCATGTAGCTGGCATAATTGTATTTGTGTTAAAGTTAACTGGCTATGGAATAGCAGTGACTGCCTTGTACAATTACCAACCTGTCATTGCCACAGAGTATTGGTCAAGCTTCTAAACAAGATATGTAATAGGTGATATCGCTGCGGGGTGTTGCATTATAGTTTTTGGACATGAAAGTTCGCGCATGGATTGGGTATCCGGATTTTTATCCACTAAATTTCATGAAGCTCACTAAAGCTGTAAATGCAGACAATACCAGCAGCGTCATGGATCGTACTGACCTGAATCTCGTGTGCCCCTATGACGTTCTTTTACTTTGCATCTCCTACCAACTGGTGCAATTCGCCGGTGCCGCGCTCTCAGCGCTCCCGATTCTATATATATCGTACGTACCTGGGCCGTTGACCCAGGCTTGGGTTGAGTTGAACTGTTGGTGCTTCCAGAAGGCTCTTATATTAGCACATACACCTGAGACCTCTTGGGTTCATACTATTTCCGGGCCTCGCTAGAAATCCCTTTGGTTGTGTGCTTATCCTAAAGAGGAAAATGGCGTGTGACTGATCTTGTGCTTTTCCCAGAATGCCGCAGGCATACCCTGGAGTTTGGCCAATTTACCTCGGTACGCGGACCTTCTATTAATTATGAATTTATAGACTGAAAGATAGGATTTCCGTTTGGCAAGGCGATTATTATTCAGATTAAAATAAACGACAGGATTGCAGATGGCAGATGGTGGATTGAGAATTGCAGATTGAAGATTGAAGATGGGAGAAGGCAGAAGACGGAAGGTGTAACCACCTGAATAGGTCAGGAGATGGTTTACGCATTTAGCTCAGGAGATCCTTTACGGTTTTGCGTACAAACTTTACCATTTTAGTTGATTATATTTACGTTTGGTTAAGCGATTTGTCCAGTTTCAGCGGTTTCATCAGCTTTTT